>CBDCVV010000008.1:0-10132 GCA_965223235.1 Longimicrobiales bacterium
ATCGACGACCGGAGCTTCGCACCCCAGACTCACGAGGGACGCCAACGTGACAACGAGTAGTGTGCGCTTCATAGCCCTGTACACGGTTCGTAGTCGCTCTGCATAACTCTAATTCTATTGCAAACTGTGCAAGCGATTTGGAATTAGCGAGCGAGGGCAGGCCAAAGGCCGCGACCGATAGACGGTCTCGTTGCGCGGATATCGGGGTTATGTCGAATCCGGATCCGGTCAGAAAGCCTGTTCCTCCGGTGCGGACTCCGATCTCGGCCCTTCACGCTCCAGCTCCGCGCGGAAGCTGGGCAGCCTATCGAGCGGACTGATGATGTTGATGCCAGGGCGATCGAGGATGTGTAAGTACCGGCTGGTCGTCTTCAGGTCCCGGTGCCCCATGAGCCGCTGGAGAAGGCGAATGTCGCAGCCAGATCGGAGCATTTCGGTGGCGAAGCAATGTCTCAGCACGTGACAAGTGATGGGGGTTGCGACACCCGCCGCTAGGGAAGCTTCCTTAACGGCGCGTTGAAGTGTTGAGACATGCACGGGCAGTCTACCGCGACAACCGGTCTTCGGGTCTCGAGTCAAGCGCCGCGAGGGGAAGAGGAACTGCCATGCGAGCGTCCATCCCGCACGGGGATCCTTCCTATGGAGGGCGCCCGGGAGGCGCGCCCATCCAGACCCATGCTCCAGGTCGTTGACGTGCCATTCCTCGACCCGTCGAAGTTGCTCCCGAAGGGCCGCGTAGGCGCTTCGCGGAATCACGGTGATCCGGTCCTTTGCGCCCTTCCCTGCGCGAATGGCGAGCTCGCCAGATCGCATATCCAAGTCCTTCACTCGAATTGCGACAGCCTCAGATACTCTGGCACCCGACCCGTACAGAATGAGGGCTGCGACTCGCAATGGGCCGCGCATGCGCTCTAGGACTTGTTCGACCTCATTGGGGCTCGCAAACCTGGGCAACACTGACGGTTGCTTTGCGCGCGCGAGTCCCTTCGGTCCTCGGTAGTCCGCCCCGAACAGCTCCCGGTACATGAAGGTGATCGCAGACGAGGCCTGGTTCTGAGAGATCGCGCCCAGGCCATGCCTAACCGCAAGTTGCTCTATGAACTCATCGATCTCGGCGCGGCCCATGCCGATGGGGTTGCGGCCGCCGTGGTACCCGACGAAGCGACGCACCCACGAGAGATAGGTTGTCTCGGTCCTCGGACTCATGTGTCGAGTCCTGATGCGCCGTCGCAATCGGTCGTACAGCGCCGGCCGATCCCACCTCAACTCCAGCCCCGGCCCGGCATCGACGAAACGCTCATTCATATACGGAGCGTCGCGGGGGCCCGTGGGCGGAGACATACCACCATGCGCCCAGGAACACACAAGTGGAGCCAGACGGGATCGAACCGACGACCTCCTGCTTGCAAAGCAGGCGCTCTCCCAACTGAGCTATGGCCCCAGAACCAAAAGATAGTCGGGTCGTCGAGCGTCTGGAAGCGTGACGGCCTGCCCTCGCCGCGCCCGGAGGGCCGCCCGTAGATTGCTGCGCTGCTCCCCACCGGATCGATGGGTCCGGGCTCGGTTCTCCCTGGAGGCATCTGTGGTATCGCGAACGGCACTTCGGAACTGCACCCTGCTTCGGGCCGCGTTTCTGGTCCTGATTCTCGGCGGAGGATCGCTGGCGGCGAGTCCCTCTCGGCCCAAGCGATCCCGTCTCCGGACGACTTCTTCGGACACCGGATGGGTGCCGACAAGGAGCTCGCGCGGTGGGACCGGATTCTGGACTACTTCACGCTGATCGCGGATGCCTCGGATCGGGTGGTGGTCGACACGGCCGGTCCATCCACGAGCGGGCATCCGTTCGTGATTGTCACGATGTCGTCGCCAGCGAACCTCGCTCGTCTTCCGGAGATCCGCGCCGCATCGAAGGAGATCGCCGACGGTCGTATCGACCGGGCACGCGCGGAGGAGATCGCCTCTTCGACTCCGGCCACGGCGGTCATCAACCACAACATTCACTCGACGGAGATCGGGTCCTCGCAGACGAGTGTGCAGCTGGTGTACGACCTCGTGACGGGGAATGACGAGGTCACGCGGGCGATCCTCGATGATGTGGTGACGGTCCTGATCCCGTCCGCGAATCCGGACGGCCAGATCTTGGTGACGGATTGGTATCGGCAGAACGTGGGCACGGAGTATGAGCGCGCTCGGATGCCATGGCTGTATCACCCGTTCGCCGGTCACGACAACAATCGAGACTTCTTTCAGGCCAATCTGATCGAGACGCGCTACTGGATGGACGAGATGTACCATCGCGCCTATCCGCAGCTGTATCTGGATCAGCATCAGATGGGGAGCTCGGGGCCCCGCATATTCGTCCCGCCGTATCCCGACCCGATGAACCCGGACGTTCATCCGCTGCAGTGGCAGCAGCTCCGCTTCATCGGCGGGGGCATGGTCGCGGATCTCCAGGCTGAGGGGAAAGAAGGCGTAGTCACGGGCTCGATGTACCGCATCTGGGGCCAGGAAGGGGCTTTGACCGGTCGGTATCACAACATCGTCGCACTCCTGACGGAGACGGCGAGTGCGCGCATTGCGAGTCCGGACACGGTCGCGTTGGAAGCGCTGGAGCGGGGCGCTGCTCCGGGTCGCGGCCTGAGCGAGTACGGTTTTCAGATGGCCTTCGTCGATCCTTGGATGGGGGGTGAGTGGACACTGGGCGACATCGTCGACTACCAGATGATCTCGGCGATCTCCTTCCTGGAGCAGGCGGCGCGCTTCAGCCGCCACTACGTGATGGGACGCTGGCAGATGGCCTCGGAGACGATCGCGCTCGGCGAAGCGGAAGGTCCGGGCGCCTACGTGATTCCGATCGATCAGGTCGACGCGGTCACGGCAGCTGAGATGGTCGATCGGTTGATCCTGCAAGGGATCGAGGTGCACCGCGCGACCGAGGCGTTCTCCGCGGTGCCGGAGACGGAGGTCTGGGATCGTCCGGCAGATGGGACGATGGTGCTCGCGGCCCACGATGGCGACGCAGCCGGCGACGGCGACGGATCAGGCGACGGCGACACATCCGAGGAGGGCGATGCAGCGGGGGAGGGCGACGGTGAAGGGAGCGCACGTGCAGGCGGCGAAGAGGGCAGCGACGAAGAGGGCAGCGACGAAGAGACCGACGAATCGGACGAAGTCACTCCTCGAGACTTCCCCGCGGGCTCGTGGATCGTTTTGGGCGCCCAACCAGGTCGCGCTGCGATTCTAGATTTGCTGGAGCCCCGCAATCGACGACTACAACGCGAGTGGCCCGACGGTCCGTACATGCGCTCATACGACGGCGCCGCGTACACGATGCCGCTCCAGATGGGTGTGGAGGCGATCCGTGTCGACGCCGAAGAGGTCGGCGGGATCGAGCGCATCGAAAGCTCCGGCTGGACCGCTCCGGCGCTCGGCGACGCGAGCACCTGGTACTCGCTCGACGCAGGGGTCACGCGCAGCTATCAAGTCGCTTCACGGCTACTCGACGCGGGCATTCCCGTCTCCCGAGCCACTACGGACGAAGGCGAGGTCTTCTTAGTACCGGCCTCCAACCCCGCTGCGCGCGCCGCGTTGACGGAGCTGTCTGCCGAGACCGGTGTGGCGATCGGCCGGGACCCGACACGCGTATCCGATGTCGTGCCGCAACTCGCGTCACGCATTGGCGTCTACCAGGGGTGGGCGAGCTCGATGGACGAGGGCTGGACCCGCTTAGTCCTGGAGGAGTTCGAGTACGGGTACACCTCGCTCTCCAACGATGATGTCCGCCAGCCAGAGCTGCGCGAGCGTTTCGACGTCATCCTGATTCCTTCGGAAATTCCGCTCGGAAGGCTGATCAACGGAGACGAGAGCGATTCTACCCCACCGGACTATCGTGGCGGAATCGGCGACGAAGGCGTGGAGAACCTCAAGGCGTTCGTACGCGCCGGAGGCACGCTCGTCACGCTGGAGCGCGCCGACGCCTTGGTGCTCGAGCACTTCGACGTCCCCGTACGCAACGCCCTTGAAGGTGTGGGCTCGGAAGATCTCTTCCTACCCTCGTCCCTCCTCCGCGTCGAGCTCGACCCGGATCACCCCCTGACGCACGGGAGTCCGGACGAGGTCGCGGGCAAATGGGCCGGTGGACGGGCGTATGAGCCGACAGACTTCGGTGGCTCGGCCGACCGAGTCCATGCGGTCGGGCGCTGGGCGTCGGACCCTGATGATCTCTTGATGAGCGGGCTGCTCCATGGCGCAGATCTGCTTGCCGGGAAGGGCGCGATCTTGGAGGTGGAGTACGGCGAGGGCAGAATCTTGATGTACGGCCTCCGGGTCCAGCATCGGGGGCAAACGCACGGGACCTTCCGACTGCTCTTCAACGCGCTTCTACGTGACGACCCCCGCCGAGCGACTCAGTGAGGAGGTGACGCATGCTAGAATGGATTCGCGGTGCCCGCATCAACTTCCGCACGGGTCTCGCGATCATCGCGATCGCGCTCGCGATCTGGGCGTTCGTGGTCTACGCGAACGTGGCGGACTTCGTGCCCGAGGAGCTTACACCGCCGACTGAAGAGGCGCGTTGACCTTGGGGTCGATCCACGTGACAACAATGTCTCGCACCACCGCATCGAGCGCATCGAGCTCACCCGGCTTCCGATAGAACGCCTTGGCACCGAGTGCTAGGGAGCGTTCCTCGTGATCCGGGCTCTCTGATGATGTCAGAACGATGACGGGAATCTGGGAGCGATGGTCACCCATCCACTCAAGCACCTCGAAGCCGTCGACATCGGGCATGAGTAGATCGAGGATGATCAGGTCTGGGATCGGGTGTGAGCGCCGGTCCTGGAACGGGGGCGTACCCGCCAGGTACGCGATCCCTTCGCGCCCATCCCCCGCCACTCGCACGTCGAGTCCGGGAAGAGCGCGTCGTGCCGCGACCCGAACGAGAAGCGCGTGGTCGCGGGCATCTTCAATCACCAGAAGTGTTGGATCGCCCATGTTCCAATAGATCAGGGTACCCTCCGAGGCCGTCGTCGCAATTGTCGAGTACCTGGGGGGCGCGAGAAAGATGTACTCACGGCCACCCGGACGCCACAGTTGCGTTCGACCCCGTACCTCCTGTGTGCATCAAGCGTGCCAAGACGTACTTTTCCGCATTCTGGCCATCGCTGGCCGATGGCCGTCTGGTGGGACGTTTCGGACGCAGGAAAGGAGTTCGCACGATGGGTACGGAGAAGCGCCTAGCCAAAGCACTCGAGCGGTTGGCGGTGGCGAAGGCAGAGGCCAAAGAGGCCCGGCACCGGGCCCGAGCTGCCGAAAAGGAGGCGAAAGCCGCGCGAAAAGCGGCCGAGAAGGCTGAGCGGGGTCGTGCCAAGGCCGAGAGCCGACTCGAGGCCGAGAAAGCCGCGCGGGCGAAGGATCGCAAGCGCTTGGCCGCCCTCGCCAAGGGCGGAGCGAAGGCCGTGCGGGCCGCAGGATCTGCCAAAAAGAAGGCGAAGACCACCGCCAGAAGCACAGCCACGAGGGCGAAAGGAGCAGCAAAGAAAGCAAAAGTCGCGGCCCGAAACGCGAAGACCGGAGCCCGCGCAGTGCGCGCTGGCGCGGCGGCAGCGAGGGCGGATTTCGAGCGCGGGCGGACTGATGCGCGCAAGGGAGCGGCCAAGAAGGCCAAGAAGAAGAGTGCCGCCCCGAAGAAGTCGCCGGCCAAGAAGAGAGCCACCGCAAAGAAGTCGCCAGCCAAGAAGAAGGCCGCAGGCGCGAAGAAGTCCGCAAGCGCAAAGAAGGCCGCAGGCGCGAAGAAGTCTGCAGCCGCGAAGAAATCCGCAGCCGCGAAGAAGAGAACCACCGCCCCCAAGAAGAAGGCCGCCTCGAAGAAGCGGTAGCCCCCCCTCACGTACCGAGCCCATGACACGCCGACCCACCGTGCCCGCACCGACCTTCCTTTCCCTCCTCCGTAGTGCGGCCGTGCTCGCCCTACTCCTGAGCCAACTGCCAGCGGCGCTACTCGCGCAGTCGGGCCCTGAGGCTGCTCGTGCCTTCCGGGAAGCGAACGAACCGCGACTGGTTCGAGACTTCGCCGAGCTACTCACCTACCCGAACCGCGCCTTTACTCCGGAGATCCGGGAAGCGGCGCTCTTCATTCGAGATCGCATGCGTGAGGTGGGAGTCGACACGCGACTGGTCGAGCTCGAGGGCGCATCACCGCTGGTCCTCGGCGTGCTTGAGGTGCCCGGCGCCACACGCACGCTCGGGATCTACGTCCATTACGACGGCCAGCCGGTCGACCCGGCGAACTGGACGCATGACCCGTTCGACCCGACGCTGTACACTGCGGCCATGGAGGCGGGAGGTGAGCCGATCGCTCTCCCCTCGGATGGGAGCGAGGTCGACCCGGAGTGGCGGCTCTACGCGCGTTCCGCAGGTGACGACAAGGCGCCGATCGCGGCGATCATCCCCGTCCTGGAGTCCTTCGCGGGCTCGGGAATCACCCCGACGTCGAACCTCGTCTTCATGTTCGACGGAGAGGAGGAGGCAGGCTCCCGCAACCTCGGCACGTATATGGAGATGGAGAGCGACGTGCTCGACGCGGTCGACATTTGGCTCTTCTTCGACGGACCGGCGCATCCGAGTGGCCGCCCGCAAGTCACCTTCGGGGTACGCGGCGCCTTCGGAATGGAAGTCACGGTCTATGGGGCGACACGCAACTTGCACTCGGGTCATTACGGGAATTGGGCGCCTGACACGGGGAACGTCCTCGCCCACCTCCTCGCCTCCATGAAAGACGAATCGGGTCAGGTGACCGTCGACGGATGGTACGACACCTTCGACCCGATCGGGCCGGAAGAGCGGGCGGCGCTCGAAGCCATGCCCGAATGGGACGGGGAGCTCCGACGCGAGCTCGGCCTCGCATGGACGGAGGGAGAGCCTGAGACACTACCCGAGCGCCTCTTGGTCCCGGCCCTCAACGTACGCGGCATCACGAGCGGAAATACCGGATCTCTCGCCCGAAACGTGATTCCCAACACGGCGGTGGCCTCTCTCGGTATCCGCATGGTGAAGGGGAATACGCCGGAACAGCTACGCGACATGCTGCTCCTATCGGACCGTGGCGTCCGGTCGCAAGGATTGTGGTCGCCCCCCCCCGGGCGATCCGGCGCAGGGACACCTCCGACGGCACGCTACTGCGGGTCGTGTCGGGCGGCACTGGGTCGATCAGCCGTGGTCGATCAGCCATGGGTCCCGGGTGCGTCGCGCCACACCGCATCGAGCGCTCCGTCGGGGGCGCGACGGTCCGCGATGCCGTCTGGAGGGTGGGTCGTCGAAGCAGGGAGGATCGCCTAGAGTAGGCCCGGCCCGGGCGCCAGGGATCGTCCGGTCACACCGTCGACCGGTGCTGGGCGAAGGCGTCGAGCGTCCGTCGACACGGGTTTTCGCTAGGCTCCTGGCCCAGCGTCGACGAGGGAGTGAATGGTGAGCGACAGTGCAGGAAGTCAGCCTCCGGGTTGGTACCACGCGCAGGGTGACCCCGAGGGCACACAGCGCTACTGGGACGGCTCGCAGTGGGTCGGCGGACCACAGCAGGCACAGGACGCCGCCAGCCCCGCTCAGGCCGCGGGCGGTGGCTACGAGGTCGCAACACCCAGCTTCAACTCGGCTCCCAGCGGCGCACCGGCCAGCTTCGGCACCCGCGCCATCGCGCTGATCATCGACCTGGCGATCATGTTCGGCATCCTGATCGTCGCCTTCATCCTCGGCTTCGTCGTCGGTCTCGCCAGCGACCAGCTCGGTGCGATCGTGATCCTGATCGGGGCCGTGCTCGGCGGTGTGGCATTCCCCCTGTGGAACATCATCGTCCGCCAAGGCCAGACCGGTCAGACCATCGGCAAGTCGAAGCAGAACATCATGTTGGTCTCCGACGAGACCACGCGGCCGGTCGGGATCGGCACCGCCTTGATCCGGGCCCTCCTCGGTGGACTCATCAACAGTGTGTGCTACATCGACTACCTCTGGCCGTTGTTCGACGAGCAGACGAAGCGCTTGACCGACAAGGTGCTCAACACGAGCGTCGTCGACGTCTGATCGCGTCGGCCCGCTTCGCACCCGCAAACATCACAGGAGAGGACCCGCAGCCATGTCCGATGCGCCTCAGACACAGCCTCCCGGCTGGTATTACGCTCAGGGCGACCCGCCCGGGACCCAGCGCTACTGGGACGGCGCCAAGTGGGAGGGTGGACCGCAGCCGGTGCCCGGCGTCAGTCAGGCCCCGGCAACCGCCGCCGGGGACCTGGCCGAACCGGTGATGCGGATCGCTGCCCGACTGATCGACTACGTGCTGTGGATCGTCGTCGGTTTCATCGTCAACATCATCTTCATCGGCGGCTCGCTCTTCACCCAGTCGAATGCCTCCTTCTTCCGATCGGTGCTGGCCGGCCTCGTGATCACCGCCATCGTCGCGGCCTACGAGATCGTGATGGTCGCGAACCGAGGCCAGACCGTCGGGAAGATGGCGTTGAACCTCCGCGTCGTGCGGGCCGACCGGTCACCGGTCGACATGCGCGACGCCGTCATGCGGATCGTGCCCTACATCGCGATCGGTGTGATCGGGGCGCTCCCGATCATCTCGATCCTGGCCACGCTCGCCGCGATCGTCGTCGTGATCGTCAGCCTCGTGTTCCTCTTCACCGACCCGAACCGTCAGACCATCTGGGACCGGGTGGCCAAGACGGTGGTCGTCACCGCAGGGTGACCAGGCGGACCGGTTCGGGTCGGGTCACCCGCCCGGACCAGCCGGCCGAAGCGGAGGCTCGGGCCTACCCGAGCCTCCGGCAGCGGCAGCCGGTCGCCTACTGGTTGGCAATCCTCGGCGTCGTCGCGCTGGTGGTGAGCACCATCGCTGGGGCACTGGCCGCCATCTTCGGCTGACCGACGGTCCCCCAGCATCCCGACGCGCCCGCCTCGACCGGCGCTGACCGGGCCTCGCGAACCCTTCTGGCGGGCGACGCTGCCGGGGTGCGATCGGTGCCCGGATGCGCCATCATGGAAGCGGGCCCTTCGGCACGGGCCGAACGACCACGAGGAGTTCGATGACCTACAAGGCAGGCGACCGGGTCGTGTACCCCCATCACGGGGCAGCGATCATCGAGAAGACCGAGATGGTCGAGCTCAACGGTGAGAAGAAGAAGTACTTCGTGCTGAAGACGGCGCACGACGAGCTCACCGTCCGAGTCCCGGTCGACAAGGTCGACGAGGTCGGTATGCGGCCTCCGATCAGCCTCGAGGACGTCGAAGACCTGTTCGTTCTGCTCTCCAAGAAGGACGTGCGCGAGCCGGCGAACTGGAGCCGCAGGTTCAAGAACCACCAGGAGAAGCTCAAGTCGGGCGACGTCTACCAGGTCGCCGAGGTCGTCAGGAACCTGGCCCTCCGCGAGAAGGCGAAGGGCCTCTCCGCCGGCGAGAAGAACATGTACACGAAGGCCCGCAAGGTGCTCGTGTCCGAGCTGTCGTTCGCGCTCGACGTGAGCGAGGAAGCAGCGATGGACCAGGTCGAGGAACAACTGGTCTGAGGTTCCGACGTCGCTTCACCCCGGCGTCGGTCGTGCGCGTTTTCGGGTGAAAGCAGTCAGTGTCGGTCGATTTCGCCCGCGAACGCGCACGGGTGGGTCCAGGTCGGATGTGGTTGGTCGGGGCCCGTCGTGCGCGTTTTCGGGTGAAAGCAGTCAGAAGTGGTCGATTTCGCCCGCGAACGCGTCGTCTTGGCAGCAGGCGCCGGGGTTTCGGCGTCAGCGAGTTCGGAGCCCGAGGAGGTCGAACATCGCAGCGGGGACCGATGCGTCACCGTTGGCGAGTCGATGGGCTCGCTCGACGTTGACGGCGTCGAAGCGCCGGTCGGCCCACGAATCCCACGGGCCCGACGCGATCCGGGCGACGTCGCCCTGGGCGTCGACGCAAGCGACGAGGTAGCCGATCAGGTCCTCGACATCGGCCGAGCCGCCGGGCGGACCGTGACCGGGGACGACCGTCGCCGCCAGTGACGTGATCGTGGAGAGCGACTCGATCCAGGCCACCGGGTTGCCGTCGAACGCCAACGGGGTGACGCCGAACGACGCGAGGGCACCGGCGAACACCACGTTCGCGCTCT
>CBDCVV010000009.1:0-8738 GCA_965223235.1 Longimicrobiales bacterium
TAGCCGCGTGTGGGCCCGCCGAGGTCGTGGTGACGATGGAGATCGACCTCCCCAATCCCGACGGTGAAGGCACGGTCACCCGTCAGCTTTCCGACATCGAAGTGCAGCTCGTCCCCTTCGATCGGGACGAACTCTTCGATCAGATGGCCACGGCGTACGGCACGCCCGAGCCCGAAGTGCCCGCCGCACTCATCGAACAGCGTAACGCAGTCCAGGCGGCTCAGGTCGAATGGGACGAGGCTCAGCGCCGTTGGGCCACGATCCGCGACACGCTGCAGCAGCTCAACGATGCGCTCGGCCAGTACAATCGTGGTGAAGCTCGCTACGTGGCGCTCTTCCAAGAGTGGCAGGACTGGGAGAGTGAGCTCGGAGCGGCCGAGCGAGCCCAGGAAGCCACCTTCGCGGCGTTCAACGAGCTCCAGCAGGGAACGATCCGCGGATCTGACTCTGTCCGGATTCTCCAGGAGAACTGGGCCGACGAAGCGTTCGCCGACATCGGGACGGTCTTCTCCGACGCGCATCGGGCCTCAGGCTTGGATTGGGCGATCGACACGACCGATGCGAGTGGCGTGGCCCGCGGCAACCTGAACGTGAAGCCCGGCACCTACTGGGTGCACGCGCGGTACGAGCTCGCCTACACGGAGCTGTACTGGAACGTGATGATCAACGTCGAGGGTGGAGAGCCCATGACGGTTCAGCTCAGCCGGAGCAACGCCGACGAGCGTGTGAAGCTCTAGGCTGGACAGCCCAAAGAAAGCCGCTCGGGTGCACGTCTGTGCCCGAGCGGCTTTCTATTGGCCGTAGGTTCCGTATTGTGGTCTTCGTACTGCGGAGTTCCGTTCCCACTTTCACGCCATCGTCATGACGCGAAGCGCATCTCCCACCTTCGAGGTGGACTCCTCCGGCATCGGTTGGATCGTCTTCGACGACCCCGATCGGAAGATGAATGTCCTGACCGAAGAGGTCATGCTCGCCTTCGACGCCGCGCTCGAGGCCGCGGGTGAGGCAGCTCGAGCGGGAACGCTTCGGGTCTTGGTCGTGCGCAGCGGAAAGCGAGACTCCTTCATTGCGGGTGCGGACGTCGAGGTCATCGGAAGCGTGGAAGACCCGGTGGAAGCCGAGCACGCGATCCGGATCGGTCAGGGGATCTACAACCGGCTCGCGGCGCTCGAAGTCCCCACGATCGCCGCTATTCACGGAGTGTGTATGGGCGGTGGAGTCGAGATGGCGCTCGCGTGCGACCATCGGATCGTCTCCGACTCGAAGAAGACCCGTCTCGCGCTCCCGGAGGTACAGCTCGGGATCTTGCCCGCCTGGGGAGGAACGACGCGTCTGCCGCGCCTGATCGGCCTACAAGCGGCGCTCGATATGCTCCTCACGGGAAAGCGTCTGGATCCGAAGAGAGCTCTTCGGAAGGGCTTGGCTTCGGCCGTCGTACCGGCGGATCTCTTCGTAGAGACCGTAGCCTCGATGGCGGTGGACATCGCCGAGGGGCGCACCCCGTGGAAAGCGAGGAAAGCCTCGCTCCGGGATCGCCTCTTGGACGGCACCGGCCCGGGTCGGAACATCGTGCTGCGTACGGCCCGGAAGAAGGTGATGGAGACGACCGGCGGCCACTACCCTGCCCCCCTCCGCATTTTGGACCTCCTCTCGGATCACGCAGGCGGATCCATCGAGGCGAGCCTTGCTGAGGAGGCTCGGTCTGGCGGCGAGCTCTTGGTTTCTCCTGTGTGCAAGAACCTCGTGCACGTCTTCCACATGCGTGAAGCGGCGCGAAAGAGCACGGGGCTCCCGGCCGGACACGATGGGCAGCCCGCCGAGGTGGACCAGATGGGTGTCCTCGGGGCCGGTGTCATGGGGGGAGGCGTGGCACAGCTCGCCGCCTCCAAGGGGATCGGCGTCTACATGAAGGACATCGACCACGCCGCCGTTTCAGGGGGACTACGTCACGCCCGCGGCTTGTTCGATGCTCGGGTGAAACGTCGCCGTATGCACCGGCGCGAGGCCGACCAGGCGTTCGAGAAGATCTCCGGTGGCCTCGAGTATCACGGACTCTCGGGGGCCGATCTCGTCGTCGAAGCCATCGTCGAACGGATGGACATCAAGAAGGCAGTCCTCAAGGAGACCGAAGGCTACGTGAGTCCGTCGTGCGTGTTAGCCACGAATACCTCTTCACTCTCCGTGACGGAGATGGCGACGGCGCTCGATCGACCCGAGCGATTCTGTGGGATGCACTTCTTCAATCCAGTGCACCGCATGCCGCTCGTCGAAGTGATACGCGGATCGGCAACTTCCGACGAAGCGATCGCCACCGTCTACCAGACGGCGTTGGACATGGGCAAGGTCCCGGTCGTCGTCGGCGACGGGCCCGGCTTCTTGGTCAACCGGATCTTGGGACCGTACCTCAACGAAGCAGGTTATCTCCTGGCGGACATCCGTTCGATCGAATTCATCGACCGGGTGGCCAAGGACTTCGGTATGCCGATGGGTCCTCTTCGGCTCATCGATGAAGTCGGGATCGATGTCTCGGGACACGCGGGTGCGGCGCTGCACGCCGCGCTCGGCGACCGGATGACGCCGTCCCCAGTCCTCGGTACGCTGGGCGACACCGGACGCCTCGGACGGAAGGGTGGTAGCGGCTTCTACCGATACGAAGGCGACAAGGAAGTCGGCGTCGATGAGACGGTGTACGACGCTTTGGGTATCGAGCGGGGACCGACCCAAGGAAGCGAGGCGGCGCGCCGCGAAATTCGTGAGCGACTCACACTCGCCATGATCAACGAAGCGGCCCGAATTCTGGATGACGGTATCGTGGCGGCTGCCCCGGACGTCGATCTCGGAATGATCATGGGTACCGGCTTCCCACCCTTCCGAGGAGGTCTCCTCCGCTTCGCGGACACCCTCCATCCGCGCGGCATCGTGGACCGGCTCCGCGAGCTGCACGACGCACATGGAGAGAGATTCCGACCAGCCCCGGGGATCGAACGGCTGGCAGCAGACGACCTCACCTTTTACGAGGCGTACCCCGCCAAATGACGCTCCGGTGAAGTCGGTGGGCAACGCGGTGCATCACGGGTGAGGATTGTCGGGGTAGTGCCGGCCGCCGGAGAGTCTTCGCGGATGGGACAGCCCAAGGGGCTGCTCGTACTGGAAGAGCGGACCTTTGTGAGTCGGGTCGTACACGCGCTCCTCGAGGGGGGGTGTGAAGCGGTCTTTGTAGCAGTCCGACGCGGGGACGAAGCGCTCACCCTCGCTGCCGAGACCGCCGGCGCGCACGTCGTCGTGAACGAAGATCCTGCGGACGGGCCGATCACCTCCGTGCGCACGGTCCTGAATCAGCTGGATCCGGAGATCGAGGCCATATGTCTACTCCCACTCGATCACCCGAGAGTGACCGCCGCGACAGTCTCCCTCCTCGTCGAGGCGGCTTCGACCTCTGGAGCGGCCCTGACGTTGCCCCGCTACCGGGGGAAACGGGGACATCCGGCCATCTTCCGTAGATCGCTCTTCCCGGAGCTGCTCGATGCCGAGTTGGAAGGGGGAGCCCGCACGATCGTGCACGCTCATCTAGACAGAGCACGAATTGTGGAGATGGCTGACGACGACGTGACGATCGACGTCGATACTCCGAGTGACTACGCCCGCCTCCACCACCCAAGGTCGCTGTGAACGACGCGGAACGGATGGGGGCCGCCGAGCTCGCCAGATTGCTCATCGAGACGGCGGAGGCGGGAGGATACGCGGCCGGGGCGACCGTGGTGGGCAGCTCCGAACCCCGCTTGGTCGGGAGCCGGCTCGCTCTGCTCCGCACGCGAAACCCAGAGACGCAGAAGCCAGAGCTCACGACACGAGGCTCCTTGGGGAGTGCGGACCTCGACGCTCGGACAACCGCACACCTCGAGCAGCTGCTCGACGACGCACGAAGCCGTGACGGGATCCACCGCATGGAAGCGGAAGCAGATCGACACGAGGTCTTCGTAGAGATCCGACGGCCCCTCCGTGAACTTTTGGTAGTGGGAGCCGGGCACATCGCGCAGCCCATGGCCCATTTGGGTGCCATGCTCGGTTACCGCGTCACGGTACTCGATGACCGGCCGGACTTCGCGACCCGCGAGCGCTTTCCCGACGCAGACCGACTCGTCCGGGCGGATTTCTCCGACCCGTTCGCCGACGTGGAGCTCCACGAGCGCTCGCATCTACTCCTCGTGACGCGAGGCCACAAGTACGACTACGAGTGCTTGATCCGAGCGCTCCGATCCGATCCACCACCCGCCTACATCGGCATGATCGGTAGCCGTCGGCGTGTGCGAGCCACATACGTTCAGCTCTTGGACGAGGGTCTCGGTAGAGAGGCACTCGACAAGATTCACGCTCCCGTCGGGCTCGACATCGGGGCGGAAACTCCCGAGGAGATCGCGGTCGCGGTGGCGGCCGAGCTCGTAATGCTCGATCGTGGGGGTACGGGAACCCCCCTTCGCGACGTCGAGCGAATCATGGAGCGCTTCTTTCCAGACGAAGGCGAAGCTGATTCGCCCCCCGGAGGTGCACGGTGACGCACGAAGACGACAAGCAGCTGCACGAAGCGCTTCAGAAGGCGCACAGAGAGGGGCGTGCGTGCGCGCTCGCCACGATCGTCGCCACGAAGGGCTCTACGCCCCGCAAAGTCGGGGCACGGATGCTCGTCGACCCCGCTTTGGGCCTGGTCGGCACGGTGGGCGGTGGGTGCGGAGAGGCTGAAGTCATCGAAGCAGCCCACGACGTCCTCGAGTCGGGAACGCCGCAACGCGTGCAAGTGGACCTCACCGAAGACTTCACTACATGGAGCCCCGCCGTGTGCGGCGGCGTGATGGACGTATTCGTCGAGCGAGTGGAGTGAGTCGTCGGGTCGCGATCCACTACCGTCGCCCACCCGACCATGTGCGCGTGTACGACCAACGGGTGGTCTTCGAAGAGAGTGACGTCATTGTCACGATCTCCGACCCACTCGAGCTCGACGAGCCATTGAAGGTTCACGGAACCGTTGGGCTCGAGCAGGGATCCCAGGCTGTCTGGTTCACCTTCCCGGGCGCCTGGCACGATATCGGGAGATTCCACCTCGCCGATGGCACGCTGACGGGTATCTACGCGAATGTGCTGACGCCACCACGGATCGAGCCGACGATCTGGCACACGACCGACCTCTGGTTGGACGTCTGGATCGGGCTCGATGGATCCGTGCACTTGCTCGACGAAGACGAATTCGAGGAAGGTGTGGCCCGCGGACTCATCGATGACGGAATGGCGACGCGCGCCCGTTCCGAAGCGAACATGATCCTAGAGCGAGCAGCAGCCGGCTCTTGGCCGCCGGCCATCGTAGACGAGTGGACGTTAGAGCGCTGCCTTAGGGTGACTCGGCCAGACTAGTCGTCCACTACGTAGGCAGAGACCAACCGATCGATGTCCACGTAGAGCCGTTTCTGCAACGCTACATCCTCGCGAAGCCAATCGATCAGCCGATCGTGCCCCTCGATGGAATCCGCCGGAGCCGACACGGTCTCGTGATGAAAGTCGCCGTCGTCGACGAAGAGGAGTCGGACGCGCACTGTGTCACTCATGCCTTGCTCCCGCGTATTCGCGGCCATTCAGGAAGAGAAGCGAGGAAGATCAGGGTGATCAAGATCGCGGAGATGACACAATACTGGCACCACGCTTCGATCACGAACGCCTCGAGATACGTCAGGTAAGCAGAGAAGAGCACCCCTCCGAACGACCCGGCGAGCAGAAGCCCTCCGATGGTGCTGGAGTCGCGGAAGCGGGGCTGAATCCCGCGAACGGAGAGTCCGATCAAGACCAGGTACCCGAAGACTCCCACCGCGGAAACGGGCACCGGCCCCAACGATGCATACTCCGACGACTGTACCGTCCCACAGTCCCCGATCCCGCACACGATCGGCCCCGTCAGGCCCGCGTTGTGAGCCCACAGGTACAGAGCGACGAAGAAGCCGACCAAGGACAGGACCGCAACGATCATCCGGTTCGTCGGGGGTGGCACTTCGTACTCAGCTGCGACGTGGTCAGGCGTACTGCGCGACTCGTCCATGGAGGTGGAGCCCGTCTCGCGCGTTTAGTCGTCCTGACCCGCCGTCAGCTCTGCGACGGCGTCCTGAATGCTGATGAAGTCGTAGTTGTTGAGCTGCCGGGTCTGCCCGTTCGCGTGAATGAAGACCCAAGGTGTTCCGCCCACGCCCATGCGCTGACCGAGCTCCATGTTGGCCGTTACGAGGTCGGCGAACCGATCGCTGTTGAGGCAGCTCTCGAACGCCCCCATGTCGACCCCGAGATCGTCGGCATACCCCTCGAAGGCGCTCGAAGGCATCGAGGCGCCAGCCCAGCGGCCCTGCTCGCGGAAGAGCGTCTCGTGGTAGCTCCAGTAGACGTCATCCCCCGACACGTCGCGCACGCAGCGGGACGCCCGTGCTGCGAGGAAGGCGTTGGGGTGAATCGAGATCAGCGGGAAGTCGTAGAAGACGAACTTGACCTGGCCGTTCTCGACGAGCGTTCCGTCTACCGACGGCTTGACGTTCAGCGCCCAGGCGGCACAGCCGGGGCACTGGTAGTCCCCGAACTCGATGATCGTCACAGGTGCGGCCGGGTCGCCCTTCTCGACGCCTTGGGCCAGCGCCACCAGCTCCTCGTCACTTCCGAGATCCAGAGGAATGGGCGCGGACACGGCCGTCCCGAACATGCTGGAGCCGACGTTGTAGCCGACGACGGCGAGACCTACAGCCGCGACAGCTCCGAACAGATAGTAGAACTTCTTCATGTCGGACTCAGCGGTACGCGCCTGGCGCCGATCTTCACCTCTGGACACTGCTTCCTCCCATTACGGGGCACCTGCCCTCGTGTATGAACGAGACAGGAAGATGTTTGCGGCGCCGGCGGCGATCAAGCGACCAGCAACCTGAGCACTTCCTCCGTTGCGCTGAGATCGTCCAAGACCCAATCGGGGTTGGCCGAGGCCAGCTCCTGTGATCCGAACGCCCCAGTGGCGACGGCGAGCGTCTTCGTCCCCCCTGCGTGACCACATTGCACATCGCGGGGCGTATCACCGATCACGATGGCCTCTTCAGCAGCGACGTCCACACCCCAATGCATCGAGGCTCTCTGCAGGGCCACGGCCGGCAATTCGTCACGAATCTCTCGGTCGGAGCCGTAGCTCCCGAAGTGGAAATGGTCCCAAAGGCCACCCGAGGAAAGCTTCAACCGGGCCCCTCCGACGATGTTGCCCGTCAGGAGGCCGACACCGACGTCATCGATCTCTGCCAAGGCGTGTAGCAGCTCGTCGACGCCCGGGAGCACGGTCACGGGCTCGGAGGGCAGGAGCGACTCGAGTCTGGTGAGGTACTCCGCCCACAGTTGCTCGAAGCCGTCTTCGATGCGCTCCCGTTCGAAGCCGGCGCTACTGAGCAGCTCACGGGCGATCTGTGGGTCCGTCTTGCCCGCGAAGCTGACCCGTTCGTGGTCACCGGAGGTACCGTACGTCACGTCCATGGCTCGCACGAAGGCTTTCTTGGCGGGGCCACCCCGAACGAGAGTTCCGTCGATGTCGAAGAGGAGGAGGCGTCGCAAAGGTCCCTTCCTTTAGTTCGGGAGAGAGTTCAGTAGAGCGCCGCGAATCGTTCAGGAGAGCGCGGCGAAGATCGAGGGGTCCAAGTTGCCCCCGGAGATCACAGCCGCGACCTGACCGCCTTTGGCGTCGACCTTGCCCGACAGGAGCGCGGCCGTCGTTGCGGCGCCGCTGTACTCCACGACCAGCTTCTGCCTGTGCACCAACATCTCGGTCGCTCGCCTGATGTCCGCATCGTCGACCACGACCACGTCATCCATGAGCTCGCGCGCATGCTCGAAGGTGAGCTCTCCTGCGATCACCGGTGCGAGACCATCGGCGATCGTGTCGATCTCTTCCAGAAGCGAGGGCGAGCCGTTGTCGAGCGCGCGCCTCATCGACGCCCGCGCCCCTCGGTTCGACCCCGACGACGCGCGCGTGGGGGAGCAGCCGCTTCACCGATGCGGCAACCCCACTCGCGAGCCCGCCGCCTCCTATGGGAGCCAACACGAGGTCGACATCTGCCCACTCCCTCGCGATCTCGAGCCCGACCGTACCCTGCCCCGCGATGATGTGGCGGTGGTCGAAGGGCGGGACGATGACCAAGCCTTCCCGCTCAGCGATCTCCTCCGCCCGCGCTTGGCGTTCGACGGAGGTCGTTCCCTCGAAGACGATCTCGGCACCGAGCCTCTGTGCGCCGTCTCGCTTCACCTTCGGCGCAGTCGTCGGCATGACGACCACCACGCGCAGCTCCCGGAGGAGTCCGGCGAGGGCGACCGCCTGCGCGTGATTTCCCGACGAATAGGTGATGATACCGGCCGATACCTGATCGTCTGAAAGCTGCGACACGAAGTTGTACGCGCCGCGGATCTTGAACGACCCGGCCCGCTGCAGGTTTTCACACTTGAGCCTCACCCGGGCGTCGACCGCTTCGGAAATCGCGTCGGCAGGCAAGAGGGGTGTGGGAACCACGATGCCCGCGAGCCGTCTAGACGCCGCCTCGATCTCGGTCAATCCGACGAGCCCTCTCCCCTGCACGACGTCCATCACTCCGAGTCACCCTCTCCGTCGTTCGGGTCTCCCTCGGCTTCAGTCCCGCCGTCAGCGGCATCACCCTCGGCATCACCCTCGGGGTCAGCCTGGTCTCCGGTAC
>CBDCVV010000010.1:0-41468 GCA_965223235.1 Longimicrobiales bacterium
CCAGGAGAAGTCGACCACGCAGCAAATGCGCCTCGGCGGCGGCCTCCCTTGGCAGAGGCCCAGAGAGAGACTGGGCGAGGATCCTTAGGCTCCCCTCACGATCACCGACTTCCGCTCGAATGACGGACGCCCACACTCCGGCCCGCGCTCGCAATCCGGCATCGGCCTCTCCGTCCCGTACGACTCGAAGCGCCTCTTCCGCCTCCGAGTACAGCCCCAGGCGGATGTTCGCTCTCGCGCGGAGTAGCTGCGCCTCGTATGCCCAGTCACCCGCAGGCCGTGCGCCGAGAGCCTGCTCGGTCTTGCGCACGACGCCTCGATAACGTTCTCGAGCAAGCTCGACTTGCCCCGATCTTCGGAGAGCCTCGCCTTCGCCCCACAGCTCACTCGCGTTTCGTACGACGTTGTGGTGCATGCACCCCGTGAGGAGCAGTACTACCAGGAAGGGTAGTCTCACCACGGTCGCGGTTCACCTCCGCTGCCTGGCGGATACCGTTCGAAGAAACGAAGCACAGCTTCGGCAAGAGCGTTCGCCGCGTCCTGATGGAAGTCTTCATCGGCCATCAGGTCAGCCTCCTCACTGTTCGAGAGGTAGCCGAGTTCGACGAGGACTGACGGCATGAGTGCGTTGGTAAGCACTGCCAGCACGCCCTGTTTCACGCCGCGGTTCGGACCTGGGTGCACTTCGTCGAGCTCATCCTGGATGAGCATGGCGAGGTTCTCCGACCAGTGCGCATGGTCGTAGTTGATTAGATCCTGGAGGATATAGTCGAGAGCCTCCAGCTGATCTTCGTCAACCGTCTCAGCGTCCATGCGCATGGGGGCGTTCTCGATCGCCGATACCCTCCGCTCGTGCTCGGTACGCGCATCCGAGAGGAAGTAGGTCTCGAAGCCCCGAGCCGCCCGTCGAGCGGGAAAGGAATTCGCGTGAATGGAAACAAAGATTCCAGGCCGTTCCCCCTTGATCTCGGTTGCGATCTGGCCGCGCTGCCAAAGCTCGACGAAGGTGTCATCGTCGCGGATCATGACGATCTCGAGGTCGGGTGTGCCACGCAGGGCATCTCGCAGTCGGAGTGCGACCGCCAGTGCGACCGCCTTCTCACGAATCCCACTCTGGGAAAGCGAGCCGGGGTCCTCCCCCCCGTGGCCGGCATCGATGATGACGACTCGCGCCCCGTCGTACGAGGTCGGCCCTGCACTCCGTACAGCTTCTGCGCTGTTCGCCGCAGTGGGGGCAGGCGGGGTCGGCTCCGCGCTCGGGGAGGACGATCGGCCGCGGGGGTTCGGGAGATTCACTAAGAGCGTGACGTCCCCGGCACGAAGCACCGACTCGGCACCGTCATACGTGTACAGCCCAGGCAGACGTCGCGGGAGGAAGTCGCTCACGAGTTGAAGCGGCAGGTAGATGCGCCCTCGGTCCAGGTACGGGGCGTCGGTGAGGTGCAACACCACACCGTCCCAACGGAAAAACGGTGAAGAGTCGCGGAGCGTGATCGTGATCTCGTCAGCGGCCGCGAGTTCGATCGTCCTCCCGTCCCGACGCACCGTCCAACCGAGCTGCTCGAAAAGGTCTGCCTCCACCGCGGCAAATCCTCGATCCATCCGTACCGGGATAGGCGCCCGACTACCATCCGAACGCTCGACCTCCAGCTCGACCTGCTGCGCGGAAAGTGCTCCTCCCGAACACATGATCGCGAGACCGGCCAAAGCGCGAAGGGTCCTCATGAGCGTCCCATCGCGCGCCGAGCTTCACGGTCTTGTTGGCGACGCTTCAACGTCTCCCGCTTGTCGTGCAACTTCTTCCCACGAGCCAGCGCCAAGGTGACCTTCGCGTACCCACGCGAGAAGTAGATCTCGAGCGGAACCATCGTGAGTCCCTTCTCCTCCGTCTTCGACGCCAACTGGCGGATCTCGTTTCGATTCAACAGCAACCTTCGCGGTCGGAGTGGGTCGACGTTGTTGCGGTTGGCTTGGTCGTAGGGCGCGATGTGAAGGCTGTGCAGCCAAACCTCTCCCTTCTCAACCCGTCCAAATGCGTCTTGAAACGAGACCGACCCGGCTCGAAGCGACTTCACCTCCGGCCCTTTCAAGGCCATCCCCGCCTCGAAGGTGTCGAGGACCTCGAACTCGTGTCTCGCCTTTCGGTTCCGGGCGACGACGTGACGTCCACTCTGATTACTCATGACCGGCTATGGGATGCCCCTCGTCGAAGCTCGCCATACCCACGCGGCTGGCTTTTCTCATCGTGTATACTTGCGCGACTTCGCCCCCCAGGATGAACACTAGAGCCTCGTAATAGATCCAGAAAAACAGGACCGCGACCGTGGTCAAGTTGCCCAGCATGGAGCTGTAGTTGGCGACCTCAGTCGCGTACCACGAGAAGGCGAGCTTCAGCGATTCGTGACTCACGGCCGTAAAGGTCGCGGCCACGACCGCGGTACGGATCGCGACCACGCGCGGCGGCAGATAGCGGTAAAGAAGGAAGAGTAGAACCCAGATCGACGCAAAGGAGACGATCACCGTCACTAATCTCTCGGCTGTGCTCCACTCCACTCCCCTGAGCGCGAATACCCCGCTCGACACGTCGATGGTCGCGGAAACGGCGAACGTCAGGCCGAGGTTCGTAGCCAGAAGCACCAAACCGACCAACACAACGCCGACATCGAAGATCTTCCCTCGGATCGGGTCTCTCTTGACCCCGATGTCGAAGATCTCCCGCAGCGCCACCCGGAGCGAGCCGGAGAGTCGAGTGGCGATCCAGAGAAGGAAGACGGAGCCTGCGAGGGTGTACTCCGTGCGCGTCTCCTGCAAACTCCTCGTGAAGTCCTCGACCGCTCCCGCCAGGTCTGCACCATCGACCACTGGGAGCGTCTGCGTGATCAAATCTAAGACGTACTGCGTCGGATCCCCGAAGCTCGCAAGGACAAATCCTAGGATTCCGATACCGAGGACGAGCAGGGGGAAGAGTGCGACAAGGAGGTAGTACGCGATCGCGCCGGCCATAAAGAGGACCTGGTCATCGTCGCACTTCTCGGCAAGACGGCGCAGGCCTTCTCGGACACGATGAGCGAATCGGTGATGCCGAGGCTTGGTCCGGGACCGCCCAGGCGACTGGCTCAACGCTTCGCCCGACTCAGTCGACCGCTTCTTCTGCCCCAGCCGCTACCGTCTCACGCGCCGCCGAAATCCCGGCCCGATACGCCGACTTGGACCTCTCGAGTCGTTCCTCCAGATCGGCCCGTGCCTCGACGGCTGCCTCACGCCCCGCGCTCACGGCCTCTCTCACTTCGTCATACCGGGACGCGACGCCGTCACGCGCCTCTTCCAACCGGCCTTCGAGTTGCCGCTGGGCTTCACGCACACGTTCTTCGGCCACTCCCCTCAACTTCCGCGCTTGTTCCTTGAGTTCCTCTTGCGTCTCTTCCCCGCTCTTCGGTGCGAAAAGCAAGGCCAAGCCCGCTCCGACCATAGCGCCGAGGAGAAAAGCCCCTGCGCCGCCTCCACGATCCCGTTCAATCACGATCGTAGGTACTTCGTCGTGGTCCCTCACCTTCTCCTCCATCCGATCAACGACCGCCTACTTCCTGAAAATAGCGGGGCCGCCACCTCGGCGGCACCCGGCCGGATCACACTACCCAACGCGGATCAACTTCCGGGATGGGAGGGACATCGTAGCCGACCCGACCCAACATGCCGTAGGTGAGCTCCTTCGATAGCTCGACTCCAGGCTGATCCAAAGGATCGACTCCGTGCAGCGCACCACAATACACCGTGGCGATCTGAAGCATCATGAGGAGCCCTCCCACATGCTCGGGATCGAGCGACGGCATGCGAATCGTCATACTCGGGCGTCCGACTTGTCGGAGAGCCTCTGCCGTCGCGGCCTGTTCGGCGTCCAAAAGGGAGCCGAGCGAGTGACCGGCCAGGTATGCCGCGGACGGGACCGAAGCGTGTAGGTCGGGAATCGTCGTCGCATCTCCCTTGTCATCCACACCCACGAAGATGACCGCTTTGTCATGCGGCCCCTCCATGAGGAGTTGCAGAAGGGAGTGCTGATCCGTGGGACCGATGGAGGCGAGAGGCGTGGGACCGATCGATACCGCCTCGCCCGTGACCGATCGGGCTTTCCCTAGGCTCTCGGCCCACAGCTGCTGGAACCAACGCCCCACCGCCCTCAAGCGGTCGGCATACGGCATGAAGACGTGGATCGGTCGCCCCATCGTCGCGTCTGCTTCGTACAGCAGCGTCGCGAGTACTCCCGCCGGATTCGTCGTCAGCTCACCGTCCGCGCATCGAATGGCCATGTCTCCAGCGCCCCTCAGAAGAGCGCGTACGTCGATGCCCGCCATCGCGGCTGGAAAGAGACCCACTGGCGAGAGTACCGAGAATCGCCCCCCGACGTTCTGGGGTAACGGGAGCATGGCAACGCCTTCAGCACTACCAATCTCTCTCAACGGTCCCCCGTTCGGATCGGTGGTAAAGACGAAGTGTTCTCGCTCACGCTCCGAGGGGATGGCGCGTCGCAGCCACCCCCGAGCCACGAGGTAGAGGGCCATCGTCTCCGCGGTCGAACCCGACTTGCTGACGACATTGAACAGTGTGCGGTCCGGATCCAGTCGAGCTAGAAGACCTTCGCACGTGTGGGGGTCCGGATTGTCGACCACATGGAGTCGGGGACGCCCCATGCGGCGCTCGGGAGAACAGAGGTTCCACCCCGGTCCGTGAATCGCTTCACGAAGAGCGATCGCGCCCAAGCCTGATCCGCCGATACCCAATACTACCACGTCGTCGAAGCGATTTGCCGCCTCCTCGGCCACGCCGAGAACGGTCATTACGTTCTCTTCGGCATGCGGGAGATCGTAGAACCCCAGATCTCCCCGGGCTCTGCGATCCTGGACGGCGGCGTGGGCCGACGCGAACGCCTTCGAAAGTGGTCCACTCCATCTCCCTGTCGGCAGCCCACCGTCAAGAGACACGTCCATAAAGTTCGCGTAATCGAGCTTCACGTCGGCCATTTACTCAACCTCGATCGATAGTCCGTCGTACGCCGGGATAACTCCCACCGGCAGCCTATCGAGCAGCTCGCGATGGCTCACCTTGTGGGTAAGGTGCGTAAGGTAGGTGGTTCGCGCTCCGACTTCTCTCGCCGCTTCTATCGCCTCTTCGATGTTAAAGTGGGAGGCGTGAGTCCGTCCAAACCAGAGGGCGTTGAGGACAAGCACCTCGACGCCGCGCAGAGCCGTGACAGCTGCGGGCGGTAGCCGCTTTCCATCGGTCACGTAGCCCAGCTTGCCAACCCGGAACCCGTACACGGAGACGTCCCCGTGCGGCACTTTCACCGGGGCGAAGTCATGGCCGAGCACACGCACCGTCTCTCCCGCCTGAAACGGCTCGATGCGGAGTCTGGGCTTCGACGAATCAACGGGCGGGAGCACGTCGTCGTCGAAGATGTAGTTGAAATGTCCTTGCATCTGGTCGATGTACTCGGTGGCAACGAATGCAGTTAAAGCACCTCCTCGGACCGTGAACACTCGGAGGTCGTCGATCCCGTGGATGTGGTCCGCGTGCGCGTGAGTGAACCAGACCGCGTCCACTCGGTCGACGCGCGAAGAGAGCAGCTGAAGTCGTAGCTCCGGTGGGGTGTCCACGAGCAAGGAGCCTCCCGCAAGCTCTAGGAGGGCACCGTGGCGAGTGCGCTGGTCTCGGGGGTCTGACGAGGTACAGGTGTCGCAGTCACATCCTACGACCGGGACCCCGAACGACGTCCCGGTTCCCAAGAACGTCAGCCTCACAGGCGGTCGAGACGCATGTTGTTCGTGGATCCTGACTCGTGGAAGGGGAAGCCCGCGGTGATCGCCACCGACGCCCCGGGTTCCCCCATCCCCGCCTCCACCACCGCCTGCTTCCCGAACTCAGAAAGGGCTGGGTAGGTCAAAGCGACACCCTCTGGAACCAGCACCGGGTGTACGCCCCAAACGGCCCCCAACTGACGCCATGTCTCTCGCTCGGTGGTGACCGCGAAGACGGGCACCGGTGGACGATAGGAGGAGACCAGTCGTGCAGAGAATCCGCTCCGGGTGATCACGACGATCGCCGGCGCCCCGATCTGGCGCGCTGCCAACACGGTCGTGTCAGCCACAGCATGCTCGCGGACGGATGCTCCAGCCCGGGTGCGCAGCCCCGGTCGCGTGAGGTAGCGTGGTCCGCGTTCCAGGAAGCCGCTTCGCTCCATCTCCGTGGAGATACGCACGATCGCCTCCAGGGCCTTCAGGGGATACCTCCCGACCGCAGTCTCGCCCGATAGCATGACCGCGTCGGACCCGTCTAGGATCGCGTTTGCAACATCGGACGCCTCGGCCCGGGTCGGGCGAGCGTTCTCGATCATCGACTCCAACATCTGAGTCGCGGTAATCACCGGCCGGCCATAGTAGTTGGCGAGCTGAATGATTCGTTTCTGCGCGAGGGGTACCCGCTCGAAGGGCAGTTCCACTCCCAGATCGCCGCGGGCAACCATCACGGCGTCCGTCACGGCAAGGATCTCTTCGATCGCGCGCACGGCCTGGACCTTCTCGATCTTCGCCACGACCAGAGCCTTTCCGTCGACCCTCGCCTTGAGGTCGGTCACATCCTCAGGGCGACGGACGAACGAAAGTCCTACGTACTCCACACCTTCCTCTAGGGCGAATTCGAGATCGGAGAGATCCTTTTCCGTCAGCGAAGGCGTACGCACGTCGACCGTTGGGAGGTTGATCCCCTTCCGACTCTTCAGCTCACCGCCGCGAACCACCTCTAGCTCGGTGCGCACACCGTCGACGCCGGTGCACCGGAGTTCGAGCAGACCATCGTCGAGGAGCACGACGTCGTTTGGCTTAATCTCCTCCGCGAGCGCCGCGTACGTGGTGGGAATCTCACCGTCCTGGACCAACTCTTCCGGCGTCATGACTACGGTCGCACCGCGATCCAAGACCATCGGGGCTTCGAGGTTTCCGACCCGAATCTTCGGCCCGGCAAGGTCGACGAGGACCGCCACGGGCTTCCCGACCTCGAGGGCCGCATCGCGGACAGCGCGAATCGTGGCGCGGTGTTCGTCGCGACTTCCGTGGGACATGTTCACCCGGGCCAAGTTCATCCCACCCCGCACCATTTGGTCCACGACCTCCGGGCTAGAGCTGGCCGGGCCCAGCGTACAGACGACCTTGGTTCGGAGCATGCGTGCGGGGGTTCTCGAGGGTCCGCGCCGGGTGTCGCAAAGGTGCACGGTAGGGAGAATCTTCGCGCGCGACCTGGAGCGGAGCAACCGCCCGACGGCTACGGTAGCACCTCCCTCCTCTACCCGATCCCTTCTACTTGTGTCGAAGCGGGTCTACAGTGATGGGTCCTCGGACGACCCTGAAGCCCCCCAAAATGACTGGCATAAGCCATCACCACGTTCGATCAGCGGAGGGAGCACGCGACCTTTCCGACGCACTCCGGTCCGCGGAGTCGTTCGCACTCGACTGTGAGGCGGCCGGATTCCACCGGTACTCGGATCGACTCTGCCTCGTCCAGGTCACGGTCGATGACGACACGTGGGTCGTGGATCCACTCGCGTTCGATATCGCTCCCATCTTCCGAGAGGCTCTGGAGAATCCGCGGCAGACCGTCGTGATGCACGGAGCGGACTTCGATCTCCGCCTCTTGCGTCGGGACCTCGGTATCCGCCTGCGCGGTCTGATGGACACTCAGGTGCAAGCCGCGCTGATCGGAGAAGAGGGCCTAGGTTTGGCCGCACTTCTCGAGAAGCGCATGGGGGTGCGCCTTTCGAAGAAGTACCAGCGCGCCGACTGGGCGGACCGCCCTCTCACCGAAGACATGCTGTCGTACGCGGCAAGCGACACTCGGTACCTTCGAGCACTCACTCGCTCTTTAGCCGATGACGTCGCCCGTCTTGAACGCGGATCGTGGGTCGCTGAGGAGTGCCTCGCTCTCGAGTCGGTCGCGGACGAAGAACCGACGGAGGCGAAGATCGATCCTGTCGTCCGCGTGAAGGGGGCTCGTGATCTCCTTCCGCGACAGGTCACGGCTCTCCGGGCGGCTCTTGCTTGGCGGGATGAGATCGCGAAGCAGAGGGATCGCGCGCTCTTTCGGGTCATCGGTGATCCACCACTCATCGCAGCTGCGCTCGAGGGGCCCCGGCGGGTAGAAGACCTCGTGTCGATCAAAGGATTCCCCAAGTCACTGGCTCGCGAGGAAGGGAAGGAGCTGCTTCGGCGACTACGGAGTGTGGCGGAGCTACCAGAGGAGGAGCTGGTCGCCTATCCTCGGAACGTGCGGCGAGGGACCGGACGTCCGCCCCCGGAGCTCGAGACCCTTGTGGACAGTCTCAAGCAAGTCCGGAATGAAGCGGCGGCAGAGATCGGGCTCCCCCGCGGGACCCTGTTGGCCAACGCGGTCCTGATCTCTATTGCGCGTGAGAACCCCAAGACGTTGCTCGAGCTTCAGCAGGTCCCTGGAATGCGAGCGTGGAAGGCCGAGGTCCTCGGTGAGCGCGTGTTGGAACGGTTGGCCCGGGGTTGAGACTCAGGCCGCCGACTCTTCCTTTCGCTTGCAATCGATACAGTATCGCGCGTGGGGGAGCGCATCGAGCCGTTCGAACCCCACTTCGGAGCCGCACGTATGGCACGTTCCGAAATTCTTGGGATCGGCATACAGACGACGTAGCGCCTCCTCCAGACGGTAGAGGTACCGTCCCTCTTTGGTCGCAAAGGCGGCTGCCTTCTCCCGCTCCTGCGCCTCCGTCCCTTGATCCGCCATGTGGTCGGTATAGGCAGACATGTCGGAGTCGCTCGAGTCGCGATCGGCCTGCGTGCGCCGGTCGAATAGACCCAACGCCTTCAGCGCGCGCTCGCGCTCGGCCAGGAGCCGCTTCTCCAGGTGTTCGAGCTGTTTCTTTTTCAAAGCCATGACGATTCGCCTCGTTTCCAACGGCAGCTTGAAAAATAGTCATGGGTGAAAATACCGTCCACGGATGGATCCACCGGAGGCCGATCGGGTAGTTCTCCGCCGTCCCACCTTTCCCGCGCGAAAGCGCTCCCACGAGGGCCCACTCATGGCCGCCGAGACCATCACATGCCGCAGATGCGGAGACGCCGCTCCGAGGCTCGCGAAGCCTCCTTTCCGCACGGAGCTGGGCGAGCGGATCTCCCAAGAGATTTGCGCGGAGTGCTGGGGTGAGTGGCTCCAGCACCAGACGCTCCTCATCAACCACTACGGCCTCGACCCCCGCGAGAAGAAGTCCCGGGACTTCCTATACGAGCAAATCGAACAGGTCCTGCTGCAGGGCGGTGAGGGGAAGGAGATCGACACCACCAAGCAGGGATCGATCGAGTGGTGAGCGGGGCATAGGTTCCCGCCCCCAAACGGGAAGCGGGAACCACATTCGGCCCTTGCTAGCTCGCTAGTACTTCCCGGGCGGCATCCAGAGCGAAGTTCAACTCGTCCTGAGAGATCGTCAGTGGGGGGGCGAAACGAATCACCTGATGGTGCGTTTCCTTCGCAAGCACCCCGCGTTCGTGAAGCCCCTCGCAGAATGGGCGGGCGGTTCCGCTAGACTCCTTGATGACCACGCCGATCATGAGTCCGCGACCGCGCACTTCCTCGACGTGCGGCGAGTCGATGGCCTCGAGCTCATCCATGAACCACGAGCCGAGTTCGTCCGATCGCCGCGAGAGGTCCTCGTCGACGATCACGTCGAGGGACGCCAGGCCGACGGCTGCCCCGAGGGGGTTTCCACCGAAGGTCGAGCCATGGTCGCCGGGTCGATACACGTCCATGAACTCGGCGTCGGCGATAGCGGCCGACACTGGATAGACGCCACCGCCGAGCGCTTTGCCTACAATGAGCACATCAGGGCGGACCTCGTCCCAATCGGCACAAAACATCCGTCCAGTGCGTCCGAGCCCCGTTTGGATCTCGTCGACCACAAGTGCGACCCGGTGGGCTGTGCAGAGCTCGCGTGCCCGGGCAAGGAAACCGTCAGGCGGCACCACCACCCCGCCCTCTCCTTGAAGAGGCTCAACCAGAAAGCCCACCGTGTTGTCCGTGATCGCCGCCGCGAGTGCGTCAGCGTCTCCGTAGGGAATGACTTTGAAGCCGGGCGTGAACGGTCCGAAGCCGTCGCGATACTGATCCTCGGTCGAGAAGCCAACGATCGTGGTGGTGCGGCCGTGGAAGTTGTTCTCACATACAATGATCTCCGCCTGACCTGCGGGAACCCCCTTCACCTGATAGCCCCACTTACGGACCATCTTGATCGCGGTCTCGACGGCCTCTGCACCCGTGTTCATGGGCAAGGCCCTTTCGAAGCCGGTCACCTCGCATAGACGCTTGAGGAAGGGACCCATCTGATCATTGTGAAACGCGCGGGACGTCAGGGTAAGGGTGTCCAACTGGCGCTTCGCGGCTTCGAGGATGCGGGGGTGTCGATGCCCCTGATTCAGAGCTGAATACGCCGCCAGCATGTCGAGGTACCGCCTTCCGTCGACATCCCAGACCCACGCCCCTTCACCCCTCTCCAGGACGACGGGAAGCGGGTGGTAGTTGTGGGCGCTGTACTGATCGACCTCGGCCAGGAATGCCGGAGTCCTAGAAGCTGTGCTCGTGCTCATCGGGAATCCATCCATCGTTATGAATGTTTATGCATAATCTGATAATTTCTATTACGGCGAGCTCCCGCGTCAACGTACGGGTGGGTGCGCCGACTCGTCGACCGACAAGGTAAACACATCCGGTCGAGCGTAATGCCCGGTTACGTCGAAGTCGAACTTGCTGCGAGGGATCGCCGAGAGGTCCAGATCGACCGTCAACGTTCCGGCCTCATTCCAAAGAGGGGCCGCGAGCTCTTCTCCCAGCGGTCCATAAATCGCGGATCCTCCTGCGGACAGTGTCTCCGGCCACGCGTCTAGTTCTCCTGCAGTCTCCAGATCGGCAGGATACATGTCCCGCTTCACGAACTGGTTACATCCAAGTACGAAACAGCGACCCTCCAACGCAATGTGTTGGAGAGTCGACTGCCATCTCTCACGCGCATCGGCGGTCGGAGCCAAATAGATGTCGACCCCCTTTGCATACATCGCCATGCGTGCGAGAGGCATGTAGTTCTCCCAGCAGATCAGACCTCCGACCGTTCCGAAGGGCGTCTCGATGGTGGTCAGTGTGCTGCCGTCCCCCTCCCCCCAGATCAACCGTTCCGCCGCAGTCGGCTTGAGCTTTCGGTGCTTCCCCAGGAGGGTGCCATCTGGTCCGATATAGAGGAGCGTGCAAAAGAGCGTTCCACGACTGTACGTCGAGTCCCGCTCGATCACCCCGACACATAGATACACACCGGCGTCCGCAGCCGCCGCACACATTTCGTCGACTTCTGGGCCCGGCACATCGATCGCTGAGCGCCAATACCGCTCCCACGTGCGTCGCCCCGCCTCGGATCGTCCGCCCACCGCCGTACCGAAGGCCAACCCCCACGGATACCCGCCGACGAAAGCTTCTGGGAAGAGAACCAAGTCCGACTCGTCAGCGCCCGCTTCGCGGGTCGCGGCGCAGACCTCACGCACCGCCGCCTGACCGTCGAAGGGGCTCGCTCCCGGTTGGACTACAGTGACTCGCGCTCGTTCCAGCCCCGTCACGACGCGATCCTCGACCCGTGATTCACGACGGGTGGGGTCACACACTCGTTCATAGGTGACTCAGCCTCCAGAGTAAATGAGTTCCACGATGACCTCACCCACCATCCCGAGTGTCGCTGCACTCAACTTGTCGGGGGTGTCTTCCGGGGTGTGCCAGTACGCCCTGTCTGGCCCATAGGTGAAGTCGATCACATTGGCCGTGGGTAGACCGGCTTCGATGAGAGGCACGTGGTCGTCGGTGAGCGGCCCGCCGGCCCTGCGCGGAAAGTACGAGCTGTACCCGAGACGTTCGGCTGCGTCCCACACCTTCCCGACGACAACCGACGCGTGCTGAGCGGATATGCTCTCGACCGGAAATTGGGGATCTGCATCACCAACCATGTCGAGAAGCACGCCGTAAATCGGACGATCATCGTCACGAAGCTGGGCGGCGAAGCGCTTGGCGCCCAGCAGCATGTCCTCGACACCAGGACCGTAGTCCTCTCCGTCGACGAAGAGGAGATCTACACCCAAGGGAGGAGCGACCTCTGCTAGAAGGGGCGCAAGCGTGAGGAGAACCGCAGTCCCCGAAGCCCCATCGTTGGCGCCCGGAACCGGTATCGAGCGTAGGGTCGTGTCCGTGGCCTCGTCCGAGGTCGGACGGGTATCCCAATGCGCCAGCAACAAGATCCTCCGGGTCTCTTCCGGACGGATCCGAGCCATCACGTTCACTAGCGTGAGCGAGTCGCCATAGGTGGTGACGTACTCGAACGTATCGGCGACCACCACCGGCGTGGCGTCTTCAAGCCTATCGAGCATGTAGGCCAATTGTGCAGCATGACCGTCGGTCCCTGGGATGCGCGGGCCGAAGTTGACCTGCTCGACGACGGACGAAAGAGCAGCTTCACCGTCGAAAGCGGGACTCCCCGGCGTGGGGCCCGACGGTGCCTCGGACACGCACGCGGCCAGCAACGCACCCACGAACGGTGCCCAGGTGCGCAGCCTCCCTACCCCGGTGGGGCTTCGTATTCCCACTGTGCTAGATTTCATTCCAGGACCGAGTCGCGCCTACGTTCGAATCAGCATGAAGCTACTATGACGATCTCCCGACGACGCTTCCTACGCCATACCGCCGCGATCTCTGTCGGCTTCGGTGGCCTGGGATGCATGCCGCGAAGTTTCGACCCGACCTCTCTCGGAGATGCAGGGTTTGGAGCACTCGTCGACGATCCAGACGGAATCATCGCCCTCCCCAACGGTTTCAGCTACCGAATCATCTCTCGACGTGGCGAGCGGATGTCCGACGGCTTCTTCGTGCCGACCCGTCACGACGGGATGGCCGCCTTCCCTGGCGCGAACGGTACGACGATTCTCGTCCGGAACCATGAGCTCACCCTCGACGCTCCTCCCGAGGATGGCGCGTTCGGGCGCGACTTCGAGCTTTTGTCCAGGCTGGACGACAGTCAGGTCTATGACCGCGGGACGTGGGGCGGACCTGCTCTCGGTGGAACCACAACGGTGGTCTACGACACGAATAGACAAGCACTCGTCTCGCACCACCTCAGCCTCGCTGGCACCGTAGTCAACTGTGCGGGTGGTCCCACACCGTGGGGGACGTGGATCAGCTGCGAGGAGACGGTCGAGCGTGGCGGGAACAGGTACGCGCTCGACCACGGGTACAACTTCGAGGTCCCTGCCCATGCCACGACGCCCGTTCGAGCCGAGCCGCTGCGAGAGATGGGGAGGTTCGTACACGAGGCCGTCGCGGTGCACCCCGGTACCGGCATCGTGTATCAAACCGAGGACCTCTCCGATGGCCTCCTTTACCGATTCATCCCTAACGTGCCTGGGGCGTTGGCGCAGGGAGGTCGCCTTCAGGCGCTCGCGATCAAGGACGCCCCGAGTCACGACCTCCGGAATTTCGGGGGCCGGGACGTAGAGGTGGGGGCCACGATGCAAGTGGAGTGGATCGACATGGACGACGTCGAGTCCCCCGACGACGACCTCCGCTACCGGGGGTTCGAGGCCGGTGCCGCGCGCTTCGCTCGAGGGGAAGGGATCTTCTACGGAGAGCGTGACGGAGAGGCCGAGGTGTACATCGCGTGCACGAACGGTGGGGAGGCGCGGAAAGGACAGATCTGGCGCTATCGACCCTCGAGCGACGAGGGAGGGTCGTCAGAGTCGGAGGTACCCGGAACGCTCGAACTCTTTGTGGAGCCGAATGACGGCACGATCCTCGAGAATGGAGACAACCTGTGTGTCTCCCCGTGGGGTGACCTCATCGTGTGCGAAGACGGCACTGGGGACGACTACCTCCTGGGGATCACCCCGAGTGGTGAGATCTATCCGTTCGCGCACAATCTCAACGGCGCAGGCGAGTTCGCAGGAGCGTGCTTCTCTCCCGATGGGTCGACGTTCTTCGTCAACATGCAAGTCGACGGATGGACCCTGGCGATTACCGGTCCGTGGGGCCGGCGCCTGTAGACACTCCCCACTCGTGTAGCATCTCGCGAGCTTGGTCGTGCAGCCGCGAATCGATCGGTTCGGTCGCGGGAAGCCGGAGGAGGGTCTGGAAGACTTCGATCGCTACGTCTCGGCGCCCGCGCCGAGCATGCAGCTGGGCCAGGTCGAAGTTGAACAGGACGACATCTGGCTCCGAGAGGACGGCTTTCGCCAAGTGGTACTCGGCATTCCCCCAAGTCGTGTCATCCAGGGCGGAGTTGCCCATGAACGTCCGAGCCACAGCCCGCTTGATGCGCGACAAAGTCATGATTTCGTAGTTCAGCTTCCCGAGCATGTTGTGCGCGCCCCCGTGATCCGGGAGCAGAGCGAGAATCGAATGGGCGTCGTCGTAGACCAGCTGAGCGAGATCGACGGCGTACGATGGAGCGGCATTCATCGCCCGGCGCCCTGCTGCGACCCCGCGCCAATACAGACCGTCGATGCCCTCGGGCTCGGCCTGGACGGCCCTCCATCCCCACCCGATTGCCGGGTCCAGCCAATGGTTCTGCGCCCGGGTCCCCTCCACGTTGAGGCCAACGACTACCGAAGCCCGCGCAGCTCGCCATAGAGCCCCATAGTCCGCCGAGTCGCCGTCTGCTGCGGCCCGTACCCACTCAAGCGCAGCGGCGGGCTCGCCCGCGCGATACAACGAGTCGGAGATCTCGATCCGGCGAGTCGGGTCGTGACTCAAGATGTCGTCGAGGTCCACGGACGACGGTGACGAGTCCTGGCTTACTACTCCACCGGGTAGCAGGAGAAGGGCAACGACTGCGAGGATCGGCATGCGGTCAGGTCTAGACGAGACGAGGGCGGCCGCTCCAGGCGACCGCCCCCGTGTTACACCCGATTACTCGTTTTGTGTACCGACCGAGCCTACCCACACTCCGAGTAGCCGCAGATGTGGCACTTCTTGCACCCTTCCTCGAAGGCGAGGTGGCCGGTTCCACAGTCGGGGCACGTTCCCATATCGAAGAGATCTCCGCCGGAAGTCTCCGCAACCGCTTGGGTCCGAACGGCACCCTGGGTTGCCGACACAGATAGTGGGAGGGCCTCTTGAACCCCCTCTTTCTCTTCGATGTACCGCTCGATCGCCTGACCCACAGCATCCGGAACCGAGAGAACCTTGTTCGGTCCCAACCCGACAGCCCGATCGCACGAGATACCGCGGAGCTGTTCCTTGACCTGATTGATCGAGATCCCCGAGCGCAGGGCCAATGACATGAGTCGGCCAATCGCTTCCGCGTCCGCCATAGCTGCGCCGCCAGCTTTGCCCAGGGTGCAAAACACCTCGAACGGTCGGCCATTCACGTCTTCGTTGATCGTGACGTATAGATCGCCGAGCGGGGACATCATCTTCATCGTGTAGCCGCGCAGAGCAGCCGGACGTTGCCGCTTGTGGCGCGACGCACCCGCCGTCTGATCCAGGTCTGTGACCTCGGCCTTCAGCCGCTCTACCTCGAAGCGGAGGTTGTGCGCCTCCTCCCGAGCGTCGGCCAGCTGGTGCTGGAGATCCGTGACCTCCGTCGACTCTCCAGACTCCGTCTGGGTCGTCGCTCCTGTCGAGAGGACCTGACCCTCACGAGATCCGTCACGATACACCGTCACACCCTTACAGCCGAGGCTGAACGCGAGCTCGTAGATCTGACGCACATCCTCCTCGGTGGCTTCCCGCGGGAAGTTCGTCGTCTTGGAGATCGCGGAGTCCGTGTGCTCTTGGAATGCCGCCTGCATCCGGACATGCCACTCCGGCGTGATGTCGTGCGCGGTCCGGAACACCTGCTGGACCTCCTCCGGGACCTCGTCGAAGTGGATATGCCCCTCCTGCGCGATCCGCTCCATCAAGTCTTCGGAATACCAACCGCCAGCCTTCGCGACACGTACGAAGTCGGGATTGACGTCGGGCATTAGGCTCCCGGCTTGATTTCGCATGAACGCGACAGCGAAGAGCGGCTCGATACCGCCCGAGCACCCCGCGAAGATCGAGATCGTCCCGGTGGGCGCCACCGTCGTGAGGTTGCAGTTACGAAGCGCTCGCTCAGGACGGATACGGTTACCGTCGGCACTCCGCGCGGCCGCCGCATCGGGGCCCCAGATCGACCCTTTCCAAGCCGGGAAGACGCCACGGGTCTCCGCTAGTCGCTCGGAGGCACTCCGAGACTCCTCGTTGAGGAATCCCATCACCTTGGCGCCGAGGGCCACACCTTCCGGAGAATCATACGGCACACCCAATCGGACCAGCATGTCGGCCCACCCCATCACGCCCAGCCCCACCCGACGGATGTTCTGTGCCAAGTCATGGATTTCCTGCAGCGGGTAGACGTTGGCGTCGATCACATTGTCGAGGAAGTGCGTCGAAAGGTGCACAACCCTGCGCAACGCGTCCCAATCGATCCGTTCGTCCATCGATCCGGCCGCGTCTTCCTTGACGAACTTCCCGAGGTTGATGCTCCCCAGATTGCAGACGTCATACGGGAGAAGCGGCTGCTCTCCACACGGATTCGTCGCTTCGTAGCTTCCCAGCTGCGGCACTGGGTTGAACTCGTTGGCTCGGTCGATGAAGAAGGTGCCCGGTTCGCCCGTGAGCCAAGCCCCATGGATGATCATGTCGAAGATCTCCTGGGCATTCTCCTGTCCCACGATCTCCCCGTTCTTGGGGTTCACCAGGTCGTATGACGTGCCGGCCGCGACCGCATCCATGAACGCATCTGTGATCGCCACGGAGATGTTGAAGTTCGTGATCTGCGTGGTGTCGTTCTTACACTTGATGAACCGCCGAATGTCTGGATGGTCGACGCGAAGGATTCCCATGTTCGCGCCACGCCGAGTCCCCCCCTGCTTCACGACATCCGTACTCGCGTCGTACAGCTTCATGAAGGATACGGGGCCCGATGCGACACCCATCGTCGAGCGCACGGTCTCGCCCTCGGAGCGGAGTCTCGAAAACGAGAAGCCGGTTCCACCCCCGGACTGATGCACGAGGGCCATCGCCTTTAAGGTGTCGTAAATGCCGCTCTTGCCGTTGGACAGCGCGTCGTCGACCGGCAGCACGAAGCACGCTGAAAGTTGGCCGAGAGGACGTCCCGCGTTCATGAGCGTCGGCGAGTTCGGTTCGAACGTCCCGCTGATCATGAGCTCGTAAAACTGTCGCGCGACCTCGTCTACCGCGGAATCCGACGCGCCGTAGTCCGAATCGACGTCGGCGATCGTCCGAGCGACCCTCCAGAACATGACTTCAGGCGCCTCGGTCGGCTCACCTTCCGCGTCCTTTTTCAGATACCGCTTCCCCAGCACGATGCGTGCGTTCTCGGTCAGCTCCGCTGCCGGCAAGTCAGGGGGCAACACATCGTCGAAGATGACGGATTCTCTCTTGGGGCGGGGCTGGTGGACGAGGGTCATCTTCGCCGGAACTCCGTGTGAACAGTTTGGGGAAAAGTGTTGGGATATAGAGTTGAAAAACGGCGGGAGTGCCCTCCCGCCGGTCAACCAGCTGTGGAAAACTGCTTTGACCCCACCAGATCTTGGGTCAAGGCATACTAGAGGCCCTATATCTTGGGGTCAAGGCAGATAGGATCGAAGTCCGAGAGATGGATCTCGATTGCTCCGAATCTACTGGATCTTCGGTATATATTCGGTGTCAGCCGCAGTGGCGGCAACCCCTAGAAAGACAGACCGGCCCTCACCCAGAACTGAGCCCCGTTTCCCTCGATGAGCGGGAAGCCGACCCCGCCCCGCACGCGCGCCTCGCGGTCGAAGAACGACAAGATCTGGACCGTCACCTCTCCACCAATCGAGGCGAGCGCGGAGCGACGACGGTTGTCGAAGCCACCCACGGTGACGTCCGGCCCCCACGCGTTCCCGGTATCGAAGAAGGCGGACCCGACCACTCGATCCACATGGATCGGCCAAGCTCGGAACCCCCAATTCAGGAGGCGGATCGGGAATCGATATTCGGCCGAGGCACTCCATGCATGCCTTCCGAAACGACTCCCCCGGGCGTACCCACGCGCTGGGAAGAAGATGAAGTTCCCGCCGAACACCTCCAGGCCGGTAAGTTGCTCCGCGCTTCCGGACGCCCCGCCGACCCGATAATGAAACGCTCCGGCTCCCGCGCCCCTCGCGGTCCCTCCGCTCCAGCGCACCGCCAAGGTGTGTCGCGCATGTCCCCACTTCCAGAGCGGCAGTCCCCCCCTCACCTGAACACGCCCTTCATCGAACGACCGGTCGACTTGCGGGTTCGCCACGAGAGAATCAGGGAGCGAGACCTCTCGCCGGGTGCGAGCTGTGAGGAAGACGGCGAAGCCACGAGCGAGTCCCAACTGGAAGGAGTGACTCCGCGCCGAGTTCCACTGTATCGAGGCTTGCCCCTCGAGCAGTTTGGCTTCCGGCCGTTGGAGCGCGTGCATCGACGATACATCCAGGCGCTCATCGAGAAGCGTTCTCGCCTGCCAGACGACACCACCGGACAACGTGAGCGAGAGGTTGCGTCGCCACGAGGGGGCGAGGATCGTGCTCGTCCCCCGGATGGTCCGCTCCCGCTCCAGTACGATGAGTGTGTCGAGCTCGGGATCGGTCAGAAGTTGACCGATCGCGTCGTAGTCCTGACTCCCTGAGATCGACAAGATCGGGTTACCGAGTCCCGCCCACGAATAGCTGGCTCCACCTACGAACTTCGGGTTCGACGTCGTGACCCGTCCGACCACGGACCACGCGTGTCGGCTCACGAGATCCCGCCCACCGGTCTCGAGTCCGATTCCCGCCCCGAGGACCTCACGACCGCGCAGGAGGACCGGGTCTTGATCGACCGTCGGCACTTCGACGGGCTCAGAAAGGGACACTTCCCAATACGTAGGGCCCAGAGTAGGCCAAGGCGAGTAGTCGGAGACTGTGGCTTCAGACGCGCCCCGCTCGGGCGGGAGGCGCTCCTGGGCGAAGCGCGCCAGGGCGGGAGCCGCGGACACGCCGGCTTCGGGATCGAACGGGATCCGCTCGACATCCCACCCGTCGACATGATACCCGGAGAAGTAGAGCCATTCGCCGGCCGGGTCGACGCCGGGGAACGCGGCGCCGGTACGTACATTGCTGAGGCGTACCGGTGCCGAAGCCGTGCCCGAGGCAGGCGATACCCGGGCGCCAAAGATGTTGAGAATGCCGGTCCGGTCCGATGACCAAAGGAGCCACCCACCGTCCGCGGACCACGTCGGCGCCATGTCGCTCGCTCGATCGCGAGTCACTCGCGACACCTCGGCTCCGCTCACGCCGTCCAGTATCACGATGTCGTGGAGAGCATCGACTTCCCACCGGGCCACTGCAATCCAACGCCCGTTCGGCGACCACGTCGGCATCGACCAGTGCACATCGGGGTCGGAAGAAACGAGGGGCGATACCGTTCCATCGCCCAAATCGACCACCACCAGTGCGTTGCTCCCGCCCCCTTCCTGCACCGCGACCGCTCGCTCTCCGTCGGGATGGACGGACGGCTGCGTGAGGCGCTCCCCATGCGTCACCCGCTCCTGCCGACCATCGAGTGAAAACCGATACAGGTCGGAGAATGATTGGTACGGTCCGTCCAAGTCGATCTGGCTGACGAGCAACTGGCCGTCGGAGAGCCAATCGAAGGTTACGACGTTGTTCGTGCGCCCGATCGGGCGACTATCCAGCGTTTCGAGATCCAGGAGACGAAGTTGAATGTCGGAGGTTCCGTCCGACCTCAGGAAGGCGACGAAGCGACCGTCGGGCGACGGGACGGGACGCAACCCCCAACGCGCACCGCGGGTAAGTCGCTCGGGATTGTTCACAGGGCCTAGCGCCTGAAGCTCCTCATCGAGGCGCGCCGCGTTCGTCTCGTACTCCGCACGCCACAGCTGCCATTCATCAGTCAGCGAGACGCCGAACGAGCCGCGCGCCGCCGAGTCGATCCGATACGGAATCCACTGGCTGCCCACGGCTCGCACGAACTCGGCCATCATCTCCTCGCCGTGACGGTCCAGGAGCCAATCGAAGAAGAGCGATCCGTAGGCGTACGCACGATTTCCGCCCGGCCAGAGCGGAGATTCACCGCCCGCCTGACCGATGCTCTCGAAACGTCCCTCGAGAGCCGCCGTACGCAAGATCATCTCGTGGAACGTACCGCGCACCCGTCCCGCACTCGTCAACCTGGACTCGTACCACGTTGCCAAGCCTTCGATCACCCATCGAGGTGTAGCGAGGCCCGGGAAGAAGGGCCACTCCAACGCGACTCTTCCGAAGAGCGCTCGCCCGAGCCGCCCTACCGGGTTGTCGACGTGATCGAGATGCACAATGTGGGCTAACTCGTGCGTGATCACGAGCTCGAGCCATTCGTCCGCATAGCCGATAGACAGCTGGTCAGCCGGTGGGCGAGCAAAGATCACGATCCGGTTCGACGGGGTCACCGTCGCGTACCCGTTCGACAGATCGGAGTGATCTGTGAGAAGCAAGTCGATTCGATCATCGGGTGGGTCGATGAAGTGCTCCGAAAGTTCACTCCACGCCCACTCGGCTCGATCCGCCGCCCGTCGTCCCAACATCTCGAGATCCTCCGGGAAGGTGACCCGGAAGTGAGGGGTCTCGAGCGTGCGCCACTCTTCGTTCGGGACCTGCGCGACCACGGGGAGGGGAGCCCCGGCCCCCAGCGCCAGAGCCGCAAGCGCAACTCGAGACAGGCGCGCCGGGTTGATCACCCGCCGTGTCGTCGAACATCTTCCACTTCCCGAACTCGAACCCGTCACGAATGACCTCCGAAGACAGCGTTTGGTACCGGCTGGGGCATGCCATCGAACGTGCCCGACATCCCCGCGCCCCAAGTCGGCGCGTGGCCGGGCTCAATCAGCGCCAGGTTGAACGCAAAGGCGGTGGTCCCATTGCGATTCCATCTGTGGACGAGCTCATCGCAACGGGCATCGGCGTCGCGGTCGACCGGGGGATCGCGCTTTGGAGTGGACGCCGCCCCCCTGGGCTCCTCCGCCTCGTGGGGGCCGGCGCGGCGGGGGCGTGCGCCGCAGTGGTCGTAGAGCTGCTGCGGCCGATCCTGACCGGCGACGAGGCATTTACCGAGGTCGACGGCGATGTCGTGGACGACGTGCTGCACGGTGTCGCCCAAGGACTCCTGTACGGAGGCGTGGTGGAGCCACGAGTGCCGGGGCCAGCCCTCTTGAAGGGCGCGACATTCGGCTCGGCGGAGTACGCTGCCGATCCCGTCGGGGGCCTCGGCGGAGTGCTCGGCCATCACGCCCCACAAGCCGGGCTCCCGGTGGTCGGAGATGCTCTCGCAGAGGCGCTCCCCCGCGACCGCTCCTACCTCGAGCATCTGGCCTTCGGCATCGCTCTCGCCATGATCTACGAGCTGGGTTTCAAGAGTGGTATCTTGCCGGACGAAGAATAGCGCTCGGCACCTCCGACGGTCGTGACGTAGTCGGGCGGACAACTCCTGAGCGCTCCACTTCCGTCCTCCTGCGGAGCTGGTGAAGCACGCGCGGCGGGCGGAAGGATCCCAAGTAGCTGTGCCCCACCCTGCTGCACCTCCCCGAAGGCCCGGATGTAGCAGAAAGCGCCCGGCATCGCGCGGACGGCTCCGCCGACGTTGCGGGCCGCCAACCCGTCCCACTGGTCCAGAAGGACGTACCGTGCCCCCACTTCATCGGCGAGCTCCAGTTGGGCGGCCGGTTCTGGGATGAAGGGAAAGGCCCTGCTAGGTAGTCCGCTGTATACGAAGAAGTGCCGTGGCTTCCGGGAGAGGACCACAGAGCCCTCTGGCAGCCCGGTCTTGGCCCACGCCGCGGCGCTCATGAACGCTTCGATTCGAGGTCCGTAGCACGACCAGACGCCGCGGCTCTCCGCCACCGCCCGACACTGCGCCCCCTGTGCGCTTTCTCGCAGCCGCTGCCCCACTGCCGGTACGAGGATCATGAGAACCACACCGGCGGCAAGTAGCTGAGCCGGCACCGGCGGCATCCGACGACTCACAGTCCGCAACACGACCGCGCCATAGAGGAGGAGGAGCGGGAAGAGAGGGAGCGCGAATCGATCTCCACCCCAAACGGTCGGCCACAACACGACCAGCCCTGTGTACAGCGGAAAGAAGAGTTCGGCCACACCTCGGTCACTCCGGAGTGAGATCAGCCACCCGGCTAGTGCGGCTCCGCACAACGTGACACCCACCAACGCCAACGCCGGCGTCTCCGCACCCACGATTCCGGCGGGAATGTGGCCCAGTGCGTACCCCTCGAGGTTCTCGAGAATCCGGGGGAAGAGACCAAGGAGCCCGATGGTGCCCTGCGCGGGGTCGTACGGATCGACCATCCAGAACTCCGTACCGTACTGCGCGACCCCTTCTCCGCTCCCCCGCACGGACCACCAGATCATGGGCGCCCCGAGAACAGCCGCCGCTACCCCTGCTTCTCTCCAAGCCCTGCGGAGCACAAGCCACCCTAAGAGCGAGATCACGAGAGGAAGTCCGGCCGAGCGAGTGAAGAAGGCAAGTCCGGTACAGATGACGCCCAAAGAGAGCCACCGCCGATCGAGCCGGTCCGGCGTAGCCGCCTCGCCACCTTCGCTTTGCGCCGTCACATCGGCCCGCGCGCACGCCCAAAGCGCGCTCATCGTGAGGGCCAGGAAGAGGGGGTCGGAAAGAATCCACTGACTGTAGTACACCACACCCGACGAGAGCGCGACGAGCACGGCCACGGCGAATCCACCGAGCGCCCCCAGTCGCGTAGACGCCCATAGCCCCGTCACCAAAACCGCTACCACGGTAGGCACGGCCGCAGAAAGCTTCAGAGCTCCCCAGCTACTCGCTCCGACCGCCATGAACCCCGCGAGCAGAGTCGCATAGACGGGAGGGTACTTCGTATGGGGGAGCCGTGCCGGGTCGAACAGCTCCGTGTATCCCGCCCCGGAGAGGAGGCTCCACGCGAGCGACACGTACCCCGAGTTGTCACCACCCGAGTGCGGAACCGGATTGTAAGCGACCCACACCACGACCGCGCTGATCGCTGCGGCAACGAGTGGTAGCCACCGCCTCACCCTCTCCGGGATCACGAGTCCAATTTCCCTACGACTCGGGTGATCGATCCGCCTTCGGCGTCCAACCGACGGCGTGCCTCGGCGGCGTCGATACCGAGAGCCCCCATCACAAGCGCCGTCTTTACATGCCCGTCGGCCGCCGACAGAAGGTGGGCGGCCTCGCCGGGGTCTGTGGCAAGCATTTCCTGGACGATCCTCTCTCCTCGGTCGCGGAGCTTCTCGCATGTGACCTGCAGATCGACCATCAGGTTCCCGTAAACCTTCCCGAGCCTAACCATCGCCCCGGTGGTGATCGTGTTGAGTACCAGCTTGGTCGCGGTGCCCGCCTTCATCCGGGTCGATCCCGTCACGACCTCGGGTCCCACGAGGGGTGCTATGACGACGTCGACCTTCGCCGCCAATCCGTCCGGGGGCCAGGTACAGAGGAGGAACCCAGTCTTCGCGCCGAGCTCGCGGGCCCGCTCAAGTGCCCCATGCACGTACGGCGTGGTCCCGGAGGTCGCGATGCCCACGACGAAGTCGCGGGGGCCCACCCCGATCTCACTCATCGCGGCAGCACCATCGTCGGGATGATCCTCTGCCCCCTCCTGGGCTCGCACCAACGCCTCGTAACCGCCAGCGATCACGCCGACGACCATCGCGGGATCGGTCCCATAGGTCGGGGGCATCTCGGCGGCATCCAACACCCCGAGCCGACCTGAGGTACCGGCGCCGACGTATACGAGACGCCCCCCGGACCGGAAGGACGACTCGGCGAAGCCGATGGCTTGGGCAATCGACTCGCGTTCCCGACCCACGGCCTCAGCGACGCGACGGTCTTCGGCATTGATGAGGTCGACGATCTCGAGGGGTTCCATCGTGTCGATCGCCGCAGAAGCCGGGTTCCGCTGTTCGGTGAGGCGCCGATCTCGCATGGGCAGCTTGTGACGTGAGGAGAGGCTGCTGATCTTCAGCGAGCCCGAAGCTAAGCGAAGCCGAGACGTCGGCAACGCGCCCTCCCTCGATATCTACCTATGCCCGACGACTTCAGCGCACACCTTCGCACACCCGTCTCCGCCGCCTTCCTGCTTCCAGTGCGGAGACTCGCGCTTCTCGCAGTCACCGTCGTCGGGCTGGCTTGCAGCCCGACGGCAGAGGTCGCGGAGTCCGGACAATCCACTTCCTGGCGGTTCTCCGATACGCCTTCTCCGGTCACAGCGACTCAGGGAATGGTCGTGACGACGGACGAATACGCGAGTCAGGTAGGGGTCGACATCATGCGAGCGGGCGGAAACGCCGTGGACGCTGCCGTCGCGGTCCAATTCGCCCTCGCGGTGGTGAACCCCGAAGCCGGGAACATTGGCGGAGGTGGTTTCATGGTACTGAGAACCGCGGACGGAGAGTCAGTGGCAATCGACTATCGTGAGAAGGCGCCCCTGGCCGCGACGAGGGACATGTACCTCGATGAGGAGGGCAACCTCACGGACAAGTCCGTCGTCGGACACCTCGCTGTCGGCGTGCCCGGCACCGTGGCGGGGATGTGGGACGCCCACGCGCGGTTCGGCTCGATGGAGTGGGCCGATCTCATCGAGCCTTCCGTGCGACTTGCGGATGGATTCGCGGTGAGAGAGCGCTTTCTAGGATCGCTGAGCCCTTCGATGGTCGAGGCCCTTTCTGCCTTCCCGGCGTCCGCCGCCCAATTCCTTCCGAGGGACGGGCAGCCTCCGGTCGTGGGTGATACGCTTCGACAGCCCGACCTCGCAGCGACGCTCCGTCGAATCCGGGACGAGGGTCCGGATGGTTTCTATGCCGGCGAAACTGCGAACCTCTTGGTCGCGGAGATGGAACGAGGTGGGGGAATCATCACCCACGAAGACCTACGTGCCTACCGGGCGGCCTGGCGGGACCCGATCTCGTTCACGTACCGCGACCACACCGTGATCTCGATGCCCCCTTCCTCGTCTGGGGGCGCCACCATGGCCGAGATGGCGAACATCCTGGACGGGTACGACCTAGGGGCGATGCAATGGCACGGTCCCGAAATGGTGCATCTGTATGCGGAGGCGTGGAGACGCGCGTACGCAGACAGAAATCACTATTTGGCGGATCCGGACTTCGTCGAAATGCCGCTCGACCGGATGACCTCTCCCGAGTACGCCACGACTCGATCTGCGGATATCGACCTCTCGAAGGCCACTCCGTCGTCGGAGGTCGGGCCCGGCATGGAAGAGGCCCCACCCGAGGGCGAGAATACGACCCACTATTCCATCGTCGATCCGATGGGTAATGCGGTCTCGGTGACCACGACCATCAATTCGTGGTACGGCTCCAAGGTCACGGTAGCCGGAGCGGGTTTTGTCCTGAACAACGAGATGGATGACTTCGCGGCAAAGCCCGGCACCCCGAACCAGTTCGGCTTGGTACAGGGCGAGAACAACGCGGTCGCTCCTGGCAAACGGATGCTATCGGCGATGACACCTTCGATCGTCGTCGATGCAGACGGAGATCTTCGAATGGTCACTGGGACCCCGGGCGGCTCGACGATCATCACCACGGTGTTCCAGACCATCTCCAACGTCCTCGACTACGGGATGAACGTCGTGGAGGCGATCAACGCCCCCCGGGTGCACCACCAACACTTACCTGATCAGATTTTCTACGAACCGGGTGGTTTGTCGCCGGAAGTCGTCGCTACGCTCGAAGCTATGGGGCACACGATGGTAGAACGGGGCGACGTCTCAGGGGACGCGCAGGCGATTGTCGTGCTCCCCGATGGCACGCTTACGGCGTGGTCTGACCCCCGTAGGGGTGGTAGAGCGATCGGCTACTGAGGAGATGGGCGAACTCCGATCGATTCTCCCGTACTTTCGCCCCTATCGCTCCGGACTCGCGATAGGGATCGTCTGCGTCATATTCGCGAACGCCTTCCAGACAGCCGGACCGTGGTTCATGAAGTTGGCGATCGACGGAATGACGGAGCCAACTGGTAGTGGGCGATCGGTGGCATGGTACGCGGCACTCATCGTGGGTTCGGCTCTGATAGGCGGTGCCTTCCGCTTCGCCATGCGCTTCTACTTGAACGGGATCAGTAGGCGGATCGAGGCCGATCTTCGAGACGCCTTCTTCGTGCATCTCTTGCGCATGGATGCCCGCTTCTACAGCGAGACGCGGACGGGCGACCTCATGAGCCGTGCTACCAACGACACGCTCGCCGTCCGGATGGCCGCGGGCCCTGCGATCATGTATTCGGTGAACACCGCCGCAGGCTTCGCATTCGCGCTCACGCTGATGCTCGTCATCAGCCCCAAGCTGACTGCTTTCGCGCTAGTCCCGATGGTCGTGCTGCCCCCGATCGTGCTCTTCTTCGGGAAGATCATCCACCGTCGCTTCGAGGAGATTCAAGAGCAGTTCTCGAGCCTCTCCACCTTCGTACAGGAAAACCTCGCGGGAGTGAGGCTCATCCGGGCGTACACGCAGGAGGATGAGCAGAAGCGTCAGTTCGACGCATTCAACGACGACTATCGGCGAAGGAACATGCGTCTGGTCATGACCGCGGGCGCCTTCCACCCGCTCCTGATGCTGATCGCCGGCCTGGCCGTCGTCTTGGTCACCGGTCTGGGGGCGATTGAAGTCATCGGTGAACGCATGTCGGTCGGCGACTTCGTGGCGTTCACCTTTTATCTCACCCTCTTGATCTGGCCGATGATCGCCCTGGGATGGGTCGTCAACTTGTACCAGCGAGGTGCCGCTTCCATGGGTCGGCTCAATCGGATCTTGAAGAGAGAAGCCGACATCCGAGTCCCGGCCGCTCCGAAGCCGGTCAGTACCGGACCGGGCACCATCGACTTTCAATCGGTTTCGTTCTCGTATCCGGGCTCCGATCGACCCGTTCTTCACGACGTCTCTTTCCGGATCGAGGGAGGCAAGACGACCGCAATCGTAGGGCCGACGGGGTCTGGGAAGACGACACTGATCGCCCTCATCGCTCGGCTCTACGACCCTTCCGAGGGATCCATCCTTCTCGACGGGACGCCGGTGTCGGAGGTCGACCCCGGAGCGCTGAGGTCTCGGATCGGGATGATCCCGCAGGAGCCATTCCTCTTCTCCGACACGATCCAGGGCAATATCGCACTCGGGCTCGATGAGGGGCCCTCCGTGGAGAAAGTCGTCCAACGCGCGCCGAAGTGGCTCAAATCCACGATCAGATCGTCGACTTTCCGGCAGGCTACGACACCCTCCTCGGAGAGCGTGGGATCAATCTCTCTGGCGGCCAGAAGCAGCGGGCCACACTGGCGCGCGCGCTCGCACGCGATCCGATGATCCTGATCCTCGATGACGCCCTAAGCGCCGTCGACACGCACACCGAAGCAGCGATCCTCTCCGACCTTCGTGAGGTCGCCAGATCGCGCACCTCGATCATCATTTCGCACAGGGCGAGTGCAGTGATGCACGCGGACGAGATCGTGGTGCTCGATGAGGGTCGGATCGTACAACGCGGCAGCCACGATGAGCTGATTTCGCAGGATGGGACGTACGCGAGACTGTTACGCCGTCAACTCTTGGAAGACTCGATCGCCACTTCCGTCGGGTAACCCCGTATCTAGATCCGCTCTAGGAGCCAAGCCGGCGTAAAGGTGTTCAGCCAAGAGGCGAGAATCGTGAATCGCCCGGTAAGAAGCAGGACACCCAACACGATGAGGAGTATCCCTGAGCCGCGTTCGACCACGGGGATCCACCTCCGGAACCGCTGGAAGGTCTGAAGGAACCAGTCGAGCGCCAGCGCCGAAATCAGGAACGGGATGGCCAGGCCCAACGAGTACACCGTGAGTAGTCCGACCCCGGCCCACATCGTGTCTTGGGTCATGCCGTACGTGAGGATCGCGCCGAGCACCGGCCCGATGCACGGAGTCCACCCGGCCCCGAATGCCACACCCACGCCCAGAGTCCCGAGATATCCCGCAGGCTTGTCGTTCAAATGGACTCGCCGCTCACGGAGCAGCGGCGTGAAACGGAACACTCCCGCGAGATGTAGGCCGAGCAAGATGATCACCACGCCGCCGACCCTCTCGATCAGCACCCGATTGTACTGGAAGAAGGTGCCAAGGAACGACGCCGACGCTCCCAGCAGGATGAAGATCGAGCTGAAGCCGAGCACGAACAGGAGGGAGTGAATCAGCGTCGTACGTCGGTTCACGCCTTCTTGGAGGTCCTCCAGACTCATTCCCGTGACGAATGTCAGGTAGCTGGGCACCAGAGGGAGCACACACGGAGATAGAAAGGAGAAGATGCCGGCCGAAAAGGCGATCAAGATTCCGATGTCTACGTCAGTCACGCGAACGATCCCCTTCCAATGCCCTCAGTGCCTCGATCTCTTCCCTGGCCGCCGCATCTGCCATTTCCGCCGCTCGCTCCTCTTCCCGCGCCCGCCTAGACTGAGCCCAAGCTCGGATACCGGTCGTCACCCCGACCCAGGTTGCGAGCGCTGCGATGACGAAGCCGACTGCCGCCGGAAAGATCGCGGCAATCGTCGCAATCGCCAGTAGCGATAGCGAGAGCGCGCCGAGGACCGTGCGATCCTCCCGACCCAACGTGCGATTCCCGGACAACGCTTCTCCGAGCGCTTCTCCCGCTCGGACGACCGAAGCAAGGGTGAGCCGACCCGGGTCACTTCCCAGCGCTCTCATGCGCTCCGTGAGTCGTTCTCCGAGAGGACCCTGCGGGTCCAACGGTTCTGTGGACATCCCTACTGCGGTCGAGACCACCTTTCCTCCGATTACCGGTCCGCTCGGCAAAACGATCTCGACGGACGATGCCAAGTCCGCCAGGAACAGGCCCTCCATCTGACTTCCGAAGCCCTCATCGAGAACGCCGATGTCGAGCTCCCAGTTCCCGAGGAGGCTCGCGGCGTTGAGATTGCTCGACCCGATCCGGGACCAGACGCCGTCCACAACGGCGGTCTTCGCATGAATCATCGGGCCTTGCCACTCGAAGATGCGAACCCCTCGCTCCAACAGGTAGCGGTACCCTCCCCGCGACATGGATCCAACGATCGGCCAGTTGTTGTGAGCGGGTACGAGAATCCGGACATCGACACCCTGCTGAGCCGCGGCGGCCAACGCCTCCGCGAGCGGCTTAGGAGCTACGAAGTACGCGTCCGTGATCCAGATCGTTCGACGGGCACGGCTGGCCGTGAGATGGAGGGTGCGATACACCCGGGCTCGTCCCGGCTCGCCCTCGATCAACCAAGTCGGCACCCCCCCGGCCTCGACCGGCTCGTGCATGGTGGCTGCAAGGTAGATCGGCTCGGCGATCCGATTCCAGAACGCCTCGAACGCCCGCGCCGCGGCCAAAGCAGCAGGGCCCCTCAACTCGACGCCCGTGTCACGCCACGGCGCCACCTTCCGTGTTCCGGCCCACTCTCGGCCGACACATAGACCGCCAAGGTGCGCTACCTCACCGTCCACAACCACGAGCTTCCTGTGATCCCGTTGGAGCGCCCCGAACGGGTTCCTGAGGGCGTATCGAGGAGAGTTGAAGGCGACCACGTGCGCGCCGGCCTTGCGGAGCGGCTTCCAGAATCCGGGGGGAGTCGCCCAACAACCGAACCAGTCATAGACGACGTGCACCGCGACGCCCTCCCGTGCCTTGCGGACGAGAGCCTCACGAAACTCTCGGCCAACCTCATCGTTACGCACGAGATAGTTCTCGAAGTACACGAATCTCTTCGCGGCGTCGATGGAGTCGATCCACGAACCAAAGGTCGAGGGACCGTCGAAGTGAAGTGTCACTTCATTCCCGGAGATCGTCTCGGCGCCGGTCGCCCGAGCCACTTCGAGCCACGGGAAGCGCCGCTCGATATCGACCCCGGCCGACGAGCGGAAATGAAGCGGACGGGGCGCGGGGTCGAGGTCGGTCATGGGCTCAGCTCAAGGTCGAGTCAGTACGCCCTACGGGGCAAGAACAACCGCCGACGGACTACTCCGACCTCAGCGCCTCCATCGGGTCGACCGTGGTTGCCTTCCGAGCAGGCAAGTACGAGGCCACGACCGCCACAGTGGCCAAAATCGCTGCAACGGTGAGATAGGTCCGCAGGTCTGTGGCGCTCACCTCGAACAACAACTCGACCAAGAATCCAGACAGGGAAGTCGACGCCAAGACGCCCACCACCATCGCCCCGGCCGCGAGGAAGGCGCCTTCCTTCAACACCATCAGCAGGACGGTGCGGCGCTCGGCGCCCAGCGCCATCCGGACTCCGAACTCCCGCGTGCGCTGACTCACGGCGAAGGCCAACACCCCGAGTACACCGATCGCGGCGATGACCAAAGCCAGCAAGGCAAAGGTCGAGAAGAGAGCAGCGTTGAGCCGGTCGGCCGCGATGTCCTCCCGCCGTAGCTCGGTAAGCGTGGCGACATTGTCGACCGGGCGGTCGGCGTTGATCCCTTGGACCACCTCGCGTACCCGCCTCGCGACCCCCCCGGCGTCGCTATTCGCGGCCACCACGATGGCGGGGCCGGCGCCGAACTGCGCCGCCGGCACGTAGAGGGTGTGGGCTCCCGAAATCGACAACCCGTATTCACGGGTATTCGCAGCAACACCGACGATCCGGTAGTACGGACCCCACTGCCCATTGAACTGCTGACGAGAAAGTCGGCGGTTGATCGGATCCTCTGTCCCGAAGAGGTCGAGGGCCATCCGCTCGTTGATGATCAAGACACGCTCCGAATCGGCATCATCGGTGTCCCGGAATGACCGTCCACGCACGATCGGAACGCCCACCACGTCGAAGTAGTCCGTCGAGACATTGTTGACCTGCCCCATCGGCGACGCGACGCCATCCTCGGAGATCCCTTCCACCCGGTAGCGTGACTGGGTCAGCGTCGCAGCCTCGAAGGGGGCCCTGGAGGCGTACGCAACGGCCCGGACTCCTGGAAAGTCCTCGATTTCGTCCACGACCTGCTCCATCAGGAGCAAGTCTTCGGCCTGTGGCATCCCGGTCGTATTCGGTGACTGCATCGTAACGACGCTCTCGTAATCGATCCCCGAGTCGACCTCGGTCAGATTGATCAAGCTCTGCACCATGAGACCCGCCCCGATGAGGAGCGTGAATGACAGCGCAAGCTGGCTCACGACGAGCGCTCGCTGGACATTTTTGCGGGAAAGGCCGACCGACCCCCGAGCTCCGCCTGCGGCACCGGCAGCGTTCCCGAGACTCGCCAAGCCCGGAAGGGACGGAGCCCAAGCCAGGAGGAGCGCGACCGCCACCGCCACGGCGATCGTGAAGGACAGCACGGGGAGGTCGATCCCGATCTCGCCGGTGCGAACCGTGAATCGGTTCGCGTACTGCACCAAGAGGTCCAATCCCACGACCGCGAGAGCCAACCCGAGCGCGGCCCCCGCGAGCGAGAGGAGGAGATTCTCGGTCAGCAACTCCTTCCGGAGCTGGCCATGCCCGGCCCCGAGCGCCGCTCTAACCGTGAGCTCTTTCTCGCGCCGGACGATTCGAGTCAACGTCAGATTCGCAACGTTGGCGCAGGCGAGCAGGAGTACGAGGAGCACCGTGCCCATGAGCACGAGCAACGTCGGGCGCGCCTCTGCGGTCAACTCATCCTGCCACAGGGTGGCCCGGATCCCGATCTCTTGTTGGGCAGGGTACGCGTCTGGGAAAGCCTCGCGCATCGCCCCATTCAAGGAGGACAGCTCAGCTTGGGCGGCTTCGGCGGTCTGGCCATCGCGTAACCGTGCAAAAACGTCCGTCATCCGATGGTTTCGTGCGTCCTGCATCGTGGCACTCAGGTAGTGATCGTTCGTCGCGTAGTTGACGAAGAAGTCCTGAGTCCGCGTCCCCGTGTAGTGCGTTCCTGGTTCGAGCACGCCCACAATCCGAGTGATCTTCGGAGACGAGAACGCAAAGAGTCTGACGGTTTCTCCGATGACGCCTTCATCGGCTCCAAATGCCCGAAGCCAGTAGTCATGGGTAAGGACCATGACGGGCTCTGCGCCATCGCCATCATCCTGCGGACCTAGCACTCGGCCCACCGCTGGGCCAAGCGCAAGGACTTCGAAGTAGTTCGAGGTCACCAGCCCGCCGACGGCACGGTGGGGCTCATCCTCGCCGACGACTGTGAACGTCCAGTCACCGTACTCGACGAATTGGTCTAGGGTGCGCGACTGCTCCCGGTAGTCCTGCACTTCTTCGAACGAAAACGAGATGTTTTGCACGCCGGAGGCCCGCGCCGGCTGCTGGACGTACATGATGCGATCGGCGTCCGGGTACGGAAGCGGAGCGAGGAGCACCCCATTGATCACACTGAAGATGGCGGTGTTGAGACCGATGCCGAGTCCGAGCGTCAACACGAAGGCCGCCGTGTAGCCCGGGGAGCGCGCCAAGCTCCGCAGGCGCACCCGGATTTCCCTACCCATGCACGTCCCCCTCTCTACCGTCCGGCCAGTCGATCTGCGAAGCGATACGATATCAGCTTGTACACGAGCTTAGCCACCAGAAAGTCGGGAGCGTGAAGCCCGGGAGTCGGAGCGAGTTCGACGACGTCTGCCCCCACGACGTTTCGCTCCTCGAAGACTCTCCGTAGGAAACGGAGCGTCGGATGCCATTGCCCTCCCCCCGGTTCGGGGGTTCCGGTAGAAGGCACGAGTGACGGGTCGAAATAGTCGACGTCGAAGGTCAGGTACACGTCGGGGCCCAGAGCCGCGAGGGCGCGGTCCATCCACCCTTCGCTCCCTTCCATCTCGTGTGCCCAGATGAGCGTCGAAGAGTCACTCGATCGGCTTACAGACACCTCTTCTTGACTGACTCCTCGCACACCGACCGCTACCACATCTGCGTCATCGAGCACTCGAGCCATGGCGCACGCATGCGAGTGAGGGCTTCCGTCGAAGTCGGCCCGCAGGTCGGCGTGCGCGTCGAGTTGAAGTACGGAGAGTCGACCCTTCCCCGATGCGGCCACGGACTCGGCCTGGGCTCGAATGGCAGGGGCGGAGATCGAGTGCTCGCCCCCGAGCATCAGGACGAACCGCCCCTCGGCAACGCGTAGAACATTCGAATAGGCTTCGAACAGCTCGCCCATGGCCGGGCCCGCTCCCGCGCGCGTTAGCTCGAGCGCTGGCAGGGTGTGGATCCCGAGGCGATCCCCGGGCTCGCAGTCGAAGTCCGGGTCATACAACTCGACATATCTGGAAGCGGAGATGATCGCTCCGGGCCCTTGTCTCGTGCCCCCTCCCCACGAAGTCGTGGACTCGTACGGTACCGGGAGGACAAGTGCATCGGCCCGCTCAAAGGAGTCAGTCGGGTGCTCGAGTCCTAAGAAGGTGGACGGAAGCTCCCAGGGAAGGTGTCCCAGTGACGGAGGCACGTTCCCGGGGCTGCTCTCTTCCATCCCCCGGCCCGCGGCGTCCGCGTCACGCCGATTCGGCACGCGCCCTCACTACCGAAGTCACGGCACGATCTCAATCGGGCAGATCAGCCCTTCGGTGGTGAGCTCCACACCAGCCTCTCTGCACGCCGCGCACAGGCCGTACACCTCGAGGTTCCGGCGAACCGGAATGAAGCCGTGGTCAGACTTGAGTCGGTGCTCGATTCGGTAGAGTTCGTCACTCTCGAACTCGGTGACCGTCGCGCACTCCACGCAAATCATGTGGGCGTGCACCGGGTGACTCGAAAGGCGATGCTCGTACCGCTTGAAGCCTTCGCCGAAATCGTGCTCTTCGACGAGCCGACTCCGGACCAGCAGGTCCAGCGTGCGGTAGATCGTCGCCTTGCCGACCTTCATGCCCCGTTCTCGGAGAGCGCGCTCGATGTCGTCCACCGAAAGGTGTTCGTCGGAATCGAAGACGACCTCGGCCACTGCTTGACGCTGACTCGTGACCGGAAGGCCCTGGTCACGCAGATATCGTCCGAACAAGCGAAGAAAGGGTGGCGATGCTTGGTCGGTCATCATGGTCGTCCTCCAGAGAGTGGCCCACCTCCGACGAAGACGTCGTCGAACTCCTCCATGAGTTCCTCGAAGCGCTCAGGCGAACCTTCGATCCGCACCTCTCTCGGCTCGCCGGATCCATCTCCGGACCGCCGTACTACACCGGCCATCACCGGCGGAAACGTCTCGGGAGGAGCCCAACCCTCACGGGTGAAGGTGGGCTCGATCGTGATCCCCTTCCCCGTGTGTTCAGCATTGTACGCGGCGGTAATCAACCGGAGTCGGTCCTCGCCATCCTCGTACGTCGTGATCGCGAACAGACCTTGTTCGCGCCGGCCCGTGCGCGACGGTGGAAAGATCCAGATTCGATCGATCGACTCAGTCCCAAGCCGGTCGCGCACTCTGATCAGGACGCGCGGCACGGCCTCGGGCACTCCCGGGTCCGTCTTCTTCGCGGGAAGCTCACTCATCGTGCCGCCACCTTCCGAGTCTCCGACACCGCCTCACGGGCAGCGGCCAACACCTTCTCGACGGCCTCGTCCATCGGGCCCGGCATTAGAGCTCCGGATGCTTTGACATGCCCCCCGCCGTTGAAGCGTCGTGCGAGAAGATTGACGTCCACGCTCCCATTCGAACGGAACGACATCTTCACGTCTCCTTCCTTGGTACTGCGGAACAAGACCCCGACTTCCGTCCCCTCGATCGAGCGGGGAATGTCGACCGCGCCCTCGAGATCCTCGGCCTTCAGCCCCAGCTCTTCGTACCGATCTCGCGGGATCGTCATCCACGTCACACCGAAGTCAGCGTCATGCTCCAGCGACTCGAGTGCGAAGCGCAGTAGCTGCCACTTTCGAAGTGGTGAAGAGCCGTAGATCTCGTCGTACATCGCTTCCGGCTCGACCCCCATCCGTAAAGTTTCGGCGGCGATCTGATGACACGCTTCCGACGTGTTCTCGAACCGAAAGCTCCCTGTGTCGGTAAGAAGTGCGACGTAGATGCCCTGGGCGATGGTGTCATTCCACGGCCCGTCGGCGGACGAGATGATGTCGTAGACTAGTTCGCCCGTCGCGCAAGCGGTGGGATCCCGGAGGGAGATCCCGCCGATCGGGTGGTCGCCAAGAGGGTGATGGTCGATCACCACGGTGGGTAGCGAGCGAATCATCTCGTTCACTCGGCCGATGCGTGGCACTTCACCCGTGTCGAGGATCACCGCGAGGTCAGCCTGTTCACAAAGGCTTCTCGCACGGCCGCTCCCAGCCGGGACCGCCCAATCCTCTCCATTCTGGAGAAAGGCGAGACCGCGCGGAAAGGTGGTCGGGTTAATGATCCACGCGTCGGTCCCATTGCTGCGAAGCCAAGAAGCAAGCGCGACCTGCGACCCGGCCCCGTCCCCGTCGGCGTTGAGGTGCGTCGTAAGAATTGCGCTCCGTGACGCCATGAGGGCGTTCCGAACCTCGTTGACCTCCGCCACTCGATGCGCGGGCGTCCGGTAGCTCAAAAGCGATCCTGACCCTGCAGAAGAACCTCGGCGACGGAAGATATCGCGAGCCCCGTCACACTCGCTACGGGAGTCGCCCTCGCACCTTGGCCCACGTCGACGCCAAGTGAACCCACCGCGGCGCCTCACGGCCCGAACAGTTGGCAGCCTGGAGCGCCAAGCGAAGCGATTCCGGCCGGTTGGGGTGCTCCGGAAGCTCGACCCGAGCGTTCCCGATCTCCCCCAACGTGTGGGCGTCTGACCCGGCCCCTCTGGCCTTACCCAGCTCCTCGGCAAGCGCGGCGGCCTTCTCGTTCATCCTGGGATCGTGAAGTCGTGCATTGTGGACCTCGATCACGTCACAGAGCTCGCCCAGCTGGCGGGCCAACCTTCCTCCGCCTCCCTTCCCTCCCGCAAACGGGTGGGGCAGATAGGGAATGCCTCCTTGATCGCGTATCTGCTCGATCGTTTCGATCGCCGGCGTCCCCTTCGGAATCCGCTCCGACAGGTACAAGCCGATGACGTCGATACCTTCGGCCGTCTTCACCTCCTCACCGGGAATCACGGCGTCCGGGAAGTCCTCAGCCATGCGAAGCGCCACGTCGAGCTCGTTGTGATCTGTGATCGCGATCCGTCGGTAGCCCAACCGGCGAGCCCGGTCGAGCACCCTGCGCGGGTCCGATAGGCAATCCCAGGACCCGGCCGTGTGTAGGTGGAGGTCGAGGAGCACGTCTTGCACCCCGGCCGCTCTACGGACGGACCCGATCAGCGCGAGCGCCCTCTCTTGGAGGTCGGAGAGGGCAGCATCGTTCTGCACGACATGGTCGGCCCCTGACCGCTTCACCGCAGGATCCATCTGGGCCGCCGCGATCGCTTCGGCGTCGGATCGGGTCAACCCGCGGTCCCTCACCATCCTATCGAGTCGCTGATCGAGCGGAGCATCGACGAAGACCACGGTGTCGAAGTCTCCCTGGCTCCCCGTCTCGAAGAGGAGCGGGATCTCGGATACGACGACGTGAGCCCCGCGCGCCCTCTCCTCGCCTAGCCATTCGTCACGTAGCGCCCAGACGATGGGGTGAACGATGGACTCGAGCTTGGCGCGCTCCTCGGGGTCACGGAAGACCCGACCCCTCATCCGTTCGCGGTCGAGCCCACCTTCGCCGTCGAGTACCTCCTCGCCGAACGCCTCGACGACTCGGGCAAGTCCTGCCGATCCCGGCGCGACGGCGCGACGCGCGAGCTCGTCAGCGCTGACGACAGGCACTCCAAGGAGGCGCCACCACTCGGCAATGGTGGACTTTCCCGAAGCCACGTTCCCCGTGAGACCGACGTGGATCATGCGTTCCAGAGGGCGACGATCGAGTCGTACATGTACACGATGAAGAGATACTTCGCCGTGAGTCCCACCGCTGAAAACAGGACGGCGCGTCGGGGATCGTACCGCACGATCCCGGAAACGAGAAGCATGTTCGGAGAAGAAAGGGGGAAGAGATTGAACAGTAGGATCGCCCACCCGCCCCATCGCTCGATTCGATCTCGAAACCGTTCGTACCGCTCTTGTCCGATCAACCCGTCGATCACCCGGTCGCTGAAGTACCGACCGACACCGTAGTCGATCGCTTGCGCCATCAGGGCAGTGATGACGGCGAGCGTGACAAGCGTGGAGCCCGGGTGTCCCTCCGACTGGTAGATCGGCACAAGAGCCTCTACCGGCATCAGCAGAAAGAACAGATATCCGGCGAAGTGAATGGCACCGAACGAGACGAGGCCAGGAGTCTGCCCCGCGTAGATCGCTCGTCCCAACGTCGAAGAAACCGCGAAGATCGCGACGAGTGCCGTGAGTAGCGCGACTACGAGTCGCGGGCGCGTCACCGGGCTCTACCCGCGAGGCGTGGCTAAGCGGAAGTCATCTCGCGTCCCTCGTGTCCGATCCGGCCCCAAAGAAACGATCGCAACCGAGTCTCGCTCTACCTCCAACTGATAGAGCGACCCCCATGGATCCGTCATGATGTCATCCGACGAATACCGATACTCGAGCCATGGCAGCCACCCGGGCCCGGTCGGAAGCTCCCCAGTCAGGCGTTCGTGCTCGACAACATTTCTCCCGACCTGCCGGAGTTCTTCATCGACGCCCGGCTTGACGATGGGCCGAAGAATGGGAGCCGTCACCTGCAGGAGGAGACGCCGGGTCTCCGGGAAGTAGCTCCACACCGCGATCGCAAGCATGACGAGTAACGTCAGTCGCGTCTTCATCGACGCTGGTCCCTCATCAGCGCCCTCATCCGGGCGCTCCACACGAGGTACCGCTCCACTTCGTCGATGGTGGGCTGAGCGCTCGGATCGCCGTACGCCGTGTCCAACCGCCACTCCATGTACCCGCGGGAGGGCAGCGGGAGAAAGGGCGGCCGTCGGAACCAATTGCGTGACCGGAACGCCCACGCCGCACTCAGGAGGTACGGCAGCATCCTGGGTCGACGCAGGGCCATTCCCACCAGTTTCAGGTACAGCGTTGTCTCCTTCCTGTTACCGTCCAGACAGGACGGACGTCTACTTGGCCAGGCGGTACGCGTGAAAAGTAATGATGGAGAAGGAACCTCACACGCGAATCGCCTGGTGCGAGCGTCGAGCCCGTACCTGCGGCAACACGCCGGAAACCCGGTCGACTGGTACGAATGGGGGCCCGAAGCACTCCAGAGGGCCCGCGAAGAAGATCGGCCCATTCTGCTCTCCGTCGGGTATTCGTCGTGCCACTGGTGTCACGTCATGGAGAGAGAGTCCTTCGAGGATCACGCCATCGCGGCACTCATGAACCAGTGGTTCGTGAACGTGAAGGTCGACCGCGAAGAGCGACCCGACATTGACCAGACCTACATGAAAGCGGTCCAAGCCATGACCGGTAGGGGCGGCTGGCCGATGACGGTCTTCTTGACGCCTGAGCAGGTTCCGTTCTTCGGCGGCACGTACTACCCCCCAGAGCCACGCCCGGGCATGCCGTCGTTCCCGCAGATCCTCGAAGCGGTCGCCGACGCCTGGACGAACCGACGCGAAGACGTCCGCTCAGGCGGAGAACGACTCCTCGAGGCACTTCGCAGCACCACCGCGGCCGCGGTCCAAGGGGGTGTTGCGGGAGGTGCGCTCGAAAGCGTGGTGCGGCAACTCGAAGCGCGCTTCGACGCCCGTTGGGGCGGGTTCGGGCCGGCGCCGAAGTTCCCGCAGGCGATGACGCTCGAGCTCCTCCTCGACGAGCATGAACGGACGGATCGAAGGCCGCCCCTTGAAATGACGCTTCACACGCTGCGCGCGATGGCTGCGGGAGGTCTCCGCGATCACCTGGCGGGTGGATTCCATCGGTACAGCGTCGACGAGCGCTGGCTCGTTCCTCACTTCGAGAAAATGCTGTACGACAATGCCTTGCTCGCGAGAGCGTATCTCGGGGCGTGGCGGGTTACGGACTCGGATGACTTGAAGGAGGTCGCCGTTGAGACGCTCGATTGGATCTTGAGCGACCTGACGAGCCCGACGGGATGTTTCTACTCCGCGTGGGACGCCGACTCGGAGGGTGAGGAGGGGGTCTTCTACGTCTGGACACCCGAACAAGTGCACGAAGTCCTGGGCGAGGACGACGGAAGCTTGTTCTGCCGGGCGTACGACGTCACAGAGGTGGGCAACTTCGAAGGGGTAAACATCCTTCACCTCTCCCACCCCCTCCAAGCGGTCGCGGCACGAGAGGGGACCCCAGTAGGAGCTCTCGAGGAGCGACTTCGCGATGCCCGCGGGCTTCTCTTGGAGGTGCGACGTCGTCGCCCCCCTCCCTTCCGAGACGAGAAGGTGATTGGGGCGTGGAACGGACTGGCGATCCGAGCGTTTGCAGAAGCAGGAGCCACGCTCGGCATCGAGCGCTTTGAGCGCGCCGCAGTCGAAGCCGGTCACGCCGTCTGGGAATTGTTGGGTGGCGGGGAGCGCCTCCTTCGAAGCGCCCTCGACGGAACGGCTCGTCACCACGCATTTCTGGAAGACCACGGGGCGCTCGCGAACGCGTACCTGTCTCTCCACTCCGCCTCGCTCGATCCAACATGGCTGGAGCGAGCGATCTGGTTGGTCGAGGAGATCCGGCTACGCTTCATCGATGAAGAGAGCGGGCGGAGCTGGGACTCGGCCCACGACGCCGAAGAGTTGATCGTACGTCCGCACGATCCCACCGATGGCGCGACGCCGTCGGGCAACTCCTTGGCCGCCGAGGCTTTCTACCGACTTGGGCGACTCCTGGACCGTCCCGAACTGCTCGACGCGTGTGATCGGTTGGTCACTTCGGTCGGCGGAGGCCTGGAGCAATATGGGTCGGCATTTTCACGCATCTTGGCGTTGGAATCACGCCGGCGGTCGACGCCGGTCGAGATCGTTGTCGCTGCCGACAACAGCGCCGCCGCAGAACCGCTGCTACGGGCCGCTCATCGGCACGCGCCCACGAGCCGTGTGATCACAGGCTTTGCAGGCGGAAGCCGCCGACCAGACTCCCCACTCCTCGAGGGGCGCGAACCCGGCCCCGAAGGGGCTACGGCCTGGATCTGTTCCGGGTACGTGTGTCGGATGCCCGTCACCGACGTAGAGGGGGTTTCGGCCGAGCTGGACGAGATCAGAGGCCACTCGTCCCTGTAGTTCGGTCCGAGTCGCGCGCAGCTCTTCGATCTGTGCCGGTGTGCGGTATCTTAGATCGGTGTCGCAGACCTTCCCACACGGGGCTCGATGGCAACGCAAGAACGGGATATCGTGGCGATGGCTGAACTCGCCGGCTTGAGCCGCGAACAACTCCTCCGCTTCTACCGGACGATGGTGACGTCGCGCCGGGTAGACGACCGGGAAATCTCCCTCAAGCGGCAAAACAAGATCTTCTTCCAGATCTCGGGAGCCGGGCACGAAGCCGTCGGCGTCGCCGTCGCCGAGCATTGTGACTCGACCAAGGACTGGTTCTACCCGTACTACCGTGACCGGGCGCTGATGCTCGGGATCGGTCAGAGCCCACTCGACCACTTTCTCCAAGCTGTCGGGGCTGAAGCCGACCCCGCTTCCGGAGGGCGGCAGATGCCCTCCCACTTCGGAGACAAGCGCTTCAACACCCCCACCTCCTCCTCACCGACGGGCACCCAGTTCCTTCAAGCCGTCGGCAGCGCGGAGGCCGGCGTGAAGGTCGGATCGGTGCCCGGCCTCAGGGAGCTGATCTCGCCGTACGCGGAAGATGAAGTTGTCATTGTCTGCACCGGAGACGGCGCGACGTCGGAGGGCGAGTTCTGGGAGTCACTCAACACCGCGTGCAACCTCGCGTTGCCTGTGGTCTATGTCGTTCAGGACAACGGGTACGCCATCTCGGTCCCCATCGAGGTCCAGACAGCGGGCGGGAGCGTCTCGAAGCTCGCGTCGTCCTTCCCTGGGCTTCACATCGTCGAGTGCGATGGGACGGACATCGTCGATACGTACCGAGCTGCGGGCGAAGCGATCGGGTACGCTCGTACGCGCCAGGGTCCCTCGATGCTGCACGCTCACACCACACGGCCTTACTCCCACTCGATGTCCGACGACGAACGGGCGTATCGGACCCCCGAGGAACGCGAGGTGCAAGACCAGCGTGACCCGCTCACGCGGACGCGTGCCCTCCTCATCTCGGTCGGGGTTGCGACGGCGGCAGAGCTGGATGAGTTGGAGAGCACGATCGAGGCCGAGGTGGCGGCAGCGGCGGACATGGCCCTCGAATCTCCCCAACCAGACCCATCGACCGCGCTCGACCACCTCTTCTCGGCAACGGTCGACCCGACCTCGAAGGCGTTCGACACCGAGGACGATCCGCAGTACGAGTCCGACAAGCTCCTCACCATGGTCGACCTTCTGAATTCGTGCATGCGATCCGAGATG
>CBDCVV010000011.1:0-45000 GCA_965223235.1 Longimicrobiales bacterium
GCGCTCCGTACCGATTCGCGAGACTGTGGACCCACGACGCGCCCTGCATAACGTCTAGTCCACGACGGATCTCGACCCTGTCGAGTCGGTTGCCGCGCCACACGCTCACGGCCGTGCTATCTGGTCCGAATCGGGCGGGGGTCGATGCCTAGTCTCACTCCGCCGGGCTCCACCACCAGCTGCTGAGCAGCATCAAGTAGGCTCAGAGGCAGCAGCGTGCCCTCAGCTTCTTCCGGGAATTCGCCCAGCACGCGGGCTTGGTAGAGCGGCGACGACTCGCCCCAGTCATCTTGTCGGGCAGCGACCCAGTCGGTTGAGACCTGAGACGAGTCGGCCGCCGATATGTGATGCAGGCTCCACTGGTCTCGGCGGCGCGTGTGGATGTCGTAGAACAGGCCAGACGGTGCGCCGGGCGTGGACGTGACGAGCAAGCGGCTATCGGCGTGCGAGGTCAAGGCGCCCATGAGCGCGTCCTGCACTGCCTGGTCGACTGCCTTCGCCTCGTCGATGATGATCAGCACGCCACCTTCCGAGTGAAAGCCCTCGATGCGCTCGGGCTCGGTCGCGGGCACACCGATGATGCCCCACTCCGGGCCGAAGCCGTCCACGTATGCACCGCCAGACAGCGTGCGGATCGGCAAACTCGCAGCGACCGCCCACTTCCGGACTTCAGCCAGTAACACCGCTTGCACCTGCCTGCTGTAGGTCGGGGCGACCATCAAGACACGGGAAAGCGGACGGGTCATCAGCCACCACAAGGCGACCACCGCGGCTAGCGTCGTCTTGCCGACACCGTGGCCCGACCGCACGGAGACCTGAGGATGGGCGCGAACCGCTTCGAGAACCTCCGCCTGATAAGGAGTGCCATCACTACGCCTCACTGCACTCGCGAACCTGAGCACCTCGCGAGCGAACCCAATCGGGTCGTTCCGGTAGCGGGCGAAGTTCGCGTGTTGGAGGTCGAGCGCGGCGAACTCTCTGCGAAGGCCATCGATTTGTCGTCGGAGCGTCATGCCCACATGTGTCGCGGACGAGCCCTGAACTACTACAGGCCCAGCCGCGGGTGTCGGTCAGTCTCCGGCCCTGCGCCCCCCCCTAAAGGGGGGGAGGGGGCGCTGGGGCCTCAGCGGGACCTGCGAGTTACTCCGCGGAGTAGTCCGGAGCGCTACGGAGTGGCTTGTTGGAACCCACACGACACGGCGACGCACTACTCCGCCGTCCTCGCGGAGTACGCCGGAGCAACCGCTCCGCAGATCTGCGCGGACTAGAACGTAGCAAGTCGGAGATGACGCGTGAAACTCCCGACCGCTCCTTGCTTTCCGTACTCCCCCGACCACTCCGGTGGACTTCAGGCCACGCGTAGGGTTCCCTTCAGCTTCTCCACGTCCGCACGCAGCTCTTCGAAGAGCTTCATCTCCGCCTCGCCCACGTGCGCCTTTAGCCACGCTTCGACCGCGACGATGCACGTGCGTCCCTGCGTCGAGTCGAGTGCCCCGCTCGCGACCGCTCGTCCGACGGTTTCCAACCACCGCTTCGCGCTCTCGTGATCGACAAGGGCAGGGAGGTCCTCGGCCGGTATCGACTTCCGTTGGAGCCGTCTGCGCATGGTTTCGCCGCCGCGGCGACCCGCTTTCGAGAGCCGTTCCTTCGCCTTCGGCCCGTGGGACCAGCAGAACCCGTTCGGACGGATCAGGCTCGGCGGAGACTTGCAGCCTTCGTGGGCGCACTGTTTAGGCTTGTTCGGCACTCGATCCTCCGCGGGCTTACACACGAGATTACACACTCGCCTGGAAGCCCAATGAATTCGGGGCGTTCCACCTGCTCATGGGGCAGGGGGGCTATGGTTTAGGCTGGGCTAAAACTATCGCATGGTCGTGACAAAGCGAGAGACCGTCCAGGTTGCGCGTGGCGCCCTCGGCCTTCAACGTGATCGCTCGCTCGTCGCGGATAAGATCAGATTCCCACGACTTTGTAGGCATCGTTGCGGAGGCGTTCTATGGCTCAGGAATCAAATTCAGGTCTTGGGCAGCTGGCGGTTGAGGCTCTGAGTAGTGAGACCGATTCGATTGCCACTCATCTCGCAGCAGTACTTGAGGACGGGTTGTCCAACGAAGCTGTCGAAAGGCTGGGCGCCTTTCTGTCGACCCGCGAACTGGCACATGGGACGTTGTCCAACTCGGTGTCACCTCACTCTCGGTCTGGCCACAAGCTCACATTCAGCCTTGGCGAGTTTGGCTTCATATCTGCGCAGATGTTCAAGCCCATGGAGTTCACTCTTCCACTGATCGTGGAGAAGGGGAACCCGAATCCTGGAGACCCTCACGCGGGCTGCCCGACAACGTATGGTGACTGCACACTGAGGAAGGTGGGGGGGGAGTGTCAGGCCGATAAGGAGTTTGACGATCCCGACGGTATGGGCCTGATGTTCTTCGGGGTTCCGGGAGTCAGGCCACTAGGTCCGTTCGGGCAGGATGAGATTCAGACTTATTCTCGTGTCCTCGCGAGGGGATTGGAGTTGATTGCCGACGGTGCCGCGGTGGCGATTGAGGAGCTGCGGCGATGGGCCACCGAGCTCGCGAACGAATCCTCGGTGCTGGCTGTTGACGTTAGTGTGACGACACGGGCGTCGGTGACCTTCGTGGACTGGGCCGTACGCTTCGAGAATGGCTGCTCCGGCCTGATACAGGTGGCCGTCGGAGATGTCCGACCTGCGTACGACCTGGGGGGGGATGAGGCCGAGTCAAACCTCCGGGAGGCCAACGTCGATCTACGCCCTGGAGCGGAATCGCTCGGACCGGTCGTGGATGTTCCACATGTCTGGGTGAACAGATAACCGGTGAAGTCAGTCGATGTGCTGATCGTCACTAACCCAGACGACGCTACGGCGGGCTACACGACCTCGTACCTGGATGATGCGGGGCTCACTTGGAGGACGTGGGATCCGGGCACAGTGCCTTCATCGAGCCACGCTTGGATGAACCTCCGATCCGGGGTCTGGCAGGACCTGTGCGTCAGAGACGCAGCAGGTGACGTGGTCGATCTTTCGGCGGTCGGGGCTTTCTGGATTCGGCGTCCCACCCGGATCCATGCCTCACCGGCGACGCCGAACGAGGCCCTAGCCCACTTCGTGAACTCCGAGACAAGCTGGTTCTTGGAAGGGCTCTGGCAGTGTGTAGAGCGACCAATAGTGAATCGCCCGTTCGTCAGCCGACTGGCGTCAATGAAAGCCTTTCAGCTTGGAGTGGCTGCCCGGCTGGGTTTCTCGGTCCCCGAAACGACGCTGGGGAACGAACCTAGTGCGGTCCGGACCCTATGGGGTTCGTCGGGCGGGCAGATGGTAGTCAAGGGGGTGCGCGAAGGAATGGTGCTCTTGGACGACGAGTCAGAACGCACGCTCTACACCACACCGCTCGCGGAGAACGACCTTGTCCATGACGGGAAGCTGTCCGGCAGTCCAAGCATTTGGCAGGAGTATGTTCCGAAATCGGTCGAGTTACGCGTCAACGTGGTCGGGGAATCAGTCCTATCCGCTGAGATCCACTCACAGCTGAGCGAGAAGACCCGGCACGATTGGCGGAATTATGATTTTGAGAACACTCCCCATCTCGTTCACGAGCTCCCAGCGGAGCTGCAACGGCTCTGCATTGAACTGGTAGCGGAGCTTGGGCTCTACTCAGGGGCCATCGACATGGTGCTCACTCCCGAGGGCGAGTACGTCTTCTTGGAGATCAACCCCGGCGGCGAGTGGATGTGGATTGAGAAGATGTGTGGGTTACCCATCGCCGAGGCTTACGCCCGGCTGTTTTCCGAGCTGATCAAGAGTCCGGACGATCCACGAAGGGCGAAGTAGGCCCAAAGTCTCTACCGGGGGCCCCATCCAGACATGTCTCTGCCACGTCACTCAGGTCATCCTTCACGCGCCGAGGACAAGAGGCCATGTGGGTTCCCCTCGGGCCGCGCCGGTTCGTTCCGTTGATCTAGCGATGTAGTCCGGCGCGGCAATTCGGCCAAGATGCGCGTTTTGGGGAGCGCAGGTATCATCCTGCACCCCTCCGCGAATCCGAACGACGGCCGGATGAGCAAAGAGAAGAAGTCGTTATCAGAAGCGGACATATGCCACCGCTATATCACCCCGGCGATCCACGAGGCGGGGTGGGCCAAGAACCTGATCCGCATGGAGTACCAGATCTCCGCGGGTCAAATCGTCGTGCGCGGCAAAGTCTCGACGAGGAGGAAGGCTCGGCGGGCTGATTACGTCCTGTTCTACAAGCCCAACCTGCCCATCGCGGTCGTCGAGGCGAAGGACAACAAGAGCCTCGTCGGAAAGGGGATGCAGCAGGCGCTGGCTTACTGCGAATCGCTCGACGTGCCGTTCGCGTTCTCATCGAACGGAGACGCGTTCCTCTTCCACGACCGCACAGGCAACGCCCCGAAGACCGAGATTGAGGTCGGACTTGATTCGTTTCCTACGCCCGACGAGCTATGGAAGCGATACAAGGTGTGGCGCGGCATCGAAGAGGAGCACGAGCCGCTAATCACGGCTCCTGACTACTCGGCGATGGGCTGGAAGACCCCGCGCTACTACCAGCAGCTCGCAATCAATCGCACGGTCGAGGCCATCGCCCGAGGCCAGAAGCGGTGCCTCCTGGTTATGGCGACCGGGACGGGGAAGACGTTTACCGCCTTCCAGATCATCCACCGTCTGTGGAAGGCCAAGAAAGCCAAGCGCATCCTCTTTCTCGCCGACCGCAACATCCTCGTCGATCAGGCGATGGTGAACGACTTCCAGCCGTTCGGGCAGGCGATGACCAAGCTCGACCGGAAGCTCGTCGATAAAGAGTCGGGCAAGGTCGACACCTCGTACGAGGTCTACCTCTCGCTCTACCAGGCCATCGTCGGCGGCGAGGATCGCAAGTCGATCTACGACAAGTTCGACCGAGACTTCTTCGACCTCATCGTGATCGACGAGTGCCACCGCGGCAGCGTCAACGAGGACAGCGAGTGGCGCACGATCCTCGAATACTTCGACTCCGCAACTCAGGTCGGGCTGACCGCGACGCCGAAGGAGACGAAGTACGAGTCGAACATCCACTACTTCGGTGAGCCGGTTTACACGTACTCGCTCAAGCAGGGGATCGAGGACGGGTATCTCGCTCCGTTCAAGGTCGTGCGGGTCGACCTGGACGTGGACCTACAGGGCTGGCGACCCACAAAGGGGCAGCTCGACGACAAGGGCCGCGAGATTGACGACCGGGTCTTCAATCAGAAGGACATCGACCGTGAGATCGTCTTCGAGAAGCGCACGGAGCTGGTCGCAGGTCGTGTGAGCGACTTCCTGCACGACGGCGACCCGATGCGGAAGTCCATCGTCTTCTGTGAGGATATCGAGCACGCGCAGAACATGCGCCAAGCCCTCGTGAACGTGCCCGACAACAAGGACCTCGTCGCGGGTGATCATCGCTATGTGATGCGCATCACGGGCGACGAGAAGGAGGGCAAGGCGCAGCTCGACCACTTCATCGACCCGAAGCAGAAGTACCCGGTGATCGCGACCACGTCGAAGCTGCTGAGCACGGGGGTCGACGCACAGACATGTCACCTGATCGTACTCGACCGGCGCATCGGCTCGATGACCGAGTTCAAGCAAATCATCGGGCGCGGCACCCGCATCCGTGAGGATTTCGGGAAGACCTACTTCACGATCATGGATTTCCGGAAGGCGACGGAGCACTTCGCCGACCCGGATTGGGACGGGCCGCCGCTTCAGGAGGAGGACTTCACGCCGGGAGGGAAGCCCGACGGGGATGGTGACGGCCCCATACCACCGCCTCCTGACGAGGAAGACGACGAGGGCCGCCAGAAGTTCTACGTCGGCGATCAGGCGTTCTCGGTCATGGCCGAGCGGGTCCAGTACTACGACCGTGACGGGAAGCTTATCACGGAGTCACTGAAGGATTACACGAAGCGCACGGTCAGCGAGGGGTTCGCGTCACTCAACGATTTCCTGACACGCTGGAAGGGTGCCGAACGGAAGCACGCGATCCTCGAAGAGATGAGAGAGCAGGGGGTCTTGTTCGAGGCGCTCGAAGACATGGTCGGGGGCGAATTCGACGCGTTCGACCTCGTGTGCCATGTCGCGTACGATCAGCCGCCGCTCACCCGCCGAGAGCGTGCCGAGCGGGTGAAGAAGCGCGACGTGTTCACGAAGTACGGAGACACGGCGCGAGCCGTGCTCGACGCGCTCTTGGAGAAGTATGCCGATCAGGGCATCGAACAGATTGAGGACTTCCAAGTCCTCAAACTCAAGCCGGTAGCCGACCTCGGTGCGCCGGTAGAACTGGTCCGAGCATTCGGAGGCCGAGACGCTTACGTGGCGGCCGTCCGTGAACTTGAAACGGAGTTGTACTCAGCCTGATGGCGCTTTCGACAACGATCAAATCAGTCCAGGACATCATGCGGAAGGACGCTGGTGTCGCCGGTGATGCGCAACGTATCGAGCAGCTTGGTTGGATTCTCTTCCTCAAGATCTTCAGTGATCTCGGTGAGGAGTTGGAATTGACCCGCGAGGGATACGTCTCACCGATCCCGCCTCAGTTGCGATGGTCGGCATGGGCAGACGAAGACCGTCTGGGGAAGGACGCTCCGACCGGGGACGAGCTGTTGGAGCTGGTCGACGGGAAGCTGTTTCCGACCCTGAAGAATCTCGATCTGGCCTCCTTTGAGGGTGATGCGCAGGAGAGGGCGGGTCTGGTGCGGGGCGTGTTCGAGGACGCCCACAACTACATGAAGTCGGGCACTCTGCTGCGGCAGGTCATCAACCGGGTCCATGCCGACATCGACTTCAATCAGGCGAAGGTGCGGCACCTGTTCGGCGACATCTACGAGCAGATCCTCCGCGACCTGCAAGGCGCGGGTAACGCAGGTGAGTACTACACGCCACGTGCTGTGACGCAGTTTGCGGTCGACATGGTGGCGCCGAAGCTCGGTGAGGTCGTGCTTGACCCTGCGTGCGGGACAGGCGGTTTCCTTACCGCTTCGTACGAGCGGATGAAAGAAGACGCGAAGACGACGGAGGACCTAGCTCGCCTAGAACAGAGCATCCGAGGGGTCGAGAAGAAGCCGCTCCCGCATCTGCTCTGCGTCACGAACATGATGGTCCACGGTGTCGCCTTGCCATCGCACATTCGACATGGGAACACGTTGGCCCGACCTATCCGAGATTACGGTCCCGCCGACCAGGTCGATGTGATCGTGACCAACCCTCCGTTTGGCGGAATGGAGGAGGACGGGATCGAGATGAACTTCCCGTCCGAGTTCCGCACGCGTGAGACTGCCGATCTCTTCCTAGTGCTGGTGATGGAGCTTCTAAAGGACGGGGGACGGGCGGCCGTCGTCCTGCCCGACGGCACGCTTTTCGGGGAGGGCACCAAAACACGCATCAAGGAGAAGCTGCTCCGCGAATGCGACCTCCACACCATCGTGCGGTTCCCGAACGGTGTCTTCGCCCCCTACACGTCGATCAAGACCAACGTCCTCTTCTTCACTAAAGGGGAGCCGACGAAGGAGATCTGGTACTACCAGCACCCCTATCCGGAGGGTTACAAGTCGTACTCGAAGACAAAACCCATCCGAATCGAGGAGTTCGCCGCAGAGAAGAGCTGGTGGAGCTGTCGAGAGCCCAACGAACGGGCCTGGCTAGTACCCGTCGGGGAAGTCGTCCGCCGCGGATACAACCTGGATATCAACCATCCTGATTCGGGGACGGTCGCGCACGACGATCCGGATGAACTGCTCGACGCCCTGCTTTCGGCACGCAGCGAGGCGGACCGCCTTCGTGCCACCCTGCGGAACCTGTTGCAGGAGGCCATAGAGTCGTGAGTGGTGACCAGGTCGCGGTTGACCTCATGGCTTCAGATTCCCTCTTGCGGCTCGCCAGGATGCTGGCCGTCGCGGGTCGGCTCGGTGCTTCAGGGCCCAGTTCTCCCTCGGCCGACGAGATCCTTGAGGCGATTCGAGAGCGCCGGACGGCGAAGATCAAGGCGAAGGAACTGCGACGTAAGAAGCCCCTCCCGGCGATACCGGATGAAGTGCCATTCACTCTTCCGTCGGGCTGGAAGTGGACTCGACTGGGCGATGTCTGCTACGAGGTGGCCGATGGGCCCCACTTTTCTCCCAACTGGGTGCCCGCGGATCACCCCGAGGCGGTTCCGATGCTCTCGGCTGGGGACATAAGCTCAGGGCGACTCGAATTCGCTAAGGCGAAGTATGTCTCGCGGGAGGATCACGAGACGTTCTGCCAGCGAATTCGGCCAATGCGCGGAGACGTCCTGTACACCAAGGGTGGCACAACCGGCGTGGCTGTAGTCAATGACGTCGCGACTGAGTTCTCGGTATGGGTACACGTGGCTGTTCTTCGGACTGATCTAGAGTTCGTGGACCCTGATTACCTCGCGTTGGCGTTGAACAGCCCACTCTGCTACGAGCAGTCGCAGGACTTCACACATGGGACCGGGAATCGGGATCTGGGTCTGACCCGGATGGTTCTGATCCTCTTTCCGCTACCACCATTACACGTTCAGCGGAGGGTTGTGGAGGAGTTCAGACTGCTCAAGGGTCGTTTGGAAGAGCTGGGCAGACATGAAGAGCTAGCCGCGGCGGCTTGCGAGAAGGCTCGTGCGTCTTGCCTCCGCGCCTTGGTCAAGCACGGCGAGTGGGACCGCGTGCGGGACAACTGGAACGCGCTGTTCACTACGCCCGACAGCGTGGACGATCTTCGGCGGGCGATCCTCAATCTTGCGGTGAGGGGAATGCTCGTGGAGCAGCGGGGGGAGGATGGAGAAGCCACGTCGCTACTCGCGGAGGTAAGGGACGCGCGGCAGCGACTGGTGTCTTCGGGTGAGCTAAAACGGCAGAAGTCCCCCCTTGAGCTGCCGGACGCTCTGCCTCACGCGATTCCGAAGAATTGGGCTTGGGCGAGGCTTGTGGACTGCATATGGATCGAATCGAACCTCACAGACCCGAAGGACTTCCCCGACTCGCCGCACGTCGCACCAGATTCGATAGAAAAGGGAACTGGACGACTCCTGCCTTACCGGACGATCCGGGAAGACGGTGTCACCAGTGGGAAGCACCGCTTCTTCCCCGGCCAGATACTCTACTCGAAGATCCGGCCGAACCTCTCGAAAGCCGTGCTCGTTGACTTCGAGGGGCTCTGTTCTGCCGACATGTACCCACTTAGAACGCCGTTGGATGGCAGGTGGGCGTTGTCGTACATCCTCTCCCCGGTATTCGTGGACCAGGTGGTCCTCGACGACAATCGCGTGGCGATGCCCAAGGTCAATCAGGAGCAACTCTCGCAGGTTCTGATAGCTGTGCCCCCACTGGCCGAGCAGCACCGGATCGTCGCCAAGGTCGACGAACTCATGGCGCTCTGCGATGACCTGGAGGCTCGGCTTAAAGAGGTTGAGGAGATCTCGGAGAAGCTCGCGGAGTCAGTCGTCTCTCACGTGGCGGTGTAGGGCATGGCAAATGCAGTCGTCATACTCGGAGCGGGTGCCTCAGCAGACTTTGGCGTGCCTACTCTGGCTCAGATCTTCAAGGACCGGCAGGCCAGGCGGTACCTAGAGGAGAACCCGGACTTCCATCATTGGCTAGATCAGACTTTCTGGTCGCCTCGGGGGCATTCTCTCGAAACCTCGGAGGAAAGCCTCACGGTCGAAGACATGCTGACTGTGCTTCGCGATTGGGAGGAGCATGACGGACTGGATGAGGATCAACGGCCCGACGACCTAGACCACTGGCGGCGGAAGCTCTACGTCCTAATCGAACGGGCCGTCTTCCAGGGGAAGCACAGCCGAGCGCGGCACCTCAACCGGCTTATTGGGGCGCTGGACGAAGGCTTCGATTCGATTACGTGGGCTTCCTTCAATTGGGACTGTCTTCTCGAAGCATCCTTCTGGTACTCCCGAGGACAGAACCCCCATGTGGTCGTGGACTTGGATAACTGGCACAATGGGCCGAGGAAGCACACGCTCCTGAAGCTCCATGGGTCCGTGAACTGGTGGATGGTGGATGGCCAACTTCATTACTTCCGCTTCGCCGGAGGTGGTGACCTAACGCCGAAATGGGACGAGTTCGACCAAGGCCAGGCTGGCGCGGACCGCCCCGTCATTCTTGAGCCCAGCGCCTACAAGTACCACGACAACACGTTTGCTCTCCTTGCGCCTCAATGGGAGGTGTTCTTCCAACGCCTTGTCGAGGCCGACGCGGTGATGGTGGTCGGCTATTCGCTTCCGGAGGGGGACCAACGGGCGAGGCAGACCATGCTCACCGCCTTCCAGATAGCGGAGATGGCCCGATGGCTTGTCGTCGATCCGAGTCCATCCTGCTGCAAGAGATACGGCCGCCTGTTTGGGCGAGAGCGGGTCCGCACGGCGCAGGTGGGCTTGGCCGGTTTCAACGCGGACCTCGCGGCGAACCTTCGCGACGCCTTTCCAAATGTTGACTTAGCGGGCCTGACTGAGACTGACACGACGACGCCCGCGTCCGGACTTTGACCCCAATGGGGTGTGCAAGGAAGTGTGCAAGTTCGGGTTCGGACCAGGTCCGAAATTAGACACTCGGCCCCCGGATGCGATCCGTAGAGACCCCCCAGAATCACTGATGTTGTGCGGAAATGACCCTCCCCGGATCAGGCTTTGGGAGCAGGGGGTCCCCGGTTCGAATCCGGGCGCCCCGACTAGGTAGAGGGCCCAGCGCTGTTGCGCTGGGCCCTTCGTCATGTGCGAAGCGCCCGGATTCAGGGCGCCGCCCGGCGCCCGCTTCGCGCCGCGAAGCAGAACCGTAGGTTCGAGCCGAGCGGCCTGGATGGTTGGCTTCAGTCGTGCGGGATGATCCGCGAGTGCGGCGAGCAAAGCGAGCCCATCCGGGCGCCCCGACTAGGTAGAGGGCCCAGCGCTGTTGCGCTGGGCCCTTCGTCATGTGCGAAGCGCCCGGATTCAGGGCGCCGCCCGGCGCCCGCTTCGCGCCGCGAAGCAGAACCGTAGGTTCGAGCCGAGCGGCCTGGATGGTTGGCTTCAGTCGTGCGGGATGATCCGCGAGTGCGGCGAGCGAAGTCGAGCCCATCCGGGCGCCCCGATTGGGTGGAGGGCCCAGCGCGCTGCGCTGGGCCCTTCGTCGTTTGAGAAGCACCCGGATTCAGGGCGCCAACGTGGCGCCCGCTTCGCTAGGCGAAGCAGAACCGCAGGTTCGAGCTGGGCGGCCTTCGGCCAACGGAGGAACTTCTGGAATGGTACGGCCTACAGTACGTTCTAACGTACCAATCGGAGGTCTTCCATGTCTCGATTGAAGCCCAGCACCGATATTCAGCCCCTCTCCGCGTTCCGTGCGAACGCAGCAGGGTTTCTCAAGGAAGTCCGCGCTTCTCGGCGCCCGCTCGTCCTGACCCAGCACGGCAAGAGCGCAGCTGTCGTCCTCGACGTTGAGCAATACGATGCCCTTATGGAGGAAGTTGAGGTCATCCGCGACATCAGGGAGGCGCGAGCCCAGCTTGCGCGCGGAGAGGGGATGCCTCATGACCAGGCGATGGCTGAGTTGCGAGCGCGGGTCACGCGTTGAGGGTTGAGTGGTCTCCGCAGGCTTTGGAAAAGGCGGCAGAGATCGTCGACTACGTCGCTGCCGACCGTCCGAATGCCGCGCTAGACTGGCTCGATGGTTTGGAGGAGCGGCTAACGGCGCTCCCGGGCATGCCGGAGCAGGGGCGAGTCGTTCCGGAGTGGTACGAACCGGATGTCAGGGAGCTGATCTACAAGCGTCACCGGATCATCTACGAGATTCATCCTGACCGCGTCGAGCTCCTGTCCATCCGGCATTCGCGGGAACAGTTCGACGATGGAGTGTGAGCGGGCTCCGTGTGAACAGCGCACCGAGGGTAGCTGGCGTGCTAGCTCCCCGTGTATCCCAACGCCGCCGAGGCTTCCCGCGCGTGTCGTAACGTCACTTCCCCCAATCTCTGGAGTTGGTCCCGCCGGATGCGTGACGCCGGCCCTCCAGCCGAGAGCGCAGCAAGCACCTTGCCGTTCACGTCCCGGATGGGCGCGGCCGCAGCGGCCACGTCGTCCTCCCACTCCAGGTAGGCCGTTGCGTAGCCGCGCTCCCGCACCTCCGCCAGCGTCTCCAGAAGGAGCTCTGGGTTGGTGATGGTGCCCTTCATGGGCGCGGCGAGCCTTCTCCCCACCAGCCGACGTATCTCGCTTTCCGGTCGCCAGGCCAGGAGGCACTTGCCCGTCGCGGTGGCGTGGAGTGCCACGTGCTCGCCTGGGGTGAACGCGAGCCGGATGGAGCGGGGGCTGACCACGCCGTCTGTGAGCACCGCGACGGAGCCTTTGAGCACGCCTAAGTACGTGGTCTCCTGGGTTTCCGTAGTCAACCCCGCTAGGGTCGACCCGGCAATCCGAGGGAGTCCGGCGGACCGCTCGGCGAGATCCGCCAACGGTGCGAGCGCCCAGCCGGGGGAGTAGCGCCCCGATGTCGGGTCCCGATCCAGGAAGCCTGAGTCGGCCATGGACCGGAGGAGGCGCGAAACGGTGCTTGGGGGGCGTCCCAGCCGGCGCGCCACCTCTGCCATGCCGAACTCGAGCTCATCGTCCCCGAAGAGCTTCAGGACGTCCATCGCATGGTGCAGCACCACTCCTCCACGATTGCCGGATTATGGGACTCTCTTGCCAGAATATTGCACTCACGGTCCATTCGACAATGGCACGCCTGCCTCACGACAACCCCGAGGGAAATTGTCCATGACGCATCGCGGTTCGGGTCTCTTGATGACGTTCGTGACTGTGGCGCTTCTGTGCCCTGCCGCGGCGGACTCCCAGACTCGGGAGGTGGCGTTCTCCACCGACGAGGGCACATGGCTATCGCTTGATGTCTCGCCGAGCGGCGACAGGCTCGTTTTCGAGCTGCTGGGGGACATCTACACGTTGCCGGCGTCGGGCGGCGTAGCGAGGCCGGTACTGACCGGTACCGCGTTTCAGTCGCAGCCCCGCTACTCGGCCGACGGAGCCTGGCTCGCGTACGTCAGTGACGAGTCGGGTGCGGACAACCTCTGGATCGCGCGGCCCGACGGGTCGGACGCACGTCGTGTTAGCGACCGGACCGGGTCCACGTTCATCTCCCCAGAATGGTCGAAGGACGGCGATGCCTTGTTCGTGACCGTCGTGACGGGGGTGTTCCAGCGGGTCGCCGAGTTGTGGGCATTCGACGTTGCGGACGGATCTGCGACACGGCTCGTCGAGAACGGGAACGGCCCGTCGGCACCCCTCGTGTCGTCTCCGGCTCCGGGTCCGTACGGTGCCTCGGTCGCGGCCGACGGTTCCATCTACTACACGTCGGTCACTCCCAGACCCTATGGCAGTCGGGAGGGCGCGAGCAGCACGGTGATGCGCTACGACCCGGAGGCGGGACAGAGCATGCCGGTGCCGTTGGAAGGCGTCCAGGCGATGAAGCCGCGGGTGTCTCCTGACGGCACGACGTTGGCCTATGCTGCCATGCGCGACGGACGTACGGGTCTGAAGGTCAGGGACATGTCAGCGGGAACGGAACGCTGGATCGCGTATCCGATTCAGCGGCATCAGCTCGAGGGTCGTGCGACGCGGGACGTGCTTCCGAACTACGCGTTCACGCCCGATGGGCGCGCGTTACTCGTGGAGCTCCGCGGTCGTATCCACCGCCTGGACCTGAGCACCGATGCGGTCACACCCGTCCCGTTTGAAGCGGCGGTGCGTTTGCAAGTTGCCGAGCGCCTCGACTTCCCCCGGCCGGTCGACACCGGACCTGTGAGGGCCCGACGAGCTCACGGGGTCGCGGCCGCGTCGAGCGGACAGCTTGCGTACTCGGCGTTGGCACGCATCTGGGTCACCGATGCTGCGGCGTCCACACCCCGGCGCCTGACGGATGAGCCTCGGCCTCGTGAGTTCATGCCGGCGTGGTCGCCCGACGGCCGGTGGATCGCCTACGTCACCTGGACAGAAGAGGGAGGGCACCTTTGGAAGGCGAGCGTAGCGGGTGGGGAGCCTGAGCGCCTCTCGGACGCCCCCGCGATGTGGGCTGACCCGGTCTGGACCCCAGATGGCGATGAGGTGATCGCGTTGCGTGCCTCATTGGGCGCAGCGGCCACGGTGCCGTCCGTAGGGCCGGGCACAGCGGTGCCAACTTCGGCCGACATCGTCGCAGTTCCGATCGAAGGCGGTACGTACCGCACGATTGCACCCTCGAACGGGTTGAGGTTCCCGCACTTCGGGCCGGCGACCGACGCCGTGTACCTCTCGTCCGGAGCGGCCGGGCTGGTCCGCCTTCCCCTCGCGGGCGGCCCCCCGCAAGCCGTCGCCACCGTGGCCGGTCCGCCCGCTGCCGAGCTGCGCATTAGCCCCGACGGGCGATTCGTCGCTGTTCGCGCCGGCCCGACGGTCATGCGCCTGCCGATGCCATTAGGGGACCCGGCTGGTCCGGTGCTCCTTACGTCCGAAGACCCGCCGCTCACCTCGGCCGATGCGACGAGCATAGGGTGGACGCCTGACGGTAGTGCCTTGTTGTGGACCGAAGGGCCACGTATCGGACGGGCCCGCACCGACGGGGGCACGCCGCCGACCGCGACGCCGCTCGGTATCGAGGTGCCGAGAACCACCCCGAGCGGCTCGGTCGTCCTGAGCGGCGCGAAGCTCATCACCATGCGTGGCGACGAGGTGATCGAGCGGGGTGATGTGATCGTAACGGACGGGCGCATCAGTTGGGTGGGGCCGACGGGCACGCGGCCGCCGCCCGACGGGGCCCGCGTCATCGACGTGTCCGGGCGCACGATCGTGCCGGGCTTCATCGACGTGCACGCACACTTCGGTGCGCGTGGCGAGCTACTCGAGCCCGAGAGCACGTTCGCCTTTTCCAACCTGGCGTTCGGGGTCACGACCGTACGCAACCCACAAGCCGGGCTCGACGTCTTCGACCTCGCCGACGTGATCGAAGCCGACGGCGTGCCTGCCCCGCGCGTCGTGTCGACCGGCCCGGGCCTGTTCGGCATGCTGAACTTGCAGTCCTATGAACAGACGCTTGCGTTGCTCCGCCGCTATCGGGACGACTATGGCACTCGCGTCTTGAAGTCGTACCTGGTGGGCGACCGGCAGCAGCGCGGGTGGGTCGTTCGAGCATCGCGCGAGTTGGGCATGATGCCCACCACCGAGGGCGGGGCCGACACCAAAGCCGACCTCACACACGCGATCGACGGCTTCAGCGGGAACGAGCATGCGGTGCCGGTAGCTCCGATCTACGACGACATTGTGCAGCTGTTCGCGCGCACCGGTGTGACGTACACGCCGACCCTGGTGGTCTCGTTCGGGGCGGCGTTGCCGATCTACCGTCTACTCGCCGAAGAACGACCGCACGAGAATGCGCGTGCGGCCCGGTGGCATGCCGAAGGTGAATTGTACCAGCGGAGCTCGACCCGGCAGTTGTGGTTCGCACCAGAGGACTTCAGCAACACCGAAGTCGCGCAGGGCGCCGACGCCATCCTGAGAGCGGGCGGCAACGTCGCGCTCGGCGGGCATGGCGAGGTACAGGGGCTGTCGAATCATTGGGAAATGCAGCTCCTCGCCGATGGAGGCATGTCCAACCACGACGTCCTGCGGGTCGCGACGATCATGGGTGCCGAGACCATCGGTTACGACTCCGATCTGGGGAGTATCGAGGTAGGGAAGTTGGCCGACCTCGTCGTGCTGAGCCGTGACCCGCTCACCGACATCGCAGCCACCCAGGATATCGACCGGGTCATGCGCGGTGGCGTGCTGTACGACGGCTTTACGCTCGACGAGGAATGGCCGACGCCTCGCTCACGCCCGGTGCCATGGCGGCTGCGAAAGACGGTCACGCCAGCGACGGCCGTAGCGGGTATTGAGGTCGCGGTGCGCGAGGCCATGGATCGGACGCAGACGCCGGGTACGGCGGTCGCAGTGGTGCACCGCGGTGACGTGCTGATGTCGAAGGGTTTCGGAGTCGCGAATCTCGAGACCGGGTCGGCCGTGACACTCGAGACGATGTTCCAGTCGGGTTCGGTCGGCAAACAATTCACGGCAGCCGGTGTGATGATCCTGGCCGAGGATGGACGCATCGACCTCGATGAATCGATCCGTGTACACCTTCCGGAAGCGCCTGAGTCGTGGCAGCCGATCACGGTGCGCCACCTGCTGTCGCATACCTCGGGTATCCCCGACTACACCAGCGACTCGTTCGACTACTCGACGAACTACTCGGAAGACGACCTGGTGCGGATGGCGTCGGAGCTCCCGCTCGAGTATCCGGCCGGGACGCGCTGGAACTACTCGAACACCGGCTACGCCATGCTCGGGGTGATGATCAGCCGGGTCACAGGCGTGCCGTACTGGGACTTCCTTCGCGAGCGCGTGTTCGACCCTGCGGGCATGCCCACGATCCGGATCAACACAGCCACCGAGATCGTGCCGCACCGGGCCCGCGGGTACACACCGGGCCCCGGGGGACTCCAAAACGCGTCGCACGTGGCCGAACAGACGAACACCACCGCAGACGGCAGCATGCTGTTCAGCTTGCGCGACATGATCGCCTGGAACGAGGCCGTGCGAAGCCGGACGGTGCTCTCACCCGAGAGCTGGCATCAGATTCTCAGTCCGACGGTTCTCAACAGTGGCAACACCCATCCCTATGGCTTCGCCTGGTTCTTCAACGAGGTCGCCGGACATCCGGTCATCGAGCACAGCGGGGCGTGGCAGGGCTTTGTGAACCAATACACGCGCTTCCCGGACCAAGACCTCTCCGTGATTGTGCTCACCAACGCGCGCAGCACGATGTCGACTGCGCTGGCGATGCGCATCGGCGCCTTGGTCGACCCGGCGCTCACCCCCGAGCCGCCCCCGACCGAGGCCATTGCCGACGATCCGGCCATTACCACGTACGTGGCCGACATGATCGAGAAGATGTCCGAAGGATCGATCGAGCTGACGGATTGGGATTTCGTTCGGCAGACGGTCTTCCCCAGGATGCGCGCAGCGCTTCAGAGCCAACTCGACGGCCTCGGGCGACCCGACGATCTGACCCTGCTGGCGCGCAAGCGGGTCGGCGACGACACGGAGCTCGTGTACCGTGCCACATGGGGCGACCGACGACTGCGGCTCACGCTGTCGATCGGGCCGGACGGCGGTCTCACGAACTTCGTGTTCATCGTGCCGGACACACCGTGACGCGCCGGTATGGGGCGGTTTCGGTCGTGCTCGCCGTGGCGGCGGCCACTAGCTGTGTGGAGCGGCAGGTCTATGACACGGTGCTCGTAGGAGGGACGATCGTCGATGGTACGGGCGCTCCCCCGTTTATCGCCGACGTCGCGATCGACGATGGGCGTATCGTGGACATCGGCTCCGACCTCGGGCCGCTGGGCGTGGAGACCGTGGACGTCACCGGCCTCTCCGTCACCCCCGGCTTCTGGGACAACCACGCACACCTCGTCACCCTCGAAGAACACCCGGACGCTGAGAACTTCATTCGGCAGGGCATTACTACCGTGCTCGCGCCGCTACATAGTCAGCCGCAGCCGTGGCCGCTCGACGAATACAGGGACCGCGTGCGCATGGCGCCCAACATCGGGCTGTTCGCAGGCCACACGTGGGCCCGAGAACGCGTCATGGGTCTGGAGAATCGTGCGCCGACCGCTTCCGAACTCGCGTGGATGCGAGCGCTGGTCGATTCGACGATGCAGCAGGGGGCGCTGGGCCTTTCGACTGGACTCGAGTACGTGCCTGCTGCGTATGCCGAGCTCGAGGAAGTCGTCGCGCTCGCCGAAGTTGCTGCGACGTACGGCGGCATCTACGTGACGCATATGCGTGACGAGGGCGTGCGCGTGATGGAAGCCGTGCGCGAGAGCCTCGAGGTGGGACGCCGCGCAGGCATTCCCGTTCAGATCAACCACCACAAAGTGACCGGCGCGGACCAATGGGGTGGCACCGACCGCACGCTCGCGCTGCTCGATTCGGCCGCCGCCGCAGGGCAGGAGGTCGTGCACGACGTGTACCCCTACACGGCGTTCAGCACCTATTCGGACCTGCTCTTCCCGGCATGGGCGCTCGCGGACGGCGCCGATGCCTTCTCCGCGCGCGTGGCCGACCCCGCGACCCGGGCTCGCTTGGTGTCCGAGATGCGCACGATTTACGGGCAGCAGACTGGCCCGGGGCCCGAGAGCGTCCAATTTCGGACGCTCGACGGTCGTGAGGACATGACCGGGCGAACTCTCGCCGACTACCTCATCGACGCAGGGCGGCCGACCACACTCGACGAGACGATCGAGGCGTTGATCGAGCTGCAGGTAGAGGGTGGCTTCATCGGCATCTTTCACGGAATGGACGAGGCCGATGTCATCCGCATCATGCAGCACCCGACCGCGATGTTCGAGACGGACGGCGATCTCGTACAGCCCGGCGTGGGCTTCCCACATCCACGCACCTACGGGTCCTTCCCACGCATCCTGGGCCGGTATGTGCGCGAACTTGAGGCCCTTACCCTAGAAGAGGCCGTGCGGAAGATGACGTCCGCACCCGCCGATTGGCTGGGTCAGTCAGAACGTGGTCGGCTGGCCGTGGGTATGGTGGCCGACATCACCGTGTTCGACGCCGATCGTATCACCGACCGCGCAGAGTTCACCGACCCGCACCACTACTCCGACGGCGTAGAGCACGTGTGGGTCGGGGGTTTGGCCGTGCTGCGAGCGGGGGAGATGACCGGTGCGCTACCGGGGCGTTTTCTCCAACGAGGGAGGCGCTAGCCGGCGTCCGCGAGTGCGCTGCACGCTGGTTGGTTGGGATGCGTCATACAAGTCGGAGCTAGGCTCCCGACGCAAAGAGAGAAAGCAATGCGCAGAAAGCCCAGTGGATTCAGGGCTATTCCGATCAAACGCCGCTCTACTTCGAGGTGGAGCGGGTCTAGGCTCATTAGGCATGCTGCGCTGGTGGCCCTGGTCGCTTTGGTTTCGGGGGTGGGTGAGGCTGACGGCCAGACTCGAACGGTCCAGGACTGTCGGGGCTGCGATGTCCAGCCTGAGCCGGTAGTCCGCCTGGGCACGATGGACGGCGAGGGGGTCTTGGGGGCGCCGAACTCGGTTGCACGGCGGGCCAATGGGGAGTGGGTCGTCACCGACTACCAAGCGCGGGGAACCCTCCAAGTCTTCACCGCAGCAGGCCAGTTTTCGAGGCGTATAGGTCGGCTTGGAGAAGGACCCGGCGAGTATCAGATTCCTGAGCGACTCTGGGTGCTGCCGGGCGATTCTCTTGAGGTCGTGGACTACGCAGGTGGGCGGGTGACTAAGCTCGACCCCAGCCTAGAGTTCTCATCTTCCCGTCCGATACGTGGCGGTGGCCAGTCGATCGCGCAGCTCGGGGACGGCACTTTGATCGTGTCAGCTCGAGTGTCGACTTCCATGTCGGTTGGCCTCCCGATTCACATGGTCGGGGACGACGGATTCATCCGACGATCGTTCGGGTCCGAGGAAGCCATTCGACAGTTCAGGAACCCCACGCTAATGCGACGCTCACTGGCATCGGCCGGAGACGCCGCAGTTTGGTCGGCCGAGCTGAATCGATACCGAATCCAACGTTGGCAGGTTGATGGCCGACTAGAGGAGACACTTGAGCGCTCGGTGGATTGGATGCGCCCTCAGGAAGAGTATGGCCTTCGCGGCCCGAACGTGGAGCCTGCTCCCGGTCTAGTCTTTATCCATACCGACTCCGAGGGCCTTATCTGGACGATCGTTCGGGTGCCTGATCCGGAGTGGAAGAAAGCCTTCGCGCCGGGCCGGGATCCGTACGGCCGCCCAACAAGCATGGCTACGGACCTAAACAAGGCATTTGACACGATTGTGGAGGTGATCGACCCGGGCGACGCCCGTGTGGTACGTCGGGCTCGGTTCGATCACCGTCTATCAGGATTCGCTGGTGATGGGCTCGTCTTCGCGGTTGAGTTGGTTGACGATCTCTACCCTGTAATCCGAGTGTGGCGCATCCCCCCCAGGGGATAGTTGATGGTTTGGCGACCCTCCCCCTTGACACCTTAGGGGAGCCCGCACCACCTTCCCTTGACACCTTAGGGGAAAGGCGGAGGGGCAGACGATGACGCGACTCGAGATCCTACAGGGCACCTTGGACCTGCTGATCCTACGGACGCTGAGCGGCGTCCCGCGGCACGGCTATCAGATCGTGCGAGCCATCAAGGAATCCTCGAGAGATGTCCTGCAAGTCGAAGAAGGGGCGCTGTATCCGGCACTTCACCGAATTGAGGCCAAGGGGTGGATTCGGGCCGATTGGGGGCTTTCGGAAAACAACCGCAGGGCGAAGTTTTACTCACTGACGGATAGTGGCCGCGAGGCGCTCGAGCGTCGGGAGAAGAGCTGGGCCGACTATGTCTCTGCTATGGCCGGGGTCGTAGAAGCCAAGCCTGGAGAGGCATCGTGAGCCCGGCGCGCACCCCCCTGGGTGACTCGCCCGCTGCACGGGTCCGCGACGCGATGGATCTCGATGCGGAGTTCGCTGCCCACATCGCGCATCGGGTCGACGACCTGGTACGCAGTGGCATGTCTCGTGACGAGGCCACGGCGCAGGCCAATCGAGAGTTCGGCGATGCGGTGCGCATTCACGCGGCAAGCCTTGCCGTCCGCGACGAGGCGAGGAAGAAGGAAGCACGCGCATCGAAGTGGGATGCCCTGCTGCAGGACGTCTTCTATGCGGTGCGCCAGCTGAGGCACCGACCGGGTTTCGCGCTCGCGACCCTGTCTACGCTCGCGCTCGGGGTAGGTGCGGCGGTCACGATCATGAGCGTGGTGCACGCCGTCGTGCTCGACCCGCTCCCGTTCGAGGAGCCGGATCGGGTCGTGATGGTGGAGATGCTCACGCCTGAGGGCGCCATGTTCCCCCTTTCCGAGGCCGTCTTTCACACGCTTCGGGAGTCGACGCGGTCGTTCTCCGGGATGGCTGCGATCCACTATGTCGGTGCGACGCTCGAGGCGCCGGGCGAACCGCGCACACTCTCGCTGGGCAGGGTGAGTAGCGGCTTTCTCGAGACGCTGGGAATGGCCCCCGCGCTCGGTCGCTCGTTCACCGAGGAAGAGGATGCAGCGGGCGCTCCGGCCGCCGTGGCGATGCTCTCGTACGATACCTGGCGCACGGAGTACGCCGCTGCCCCATCTGCGATCGGCTCCACCGTCCGGATCGATGGCCAGGCGCTGGAAGTGATTGGCGTCTTGCCGGAAGCCCTGGATGTCATGACTGGGGACTCGCCTCTGTTGGCGCCGCTCGGTACCGACCGCACGAAGGATCCCGGTGATCACTACCTCACCGTCGTCGCTCGGCTCGGGGTGGGCGCAAGCGCAGAGTCGGCCGCCAACGAAGTCGTGGCGAATCATTTGACCTTCACGCAGACGACGGGCGAAGAGCTCGGGTGGACGACGCGACTCGTCGACCCCCGGGCCGTCTTGATTGGGCCAACGACGGAGAGGGCAGGGGTCATCTTGCTCGCGGCGGCGGCGGTGCTCCTGGCGATGGCATGCGCCAATGTGGCCAACCTGCTCATGGTGCGCGCTTCCGGGCGAAACGCGGAGATGGCGGTCCGTGTTGCGATCGGGGCGAGTCGGGGGCGGCTCGGCCGTCAACTCGTGACGGAGAGCGCCGTCCTCGCCGCTTTGGGCGGAGCGCTGGGCCTCTTCCTTGCGTCGGTCGCGATCCCTCTGGTCCAGGTGATCGGGGCCTCACGGATTCCTCGCCTCGACGATGCAGAGCTCGGCCCAGCCGCGCTCCTCATCGGGGTCGCCACGGTGAGCTTCGCAACGCTTGTTTGCGGCCTCGCGCCTGCGTTCCAACTGCGAGCGGATGCTCGCGCTCTGCGGAGCGCCAGAGGCGGCCGTTCTGCCCCACAACAGCGTCTCCGTTCGGCGCTCGCGGCGGCCCAGGTCGCGCTTACCGTCGTCTTGCTGGGAGGAACGGGTCTACTCTTCCGGTCCTTCCTGGCGCTCACGAGCGTGGACCCGGGCTTCGAACCGGTCGGTACCCTGGCCTTCGAGATGAGCATGCCGGATCAGCGCTGGTCGTGGGAAGAGCGGGGCGTGCTGGTACCTGAGCTGACTCAAGCGCTGCGCGATGTACCGGGCGTCACCGCCGTTGGCGCTACGGCCGTGCAGCCGTTCAGCGGCGCCGCACTCTTCAACTTCACGGCTCCCGAGGACCGCCTACCGGATCGTACTGCGGACTTTCTTCCGATCAACTGGCGCCCGGTTACTCCAGGCTTTTTCGGAGCCATGGGCATCGAACTGATCGCCGGGCGTGACTTCCTTGAGGGTGATGAGGAGGCGAGCGGCTCCTTGATCGTGATCGGCCGCAGCCTCGCCGAGCGGGCGTGGGGTGACGTCGATGTGCTCGGTCGCACACTCGTCTGGGGGGACCCCGACGGGACCCGCATGAGGGTCGTGGGCGTCGTGGATGACCTCCAAGACGTCGCACTGGGCGTCGACCCGCCGATGATTATCTACCGCTTGTACCAGGATATCCCATGGGCCTCCATGACCATGGTCGTCCGACACGAGGGAGACGCTGCGGGCGTCATCCCGGCGATCCGTCCGGCCGTCGCAGCAGTCGCTCCGGACCTTCCGATCGGGGAGATCGAATCGCTCGAACTTCAGCTGAGTCGTGCGGTTGCGGAGCCTCGGTTCAACCTCCAAGTGCTTGCAGCGTTCGCGATCGCAGGACTCTTGATGGCCTTGGTAGGGCTGTGGGGTGTGACGGCCTTCGACGTGCGCGGTCGATTCCACGAGATCGGAGTACGGTTGAGCCTCGGCGCTCGCCCGGAGGGTATCCTAAAGCTCGTCCTCCGCTCTCGGCTTCGGGTTGTCCTCGCTGGCCTCGTCGCCGGAGTGGTCCTGGCGAGGTTCGCTGCGGGCGCTATGGGTACACTGCTGTACGACGTCGAGCCGAACGACCCGGTGACGTGGATCGCGGTGCTCTCGATCGTGATCGCGACCTCGCTGAGCGCCACACTGATCCCCGCGCGGAGTGCGATGAAAGTCGACCCACGCGACGTGCTCGGCGCGAGCTGAGAAGACTCATCGTGGGTTCGGAGGGCTTGCTTTAGCGAGTCCGACTGGGCGCCATGCACACCACAAGTGGCGTAAGGGTCTCCAAAACCCGGATCGTATCTCCCTGCGCCTTCAGTACGTCGCCCAGCTTCCGGTACACCTGAGGTGCCTCGTCCAAGTCGCCACCGCGTAGCACGACGTTCGACGTCGCCCTCTCCATCATCTCGTGCGTCACACGCCCGGGCCGCACGCATCGACCCCTCTTCCACTTCCCCTTGGCGGCCATTCGGCCCATCACGCGACCCGCTCCGTGAACCGTCGAACGAAGTAGGTCGGCGGCCGAATCACCGGGCGTGCCCTCGAGGATGACGGACACGTCCCCCATCGACCCTCCGACGAAGCCGAGCTGCCCTACGTGCGCGGGCGTCGCGCCCTTCCGGACGACGACGAACTCCTCGCCGAAGTGTTCCTCCTTCCAAGCGAAGTTGTGATGGTTGTGCACGAGCTGTTGCTCGGTGCCGCCTACGATGGACACGACTTTGCGAGCGACCCACTCTCGGCCGGCGTAGGCGTACCGACCGGCGAGGTTCATCGCCGCCCAGTAGTCGTGGCCGACCTCGGACTCTAAGTCGAGGATGACTTCTTGGTTCATGTTCGGACGAGGGGTGAGGTCGACCCACGGCTCGTTTTGAGCGAGCGAGACGAAGCCATGCGCCGTGACGAACCCGAAGCCGCGCGATCCGAAGTGCACGCCGACCCAGACGCGCCCTTCTTCGTCGCCGAAGACGTCGACGTAGTGGTTTCCACCTCCAACGGTGCCGAGTTGGGCACGCGCGCGTTCGCGAAGCTTTCCACGCAGGCGAGCCGGTACGGCTTCCCATGCCGCGTCCGCAAAGAGCTCGTGGTCACGGGGCGCATCCGGAGCCGAATTGGTCGGTGAGCCCATCCCGAATCCAATCGTCCCCGCGATCTCGTCGGCGATGGATTCGAGATCTTGCTCGATCTGCTCGACCTGTAGATCCGTCCGGATCGCCGCGTTCCCACATGCGATGTCGACACCGACGCCGATCGGACTCACCTGGTCCCGGTACGCGGCGACGCCCCCGATCGGCATGACGTATCCCATGTGGCCGTCGGCCATGAGGGCGACATGCTCGGCGCACGCCGCGACGTGCTCGAGCTGGATGAGCGTCTTCTCGTCGTGCTGTCCTACGATCTTCATGTTGCTCCCGCTGTGCTGGGGTGGTCGTACGGGTCGATTCGCTCCGGGTCGTCGATCAAGATCGTGCGCTGGGCGTCGACTCCTCGAGCGCTGCTTGCCTCGGTGGCGGCCTTCGAGCTCCACTCTTCGACGGCTTCGAAGAGCTGGTCGAACGAATCGATGACGAAGACGACCTCCTGAAGCCGATCGATTTCGAAGGGCTGACTCGTGACACCCTCGAGCGAGAATGGGAGGCGCTGGCACGAGGGTCCCAATGCGTTGGCCGCGTCGCTACTCGAAGAGATCAGACCACTCCCGTAGACGCGCGCCTCACCATTCTCTCGGATGAGCCCGAACTCGACGGTGAACCAGAAGAGTCTCGCGAGCGCCTCGACGTGTTCTGGCGAACGAGCGCGTGAGGCGGCAGCTCCGAAGTGCTGGAGGAAGTCGGCGAAGACGGGGTCAGCGTGAAGGGGCACATGGCCGAAGACGTCGTGGAAGATGTCCGGCTCGGGCAGGTAGTCGAGACGGTCTTTCGGGCGGACCGTGATCGTCGTGGGGAAGCACCGGTTTGCGAGGTAGGCGAAGAAGTCCCTCGCGGGAATGAAGCCGGTCACGGCCACCGCCCGCCAGCCCGTACGTGTGGAGAGCCGGGCGTTGACTTCGTTCAGGTCAGGAACGGCATCGGGCCGTAGTCCAATATCCTCGATGCCGCGCAGGAAGACGGAGGCCCCGGTGCTCCTCAACGCCTGAATGCGGCGTTCGTACAACGTGGCCCACACCTCGTGATCCTCGGTGGAGTAGCGATCCCACTCTTGCGTCGTCACGGTCGCGGAGTGGGCGGCAACGGGAGTGGTTGTCGTGGGCTTCATTGGAACGGGCGCTCTTGGGTGGAGGGTACAAAAAAAGCGGCCCCGTGGATCTCTCCACGAGGCCGCTCGCTCAGGCACGGAACGCGTCTACACGCGACCATCCGGCCGGCGCCCCGTGGGGGAAGGCCGCATAAAATACGAATAGTCTTTGGCGCGTTCGTGCGTAATCATGGCGCGGAGGCTAGCGGTGAGGAGCCGAGCGATCAAGATCTCCTTCGTGAATCCGCGCCTCTTTCCGGTGTATACTCACGGATGCGCGTACTTCTTTGGGTGGTGACACTCCTGCGGATCGCCCTGATCCCCCTCTTCGTCTTCCTGGCGGAGACGGCCCAGGAGTTAGGGCGGGCCGGTCTGGACCCGACCACGTATCGGTGGGCGGCACTCACGACCATCTTCGTGATGGGAGTGACCGACCTTCTCGATGGGTGGATCGCGCGCCGGTTCGATCTCGCGACTCAGGTCGGGGCGACGGTCGATGCCGTGGCGGATAAGCTCGTGCAGGTGGCCCTGGTGGCGTTCTTCACGTTGAGCGTGGGACCTGTCTTCACCCCGCTCCCCCTCTGGTTCCTCATCGCAATCTTCGGGCGAGATCTCGTCTTGCTCGTGGGCGTCTCCGTCCTAAGGGTGCGTTACGGCCCACTGCACGTGAAGCACCGGCAACATGGCAAGATCGCATCGATGCTCGTCTTCCTCGTGCTCTTCTGGGTTTCCGTGCGCGCGCCGACTGTTGTCTTGATGCCGCTGCTCGTCGTGACTACGGCGATGTCCCTCGTGACCGCGACGCTCTACTCACTCGACGGAGCCCGACAAGGCCGTCAGATCGCGGCCGGTTAGCTACGGACCGACGGCGCAGTAGCGAACGGCCGTCACCGCGAGCGCTCGACTCATTGCGACCAGGTCGGCTACTGCGACGTGCTCGTCGACCCCGTGTGCTCGCCGAATGTCTCCGGCTCCGAAGAGTACGGTAGGAATTCCACCGACTTCGGCGAGGAGGCCGGCATCGGCTCCGAAGGGCACCCCGATGGTGCGTGCCGCTTGGCCCGATGCGGCGGTCGAAGTCTCCTGGAGGATGGGGATTATCGTGTGATCGGACGGGCACGTCGTGGAAAGGAAGCGTCCCCCCCACCACTCGACACGTGCCGGATGGGTCGAGAGGAAGTCGTCCCGTCGGCAAGTCTCGTGCACCGCCGCCTCGAACGCGCCCCGCGCGGATTCGAACGATTCGTCCGGCCGGATACCATACCGCCCCTCCATCTGTACGCTCTCCGGCACAGACGAGGCCCAGCTCCCGCCCTCGATGCGACCGATCGAGATGGGGAAGGGGAGGTCGTATTCGGCGAACACCCCCTCCGTGTGCGCCGGCGCATTTCGGCGCGCTTCGAACTGGCGGATTCCTTGGTGGACGAGATGCGCTTTCTCGATCGCGCTCACACCCTCGTCTCGGAGGGCCCCGTGCGCTCCGAGACCGGGGACGGTGATGCGGAAGTTGAGACAGCCTGCCTGGGAGGTGCCGATGTGTAACGCGGTCGGTTCCATGCAAATAGCCGCATCGGCCGTATGGCCCCGCATGAGTGTGGCGAGCGTTCCGATGCCCCCGTCTTCTTCGCCGATCACACTCATGAGGCTGAGGTCGCCGCGAAGGGTGACTCCTGCACCGCGCACAGCGCGCAAGGCATGAAGACCCGCGAGGAGCGGCCCCTTCATGTCGAGCGTGCCACGCCCGTAGGCGAGGCCTTCCCGCACGTTGACGGTCCATGGATCGGACGTCCACCTGGCTTCGTCTCCCGGCGGTACTACATCGACGTGCCCGTTGAGCGCGAGTGCCGGACCTCCTCCCGTGCCTCTCAGTGTGCCTACGACGCCCAGCGCCGATTCTCGCTCGATCTCCCACGACGCGTGCGGGTGCTGCTTCACGGTGGGGAGAGGGATCTCCCATACGTCCACGTCGCAGCCGGCAGACTCGAGAAGTCCGGCGACGAATATCTGGGCCGGGCCTTCCGTCCCGCCCCAACTGGGAATCGCGACCAGCTCGGCGACGTCGGCGAGCAACGCTTCACCGTCTACACAATCGGCGACTCGTTGCTCGAGCGTCGTCAGCGCCTACCCCTCGCCGAGGAAGGAGACGGATTGGAACATCCACTGTTCGCGCGCGCTGTCGAAGGCGTAGTTGGCTCTGAAGTTCAGCCATCGGCGGCGGCCGCTACCCAATCGTGATCCGTACTCCTGCAACACGGAGTACTCCACGCTCCCCGTCTCCCGGTCGTGCTCAATGGGTCGGTTGTCGAGGCGGAGCTCGAAACCCTGAGCCTCTCGGATCCGATTCGCCAACCGGGCACTGTTGACGGGATTATCCGTCCGGTGCAGCGAGATCAGCGTCTGAGACGCCGTATCGAGGCTTCGGGCCCGGCCTAAGAGCGCTACATACGCTCGCACCATCCGTTCGGCGTCTTGGTCGGTGGCGCCTTCAGGGGCGGGGGCCACGACTGTCACGGTCACACTAGCTTCGTGACCCTCGGCGCGCGCCGTGACGACCGCGCGCCCCGGGCCCATAGCTTGGTACTCGCCGTTTCGAACTCTCAGCACGCTCGACGCGGACGAAGTCCACTCGATCGGTACCGAGAGCTCGATACCTCCGGGGCCCTGCGCTGCGGCCGTGAGCCGGCCTGTCTCACCCTGTTCGACTCGGCGGTCACTTCTCCCTGGGATGACGACGGCGACGACGTCGGCGGTCACAGTGACCTGCACCTGCCCGGTAAGATCGCCGTACGTCACGTCGATATTGGTGGTACCCGGCCGTACCGCCACGGCTGCGCGCCCCTTGATGTCGAGGATGCTCGTATCCCCGGAGCGCCACGTAGGAGCTCCGGATGCGGCAATCGGCCGGCCTTCTTGATCGAGCACGATGAGCGAGAGGTCGGTTTCTTGCCGCACCTCGAGCGCGGTCGGCACCTGGCTCAAGTCGAGAGAGGATGGCACGGGGGTCGGGGGAGGAGCCTCGGTCGTCTCCGTGGGCGTCGTCCCGGTCTGCGTCGTCTCGGTAGCTGTGGCCTCGGTGGGGATCGGATCGGGAGGAGGCGGTGTCGGGGTCCCCTCAGCGACGACTTCGCCACCGTTCGCCTCCGATGAGGGGTCGCTATCGGGGCCGGTCGGGAGGTTCTCTTCCACGCCTTCTTCGCCCGGAGTGTTGACGTCGTTGCCCTCGCCCGGTGTGGCCGCAGCTTCGATGGGCGCGGCACCAATCGGCACCTCTGCCTCCGTGCCCCGCTCCCCAAACAGCCCCGCTTGGTTGGCTCCGAAGAGCCCGAGCGCCCCGAGGAGAACAACGCCCGCTGCGATCCCCCAGCCGCGTCGTGATCCCGAGGAAGGAGTCGGCCTCGGCGTCGCGGCCGCCGCTGCGGCTGCACGTCTCAGGTCGGCCGTCCCGACCGGCATCTCGACGGTGGCTGCGCCGGCATCGACGGCGATGTGGGCCGTGCCGGTGACTCCACCACTATCTGCTGTGATCGTGGCCTCACCTACTCCGGTCGCCACGACCTCGCCTTGGGTGGAGACGGATGCCACGCTCGGGTTGCTCGTCAGCCATCGGACGGGTTTTCGAAGCGGGCGTCCGTGCTTGTCGCGGACTACTGCAGAGAGGTGGGTGCGTTCTCCCGGACCGACTTCGACGCGGGCGGGAGATACCGCCAAGCTGACGGGGACGGCCGGACTCACGACGACCGAGACAGAGTGGGTTACGTCGCCGACCCGCGCCTTGATGATGGCAGTCCCTTCCTTGAGCGTCCGAACCGCCCCGCTCGTGACGACCGCCACGGAGGGGTCGGTGCTCTCCCAAGCCACGGCCACACCCGACATCGAACCCTGGGTGGCGCCTCGCACGTCGGCCGAGAGTTGGAACATGTCCCCCTCTTCGACTCGAGCCGGTACACCGAGCACGGTGATCGATGTCGGCGCCTCGACGATTGCGCCGGGCACGGGGCTGAGTGGCGACGACGTGTCGAGCGCGCGGAGCTCCTGCGTGGTCGCGGCGAGCTCGGTAATGAGCGTTCTGACAGGATCCCGCCGGCCGATCGGCTTTCCGCCCATCGCCAACATCGCGGATTCGAGATCCGGGAAGCGCGCTGCGGGTGCTTTCTGAAGCATGCGGTGAACCGCTTCAGCGACATGGGGTGGGCACTCGGGCCGGAGCTGCATAATCGGGGTCGGCTCTTCGGACGTGTGCGCGACCATGATGTGGTACTGGGACCCGCTGAAGGGCGTGCGCCCGCAGATCATCTGGTAGGCGACGATCCCGAGCGAGTATTGGTCCGACGCCCCTGTGAGCTCTTCCCCTCGGCACTGCTCCGGACTCATGTATTCAGGTGTCCCGATCGTGGCCCCTGTCTGGGTCAGGCCGGTCTTCGCCTCGCTGATCTTCGAGATGCCGAAGTCGGTCACGAAGGCGTCGCCTTCGCGGTCCACCATGATGTTCGCCGGCTTGATGTCGCGATGGATCACGCCACGACCGCGATGGTGGGCATAGTCGAGCGCCGAGCCCACCTGATACAGGAGTGCCTGGACGACCGGAATCTCGAGCGGTGCGTAGCCCTGAATGACGCCCCGAAGGGGAGGCCCGTCGATGAAGTCCATCACGAAGTAGTGAAGGTCGTCGGCCTGACGGACGGCATGCACATTTACGATGTTCGGATGACGGAGCGACGCGACCGTCTGCGCCTCGAGGTGAAAGCGAGAGACCATGCTCTCGTCCTGGAGGAGATTCGAGGCGATGACCTTGATCGCGACCTTTCGGCTCAGGGCGATATCCCGCGCGAGGAAGACGGACCCCATCGCGCCGGTGCCTAGCTGGCCGAGCACTTCGAACTCGCCGCGCGTGGCGTCCGCGAGTCGAGCAGCCTGCGCATTCCGGGGCGCCGCCGGTAGAATCACGGTCGCGTCCGCGTCTCTCCCAGTGCCGCACTGCGGGCAGAAACGATCCCCACTCCCGATCGTACCGCCACAGCCCTTGCACGTGTGACTACTCACGGTCCCGGGGTCCGTGGCAAGCCCGAGAGACGTTTCGGGCCCCATGCTCGCGGCCGTGCCGCATTGAGGACAGAAACGATCGCCCTTCGAGAAGGCGTGACCACACGACGAGCAAGCGAGCGACTCGGTCATGGCTCGACTAGGTCGGCGGGTCCCGGTACACCGTCTCGAACTCGATGTCTTCCGGGTCACGCAACGAAAGGGGCTCCCCGAGCCGGATCCGTCCCGAGCCTTGCAAGAGGACCTGATCCCTGTGCACGAAGATCTCACTCCCTTCGTGCGGGAGGACGTACGTACCGTTGGTGGAGTGGTCTTCGAGGTAGAAGCGTGAGCCTCGTCGCAAAACTTTGGCGTGCGCCCGAGACGCGGCACTGCCCGGGACCACCAGCGAGCACTCACGCCCTCGACCCAACGTCAGGGGTTCGTTCGAGGTCGCCGTGAGCGACGCCGTCTGGTCGCCTACGCGGAACTCCATTTCGGGCGTCGGGAGTGCGTCGAGCTTCGGAGCGACCGCCGTCATGGCCGCGGTCTCGCCCCGCCACAGCACCTCGCAAAGATGAAGCTCCTCTTCCCGCCCTCGTACCTGGTGGTGACCGAGGCTGCGGAAGGGGATCTCGTGGGGATCGACTCCCACGAGTGTGTCGCCGGAGGTGAGGAGCTGCTCGGCCGCCGCGAGTGAGATGACGCGGGCCGCCACGTTGACGACATCACCGAAGACGTCGTCGTTCTCGAGAATCACCGGACCGGAGTGCACCCCAATTTTGACGGCGGAGGGAATGCCACCGATAGGAGGCTGACTCACCATCGCTCGCTGCATGTCGATTGCGGCGTGGAGTCCGCTCTGCGCCTCCTCGAAGGCGCACATGATCTCGTCTCCGATCGTTTTGACCACGACCCCATCGTGGGTCGCGGCGATCTTTCCTAGGCGACCCAGGATCGTAGAGAAATGCCGACGCGAATCGGCGTCACCGATCGCTTCGGTGATGCCGGTGCTATTAGAGATATCGGCGAAGAGAATCGTGCGCTCGGCGTCCATATTGACTTGCGCGCGCTTCATTCGAGTCTTGGACCCTTCACAATACAAGATCACCGTGTGCCCGTGCTACAACTTCCGGCCACCGGGAGGCGGTCATTCGCCTCACCTCGTCCTCGAACCGAGCCTTCCTGAAGTGCGGAGAGGGCTCGTCACGGCTTCGTCGGGGTAGAGCCTCCGCGCCCTCTCGACGGGAGTAGGGCGTCGGTTTACTCTAGCGACTCGACCGTCCCGTAGGAGATACGTAATGCCCCGTTCCGCTACTGCTCTGATGGCTACCGGCCTGCTCTTTTCGATGGCTGGCTCAGCCTGTGCTCAGAACGAAGACCAAGTGCACCGATCCGCCTTCCACGACTATCGCGTCGTCACCGTCGCGGATGGCCTCGTGAGCCCGTGGAGCATGGCGTTTCTCCCGAATGGCGACATGCTCGTCACCGAGCGGCCTGGTCGCTTGCGGGTGGTTCGCAATGGCGAGCTCGTGAGCGCTCCGGTGCGAGGCGTGCCTGAAGTACATGCCCGAGGTCAGGGGGGACTACTCGACGTCGTCGCGCATCCGGACTTCGCTTCGAACCAACTCGTCTACTTGAGCTACTCGAAGCCGATGGAAGGGGACGGCGCATCGACCACGGCGATCATCCGTGCGCGATTCGAGGACGATGCCCTCCATGATGTCGAGGAGCTCTTCGTTGCGAACTCCGAGGGACGGGGTCACTACGGTTCGAGGATCGTCTTCGACGGGAGGGGGCACATCTTCTTCTCCGTGGGTGACCGACAGGCCCGTCCCTCAGGTGACCTCGAGGCCCACCCGGCCCAAGATCCTTCGAATCACCACGGAACGATCAATCGACTGAATGAAGACGGGACGATCCCGGTCGACAATCCGTTCGTGGATGATCTTTCGGTGGAGCCGAGCATCTGGAGCTTCGGGCACCGGAACCCGCAGGGACTGGTCTTCGACGAGGCCACAGGGATGATCTGGTCGACGGAACACGGCCCCCAAGGTGGGGACGAGGTCAACGTGATTCAGCCCGAGTTGAACTACGGTTGGCCGGTCGTCGGGTACGGGGTGAACTACGGGATCGGTACGGCAATCCACAGCGCGACGGACCGAGAAGACATGGAGTCCCCGAAGCACGTCTGGGTGCCCTCGATTGGCGTCTCGGGGCTCATGGTGTACACGGGAGACCGCTTCCCCGCGTGGCGTGGAAACCTCTTCGCGGGTGGGATGGTCGGCGAGCAGCTGGCGCGACTCACGCTCGACGGTGAGGTCGTTACAGGGGAAGAAACGCTCGTCCACCGGATGGGCCGCATTCGCGATGTCCGCCAGGGACCCGACGGGCTGATCTACCTCGCGATCGAAGACCGCTCAGGTGATCCCTCGCCGATCGTCAGACTGGAGCCCGTCTACGAGGGGCAAGACCCTTCGTGAGAATGCTTGCGAAACCGATGGGACCGTGGAGCGGCCTCGGTCTCGCTTTCGTAGTGACGGCGGCCACCGTGTGGAGCGCTCCGTCGATACACGCCCAGGCTCGAGGGGCCGGTGCGCAAGAGGAGCGGCGGGTGAGCGACCCCCCGCAGCTCCGTCGTAGTCTGCGTGGGGTGCTCGGGGGTGTGCCGATGAGCGCGGCGGACAGCATGCATCAGCGGGTCGTCGAGCGTCTCGACTTCGACTCGTACAAGGAACTCCTCTACGGCCTCACCCAGTTCGGAGACCGTGAACAAGGGACGCCTCGAAACGCAGCGGCGATCGACTGGATCGAAGATCAGCTCCGTTCGTGGGGATACGAGACCGAGCGTGTCCACTACATGTTCACCCCACGGGGATCCGAGACTGCCGAGCCTCGCGAAGAGGTGTTCGCCACCAAGATCGGCTCCGTGAGCCCCGATGAGATGTACATCCTCGGTGCCCACATGGACGGTCGGGGCGGTGGGGAGGCGGCGAACGATGACGGGTCCGGCACCGCGCTGATCATGGAGATCGCGCGAGTGCTGGCGTCTGACGACGTCGTGAGTGAGAAGTCGCTCCGCTTCGCGCTCTGGAACAACGAAGAGACCGGCCTCAATGGGGCCCGTGCCTACGTCGAGCAGCGTGCGGAGCTACAAGGGATCGAGGACCCGCCCGGATCCGGCCGGTATCCGGAGCCACGCTGGTTGGGGATGATCCAACACGACATGATGCTGTGGGACCACGGCAATCCCGTGACGCATAACCAGGCACTCGATGCGGATGTCGATGTCGAGTATCAGCTGAACTCGGCGTTTGCGGCCGAGTCGGCAGCGCTAGGGATCGCGCTCATCGACGCGAATCGGATGCACGCGACGGACTATCCGGCCGTGCTCAGCAACGCGATGAGCAATACCGACTCGACGCCTTTCATGGACCTCGTGCCTGCGGTGTCACTTCGAGAGAACCGGCGCCTCTACGAGACCGGGAACCGGGCGAATCCGCATTGGCACCAGACGACGGATCTCTTCGAGACCTTCTCCGATGCCGACTTCATGCTCGGCTTCAACGCCGCTCAGACCACACTGGGCGCGGTGGCCAAACTCGCCGGAATTTCGCTAGGGATGTAGCAGCGCACGGCCCGGCGCCCTTCAGGGGAGGGCGTCGGTCCAATGCTCTTCCGTGATGATCGCGATGGGAACCCCCCGTGTCCGGTACTGGACGACTTCATCGATGAGGCTCGCGAATCCGGTTTGGCACCAGTCGGCTTGCCCGATCGCACCGATTACGAGGTAGTCGGTTCTACGACTCACGGCCCGTTCGCATACGCCTCCTCGCTCGAGCACTTCGCGCTCACACGCGTGGGTGGGACCGTACGCCATCTCCCCACCAAAGACGAACGTCTTGCCCTCGAAGTGCACCTCGGGAGGCGGTAGGGTCACCGGTACATCCGTGGCGAGCGGATATCCGCCGCCGAAGCCGGTGGGATTTTCCGCAAGCTGCGTCAGGATGGCTCCCAAGCGCCGGCGCTCTGTGGCATCAACGCGGCCGTCTTGGAAGATCCGCTCGAGACGCCGGGCGAGTAGGTTGGCGGGATAGCGTGTCGAGATCTCAGGGTTCTCTTTGGCCCAGTCGGAGAGCCGTTGGGCCTCTTCCTCCGAGACCTTCCCGTCCGCGATGACTCCGCGCACGAGCCCGACCATCTCGGCGAGCCCCTGTTCTACCCGTCTTTGTGTTCGGAGCTGGGCCGCTCTAGCCACGTGTGCGGCCGGTATCCATGTCTCGACACATGCGCCCGATCTCCCGATCGAAGCGCCGCTCTTCATCGACGACTTTCCAGAAGTCCTCGAGAAAGTCGATCTTGTCCTCGGCATCGTCCGGCTCGTACTGCTCGTACCCACGGGCGGCGAAGTCCGTGAAGAGCGCGTGCACGTCGTCTCGAACCGCGGCGAATGGCGCGACGGCAGCCTGCCACTGCAATTCCGGGCGACAAAAGCCACGATACAGTCGCTGCGTCACCCGCCGAATCTGGTTTTGGAGCGCTGGATCGACGCTCGCGTACCGGGCGTTGACGATCCCTGACGAGTCGAAGTCGTACGGGACGGTCAGGTGTCGCCCCTCTTCCGTGCGCACGAGCTTCACATTGTGGAAGAAGGCGGGGGGACCAGTCGGTGTTCGCGATCATGTAGTTGAACATGGCCGCCAGGACCGAGTACTCGCCCCACGTTCGCATGGGGTGGAATTGGGTCACGTCCATGATCACCCCCCGCTGTCGCGCCGCCATCTCGGCCTCGTCTTCGATGAGGAAGCCGATCTTGGTCCGGGTGTCATACTCGCCGTTTATGTCCTCGTAGGTGATCTCGATCAGCCGCACCCGGAAGCTGGCGGGGGTGATCTCGTTGAGTACGCGGTAGGCGAGGTATTCGTTGAAGATGTACCGCTGATGGTCGTCCCGGCCGTGGTCACAAGGGGTGACCAGTTTGAGCTTGTCCTGCCCCTCGAAGACCGTTCCTTCCATCTCCGAAGTGCGGAAGTTGAGTCGGAGGGGAGGGAAGTTGCAGTTCTTCTTCTGCCGCCGGAAATTGCCCCGCGTCCGCGTGTTCACGAAGCTCTCCGTGACCGTGCCGTCGAGATCGACGTAGGAGAGCGTGCCCTCGACCTCCGTGGAGTCGCTCCGTTCGTCACGCAGCCAGTCGATGTCCGTTCGCAGCGTCATGCGAATGGGCGTGTGGGCTGAGAAGAGAGGGGCCGCCTCCGCCCGTTCGGCTCGCTCCGTGTACTCTTCCGGAGTCGGGAGTTCGGGGGTTTGCCCGACAGCTGCGCCCGCTCCGGTCAGCAATAGGCCAGTGGCGAGCAGATACGATCGATGAAGCATGGTCGCACCGTTCGGTAGTGGGGATTTCAACAGTACCCGGGAATGAGCACATGTGTCCAGCCTCGGTCGAGCTTGCTGCCTGCACGACGGCCAAGCCATGATGTGGCGCGCCACGGTGGCGCGAAGCTCCTCCTGAATCCAACGGACGGCGGTTGATGGCACGAGGTCGCACGCGAGGGCTGGTCCGAGTTGCGGTGTACTACATCGTCCTCTCGGCCGTGCTGTACTTCGCGGTTCAATCGGTCCCGTTCGTTCGAGACATCGTCTCGGGAGCACGATTGGGCGAGCTCGAGAGCGGGCTGGCCGGGGCGTTCGGTTTGGATCCTACAGCCGTCACCACCAACGCCCCGCGTGGTGATGGAGGGACGTGGGACGGTGCGCTGATCGCAGCCTTCGCGATGATCGGGGCGCTCGTGGTCATGGTGCCGGTGACGTGGGTGTACATGATCACGCACCGCCGACGCGGATACGACGAATCTGTCGTTCACACTTTGCTGATCTTGCCGGTTGCCGTGACAGGTATCGTCATGGTCGTGCAAAACAGTGTGGCGTTGGCCTTCTCCCTCGCGGGGATCGTCGCCGCCGTGAGGTTCCGCACGACGCTCGACGACACCAAGGACGCGGTGTACGTCTTCTTGGCCATCGGCGTGGGCCTCTCCGCGGGCGTCCCGGCGCTCGGAATCGCCCTCTCTCTTTCCGTCGTCTTCAATCTCGTAGTGCTCGTCCTCTGGTGGACTCAGTTCGGCAACATCTACGCCGACCAGAACACGAGGGCAGGGCCGCTCTCAGTGGGGGATGTCCTGGCGGGTCCTCGGTCGGCCCAGTCCGCACTCCGGGTCGGAGATCCGGCTGTGCTGGAGGCCGCGACAGAGAGCGACTTGGCAGCGATCGCCGACCGGGCGGTGCGGATCGAGCGCCATCTCTCCGAGGAGCGTTCCAAGAAGAAGGATCGACGGGCGAACAGCCTCATTCTCCTACACGCGAAGGAGGCGGGCCAAGCGCAAGCCATGGCCGAGTCCGTGCTCGAAGCGCTGTCGGTGCGGTGGAAGCTCGCCGAGATCAGCCCGGGTCCGTCAGGGTCGATGTTGATCTACCTGGCTCTCCTGGATGGAGATTCGACGAAAGGAGAGGTCATCGATCGAATGCGCGCGAGCGAAGAAGGATTGATCACGGCGGCGGAGCTTCGATCCCTTAAGGGCCTGAAACCACGCGCGTGAAGACGCGAATTCTCTTGCTCGGAGCGCTGGCGTGCGCGCCTGCCGTGCCCGACCACGTCGAAAGTGCGGGGGAGCGCGCCTCGAGCGTAGAGCCGGGCGAGAGCGTCGCCGACGCGATCGTGGTCGAGCCAGTGCTCGCGGGGTACGACTTCGACGAGCGACTCTGGCGGGCGGAGCTGCCCGGTCGCCTAGACGAGGTGTCGGGACTCGCATTTTCGGACGACGGGCGACTCTTCGCTCACGACGATGAACGCGGGAGGGTCTACGAACTCGACACGACGACGGGTGCGGTCCGGGGCCGTTTCGACTTGGGACAGCCAGCGGCCTCGGATGACTTCGAAGGCATAGCGATCGCCGGGGACCACTTCTTCATGATCTCCAGTACGGGTCTTCTCTACACCTTCGGCGCCGGGGACGACGAAGAGGACGTGGACTTCACGATCGCCGACACTGGGGTCGGTAGCTGGTGTGAGGTGGAGGGGTTGGAGTTCGATCCTGGTGAGCGACTTCTCCTCATGGCGTGTAAGGTGACTAGTCCGGATCGTGGGTACATCGAAGTCGCACGCTGGTCTCTCGACGAAGGCCGTCTCGCTACTCCGATCCGAATCGACCGTGCCGCTCTTTCGGACTTCGGCTTGGAGTCGAGCTTCGACCCCTCCGGCATCACGTGGGCCAGTGGGGGCACCCTCCTTCTGATCTCGGGGCGCCACGATGCGATCGTGGAAGCCCGCCCGGATGGAGGCGTTGTGTACGCCGTCGAGCTAAGGGGAGGACGTCACCCCCAGAGTGAAGGGATCGCGATGGCCCCTGACGGGACCCTCTTCGTGTCGGATGAAGCGCGTGGAGGGGACGACGCGCGCTTGACGGCGTACGGACCTAGGCGGGAGGACGCGGGGTCATGATCCGGCGCTTGAACGTACCCGTCGTCGACGAGGCGAGCTTCGCGGAGTTGACCTCGCGGCGCCGTCCCGTGGGGATGAGTGCTACGAAGCCCAGCTATCAGCTTCTTCGAGAGACGTACTTCGACACGTCGGATGGAGTATTGGCGGCGCAGGGCATGACGCTCCGATTGCGTTCGGAGGCGCGGGGACACGCCACCATGGTGTTGACGATCACCCAGGGGGTGAACCTCCAAGGGATCATCGAGGAACAGTCGTTCGAGGCCCCGGTGGTGCAGGGAGGTTTTTACGCGACGCTCGCGGATCAGTCGGAGGTGGCGACTCGAGTGCGCGAGTTGGCAGATCCCGTCGCCCTCAGGCCGAAGGCGGCCGTCGACATCGACCGCGAGACCCGGGAGCTCCGAAACGGGCCGCTAGGTCGGGTGACGCACCGCATCGTGTTCGACGATGTGATCGCGCATGCCCCCGGGGGCCGGGCCGATCTTCAAGAGGTCACGATCATCGAGCTGGAGCGGGGCAAGACTGCGCTGGAAACGCTGAGTGACCGACTCAGGAACGATCACTCGATTACCTCGGATGGCCGGAGCACGTATCTGCGCGTTCGGGACACACTGATCGGCTCCGAAGGAGCCCCCCGTCCTGAGGTTCCGGCGGACGTTCGTGTTGCCCTCCTGGTGCTCTCGGACTGGGAGGTCGGACTCGTCCCGGGAGATGACGGGTTGGTCCTACCTCAAGCTCGAGGGTCAGGTGAAGAGATCGCTCGAGAGTACCTCACCGAGTTGAGCAGCGGCTCCGGTCGTGAGGACCTCGACCTCATCGGCTTCGCCTCGGAGCGGGGGAGTGGAACGGATCTCGAGGTGTGGCTACACGAGGCGAGTGCTGACCTCGAGATCGAGGACGTCGTATGGATTCCCCTCATGGAGGTCATGAGTCGGCTCGGCGGTCCACGGCTACGGAGCCCGTCGTTGATCGCCTCGCTCCTGATGCTCGTTCGATCGGAAACCGGTCAGAGACTGCTGCGTGAGGCCCCGAACCGTATAGGGACCCCCGTGCTCCTTCCCGAGGAAGATCGAGCCGAGGACGTGGGAATTGGCGAGGGGAAAGAGGATTATCTGGACCTCGAGCTGTCGATTCTGGACTTCAATCAGAGGGTGCTCGAGCTTGCGGAGGACGAATCACTCCCGATTCTCGAGCGCATTCGGTTTCTCTCGATCTTCTCCACGAATACGGACGAGTTCTTCGTGGTGCGGGTTGGTCGGTTGAAGGAGGCGGTCGCCGGAGGTGGCTCGAGCGGCGACGAAGATCTCTCGGCGTCCCATCTCTTGGATCTTGTTGCGGTCCGGGTACGCGCGCTCTTGGCCCGGCAGTACGCCTGCTGGAATACCGCACTCCTTCCCCGCCCTCGGAGAAGCGGGAGTATGGGTTCGGTCGTGGGACGAGCTCGACTCCGAGCAGAGAGCTGCGCTCGAGAAGCCCTTCGCGGAAGAGATCTTCCCACTCCTGACTCCACTATCCATGAGTACAGGACCGGGGCGATCGTTCCCGAGACTGGTGAGCATGGGACTCGCGCTTGCGGTGTCGCTGCGTCGGAGTGAGAGCAGTCGCACCGAAGTCGGATACGTGCCCGTGCCGGATCACCTGGATCGCTTCGTTGAGGTACCGGGCAGCCGCGACGTCGTCCCGATCGAGCAGGTGATCGCTGCCCACGCGGAGACGCTCTTTACCGGGGCGGTGGTCGAAGCGGCCTTCCCCTTCCGGGCGAGCCGTGTAGGGGACGTCGAGATCGATGAAGACTCGTCAGGATCTCTGCTGGCGGCGGTCGCCGACCAAGTGGAAGCGCGACCCTTCAAGCCCGTCATTCGACTCGAAGTCGGCGTAGAGATGTCACGGGAGGTGCGTGCGGCGATCCTCAATGGGGTACGCGATGACCAGGCATCGGACTCGGCTACTCTGACCCGAAGTGATGTCTATGTCGTCCCTGGGCTCGTCGATCTAGGAAGCACCGCCGAGCTCTGCGACCAGGATGTCGAGGGCGGGGTGTTCCCCCGGCATGAAGCGGTCGACGTACTCGACCCGGAGCGTTCGATCTTCGACCTCCTCAAGGAGGGTGACCGTCTCGTCCACCACCCGTTCCACGACTTCGACAGTACCGTGGGACGCTTTCTGCGTGAGGCGGCGGCGGACGGAGACGTCGTATCGATTCGACTCACCCTCTACCGGACCGGAATGCGGTCGCCGGTCATGGAGGCTCTACTCCAGGCGGTGCGAGCTGGGAAGGATGTGTCGGTCTTCGTGGAGTTGAAGGCGCGTTTCGACGAAGAGAGCAACATCCACTGGACGAAGCGGCTCGAGGACGCGGGCGCGAGGGTCGTATACGGAGTCGTAGGGTTCAAGACGCACGCCAAGACTGCGCTCGTGGTGCGGAGGGAGGAGGCCGGCGTTCGACGCTACGTCCATGTCGGCACGGGGAATTACAACGCGACGACGTCACGCTTCTACACCGACTTGGGGTTGATGTCGGCCGATCCAGACCTCGGCGCCGATCTCAACGACTTCTTCAACGAGCTGACGGGAGGTGAGGGGCCACCCCAAAAGCAGTTCCGTCGTCTCTTGGTCGCCCCGCACTCGCTGGTGCAGGGAATCGAGCGGATGATCGCACGGGAGATCGATCACGCGCAGGCGGGCCGGCCCGCGCGGATTCAGGTCAAGGTCAACGGGCTGGCCGACCGACGGGTCGTGACCTCCTTGTACCGTGCTTCCGCTGCAGGGGTAGACGTCGATCTTATCGTTCGCTCGATCTGCACCCTCCGCCCTGGGGTACCCGGCCTCTCCGACCGGATCACCGCGCGAAGCATCTTGGGACGCTTCCTCGAACACTCACGCATCTTCTACTTCGAGAACGCGGGCCAGAGCGAGTACTACATCGGGTCGGCGGACTGGCGGGCGCGGAACCTTCGGCGCCGGGTCGAGGTGGTCGCTCCGGTCGACGACACGGCGGGCCGTGCGGTACTCCGTTCGGTCCTCGACGCACAGCTCGCCGACGAGCGTGCCTGGGTCCTGCGCGCGGACGGAGCGTACTCCAGGCTCGGCGGTGAGGGGCCGGACTCCCAACACGTGCTCTTGGCCCGCGACGGAGGTGCCGCCCCCGCTACTTCGTAGCGACTACCGATGCTTCGTTGAGGCCGACTTCACTCAGTCTTAGCTTCATCCGGTGCGCCTGTAGCTCAGCTGGATAGAGCATCGGCCTTCTAAGCCGACGGTCGCAGGTTCGAGTCCTGCCAGGCGCGTTTCGAAGGGCAGGCCCCATGGGTCACACAGAAGGAGTCGCGAAGTGATACGTAGACACCGAAGCCAGAGCCGCACCTTGTTTACGGCGATCTCGATCGCGAGCGCGGGTGTCATCGCCGCGTCGTGCGGGTCCGACACGCCAGTCAACCCTGTACCCGACCCGACGATCTCTCTCTCGGTGGCTCCGACGGGTGCTTCGGTCGACCAAGGCGGTTCCACGACCTTCGACGCAACCGCCTCTCTCGGCGGTTCCTTTTCTGGCACCCCGTCGATCGCCGTGACCGGCTTGCCGTCCGGAGTCACGGTCACCGTCGGATCCGTGTCAGCGAGCGGTACGACCGCCTCGGCCACGGTTACCGTCGATGTCGACGCTTCCGTGGCCCCTGGCGATTACCCTGCGACGGTGACGGCTACCGGATCGGGTGTGAGCGACGACGCGACCTTCACGCTCACGGTGGTGGAAGTGGTCACCGGATCGGTCTCGCTCTCGGCCGCGCCGGACACAGTGACGGTCGAACGTGGCATGAGTGGACAGAGCACGGTGTCGATCACGAGAACCGATTTTACGGACAGTGTGAGCCTTTCCGCCGAGGGCGTCCCGTCGGAAGTCACCGCCTCCTTCGCTCCGGCGGGGACGACCGGGGATAGTTCCGTCGTGACGTTCGACGTTGCGGTCGGAGCGACGGCGGGCACGAGTGACGTCACGATTCGAGGAACGAGCGTGCTTCCGGACGCGACGACGACCATCACGCTCGTGATCACCGATCCTCCTCCGCCAACCTCGACCGTGGTGGTGGACTACTCCATGTGCACCGCCGTAGACAAGCCCGTCTGGGTAGCCTACGCCGACGGGCTCGCGGGAAGTTGGACGGTAGCGACGCCCGTCGCGGATGTGTACACGCTGGACGGCCTATCGACGAACGTGGTCGGGTTCACGAGCGCCTTCTCAGACGGCGGCTCGAGCGACGTCTCGGTTGACTACTTCGACCTGAGCCTCTTGCCTGACACGGTCGAGGCGTGCCCGGCGGCTAGCGCAGAGAAAACGATTAGCGGGGTGATCGCCAATTCGGTGGGACTCTCGAATGTGTCGCTCGGCCCGACGGCTAGCCTAGTGCCCGTGGATGGTGCGTTCGATCTGAACGGAGTCATTGCCGGGCCACTCCCCTTCGTAGCGTACTCGATTGATGGAGTCGGTACGGCCGATCGCATGATCATTCGTCGTGACCAGGATATCGCGGACGGAGGTTCGCTGGGCACGATCGACTTCACCTCCGAGGGCTTCGACCCCCTGACGGCCACTGTGACCGTGAATGGATTGCTCGGCGGGGAGACCGGCGCGTTCACCAGCCAGTACGCGATGCCATACGCGACGGGGGCGTGCGCCGTATCTTCTCTTGAGCTCGGACCACTTTCCGGCTCTTCTTTCTCGGCGGGTAGCGCAACGGTTGCGGAGCAAATGGCAGGCGAGTTCCACGTCGCCGGCGTGTCGGCCGGTACGGCAACGTCCGCCCGATCGGTCCAAGTGGCCGCAGCAACACACGCGGACCGGGCGATCACCCTCCCCGACTTGCCGTCTGCGCTCACGGTTAGCGACGTAACCGGCGGGGGAGGCTACCTGCGACTCGAGGCGAGCTTCGCGCTGCCGTCCGATACGGACGACACGGTGATCTTCGACTACGATGGAGCGACCGCGTCGATGACCGTTGCGTACTTCGGGGCGTTAGCTGCTGGCACCTTCACTATGACGATGCCGGACTTCTCCGGGTTGACGGGGTGGGATGACGCGTGGGCCGTAGCTCCGGCTGAGACCGGTGTCGGCTATTCGGTCGGTGGGTGGAGTGGTGGCCCCGAGGACGTCTCCCCGCTCTGCGCAGATGGTGGCCGGACGGCGTTCAGTGTACTGACAGGTGACTTCAACTAGTTCGCGAAGCGGAGTCGGTGAAAGGTGGGTCGGTTTCTCCGTATGTTGGGAGGCCGACCCACACTTCACTCCACGAATTTGAGATGAAGCCCCGACCTGATCGCGCAATACGGTGGCTCGCTGTTGGCCTCGTCATGGGGGCGTGCAGCGCGGACGGTAACTCTCCGACCGACCCCAACGATCCCAGCCCCGCCCAGGTACGACTTTCCGAGTCAGCGTTGACGATGCGGTCGATAGGGGAAACGAGGCAGATCGGGGCTATCGTTTTCGACCAGGTGGGTCGCGTGCTCGCGAGCGAACAAGTGACGTGGGCCAGTCAGCAACCCGCCGTCGCAACCGTTTCGTCGGACGGTACTGTCACCGCCGTCGGCGATGGTCTCGCTGTGGTGACAGCGACTGCAGGGACCGCGTCCGGGTCCGTGAACGTGACGGTGGCTCAAGAGGCCGACTCCGTCGTTGTCACACCGTCCTCGTTGCTCCTGGCCGGCCCGGGGGCGACGGACCAACTGTCGGCGAGCGTGTGGGACGCGCTCGGCCACGTGATCCCTTCGGCAGCGATCACCTTCACGAGTGCCGACACCGCGATCGCGAGCGTTGCTCCCGACGGCACGGTCACCGCGGTGGCTACGGGGGCTACGACTGTGAGTGCGAGCTCCGGGTCAGTCAGCACGGCGGTCCCGGTGACCGTCTCCTAGCCGCCAGCCTCCACAGTCCTGATCCGCACCCCAGCATGAAGCGTCTTGTGCACCGGACAGCGATCCGCGATTTGCATCAACCGCTCGCGCTGAGACTCGTCCAGCGGGCCGATCAGCTCGACCTCTCTCTCGATTAGGTCGACACGGGTATCGTCTGCGTCGCAATCAGCACAATCCTGTCCGTGCGTACGTCGGTGTTTGAGCCGGACCCGCGCCTCTTCGAGAGGCCACTCCTTCCTACCGGCGTACATCTGGAGTGTCATCGACGTGCACGCGCCTAGCCCCGACAGGAGATACTCGTACGGCGTCGGGCCGAGATCTTCGCCGCCGACCGATACCGGCTCATCCGCCACGAGCGCGTGCTGCCGTACGACCACGTCCGTGAAGAAGGTGCCCGCAGCGGTTCGAGTCATGGCTCCTTCCCCGGCATGGCGGAGGTCGACCACCGAGTCTTCGTCGACGGCGTAGCGCGACGCCCACGCGGACAGCACTTCGCCGATGTACTCTGCGTCTCGGGGCCGCGACACGAGGTGATCAGCGTCGTCCAACGTAATGAAGCTCTTCGGATGACGGGCCATCTCGTAGAGGTGGCGCGCGTTGTCGATCGAGACGATCTCGTCGACCGGGGAGTGGAGGATCAGGATCGCCGCCTTCAGCGATCGGATCGCTTGCTCGGGCCTGCGCTCTTCGAGGTCTTGAATGAACTGGCTCTTCACGGTGAAGGGGCGGCCCGCGATCGTCACCGTCGCGACACCTGCCTCCTCGATCTCTTCGCGCGATTCGCTGATGTGGTGTAGGACGTGGGCCGGCTCCGCCGGTGCCCCGATCGTGGCGACCGCTTCGACGGACGGAAGGCGGGCCGCCGCTTGAAGGACGGCTGCGCCCCCGAGCGAATGTCCGACCAGAAGAGTGGGCGCTCCGTAGGACGCCTCGAGAAAGCGCGCTGCCGCGACCACGTCGTCTACGTTCGAAGAGAAGTTGGTATCGGCGAAGTCGCCTTCACTCTCCCCCAGACCCGTGAAGTCGAAGCGGAGGACGGCGAAACCCCTGCGCGCTAGGGCGCGAGTGATTTGGACCGCGGCCCGAACGTTCTTCGAGCAGGTGAAGCAGTGCGCAAAGAGCGCAGTGGCACGGGGTCGTCCGGACGCTGGTAGTTCGAGTCGAGCGGAGAGGGTCTCTCCGAGGGCCCCTTCGAATTCGATTCGCCGAGTGGCCATTTTCACCGTGGCTGAGAGGATGCTTCGTCGCTTTCGCGCATGGTAATCGTCGCATCCATGACTTCGTTCCCGAAGTGCTTTACCGTGCTGCGCGCCTCGACTAGTTTTTCGGCTCTGAAGCGGGAGGTGCCGACGGTTGGGGCCTTCTGTCGATGGTGGGCGTAGCTCAGTTGGTTAGAGCGCCGGATTGTGGTTCCGGA
>CBDCVV010000011.1:50000-124990 GCA_965223235.1 Longimicrobiales bacterium
TGCGAAGGGGAATTCGTTCCCCGCAAAGGATCCCTAATCATGCTGCCAAGAAAAGCCTCGCGGGGGAGCTTGCATTCCGACCGTACCGTAAACGGACACACGTAGGCGAGGCGAGAAGCCTAAGGTGCTCGAGTGAATTGTGGAGAAGGAACTCGGCAAATTGACCCCGTAACTTCGGGAGAAGGGGTGCCGGAAGTAGGTGAACCCACTCGCTGGGGGAGCTGAAACCGGCCGCAGAGAATCGGCCCAGGCGACTGTTTAGCAAAAACACAGGTGTCTGCTAAGTCGCTGAGACGACGTATAGGCACTGACGCCTGCCCGGTGCCGGAAGGTTAAATGGAGGGGTTAGGGTTCGCCCGAAGCTCTGAAATGAAGCCCCGGTAAACGGCGGCCGTAACTATAACGGTCCTAAGGTAGCGAAATTCCTTGTCGGGTAAGTTCCGACCTGCACGAATGGCGTAACGATCTGGGCGCTGTCTCCTCCACAAGCTCGGCGAAATTGGAGTCTCGGTGAGGATACCGAGTACCCGCGACAGGACAAAAAGACCCCGTGCACCTTTACTACAACCTGCTATTGGGTCTTGGCACTACATGTGTAGAATAGGTGGGAGGCTTTGAAGCGGCTGCGCCAGCAGTCGTGGAGCCACAATATGAAATACCACCCTTGTGATGTTGAGGCTCTAACCCAGGGATGTGAATCCATCCCGGGGACCGTGGCAGGCGGGTAGTTTGACTGGGGCGGTCGCCTCCCAAAGAGTAACGGAGGCGCGCAATGGTTCCCTCAGTGCGGTCGGTAATCGCACGAAGAGCGTAAACGTAGAAGGGAGCTTGACTGCGAGATCGACGGATCGAGCAGGTACGAAAGTAGGCGTTAGTGATCCGGCGGTTCCGAATGGAAGGGCCGTCGCTCAACGGATAAAAGGTACGCCGGGGATAACAGGCTTATCGCCCCCGAGAGTTCACATCGACGGGGCGGTTTGGCACCTCGATGTCGGCTTATCGCATCCTGGGGCTGGAGAAGGTCCCAAGGGTCGGGCTGTTCGCCCGTTAAAGCGGTACATGAGCTGGGTTCAGAACGTCGTGAGACAGTTCGGTCTGTATCCGTCGTGGGCGTTGGAGAATTGAGGAGAGCCTTCCCTAGTACGAGAGGACCGGGAAGGACTGACCACTAGTGTACCGGTTGTTCCGCCAGGGGCATCGCCGGGTAGCTACGTCGGGACGGGATAACCGCTGAAAGCATCTAAGTGGGAAGCCCCCTCCAAGATGAATTCTCCCAGAGTCTTCGGACTCTCTGAAGGGCCGTACGAGACTAGTACGTTGATAGGCAGCAAGTGTAAGCATGGCAACATGTGCGCTGAGCTGTACTAATCGCCCGTGAGGCTTGACCAGTTCCTCCCCCTCCAGTTTCTCACCAGAACAGCTACATCTCTTCGGAGATGAGCGGCCGTAACAGCGGCTCTCACCTTCTCTCAACCTCTGTTTCAAGTCTGTACCGTTAAGAACGGTCTTCCAAACACGACTGCTTGGGGACCGTTCAAATCGGATGCAGGAGTAGGCGGGCAAGGCGAGCGTCCGAGGAGTAGGTAAATCCTACTTCGCAGGACGCGAGACCGCGGCCCAACGACGTCCTGCGCCGATTTCAACGGTCCATCAGATTTGTCGGTGGCGATTGCGTAGAGGCTACACCCGTTCCCATCCCGAACACGGCCGTTAAGCTCTACAGCGCGGATGGTACTGCCGGGGCCGCCCGGTGGGAGAGTACGACGTCGCCGGCTTCATATAGAAAGCCCCCGGGACCTTTGGGTTCCGGGGGCTTTCTGCGTCGTAGAGAGTTGTGGCGGTTGACCGGTGTCAGCCGTTCCTGAACGCGATCGCCTTGTTTGCGAGCTCCACCCCAACCTCGATGTCCACGATCGGCACGATGTCGTAGTCCAGGTAGGCGCCGGACCATGGAGCAGTCGCCTCGTACATCACCTCGGCCGTCTCGGCTTCACACACGCAGAAGCCGCCCCCGTCAGCACGGAGCCACATGCCCTTGAACTCGAAGCCATCAGGGGTCTCCCACCGTGAAAAGACGTCCAAACCTGCCTCGGCCTCTGCGGGTCCCTGACCAGCTCGGGGTTTCCAACCAACATAGAACAGCATCCTGCCTCCTTGTCCGGGATCGTGGCTCCTAGGCCACGACCGTTCAGAATGGTGCTGGCGGAGGTCCCAGGCAAACGCTCGCCGCTAACCCCCGATCATCGCTGGAGTTTGGAGCTCTTCTCCACTGGCGGTCCGTCGACCACGGGGGCTACGGGGCAAGTCCCGGGTGGCGGTCAACAGAATAACCGTCTCGAGGCGCTCAGCGGCCGTTTCAACCCATCCCTTCCACCGCTTCCTGCGCACAAGGGGCTTGGCGACCGTCACCTGAATCTCGGTGACGCCACCCAGCGACGTCACGGTGAAGCGGAGTCCCTTCTTGTCCTTCCAGGTTAGGGCAGTGGGGCCGAGCTTCACCTGAGCCTGGCCCTCCCGGTACGGCTGGAAGAGACGAACCGCCTGCATGAGCTGGTCGGAGGACACCTCAATCGGGACGGAGCGGGTGGTCGAAATGCGACGGATGACCCATCCGGAGGCGTGCACGCTCGCGCGGTACGCTTTCGCGGCCTGCTGAGCTTCGGACAGGGCTCTTTCGATCGCTTGGGCGCCGAATCCGGCTTCGCTCGCGATAGAGCGGAGCTCGTCCATCGTGATCGGCCCGGGGTCGTCCGAGCCTTCCAACTCGGCCGCACGTTTCAGAATGCGATCGGCGTCGACTTTCGAGAAGACGGTCAGATCCGTCATACACCCCACCCAAGATCACGTGAACAGCTCCGGGCCGACATGAGCCCGAGGGGTAAAACCTTCTGCTGCGGCCATGCCGAGCGCAAGCCATTCGCCGGAAGATCCCATTGGAACTCTAAGTGCCGGCGAACCATTTTATACGGTCGTTTCGAACGACTCGCGTCGAACACATCCACCAGCCTAATGGCGCAACCAGGGAGCGCATGAGACCGCATGCCATGAAGCCGACCCGTCCTGCGCCTACTGAGCTACGGAAGCGAGGCACTCTTCTGCTGCTGGGCATGCTCGCCACTGCGGTCGCGTGCTCGGATCCCCCAGTAGCCCCGCCAGTCGACCGGCCGAACTCGCTCTTTGGAGTCGTACGGATTCAGGACTCCGAGGTCCTCTTGCCGGGTGTCCGCGTTTGGGTAGAAAACGTCGATGAAGTCGAAACGACGCCGAATGGTGGGTACTTCCTCGAGGGGATGGACGAAGGCATCGTGCGGGTGTTCGCAGAGTTCGAGGGCCACGAGCTGTACGACCGCAGGGTGCGAATCGAAGAGGGGAGCAACACACACGACATTTTCCTGATCCCCCTTACGGCACCCCTCGCGAGGGCTCGCTAACTGCCGATTCGCTCCAACGCGTCCGACAATCTGGCTACCGTGGCGTCCACATCGGCGAGCTTATCGAGGCCAAAGAGTCCGATGCGGAAGGTGGTAAAGTCGTCCCCTTCGTCGCACTTGAGGGGCACCCCACCCGCGATCTGCACTCCGGCAGCTGCAAAGCTAGAGCCGGACTTGATGTTCGGGTCGTCGGTGTAGCTGACTACGACCCCCGGGGCCTGAAAGCCCTCGGCAGCGACGGAGGGGAAACCATGGCGCTCCAAGACGCCGCGCACCTTGTGGCCGAGCTCCTTCTGACGCTCTGCGATGGCGTCGAGTCCAAGACTCTCGGTCTCCTTCATCGCCTTCGCGAACGTTCGCAGCGCATCTGTGGGCATTGTGGCGTGGTATGCGTGCCCACCGGACTCGTACGCTTCCATGATCTGAAGCCAGCGGCCGAGATCACACGCGAAGCTCGAGCTCTGGCTCTCTTTGACCGCCTTCAGCCCCCGGGCGCCGAGCATCACGAGTCCGCAGCACGGCGATCCACTCCACCCCTTCTGAGGTGCACTGACCAGGACATCGACCGCGCACGCCTCCATGTCGACCCACACTGTGCCCGATGCGATGCAGTCTAGGACGAAGATCCCGCCTACTCCTCGGACGGCATCCCCCACGGCTCGAATGTAGTCATCCGGCAGAATCATCCCGGACGAGGTCTCGACGTGCGGAGCGAACACGACGTCAGGGCGCTCCCGTTCGATGACGTCGACGACTTCGGCGATAGGTGCAGGAGCGAACGGCTCCTGGCTTCCCGGCTGGCGACGACGCGCCTTCAATACGGTCGTATCTGATGGTATTGCACCGGTATCGAGGATTTGGCTCCAGCGATAGCTGAACCATCCATTTCGCAACACTAGACACCTTTTGTCGGTCGCGATTTGTCGAGCTACGGCCTCCATTCCGTACGTACCACTCCCCGGAACCACGACGACGCTCTCTGCGTTGTACACCCGCTTGAGGGTCGACGAAATGTCGTTCATAACACCCTGGAACGACCCGGACATGTGGTTGAGCGCTCGGTCCGTGTAGACGACCGAGAATTCCAAGAGTCCATCCGGGTCGACGTCGGGGAGTAATCCGGGCACAGCGCTCTCCAGGGGTGGGGGTTCGGTCAATCTTCCAGGGTTCTCGATGCCGGACGCGCGCGGCTCGGCTCGAATCGCGCCGAGAATAGGGCCTACCGGCCCGTTTCGCGCAATTCACGACCCACGAGCGATCGAGAGTCCCGTCCATCGCGACGCCCATGTCCATGGCGCTCGGCCGCGACATTCGTGCAGATTCCTCCGGTATTCAGGGGTGGTCGAGCACCCCTCACTCCTATCTCCCCGGCTCACTCTTGGCCGAAACCGAAACCAAAGCCGGGTACGTCGCCTTGGTCGGCATCCCCAACGCCGGCAAGTCTTCGCTTATGAACCGCGTGTTGGGCGAGCATCTTTCGATCGTCACCTCGAAAGCTCAGACGACGTGGCAGAGGGTGACCGGCGTCCACACCGAGGGCGACACCCAGTTCGTCTTCCTCGACACGCCGGGGCTCCTCGCGGCGAAAGACCTCTTTCAAAGGTCGATGTTGGGCGCTGCCTTGGAAGCGTTGGCAGAGGCCGACGTCGTGCTGGTGGTGATCGACGGAACACGACCCCCGAACGCACGCGACACCGGCCGTCTCGAGCGGGCACTGGAGGAGGCGTCCGCTCCGGTGGTCGCCGCGCTCAACAAGGTCGACACCGCCGATGCGGCCTCGCTCGAGGCGTGGGGAGAATGGGTCGGTCGTCACACGCCCAACCCGCCGATTCGGGTCTCTGCACAAACCGGCAAGGGCGTGAAGCGACTCCTCGGGGCGCTCGCAGAGCACCTACCCGTCCACCCGTTTCTGTACCCGGCGGACGAAATCGCATCCGAGCCGGTGCGTTTCTTCGTAGCGGAGCTCGTCCGCGAGACGGTCTTCGAGCAGTTCCATCAGGAGATCCCCTATTCCGTCTTTTGCGTGGTCGAGGACTTCCGGGAGGCCGAAGACCCGGTCTACATCGGCGTCACGATCTTCGTGGAGCGGGCATCCCAGAAGGGCATGGTGATTGGCGCCAAGGGCTCGGCGATCCGCGCTCTGGGCCAAGCGTCCCGAAAGAAGATCGAGACCTTTCTGGGCCGACGTGTGTACCTCGACCTCTGGGTGAAGCCGCTCAAATCGTGGCGAAAGAATCGCACCGAGTTGGGCCGGCTGGGCTTCCGACTTCCACCGGAGGATGAGCGCTGATCAAGGGCAGGTGGGTCCTGGGGGTGTGTCTTCTGACGGCCTTCGCGGGCACGATAGAGGTGCATGCGCAGGAGGAGCGGGCCGAAGGCGCGCTCTTCCTTTTGCTTCCCGTAGGGGCTCAAGGGGTATCGATGGGTCGCGCGATGACGTGGGTAGGGGGAGCTGAGGGCGCCTTTTGGAACCCGGCAGGTCTCGCGGAGATCGATCGCAGCCAGGTCGTCCTCATCAGGGGCGAACATGTGGCAGGCGTCGCCACCGCGGCGACGGCGTTGTGGGCCACGGAAGGGGGCAATGCCCTTGGCGCCTCGTACCTCTTGCTCGACGCAGGGGACATTGACCAGACCGACCAGTTCGGTAACTACACCGGAACGATCTCGATTCGGAACCACCTGGGTGTCGTCTCTGGAGCGACCCGCCTCGGGGCTCACTTTTCTGCGGGCATGAACCTGAAGCTCATCCGCTTCCAACTCGCCTGCCGCGGGATATGTGGTGACGACGGCACCACGGCCACCACATGGGCACTCGACGGCGGAGTCCAGGGCACCCCTCACGAGCGGGTGAAGGTCGGCGCGATGTTGGCACACGTCGGCCCGAGCCTGCAGGTGCTCAACGCCGAGCAAGCGGACCCGCTTCCCTCCCGCGCGCGCCTTTCCGTGGCGTACAATGTCGTTGCGGCGTTTGCGGAGTCGGATGAGGTCGAGGGCTGGCTCGCGATCGAGTACGAAGACCGACTGAGAGATTTGGGCTCTCCCTCTGTCTATGTGGGGACAGAGCTAACGGCAGGGATGGTAGACGCGCTCTCTCTCCGTGCGGGCTACGTGTGGTCCCAGCTCGATCAGGAAGACGGGGGCCGGGTCGGCCTTGGCCTGCGGTACGAGCGCTTCGATCTCTCGATCGCCAAATCGCTCGCCGTCTCGTCGGTAACGGGTGAGACCGAACCAGTCCACGTCACCTTCTCCATCGGCTTCTAATGCGAGAGTCGGCCCGTCTGGGCCATCGGTTGGGATGTGCGGGGCTTTGGGCAACCTTTTTGGTCTCGGCTGTCCCCGCGGCCGGCGGGGCCCAGTCCCTTCCGGTCCGCGTCTGGCCCACTTCGGTGGATGCCGGGCCACTCACGCGCACTGAGATCGGAGCACAGATCTCCACACCTGCAGTCGACCTCGGCGGTGGGATCGCAGTGCCGACCGTACTCTCCGCCGTCGTACCGGGGGCAGGCCAACTCGCCCTAGGCCAGAGGCGGGGTTGGCTGTACATCGCCCTCGAATCGATCGGTTGGTTCGGGTACGCGTCCTATCGCTCATCAGGCGGCACCCTGAGGGACGAGTACCGCGACTACGCGTGGGACGTCGCTCGGATCGGTGCGGCCTCCCGGAGGGACGGCGACTTCGACTACTACGAGACGATGACGAAGTGGGATCGCTCGGGTGACTTCGATACGGACGCCGGCTCGATGGGAGTGCAGCCCGAGGAGGACCCATCGACTTTCAATGGGTCGATCTGGGCACTGGCGACGGCACTCTATTCCGCTTCGGACCCGAGGGCGTTGGAGTACTATCGCGAGCGAGCGTATGCGGATGATCTGAGCTGGGATTGGGGTGGCGACGCAGGTCGGAGAGCCGAACTCGGCGTCCGGATCTCAGAGAGCGACGACGCCTTTCGGAAGGCCCGAAGCGTTCTCGGTGGCGTGATCGCCAACCACGTCATCTCTGCCGTGGACGCCTTCCTCTCCGCTCGAGCCCGAAGCCGAGCCCCGAGCCTCGACTTTTCGGCTCGACCAACTCCGAGTGGACTCGCCTGGGTCGCTCACGCCTCTTTTCCGTGGAATCCGCTGCCGTGACGAAGAAGAAGAAGGGAAAGGGACGCTCGACCCGAAGTCGGTCTGGCGGTCGGAGAACGAAGTCCTCAGGCAGGAAGGGGCAGGGCGTTACTGAGGCCGACATCGTCTCGGCTTTGGGGGACTCCGCGCGGGGGCCAATGAAGACGAAGGAGTTGGCGCGCGCGCTTGCGGTGCCAGCGGATCGTTATCGAGGCTTTCGAGCCCTCCTACAAGAGATGGAGAGCTCCGGAGCGATTCTCCGCGTTCGTGGTCAGCGCTACGCCCTGCCGGCGCGTCTCGACCTCGTTACGGGATCGATCTCGCTCTCCAAGGACGGACACGGCTTCGTCCGTCCCGAGCGAGGCGACGAGGATGTATATGTACCGGCGCGCCGGCTTTCGACCGCCATGGACGGGGATCGGGTCGCGGTACGGATCGAGGGTCGCCGAAAGGGGAGGCTGCCCGAGGGCACCGTGGTGCGCGTCATCGAGCGGGCGCGGGCTACCGTGGTTGGGGTGCTTCACCACGGGAAGAAGTTCAGCTGGATCACCCCACTCGACGCACGAATGCGTCGCGACGTCCTCCTCACGGAGCAGCCGGAGGAGGGGGCTCCCGGAGATGTCGTCGTCGCTCGGCTCACATCGTACGGGGAAGGTCGTGTTGGTCCAACCGGGATCGTCGAGTCGGTTCTTGGGTCGTTGGAAGATCCAGGTGTCGACGTCCTTGCGGTCGCCTACGGGCACGGGCTCCGGCTCGATTTCGCAGAGGAAGTCCGGCGCGAGGCCGAAGAATCGGTTCGCGTGTGGAGGGCCGATCCCGGACCTGATCGAGTCGATCGAACCGATCTGCTGACGTTCACGATCGACCCGGCCGATGCCAAGGACCACGACGACGCCCTCTCCGTCCAGCGTTTGGAGGGCGGCCGCTTCGAGGTCGGGGTCCACATTGCGGATGTGTCCCACTTCGTGCGGCCGGGTAGCCTGGTAGACGGCGAGGCCCAGGAGCGGGGTACGAGCGTATACCTCGTGGACCGGACGATTCCGATGCTGCCCCGGGTGCTCTCGAACGAGGTGTGCTCGCTGCAGGAGGGAGAAGACCGCTTCGCGGTCTCCCTCTTCATGGTCCTCGACCGCGATGCTCGGCTCGTCGATCGCCGGTACGAGCGCACGACCATCCACTGCCGAAGAGGGCTCTCCTATGAGGAGGTGCAGGCCGTCCTCGAAGGGGCCGGCCACCTCGACCCGGCCACGGACGACGCGCTACGAATGCTCGACGACGTGGCTCGCGCCGTCCGGGCCGAACGTGCCGCCCGTGGCTCGCTCGACCTCGGTCTCCCCGAGGCCAAAGTCATGTTGGATGACCAAGGGAAGCCAGTGGATGTAGTGAAACGAGAGCGACTTGAGAGCCATCGCCTCATCGAAGACTTCATGGTGCTCGCGAATGAAGTCGTGGCTCGGGATCTAGAGGCTCGGGGACTGCACTCGATGTATCGAATTCACGAGCCGCCGTCCGGAGAGAAGGTGGAGGAGCTGCGCGACATCGTATCGCGCTTCGGCATCCGGGTCCCGCGCCGAAAGTCCCTCAAGCCCGAGGATGTGCAGCGGGTACTCGAGGCTGCCGCCGGCCGCCAGGAAGAAGCCCTCGTCAGCCAGGTGGTCCTCCGCTCGCTGCAGCGGGCGCGATACCACGTGCACAACGTCGGGCACTTCGGTCTCGCCTCGTCGGCGTATACGCACTTCACGTCGCCGATTCGACGATACCCGGACCTCGTCGTCCATCGCGTGCTCACATCCGTACTCGTACACGGCGAAGCCCAGCCGTGGGAAGACGAGGGTGAGCTCGCGGAGCTGGCGGACCGATGCTCAGCCCGTGAACAGGCGGCGGCGGAGGCCGAACGGGCCTCGGTAGCTCTCAAGAAGGTCGAGTTCATGGAACAGTACTTGGGGGACGACTTCGCGGGGCGCGTCTCCGGCGTTGCCGCCTTCGGCTTCTTCGTGACACTCGACGACTTCTTCGTCGATGGTCTCGTGCATGTGGGCACCCTCGATGACGACTACTATCACTTCCACGAACGCGAGTACGTGCTCAAAGGCGAGCGGCGAGGGCGTTCCTTCCGGCTCGGGGACGCTGTGCGTGTCCAGGTGGTGCGGGTCGACAAGGAAGCGCGTCACGTCGATTTCGCATTGATTGACCTTGGTAAGCGGGAAGGGTAACGTCTCGTTGTCACCGCTCATCCCCTGGGGTTTATGGCCTCCGACAAGACGATCTTGTTCTTCGGTTCCGGCAGTTCGGGATCGTCCGACTTCGTGTCCCGATTCGCGCGAGAGCGAGGGCTGGAGCTCCTCTCGGTCGACCGGGCTGAAGATGTTCGGGCGCTTCTGAATCGCACCTTTCCAGGGTGTGTCGTCCTGGATGAGGACCGGGGCGCCGATCTCATCTCAGAACTGATCCAAGAGCTGAAGCAGGACGCCTTTACGGGGATCGTGCCGCTCGTGGTGACGCTGGACGCGGACGACGAAGCGATTCCTGCGCAGTTCCTCGTAGCGGGGGCCGACGAAGTGCTTCGTGCCAACGTGTCCGAGCGAGAGCGAATTCTGCGCATGGAGCAGGTTCTTCATCGAGCGGACCGCGACGTATCGGTTCATCCGACCACCCGTCTGCCCGGGACGAATCACATCGCTCGGGACATGCAGAATCGCATGGCGGCCGGTGAAGCCTTCGCCGTCTGTTACGCCGATCTCGACCACTTCAAAGAGTTCAACGATCGGTACGGCTACGCCTATGGCGACGGGGTCATCCGCATGTTGTCACGGATCTTGCGGGATATGGTCCGGGGCCACGCGCCGGGGGGCTTCGTCGGGCACATCGGGGGAGACGACTTCATCTTCAACGTGCCCCTCGACTACCTGGAGTCGACGTGTGACGAGATTATCGAGGTCTTCGACGACTTGATCCCATATCAGTACACCGAAGAGGATCGGAAGGCGGGATACTTTCTCGGGAAAGACCGACGAGGCAACATTCACCGTATCCCATTGATGGCGTTGTCGATTGGGGTGGTGACGAACCAGTTCCAAGAGTTCGAACATGCAGGTCAGATCAGCGAGCTCGCCGCACAGATGAAGACGTATGCGAAGTCTTTGCCTGGCTCGAAGTACGTGGTAGACAGACGTCATCAGTCCCCGCAGCTCCCGACGGCCTCGGCCGAAGAGGAAGCGGCTCTCGCCGCCGATGAACGGCGGTCAAAGACAGCCACCTGAACCCCACCGCACATGGTCATCACCGTAACCTGCCCCTCGTGCTCGTCAGCGTTCCCGGTTGACCCTGCGAAGATCCCGGAAGGGGGCGTAAACGCGCGTTGTTCGTCGTGCGGAGACATCTTCCGCGTCGAGAAGCCTGCGCCTGCGCCGACACTCGCAGATTTGGCTCCCGATCCGGTGCCAGCGGCTGCGGTCGACATTCCGAGTCCCCCCGTGCCGCAGCCGGCCCCGGATCCAATCCCACCCCCGATTCCGGATCCGACCCCAGAGCCTGACCCGGTTCCACCCTTCCCGGATCCGATCCCCGATCCCGATCCGTTACCGCCCCTACCAGAGCCCACACCGCCGGAGCCCGATCCGCTCCCACCGCTACCGGAGCCCACACCCCCGGAGCCCGACCCGCTCCCACCGCTGCCGGAACCGACGCCGCCGGCGTCTGACCCCTTTGCCGAGTCCGCGCCTTTCGAGGCCCAGGACCCGGATCCGACGCCCCCCGCGGCTCCCCCTGTACAGGGCTTCACCTTCGGCAAACGGGATCCGACGGACAAAGCCAAGCGGCTCGCTCGGGTCCTGGTCTCCGACATGATCATGTACAACGCAGAGCGACACCAATCGGCGCTCGCCGCCGGGACCCTAGTACAGGACTTCGACGAAGAGATCGACAAGTCGTGGAAGGAGTACGTGGAGCAGGTAGGAGAGGAGCTTGCGAACGGGACTGGAAAGCAGTTCTGGATCGACGCTCTGAACGACATCCTCGCGAAGGGCGAGAAGGTCTTCTGACGGAAAGAGCTCCCCGCTAACTTTTCGGCTCAGGCATGACGTCTGTAGAGAGCGAAGGGGCGGCCCGAACGGGCGGCCCCTTCCTCCGTTTGCCTCCCCTGCATTCGGTTCAACCCCCGGTATCGATGAACAAGGACCAGCTCAGTCAACTCGGCCAACTTCACGATCAACTCGAGGAACTCAGGGGGTATCTTTGACCTCGACGTTCGACGGGAGCGCCTGAGTAACCTCGACCAGATGATGGCCGCTCCGGGCTTCTGGGATGACCAGGAGGCCGCCCGCGGGGTCATCGACGAGTCGAACCGGCTCAAGGGGTGGGTCGAGCCGTGGGACGCACTACACGGGCACGCCGAAGAGCTCACCGCCCTGACCGAGCTCCTCGAGATGGAGGAGGATCCCGACCTCGTGGCCGAGTTCGAGCAGGGGTTGGTGAAACTCGCCGCTGGGGTAGAGGCGATGGAGGTCCGCACCATGCTGCAGGGTGAGGACGATCACCGTGAGGCGATTGTGAACATTCACCCCGGCGCTGGCGGGCTCGAGTCCCAAGACTGGGCCGAGATGCTCATGCGCATGTACACCCGTTGGGCAGAGCGCCGTGGCTACTCGATCCACGTCTTGGACATCCAGCCTGCCGAAGAGGGGGGGATCAAGAATGCTTCGCTCGAGATCAAAGGGGACGCCGCGTACGGCTACCTAAAGGCAGAGGCCGGCGTACACCGACTGGTGCGCATTTCTCCCTTCGACGCTCAATCCCGGCGCCACACCTCGTTCGCGAGTGTCGTCGTGTATCCCCTCGTCGATGACGACATCGAGATCGAGATCGACGAAGGCGATCTCCGGGTCGATACGTACCGCGCGTCCGGGGCCGGTGGGCAGCATGTGAACAAGACGGACTCCGCCGTTCGGATCACCCACGAACCGACGGGGATCGTGGTCGCGTGTCAGCAGGAGCGATCCCAGCACAAGAACCGGAGCACGGCCATGAAGATGCTCCGCGCCGCACTCTATCAGCGAGAAGTGGAGGCCCGTGAAGCTGCCAAGAAGGAACTTCAAGAGGGGATGAGCGATATCGCTTTCGGCAGCCAGATCCGTTCGTACGTCTTCCAGCCCTATACGATGGTCAACGACCACCGCACCGAAGTGAAGATCTCCGATGTCCACGGTGTCATGGACGGCGACCTCGATCCGCTCATCGAAGCGTATCTGAAGAAGTCCGGCGCCTCCGCCGGCCAAGGGTAGGGAAGCGCCGTGGAAGAGCTCAGTCAGGTCCTCCGGCACCGTCGCGAGAAGCTCGACGAGATTCGGAAGCGCGGTATCGAGCCGTTCGCATACAGCTTCACCCCCTCGACGACGACGGCAGATTCGCTTTCGTCCTTCGAGGCGGCCGAGGCGAGTGCGAGTCTCTCCGAATCCGGTCACGGCGATCACGCCAAGGTCGGTGGACGCATCGTCGGGTGGCGGGACATGGGTCGCTCGGTTTTCGCGCACCTCGAAGACGGGCACGGCAAGATCCAGCTCTACTTCAAGAAGAACATCCTTGGAGAAGAGAGCTTCGAGACACTTTCGCTACTCGATATTTCCGACTGGATCGGGGCCGAGGGGCCGACCTTCCGCACCCGGACAGGAGAGGTCACGGTGCAGGTCCAGTCGTGGACCCTGCTCAGCAAGTCACTCCGTCCTTTGCCGTTCGGAAAGGTCGAAACCGACCCGGAGACCGGCGAGCGTACCGTCTACTCCGGCTTCCAGGATCAAGAGGCACGGTACCGGCAACGGTACGCGGATCTCGCTGTTCACCCGGAGGTACGTGAGGTCTTCAGGACACGCTCGCGTATCATCAGCGCGTTGCGCTCGTTTCTGGATTCGGAAGGCTTTCTCGAGGTCGAGACCCCAGTCCTCCAGCCGTTGTACGGGGGCGCAAACGCTCGTCCGTTCGTGACCAAGCACCATGCTCTGGACCGCACCATGTACCTGCGGATCGCGGACGAACTGTACCTCAAGCGGCTGATCGTCGGCGGGCTCGACCGGGTGTACGAGATCTCGAAGGACTTTCGGAACGAAGGACTCTCCAGGGTCCACAATCCCGAGTTCACGATGCTCGAGTGGTATCAGGCCTTCTCCGACTACGAAGACCAGATGGAGCTCGTGGAGCGGATGGTGCTCTACCTCCTCGACGAAGTGATCGGTACGCGAACGCTGATGCTCGAGGATCGAGAGGTCACGATCGATGCTCCCTTCGCGAGGCTCCCGCTTCTCGACTCGCTCTCGGAAGCGATGGGGACCGATGTCCACGCCCTTTCGGATGCTGACCTTCGGGCCAAGGCCGAGTCGATGGGTGTCCCTGAGCTCGACGGCGCGGGCAGAGGCAAACTCATCGACAAGTTGTTCGGCGAGCTCGTGGAGCCGGGACTCATTCAGCCGACCTTCGTCACCGACTATCCCAAGGAGCTCTCACCTTTGGCGAAGCCGCACCGGAACGATCCGCGGCTCACGGAGCGGTTTGAGATGTACATGGGAGGTGCCGAGATCTTCAACGCCTTTTCCGAGCTCAACGACCCGATCGACCAGCGGGAACGTTTCGAGGCGCAAGTGGCGCTTCGGGCGGGCGGCGATGACGAGACCCAGCCGATCGACGAGGACTACATCCGCGCCCTGGAGTACGGCATGCCGCCCACCGGCGGGGTGGGGATGGGCGTCGACAGACTCGTGATGATGCTCACGGGCCAGACGACGATTCGTGACGTGGTGCTCTTTCCGATTCTGCGCGAAGAAGAGGGGTAGGGGAGATGACTCTGTGCGGTGACCGGGCTCTTCGATGAAGCGAGTCGACTGGTTCATCGCGCGACATTACCTCAAGGCGGGTAAGGGCAAGGCCCTTCTCTCGCTGATCACGTGGATCGCGCTCGGCGGCGTGACTCTTGGAGTCGCCGCGCTGATTACCGTGATCTCGGTCATGAGCGGCATGCAGACCGAACTCCGGGGGAAGATCCTCGAGTCGACTCCGCATCTTTACGTGCTCGAGTGGAACGCCTCACTTCAGCTACACGACTACCGCGAAGTGCTCGACCGACTCCGTACCATCGATGGGGTCGCCGCTGCCGCGCCTTTTGTCTTGTCGAGCGTCACGCTCGTGCGCGACGGCGGGGAGTACGGTCAGCCGGGCTACCTCCTCGGGGTCGACTTCGACCCGGCGGTCGAGCCTGCGACCGAGATGGAGCGGAAGATCCGAGACGGGGTCCTCGACCTGGAGCCCCCGGAGTCTGGGGCGAATCCCGTGCTCGTCGGATCCGTCCTGGCTGACCGAATGGGGCTCTTCGAGGGGGACACCATCACGATCATGTCGATGGAGAACCTCGGCGTGAACCAGATGGGGCTACCCCAGCCGACGATGCGGAACTTCGAAGTCACCGGCTTCTTCACGACCGGGATGTACGAGTACGACATCGGCAACTTGTACACGACGTTTGAAGCCGCGAAGGACTTGGTCGGTCTATCCGACGCGGACGCGGGCGGAATCGGTATCCGGACGGAGGTGCCCGACGAGGCGACCGACTTCGCGATCAAGGTGGCAGAGCAACTCGACGGACCATACCGAGTCGAGTCGTGGATCGAACGGCACCAGGCGCTCTTCAGCGCCCTTCAACTCGAAAAGATCGCGCTTGGCGTCATCGTCTTCCTCATCGTGCTCGTCGCCGCGTTCAACATCGTCAGCACCCTGGTGATGGTCGTCGCCGACCGCACGAAGGAAATCGGCATCCTGAGAACGATGGGGATGACCGAGCAGGGGATTCAGCGGGTATTCCAGATCCAGGGTGTTTGGATCGGGGTGATCGGCACCGTCTCTGGTACGCTGCTGGGAGTGGGAGTCTCGTGGGCGCTCGACCGTTTCGAGCTGATCAAGATCCCTGGTGACGTCTACTTCGTCGACCATCTCCCGGCTCGCATGGATCCTGTCGACATAGGGCTCATCATCGTCGCCTCGTTGGCCGTGTCGTTCGTAGCGACCCTCTATCCGGCTCGGCAGGCGTCTCGACTCGAGCCGCTCGATGCGATCCGGCATGAATAGCCGAGCGCGGGAGGGACGATGATCCAGACGCCGCGAGGTCCGATCGAAGCGTATGGCGTGGTGAAGCGTTTCATCGGGGGCGATGAGCGGGAAATCACCGTACTCGACGGAGTCGACTTCACACTCGCCGACCGGGAAGCGGTCGCGATCGTGGGGACGAGCGGCGCAGGCAAGTCGACGCTTCTGCACCTTCTTGGAGCGCTCGCTCGGCCGACGGAGGGTGCGGTATTCGTCGATGGCTCGCCGATTGCCGATCTAGACGATGAGGCGCTCGCGAAGCTTCGCTGTCGTAGCGTGGGCTTTGTCTTCCAGTTTCACCACCTGCTACGTGAGTTCTCGGCGCTCGAGAATGTCATGATGCCCGCGCTCATCGGGGGCGATGACTTCGACGAGGCCGCGGATCGTGCTCGGGGTCTCCTCGCGGACGTCGGGCTCGCGGATCGAGTCACCCACAAACCGCGACAGCTGTCCGGTGGTGAACAGCAACGCGTAGCCGTTGCGCGCGCCCTCATCAACGAGCCCCGCGTACTGCTCGCAGACGAGCCGTCGGGGAACCTCGATCACGAGACCTCCGAGCGGCTCCACGATCTCTTGTTCGAGTTGAGGGAGCGGCGTGGCCTCTCCATTGTCGTCGTGACGCACAACACGCGCTTGGCCGACCGGGCCGACCGCGTTCTGGTCATGGCGAACGGCCGGCTCGACGAGAGCGGGGCGGGGTGAGCGAGCGCTTGGGCACCATGGCACAACCCTGGGGGTCGATGGTATTGGTGGATTACACCCACCATCCCCTTCGACGATCGACGACATGACGTGTGAGAACTGCGGCGCGCCCGACGCGAAGGTGCATCTGACGCAGATCATCAAGAGCGAGATGTCGACGCACCACTTATGCGAGAAGTGCGCTGCGGCAAAGGGGCTCGATACGACCCCCGAGGTCTCGCTTCCATTGATGGATGTCTTTTCGAAGATCGTACCCGAGGTCACGGAGGATCCGTCGTGGGGTACGGAGGCATGCTCGTTCTGCGGACTCACACACAAAGACTTCAAGCGGACCGGACGCCTCGGGTGCGCCCACTGCTACGAGACGTTCAAACGCCAGCTCCCCGCCATGCTGCAACGTGTGCACGGGAGTGCGAGGCACGTAGGGAAGGTGTACCTCCCTCCCGACCCGACGGCGTCTGAAACCGAGCGCCGCTTGGAAGGACTCCGGCGCATGCTGGAGCGTGCCGTACAGTCGGAGGAGTTCGAGCGCGCAGCGCAGCTCAGGGACCAGATCCGAGAGCTCGAACCGGTATGACCGAGCTGGACTCGATCCCGAACCACAGCTTGCAGTGGCTGGAGGCGAGTGGCGACTACGCGGATATCGTCCTCTCTACTCGCGTCCGGATCGCCCGAAACCTCCAGGGCCACGCCTTCGGTCCGCGCGCCCGCGTGAACGATCGTGAGGCTGTCCTGAAGAGGTTCCGAGGCTCGATCGGCAAACTCGAGGCACTACGAGACGGGACGCTACTGCAAATGCCCGACGTGGCTGCTCGCCTCCGTCGGATCTTGTACGAGCGTCGTCTCGTGACGCGGGACCTCTTAGGCGAAGACGGAGAGGATCCAGCGAACGGAACCGCAGTCCACTTCTCGCGCCGAGCTCCGCTCAGTGTCTTGGTGAATGAAGAGGACCATTTGCGGGTGCAGAGCCTGGTGTCCGGGCTGAGGATCCGAGAGGCGTGGCATCTGGTCGATCAACTCGACGAAGAGTTGGGTCGAGACTTGCCCTTCGCGTACCACCACGACTTCGGCTTTCTGACAAGTTGCCCGACGAACGTCGGGTCGGGTCTGCGCGCCTCGGTCTTCATGCATCTGCCCGGACTGGTACTCACGGACGAGATGAAGCCGGCGCTCCGTGCTCTGGGGGAGTTAGGGCTCACCGTACGGGGGTTGTACGGGGAAGGGTCGGAGGTGGTTGGTCAGTTCTTTCAGGTGTCGAATCAGACGACGTTGGGTCGATCGGAGGAAGACTTGATCGACCACTTGGATTCGGTCGTACGGAAGATCATCCAAGACGAACTCAAGGCGAGACAGCTCCTCCGCGGAGCCGGAGGGGTTACCGAAGATCGCATCTGGAGGGCGTACGGAATTCTTCGATATGCGAGAAGCCTCACATTCGACGAGATGATGAATTATCTATCGAGTGTGCGGCTCGGCATGAGTCTGAAACTGTTGCCCAAGCTCCGTGTATATTCTTTGAACAAGATGATGGTCTTCACGCAGCCGGCCCACCTCGAACAGGCGGCCGGCCGCGAGCTTTCTACAGAGGAAAGCGACGCACATCGTGCTTCCTACGTGCGTCGTGTTCTCGCGAACGAAGGAGACGGCGACCTCGCCGCCGGGAGCTCTCTAGAGTCCGGCGACGGTCAGCCAGAATAGAGCTATGAACTACAACTTCACCGACCGGGTCCGGAAGGTTTTGGCCATGGCCCGTGAAGAGGCCATACGGCTCCAACACGACTACGTCGGGACGGAACACATCCTCCTGGGACTCATCCGAGAAGGTGAGGGTGTGGCGGCCGCGGTCCTCGGAAATCTGAGTGTCGACCTCGACCAGATCCACGAACGCGTCGAGGAGTCTGTCCGAAAGGGCAAGGCGACGATCGCGCTCGGCGAGCTCCCGTATACCTCCAGAGCGAAGAAAGTGCTCGAGTTCGCGATGGCGGAGGCCCGCGAGTTCAACCACTCGTACGTGGGCACGGAGCACCTGCTCTTGGGGCTCCTGCGAGAGGAGAAGGGGATCGCCGCTCAGGTCCTCAACTCACTAGGTGTCACACTCGACGAAGCTCGCGGCGAAACGCTCAAGGTGCTCGGCTCCGAGATGTCCACGTCGGAACCGGCCGGCATTGGCGGCAGCTCTGATCCGTCGGGAGTTCCTGGGGGCAAGAGTGGCGACAAGAAGTCGAAGACGCCTGCTCTCGATCACTTCTGCCGCGACCTGAACGAACTCGCGGGACAGAACAAGTTGGATCCGACGATCGGACGGGCCGAGGAGATCGAGCGCGTCGTCGAGATTCTCTGTCGGAGAAAGAAGAACAACCCGGTACTGATCGGGGAGCCCGGTGTCGGCAAGACAGCGATCGTCGAGGGCCTCGCGCAAATCATCGCGGCCGGCGAGGTCACGGAAGCGCTGAAGGGCCACCGCGTGCTCGCCCTCGACATGGCCGCAGTGATCGCGGGAACGAAGTACCGGGGACAGTTCGAGGAACGGCTCAAGGCCGTGATGAGCGAGATCCAACAGAGCAAGACGGTGATTCTCTTCATCGACGAGCTCCATACCCTCGTGGGCGCTGGTGCGGCTGAGGGCGCGATCGATGCCTCGAACATGCTGAAGCCCGCGCTCGCACGGGGTGAGCTCCAGTGCATTGGGGCTTCGACGCTCAACGAGTATCGCAAGTACATCGAGAAGGACGGAGCCCTCGAGCGGCGCTTCCAGCCCGTCATCGTGGACCCGCCAGCGGTCGACGAGACGGTAGAGATTCTGAAGGGTCTGCGCGGCCACTACGAAGATCACCATCGCATTACGATCCCCGACGAGGCCCTCGAGCACGCCGCCAAGTTGGCGGATCGATACATCACGGATCGATTCCTTCCCGACAAAGCCATCGACGTGATCGATGAGGCGGGCGCGCGCGCCCGCATCGCGAGTCAGGTGCCCCCGGCCGATGTCGAAGAGTTGAAGGATCAGCTCGCGGAGATCGCTCGTCGCAAAGAAGAAGCGATCGGCGACCAGGACTTCGAGCGCGCGGCAGAACTCCGCGACGAAGAGCGGGAGTTCAGTCAGGCTATTCGTGAGCGCCAAGAGGCGTGGGAAGAGGAGCGGAAGCAGCACCGACCGGAGATCACGACCGAGGAAGTCGCCTTCATCGTCGGTCGGTGGACCGGGATCCCCGTGACTCGGATCCGTCAGACGGAGTCCGAACGACTCGTGAACATGGAGGACGAGCTCCACAAGCGAATCGTCGGCCAGCACGACGCGATCACCGCGATCAGTCGTGCCATCCGGCGCAGCCGCGCAGGGCTGAAAGATCCTCGTCGACCGATTGGATCGTTCATCTTCTCCGGACCCACCGGTGTCGGTAAGACGGAGCTAGCCCGTGCGCTGGCCGAGTTCCTCTTCGACGACCGTGAGGCCCTCATTCGGGTCGACATGAGCGAGTACATGGAGAAGTTCTCCGTATCTCGACTCATCGGTGCCCCTCCCGGATACGTCGGCTACGAAGACTCTGGGGCGTTGACGAAGGCCGTCCGCCGCCGGCCCTACTCGGTTGTCCTCTTGGATGAGATCGAGAAGGCCCACCCAGACGTCTTCAACATCCTCCTCCAGGTCTTGGACGAAGGACACCTGACCGACAACTACGGGCGTGTGATCGACTTCAAGAACACTGTGTTGATCATGACGTCGAACCTGGGCGCCCGAGACATCAGCAAGGGCGGCGGTCTTGGCTTCCAGACGGCGGATCCGAAGGCGAGCTACGACATCATGAAGGACAAGGTCGCTCAGGAGATCGAGCGGGCGTTCAACCCAGAGTTCTTGAACCGTGTGGACGACACCATCGTCTTCCACCCGCTCACCAAGCCAGAGATCGGCGAGATCATCCACATTCTCATGCAGGATGTGCGGGCGAGGCTCGCGGAAGAGGAGATCACGCTCCGCTTCACAGATGCGGCGATCGAGTTCTTGGTCGATGAAGGGTTCGACGAGAAATTCGGGGCCCGTCCGCTCAAGCGTGCGATCCAGCGCTACCTCGAGGATCCGCTCTCCGAGAAGATCCTTCTGGCGGAGTTCAGCAACGGTGATGAGATCGAAGTGGATCTCAATCCTGACGGAGCGGGACTCATCCTGACAGCGGAGTCGGCGACGAAGACGTGAGCCACTCAACACATGTGTGGAGAAAGCCGATGAGGAAGGCCCCCGCGATCGCGGCGGCCTTCTTCGGCGTCATGGCCGGGGGAGTGACGACAGCTGTCGAAGGTCAGGCTGAACAGCGCTCCCTCTTGGTCACGATCGACTCCCTCGAGGTCGCCGGCAACGAACGGTATACGCCGCAGCAGGTGTTGGCGCTCTTCGGAGTGCAGCCCGGCGAGGGCGTGACGTACCGAGCAGTGCAGCGAGGCACGAAGGAACTCCTGAACACGGGCCAGTTCATCGACGTGGTGGTGCGGGCCCGGGAGCCTCGGGGAAGTGGCATCCCGCCGTACATCCTCAGGATCGAGGTTTTGGAGGCGCCGCTCGTCCGCAATGTGACGATCGAAGGCCTCCAAAATGTGTCGGCGCGCGAAGTCCGTGATACCACCAACTTGAACTCGGGCTTCCCGCTGAGTCAGCAACGCATTTTGGATGCGAAGGCGTTCATCCGATCGGAGTTGGCGGGGGAGGGGATCCCGTTCGCGGAGATCCAAGAGCGCTTCGTGCAGCTACCGAACAACGAAGTCGAGCTGATACTCGATGTGGCCGAGGGGCAGCGTGTCACGATCGCCGAGCTCGACTTCGTGGGGAACGAGGCGCTGTCAGCTGGCGAGCTCGCAGGCGCGATGTCGACACACGCCGAAGGCTTTTGGTGGTTCAAGGCGGGCTCGTTCGACCAGAGCGACTTCGCCCTCGACCTCGAAGAGTCTTTGCCTCGGCTGTATCGGTCGAGGGGATACCTCGACTTCGAAGTCGTGCGCGACACACTCATCGTGGATCCCGAGAGCGGAAAGGCTCGACTCGAGGTCACGGTCGACGAGGGACGACAGTACCGCCTGGCGTCGTTCACGATCGAAGGGAATACCGTCTTCGAGGAGGACCAACTCGAAGACATGTTCCGCTCCACTCGCGGTGGAGGGCTGCTTGGTAGCCTAGGCTTTGGAGGCGGTGGAACCACCAACTCCGAGGGCGAGGTCTTCGACGCGGAGGCGTTCAACATCGCCATCCAGAGCGTGACCGAACTCTACCGGAACGAAGGATACCTCTACGTTCGTGTCGAACCGGTCGTCGATATCGACTCCGAGGGAGAGGAGCCGACGGTCACGGCTTCGTGGGTCATCACGGAGGGCACTCCGGCAATCGTCAACCGGGTGAACATCTCTGGAAACGAATACACCTACGAATGGGTGATTCGGAATCAGATGCTGATCCTGCCGGGCGACGTGTACAGTCAGGACCGAGTACTCCAGACGTACCAGAACATCTCGGCACTGGGCTTCTTCGAGGCTCCGCTCCCCTTCCCAGATGTCGTCCCGCTCGACAACGGCGATGTCGACATCACCTTCCACGTCGTGGAGAAGCAGACGGGGGCGATCAACTTCGGGACGTCCGTCGGTGGTGGAGTCGGCCTCTCGGGCTTCATCGGGTACGACCAGCCGAATCTCTTTGGTCAGGCGAAGTCCGGGTCGCTCCGTTGGGACTTCGGGCGTTTCATCAACAGCTTCGAGCTGAGCTACACGGACCCGGCGATCTTCCAGACTCGCACATCGTCCACCATCTCGCTCTTCAACTCTCGCGACCGCTTCTTCCAGTTCTCTTCAGGCCGGCGGAAAAGGATCGGGACGAGCTTGCGGGTCGGCTTCCCGTGGCGTGGCGCTCAGTTTACCAGAGTGTTTCTGGGCTATTCGATATCGCGGACGGACTACGAGCTCTTCGATGATGTTGACGATACCTCGCTCTTTGGAAGACCGCCCGGACTCCAGAGTCAGCTCTCGGCTTCTCTGACGCGTACCAACCTCAATCACCCGATCTTTCCGACGGTGGGGTCGCGCCAGAACATCACACTCGAGCAGAACGGTGGCCTTCTCGGTGGAGACGGTGACTTCACGAGGGTGCTGGGAGATGGGCAGTGGTGGGTTCCGGTAGGGCAGGTCGGAGGAGACCCGCAGCGCGGTGGTGGCATCCAGTTCGCACTCGGCCTCAGCTTGCGAGCCGGCGCGATCTTCGGGGACGCAGGAGCCTTCCCATTCGACCAGTTCTGGATGGGAGGCGTGCAGTTCGGACAGCAGCTGCGCGGGTATGACGAGACGACGATTACCCCGCGCGGATTCTTCCCCCGAGCGGACAACAGCATTAGCGCCATCGATCGGCTCGGGAACGCGTACTTCAGTCTGACCGCCGAGTATGCGGCCCGACTGGGTGGGCAGCTCGGCGTGCATGCGTTCTACGACGCGGGAAGGGTGTGGAGCGACCCGAGTCAGTTCGATCCGACGAGCCTGTTCCGCGGCGCAGGCGTCGGGATGCAGATTGTCACTCCTTTCGGCCCACTGGGGCTCGACTACGCCTACGGCTTCGACCAGGAAGTCCCTGGTTGGCGACTGCACTTCAGGATGGGCGGGCGCCGGTAAGGGAGCTCTGTGGGGAGGTACGGTGGACCCCTGCGCGCGGCCCACTGTACCTCCAATGAGTTTCACTAGACCTTTCTTGGCTGTGTCCCTCCCTACACGGGTTGGTGGAACACGGGAACTTGCCGCACCCTCTTGGAATACGAGGGGACGGTGGCCACGACTTGAACCGGAGTTCTTCTACTATGCGACGCTCCTCATTCGCGCTGATGGCGCTGACGTTCCTGCTTTCCGCAGGAGCGATCGAGGCGCAAACGCTTAAGATCGCCTACATCAATTCGCAGGAGATTCTCCTCAATGCTCCAGGAGCGGAGGCCGCACAGCAGGCCTTCGATTCGGAGATGGAGGGCTACCAAGCGGAGATCGCGCAGCTCGAGACCGAGTTGCAGAATTTGGAGGCCGATCTACAGCGCCAGCAGCTCACGCTTTCGCCCGAAGCCAAGGCGAACCGCGAGCAGCAGCTGCAAACCAAATTCCAAGAGTACCAGCAGCGGACCTCGCAGCTTCAAGAGGTCGCGAACCAGCGGCGTGCTGCGCTGATTCAGCCGGTCATGGACAACATCACGGCGGTCATCGAGTCGATTCGGGAAGAAGGGGCGTACAGCCTCATTCTCGATGCGGCTTCGGGCGCCATCGTGTCCGCCGACCCGGGGCTTGATCTCACACAAGAGGTGATCAGCCGTCTCCAGTCGGCCACCGGCGCAGGACAGGACGGGGAGGGCTAATCTCCTCCGAAGGGGCGTCTGCCCGGTCGCTCACCCTCGACGAAGTGGGGGAGTTGACCGGGGGACGCGTCGTCGGTTCACGGAGTCTCGTCCTCGAAGGCGTGGCGCCGATCGATGAAGCGACGGTCACGGACCTCGCATTCCTCGCGGCCCGCCGTTACCTCCGCTTTGTGCCCGACACGAGGGCCGGGGCATTCTTGACGGGCCCCGATCTCGAGTCGGAGATCGCCGCAGACGTACCGCGCGTGGTCGTCGACGAGCCGTATGCGGCTCTTCGCACCCTCTTGGCCTACTTCCATCCCGAGCCCGAGTGGGATTCGAGCGTCCACCCGACCGCCGTCATAGGGAAGGGCGTAGAGCTCGGGGTGGGGATTCTCATCGGACCGTACGCCGTGATCGAGGACGATGCGTCGATCGGAGACGGGGCTCGGATCGGGCCCCACTGCGTGGTCGGCCGGGGAAGCTCGATTGGCCCCGGGACCCGCCTGCACCCGCATGTGGTCACATACCCCGGAACCGTCATTGGCCGGGGCGTGGAGGTTCACGCGGGGGCGCGGCTCGGAGCCGACGGGTTCGGATACACTCTGCTCGATGGTGAGCACGCCAAGATTCCCCAGGTCGGCCGCTGCGTGATCGAGGATGGCGTCGAGGTTGGGGCCAACTCGACGATCGACCGTGGCTCGCTCGGGGACACGCGCATTGGTGAGGGGGTGAAGATCGACAACCTCGTCCACGTGGGGCACAACGTGCGAATCGGGGCGCGCTCGCTCCTGGCAGCGTTGGTCGGCATCGCCGGCTCGACGCGGCTCGGTCGCGGGGTTTGGATGGGTGGGCAGTCCGGTGCGATCAATCAGGTTGAGCTAGGTGATGGCGCTCGTGTCGTCGTGCAAAGCGGCGTCACGCGCAATGTCGACGCCGGTGAGACTGTCTCGGGTTGGCCGGCTCGTCCCCACCGAGAGCAGCTCCGGCGCGATGCCGCGGCCGGGAGAATCCGTCGACTGATGGCTCGGCTGCGTAGGGCGGAGGAAGACATTGCCATTCTGAAGGGTGACTAGCTGCTGTATCTTGCTGGCGACCAGGTAGGACCCCGTGCGAAAGCCGGGACATGCCTCGGAGAGCCAGATGAGCGTTCCGCAGCAAAACACCATCCGCGGGGAGACCACGCTCGACGGCGTGGGCGTCCATTCCGGGGAGTCTGCACGGTTGACCTTCCGCTCTGCCGACCCGAACAGCGGGCGTCGCTTCCGAAGGATCGACCTCCCAGAGGCGCCTGAGCTCGCCGCCGACCTCGACCACGTCGCGGGCTCCGAACTCGGGACGACACTCGCCGTCGGTGAGGTCCAAGTGAGAACGGTAGAGCACGTCCTGGCAGCGCTCTCGGCGTGTGGCGTCGACAACGTCATCGTAGAGCTGGACGGACCGGAGGTGCCGATCCGCGACGGATCGTTCGCTGACTTCGTCGCGGCGATTCACGACGCGGGAGTCGTATCGCAAGACGCCGATGCGCACCTTCTCGAGGTGCCGACGGTCGTGACGGCCGAAGTGGACGGTGGGGCGTCGTACGTGGCGACCCCGGCACCGGAGCTACGCCTTTCTTCTACGATCGACTTCGACCATCCGGCGATCGGGCGTTCCTTTGGGTCCTTCCTCGTCGACCCGGTGTCCTTTGCCGAAAAGATCGCTCCTGCCCGCACATTCGGGTTCGAGGCCGATGCCGATGCGCTGCGGGCACGAGGGCTCGCCCTCGGCGCTTCGCTCGACAACACCGTCGTTCTCGGCGCTGAGGAGGTGATGAACGATGCCCTCCGCTTTCCTGACGAGTTTCTGCGCCACAAAGTCGGCGATCTAATCGGAGATCTAGCCCTACTTGGGGGTCGACTTCACGGTGCGATCGTGGCTGAACGACCGAGTCACGCCGGCAATGTCGCTTTCGCCAAGGCGATTCGGACGGCGATTCGCCGTGCGGGTCCTCCGGTCGCGGACACGACCCGGATCATGGAGTTCCTTCCGCATCGGTACCCGATGCTGCTCGTGGACCGGATTATCGACTTCGAGTCCGGGAAGTCGATCACCGGAATCAAGAACGTCACGATCAACGAACCCTTCTTCCAGGGGCACTACCCTGGCCATCCGATCATGCCGGGTGTGCTCATCGTGGAGGCGATGGCCCAGTGCGGTGGTCTTCTCCTGATGGATGAAGTGGAGGACGTGGAGAGCAAGGTCGTGTACTTCATGACGATGGACAACGTGAAATTTCGGCGCCCGGTGACGCCGGGTGACCAACTCGTGTTCGAGCTCCAAATCATCCAGATGCGACGCAATGTGTGCCGAATCGCGGGCCGCGGTGTAGTAGATGGAAAGGTCGTGGCTGAGGCCGAATTCAAAGCTCGGATCATGGATCGTTGACGAGATGCGGGAAGCACGGGGGGTTGTAGGGGCGCGTGGAGCAACGACGGTTCACCCGACGGCGATTGTCGATGACAGTGCTTCGCTCGGTGTGGGGGTTGAGATCGGGCCGTGGGCGATCGTCGGTCCGAATGTCGCGGTGGGTGACGGATCGATCCTTGGTCCCCGTGTCTACGTCGAGAAGGACACGACGATCGGTGAGGACTGCTTCATCTCGAACGGGGCCGTCCTGGGGACCGACCCACAAGATCTGAAGTACAGCGGCGAACCTTCAGTCTTGGTAATTGGAGATCGCACGAAGGTGCGGGAGTTCGCGACGCTGAACCGGGGCACCTCCGCGGGCGGGCGGACCACTGTAGGGAGTGACTGTCTGATCATGGCGTACGCCCACGTCGCTCACGATTGTGAGATCGGCAACCATGTGATCCTCGCGAATTCCGTGAACATGGCCGGGCATGTGATCATCGAAGATTGGGTCATCGTCGGGGGCGTCACTCCGATCCATCAATTCGTACGAATCGGCGCTCACGCCTTCGTCGGGGGCGGATCCCGTATCCCACAAGACGTCCCCCCGTATTGCCGGGTCGCCGGGAATCCTCCGAAGCTCTACGGACTGAACTCGGTCGGCCTCGAGCGAAGAGGGCTCTCCGAGGAGGTGCGAAAGGCGTTGAAACGGACGTACCGGATCCTCTTCAGCAGCGACGTGAATCTGAGCAAGGCCCTGGACCGTGCGGAAACGGAGGTGCAAGGTGTACCTGAGGTTCGGCATCTCATCGAGTTCATCCGCGCCAGCGAGCGTGGGATCACGACGTAACGAGGAATTCATGCCATGTCGCTGATACGAGCCCGGCGCCGTCGGAAGAAGAATTGGGTCGACGCCCGGAAGGGAATGGGACGCGGGAAGCTGGTGGGACTCCTCATCCTGACGGTGGTCGCCATCTGGTACCTGGGGTGGGCTTTCTGACCCGACCGCGCATTCTGGTGTTCGCGGGAGAGGTATCAGGAGATCAACACGGGGCTCTCGTCGTCGACGAGATTCGGCATTCGTTCCCCGAAGCGTCATTCTTCGGGACGGGAGGGGGCGAGTTGGCCCAGCGCGGGGTCACCTTGTGGGCCAACCTAGACGACTTGGCGGTCATGGGGTTCGTGGAGGTGGTGCCCCGCATTCCCTATTTCCGGCGATTGCGCCGCGAAGTGTTCGCGGAGATCGATCGCATGGCGCCGGACCTCGTGATCCTCGTCGACTATCCGGGCTTCAATCTCGGTGTCGCCCATTATGCTCATAGGAAGGGTATTCCGGTCCTCTACTACATCCCGCCGAAAGTTTGGGCGTGGAGGAAGGGACGCGTTCACCGGCTGGCCGAGTGTACCGATCGGGTTGCCGCCATTCTTCCGTTTGAAGAAGAGTGGTTGCGCGCGAATGGTGTCGATGCGCACTACGTAGGCAACCCCTTGCTCGATCGGCCGTGTGAAGGGATTTCACGCTCAGACTTTTGCGCCGAGATGGAGCTCGACCCCACACGTCCGATCATGGCGCTCCTTCCTGGGTCGCGTGTCCAAGAGGTTCGGGCGCATATGGAGGCGTTCACCGACATCGCACTTGGAGTGGTTGCGGTCCGACCCGACGTCCAAGTGGTGGTGTCGAGGGCGCCGGGCATCCCGTCCAGCATGGTGGGGTGCGGGTGCGGTCCTGCCACCGAACGTACCGCGACGTTGTTGGAGCACGCCGATGTGGCTTTGGTGAAGTCGGGGACGTCGACGTTGGAAGCGGTGTTGGCTGAGGCTCCGTTCGTGATCGCGTACCGAACGCACCCCATCACCGCCTTCGTTGCTACGAAGGTGCTCGGTATCGATCGGATCGGGCTCCCGAATCTGATTCTGGGCGAGGATGTCTACCCCGAGTTCGTGCAGGGCGAGGTGGATGTGCGCCACGTGACTCCCGTCCTTCTCGAGCTGCTCGACCCCACCAGCGAGAGAGCCGCCACTCAGCGACGAGCTTCGCGCACAGTGCGGGATAGCCTGGGTGGCGGCGGAGTCGCCAGCCGGGTGGCGCGGATGGCGGTGGAGCTGATCGAGGCGTGAGTGAGCTTCGCTTCGAGAGTGCGGGCGTGCTGGGGACTGGCATGGTCGGCGCGCTCTTCCTCACAACCCGTTTCGAGACCGAAAACGAGCACCACTTTCTCGATTTTCGGGCCGCAGGTCAGCCGGTACTCTTCGTCGTCTGGCACGGGCATCTGCTCCCTCTGGTTCATCGGCACCGAAAGCAGGGGATCGTCGCTTTGGTGAGTGAACACGACGACGGCGAGTACGTGAAGCGGGTCATGGTGCGAAATGGCTTCGGCACCGTGCGCGGTTCGAGCAGTCGGGGAGGGAGCCGGGGGTTGAAGGGGCTCGTGCGAGCCGCCAACTCCGGCCGGGATGTCGCGATCACCCCGGACGGACCCAGAGGGCCGAAGGGCGTGCTCAAACCGAGCTCGCTGGCGGTGGCCCAGATGGTGGGTCTACCGATCATCCCGATTGCCGTGTCCGCCTCCGGGTGGCGCTTCCGCTCGTGGGACGGCTTCTTGGTACCACGACCCTTCTCGACGATTTCCATCGACTATCTAGCCCCTCGTGCGGTTGCGAGGGATGCCGGCCGCGAAGGGCTCGAGCGGGTCGCGTCTGAAATCGAAGGCGCCCTTCACGCCCGCGAAGCCGAGCTCGCGGCAAGAAGCGCGTGAGGCGGGTCTTGCCCCTCGTGGCCCAACGGCTTTGGTCTGGGGGGTACGGAGCGCGGGGAGGGGCCGTCACCGCTCTGCTTATTCCCGTGTCTTGGCTCTGGAGCGTCGTCGCCCGTCTGCATGGCAGCTGGCGGGAGCGTCGATCCACGCATGCCCCAAGTGGGCAAGCCTCCCCTTGGCCGACCGTCCTGTCCATCGGCAATGTGGCCGTGGGGGGGACCGGGAAGACGCCCTTCGTGTCGTGGGTTGCCCGCGGGCTGACCGACGGGGGGCATCGCTGTGCGATCATCACGAACGGACATGCGCCCGACGAGGCTCGGCTCCACCGTCGGTGGCACCCTTTCGTCGCAGTCTACGAAGCCGGAGACCGGGCGGACGGCGTCCGTCTTGCCGGAGAGAGCGGCGCCGAGATCGTCTTGCTCGACGATGGCTTCCAGTATCGCCAACTCGCACGGGCATGGGATGTCGTCCTCCTTTCGGCAGAGGATGGCTTTCCCGCGCGCGTCCTTCCGGCGGGTCCTTTCCGAGAATCTCCTCGTGCCCTCGAGCGCGCGGACGTGGTCGTGGTGACCCGTCGAGTCGCCTCGAGAGAAGTCGCGCGGGATCTCGCGGGGAGCGTGGCTCGATGGATGAACGCGCGGGGAACCTCGGTACCGGTCATTGGAGGCGTGCACCTTCGGCCGGATCGAATCCAGCCGTTTGCGGCTTGGAGCTCCGGTGAGCTGACGGCTCAGACGCAACCCAAACTGGGTGATGTGCTCGTGGTGTGCGCTGTAGCGAGGGCAGATCCGGTACGCTCTAATGTGGAGGAGCTGGTGGACGGATCTGTCTCGTTGGAGTCCTTTCCGGATCACTACGATTTCAATCGCCACGACATCGGCCGACTCGATGCGCGTGCGGCGGGTCGCCCGATCGTGATCACGGAGAAGGATGCGGTGAAGTGGGATGAGTCTGCGCAAGTGCAGGGGGCCCCAGTGTACGTGCTGACCCAACGCTTGGTGTGGGATTGGGGCGAGGAGGAGGTGAAAGAGGCTTTGCGTGCGGTGACGGGCTTGGGATCCGCGCGTGACCCTGGGAGGAAGCCGGAATGAGAGTGGTCGTTGTGTCGGTCGGGCGCGTGAAGGGACCGATCGGCTCATTGGTGGCAGAGTACGAACGCCGTGCCAGTCGATACTGGAAGTTCGACGCGATCGAGGTGCCGGCCGGAGGTAGGGGCAGTGCCGGTCCAGACCAGATTCGAGAAGCCGAGGGGGAGCGAATCTTGTCCAAGGTGCCGACGGGACTGTCCGTCGTGGCGCTCACAAGGGGTGGAACGTCGATGGACTCCGTGGAGCTGAGCCGCTATCTCGACGAACTCGGGGTGCGATCTGAGCCCGGTGTAGCGTTCGTGATTGGTGGCGCCTTCGGTCTCGCCGATCACGTTCTGGAAGCTTCGGTGCGCACGCTTTCGCTTTCGACGATGACGTTTCCGCACGAATTGGCGAGACTCTTCCTTGCCGAACAGCTGTACCGGGCCGGTACGATCCGGCGCGGTGAACCGTACCACAAAGGCTGATAACTTGGAGCTGATCGTTTCGAGGCCAGGGGGCTCGCGCGTCGTTCAGGACTACTTGTCCGGCGAAGCGGCGGCCCGCGACTTCTATCCGCTGCGATTCGACGAAGTGTCGTCGTTCACCCGCAAGGCCGCAGAGGTCGATGGGCGCTTCGACCGGACGGCGCGAGAGCGTGCGGCGGACGCCCTGACACCGTCGTCGGATCGGGCCGAAGCGCGTATCGAGGCTTTTGTCTCTGGCGACGGGTACGCCGTGACGACGGGCCAGCAGCCGGGACTCTTTGGCGGGCCCTTGTACAGCGTCTACAAGGCCCTCACCGCGGTACGGTTAGCGGAAGCACTCGAGCGGCATGTGGAGCGGCCAGTGCTGCCGATCTTCTGGGTGGCCTCGGAGGACCACGATTGGGAGGAAGCCAACCACGCGGACCTGATCGGGGTCGACAACGAGCTCAAGCGCTACTCGGTTGAATCGCCAGCCGGCGACCGGAAGCCGGCGCTGCATCGCATCCCTCTCGGAAGTGACGTCGAAGCGGTGCTCGAACGTTTCACAGCGGATTTGCCGAGCACAGACTTCTCTGGCCCGTTCGTCGACAACATCAGGGAAGGGTTCGCGCCAGGTCGAACGATCGCCGACGGCTTCCACTCCCTCTTGAAGATGATCCTCGGCCCCTATGGGGTCGCCTTCGTCGATGCCGCCGATCTTCGACTCAAAGAAGCTTCCCAACCTCTGCTCCTGGACGAGTTGCGGCGCTCAGAGGAGTTCGAAGGCGTGCTCCGGGGGACCGCAGACCGGCTAGAGGCTGCGGGATACGAGCTGCAGGTCCCTGTGCTCGCGGGCGGGGTCAACGCCTTCCTGGAAGGGCCGAAAGGGCGGGAACGGCTCTACCGGGATGGTGACGGTTTTCTCCTCCGAAGCTCCGGAGAGGCGGTCTCGTTCACCGACGTTGTCGAACGCTGTAACGAAGATGCTCTCAGCCTAAGTCCGAACGTCTTGTCGCGCCCGGTGGTCGAGAGCCAAGTCTTCCCGACGCTCGCGTACGTGGCAGGTCCGGGGGAAATGGCGTACTTCGCACAACTCAGTGCCTACTTCGATGCCCACGGGATCGCGATGCCGGTCATCTTTCCGCGGTACTCGGCGACGCTCATCGAGCGCAAGATTCGGAAGGTCCTCGACAAGTTCGACGTGCCGCTAGACGACCTGCGCCGGCCCTTCCACGAAGTCGCGAGTGATCTCGCTCGAGATGACGTACCCTCCGAGGTAAAGAGTGCCCTGGGCAAGATCCGGGGGGCGGTCGGCGGTGGGGTCGGGGAGCTCACCAAAGCCGTCGGGAAGGTCGACCCGACGCTGAAGGGAACGGTGCAGGCTTTCCGGGGCCAAGCCTTCTCAGCCCTGGACGATGTCGAGAAGAAGATCATGCAGGCGGTGAAGCGAGAGAGCGAGACGAAGTTGGCGCAGCTGGAGAAAGCTCAGCTACACATCTTCCCGTCCGGTAAACCCGCGGAACGGGTGCAGAGCCCTATGTATCCGCTCACTCGATACGGCGCGGGGTTCGTGCAAGCGGCGTACGACGCTTTCGAGGTGAACCTGGAATAGGCGGCGCGCGTAGGTAAGTTGGAGTCTGTGAACGGCCTCAGTCGGCCCCTACCTTTCGAATATGATGGTGATGCAACTCATCCTCATTCTGGTCGTCCTGATCCCCCTGGTGGCGATCGTGCTCGACTCGCAGGTAGGTCGTGCCTTGGCGTCCAGGCTGGAGCGCCGCGGCATCGACGGGCCGGGCGACCTGTCCGCTGAGAGGCTCGCTTTCCTCGAGGGTGAGGTCGAGCGGCTGAGCGGTGAGGTCATGCGGTTGGACGAAGAGGGGCAATTCCTCCAAAAGTTGCTGACCGACCGCAGTGAAGCGGATGGTCCGGCGCTCCCGTCTGGCGAGGACAGCTGAACCCGACCCCGTCGAAGACGCCGATCTCGGGCGGGCGGGCCACAGCGCTCGTCACCGCCGGCATCTTCCTCAGTAGGCTGACAGGGCTCGTACGTGAGCGGGTCATCGCGCACTTCTTCGGGGCCGGCGCGCTGGCGAGCGCGTGGTACGCCGCGCTCCGGATGCCCAACGTCGTGCGAAACCTGCTGGGCGAAGGGACACTCTCTGGATCGATGATCCCGGTGTACTCTCGCTTCCTCGAGGAGGGAAGGGAGAAGGAGGCCGCGGCCTTCGCCGGAGCGGCGCTCGGAATCTTGACCCTCACCGCTACAACCATTGCCTTCGTCGGGATGCTGGCCGCGCCACTTCTCGTGCCCGTCTTCTTCCCGACGATGAGGCCGGCGACCCAAGAGGTCACGATCACCTTGATTCGGATTCTATTCCCGATGACGGGCTTGATGGTCGTGTCGGCTTGGTCGTTGGGGATCCTGAACAGTCATCGCCGGTTCTTCGTCTCATTCGCGGCCCCGGTCGCGTGGAATCTTTCCATGATCGCGGCGATGATCGGGTCGGTCGTTTGGGGTGGAGTGGGAGGCGGGACGGCGCGTCACGTCACCATTCTTGCCTGGGCGGCGCTGGTCGGTGCGGTGCTCGTACTCCTCGTCCAGCTTCCCCACCTATGGCCCCACCTCCGCGGGGTCCGTGTGTCGCTCGGCAGAGGCGTCGCGGGAGTACCCGAGGCGGTGCGCAACTTCATCCCGATCGTGGCGGCCCGCGGCGTGGTGAATTTGAGCGGATACCTCGATCTGCTCTTGGCAGGGCGACTGATGCCAGGTGCCATCGCCGTGATGGGGTATGCCCAGACCCTGAACAACTTACCCATCTCACTCTTCGGAACTGGAGTCGCTGCGGCGGAACTCCCGGAGATGTCTCGGCTGGGCGAGGATCAGCGGGCGGCCCTCGCGGGACGAGTCCGCGCGTCTACGTCCCGAGCCTTGTACTTCCTGATTCCCTCGGCCATCGCGTACGTCGCCGTCGGTGATGTCGTCGTCGGTGCACTCTATCAGACCGGGGCATTCGCCGAAGCGGAAGTGCTGGTGACGTGGGCTGTACTCGCCATGTACGCCTCGGCGATGCCGCTGTCGGCGTCGTCACGGGTCTTTTCGTCGGCGTTCTACGCCCTTCGCGACACGCGAACTCCTGCCCGATGGGCCTTCGTTCGTGTCGGGGTAGCCGTCGTCGTGGGTATCGCCGCGATGGTGCCGCTGGATCGCTTCGGCTTCGAGTCGCTTCGCCTTGGGGCGGCCGGACTTGCGTTCGGGTCCGCGGTCGGTGCCGTGATCGAGTTCTTCTTCCTACGACGGGCCCTCGTGGTTGTGGTAGGCCCGCACGCACCGGCCGTGGGTTCTACGCTACGACTGCTTCTTGCGGCGTGCGTGGGGGCAGCCGCTGCGACAGCCACACAGATCGGGCTGGGGCTCGGCTCAATGCACCCGGTTTGGGCAGCCGTTGGAACGCTCCTTCCGTTCGGTGTAGTCTACCTCGCTGCGGCGGCTGCGCTTGGGCAGCCGTTCCCGCTCGGGAGTTCTTCCGCTCGCTAGACTAAGACTGAGCCGCCTGTGTCCGTGGACCGCCAAAGACTCGCCAACCTCACGACGGGTCCGGGCGTGTACCTCTTTCGGGGTGGTGACGGACAAGTCTTGTACGTCGGAAAGGCGAAGGCTCTTCGGTCTCGAGTGCGTAGCTACTTCGGCAGATCGTCCGACCTCTCGGCCAAGAATCGAGAGTTGGTGAAGCTGATCACCGACCTGGATACGATCGTCGTCGGGAGTGAGGCCGAGGCGCTGATCCTCGAAGCGAACCTCATCAAAGAGCACAGACCTCGCTTCAACATCCTCCTCCGTGACGACAAGAAGTACCCGTACGTGAAAGTCACGGTCGCGGAGCCGTATCCTCGCGTCTTCGTCACCCGGCGTGTCGTGAACGATGGCAGCCGCTACTTCGGGCCGTACACCTCCGTGGGGCCCATGCGACACGCCTTGGAGGTGATCAAGCGGCTGCACACTGTGCGATCGTGCCGGTATCGCCTGCCGAAGGAGGCTCCCGACCGAGCGTGCCTCGACTACCACATCGGGCGGTGCAAGGCCCCGTGCGTCGGGCTTCAGAGCGAAGGGGAGTATCGTCTGATGATCGACCAGATCGTGCGGATTCTCGAAGGCGATACGGAAGCGATTCGGGCAGATGCAGAAGCGCAGATGCACGAAGCGTCGGAGGCGCTCGATTTCGAGCGAGCGGCCAATCTGCGGGACGTCGTGACGGGGCTCGACAGCCTCGCGCGCCAACAGAGAGTGCACAACGCCCAGGGCGGTAGCCTCGACGTGGTGGGACTTGCTCGGGATGGAGAGCTTGGGGCAGGTGTCGTGATGCGGGTCCGGGCTGGGCTCTTGCTGGGAAGGTCGTCTCATCGCTTTGGCGAGGTCCTCGAAGAGAGTGACGAGGACTTGGTGGCATCGCTGGTATCCCGCCACTACCTCGGCAGTGGAGCAGCAGGAGCGGCCGATCTGCCGAAACAGTTACTCCTGCCGCGGGACTTCGAAGACCGAGTGTTGTTCGGCGAGATCCTGACCGAGAGCGCGGGGAGGAAAGTTTCGGTCGACGTGCCACGGCGCGGAGAGAAGCTTCGTCTCATCGAACTCGCGGAGCAAAACGCGCGTCAGGTGCTGGAAGACCGTGTCACGGCGCTGGCTTATGCGACCGACCGGGCGGAAGAGGCCCTTTTCAGTCTCCAGGACGAACTCGACCTCAAGGTCGTCCCCCGATTGATGGTCTGCTTCGACATCTCGCACACCCAGGGAAGCGAGACGGTCGGGAGCGCCGTCGTCTTCGAGAACGGGGAGCCACGCCGGGCCGAGTACCGACACATGAAGGTGAAGGGAGCGTGGGGCAACGACGACTTCCGTTCCATGGGTGAGGTCGTGGGTCGGTACTTTCGCCGACGGCGCGACGAGGGAAAGCCGATCCCTGACCTCGCGGTGATCGATGGGGGCAAGGGTCAGCTCTCGGCGTCTGTGGAAGCGCTGCGCGAACTCGAACTCTTCGATGTGGCCGTGGCGGCGCTCGCGAAAAAAGAGGAAGAGGTTTTCCTACCGGGCAGGGCGGAAGCGGTCGTGCTCGACCGCCGAGACCGCGCGCTTCACCTTCTACAGCGGATCCGTGACGAAGCCCATCGGTTCGCCGTCCGATACAACCGAAAGCTGCGCACCAAGCGCACGATCCGGAGTGAGCTGTCCGACATTCCGGGGATCGGACCGACACGCCAAAAGGCTCTCCTGCGGCGCTTCGGATCAGTGAAGGGCGTGAAGGAAGCGACCCGGGATGAGATCGCTCGGGTGCCGGGCTTCTCCCAAGCGCTTGCCAGCCGGATTCTGACTTGGTTGGGTCGCTGAAGAGTCGTGGGCCGACTTCTTGCAACACCCGACCCCGTAGAGCGTAAAAAACCCACGGACGCGACTTGGCGCACTTTTAGGGCACCTCTAGATTAGTCGGTCTGTACAGCGAACAAATCTCCCAACGGAGGAAACCCCGGATGAAGATCCGTTACGGACTCGTCCTGGTCATGGCGATCGGACTAGGCCTCGTCGGCTGCGCCTCAGGTGGCGGCGGCGGGGCGGCAGTGACATCTCGACCCTCGGCGCGGCTGGCGCCGGGATCAACCCGCGCGACACGGATAACACCCGGGCAGCCGAGAACGCGATCGAGGCGGCCGAGGATGCGACAGATGAGGCGGAGGCTCGCGCTCACTACCAGCAGGCGGCCACCGCCGCGGCTGCGGCCATCGCGGAAGACCCGCAGAACCCGCTCGCGCACCGGCTCGCCGGTATGGCCGGGATCGGGCTCGGCGACTATCAGGAAGCCGGCGAGCACTTCGACCATGCGGTAGAACTACGTCCTCTGTACGAGTTCGACCTCGTCGGCGTGCGTGAGGCTGCTTGGATCGACCAGTATCAGGCTGCGACTCCGTACGTGCAGTCGGGAGACTACGAGACCGCAGCCACGTACTTCGAGAATGCAGCGGCCATCTACGACGGTCGTCCCGAGGCGAACATCACGCTGGGGCAGATCTATGCTCAGCTTCGGGATCACGATCGCGCAATCGAGAACATGGACGCCGCCATGGCGTTCATGGAGACGGACGCCGTAGCCCAAATGGATTCGGCGACGATCGCTTCGTGGGAAGAGCAGACTGCAGAGCTGCCCCTCCTTCGGGCCCAGGTCCTCGCCGACGCGGGTCGTTTCGACGAGGCCGTCGGGACGTACCGGCAGATGTCGGCCGCCGACCCGACCAACATGGATCTCAAGCGGGGGCTCGCTCAGATCCTGACGGAGATGGGGAACGAAACGGAGGCGACCGCGATCTACGACGAGATGCTCACGATGGACGGGCTCTCGGCGCAGGACCTCTTCATCATCGGGGTCGGCTTTTACCAGAGTTCGGACTACGACCGCGCGGTCGACGCGTTCAGTGCGGCTGCAGGGGTGAGCGTCAACGATCGAGACGCGATCGAGCTGTGGGCGCGCTCGCTACAGCTCGCGGAGTCGTTCGACGAGCTTCCCGCAATCGCCGAGCGGTGGATCGATCTCGATCCGAACGGGGGTAACGCCTATCTCATGCTGGCGCAGGCCGCCAACCAGGCAGGTGACTCCGAGACCACGCAGATGGCGATCCAGACGCTCGATGGCCTGGACGTCACCGTCGATAACCTCCAGATGCAGCGCATCGGCAACGGTGGTGCTCGGGTCTCTGGCTCCGTGACGAACAAGAAGCTGTCGGCGGGAGCGAGCGTGAGCATTCGCTTCACCTTCTACAGCGACAACGGATCACCGATCGGATCGGTGACCGAGTCGGTATCCGTTGCGGACACCGATGTCGCTCAAGACTTCGAGCTCCAGTTCGACTCGGCCGAGCAGGTGGGTGGTTACGGCTACGAGGTGGTCGGGTAGCTGGCTAGCTCCACACAACGCGCGATACGGGCGGTCCGGGGAACCGGGCCGCCCGTTTTTGTTGTGGTTTTGACGGCTGAGGGCAAATCTTAGTTCAGAGGCGTCACATGTGACCAAGACGGTTGATTTTCGGTCGGTTGTTGTAAGTCACAAGACACGGGCTCCCCAGGAGGAGTCACAGAGCCGACCCCCCATATCCGGTCTGACCTTCTACCAGACATCAATCTGTCCACTCGTACACCGTCCCCCCGGCCGACCCGTCCCGTCCTTTTGCTCGGAGACTATCGGTACACGGTCGAGTTTGCCCACGCTGTCGCCGCTCAGGGTAAGACGCCTATCGTTGCCCATGATGTGGCAGCAGAGTTCTCGGCGCGATCAAGATTGGACATCCATTGCGAGCGGGTCACGATCGACACGTTGGAGGGATTTCGGGCGGACCTCCTCGCCGTGCTCGACACCTTTCCCGATTGTGAGGCGATCATTCCCCTCGGCGATGCCCAAGCGCTGCTCCTCTCCAAGTGCAAAGAGGCGTTGCCGAACGGCGTCGATGCCATCACCTCGGGGGCCGAGACGATTTCGAAGTGCGCCGACAAGCTGGCGATGTGTCGTCTCGCTGAGGCGATCGGCATCCCGCAAGCTCCGTTCCGGAGCGCGAGTGCTTACCAAGAAATCGTCGAGGCGGCCCACGAGGTCGGGTTTCCCTGTGTCGTAAAGCCATGCCAGCCGCTGGAGTCGGATACTGGACTCAAGGCGTTGATCGCTCGCTCACCCCGTGATTTGGAAGTGCTCGGCACGATGAGTGGGGAATCAATGATCGTACAGAGGTACGTCGAGGGCCTCAGGTACAATGTCCAGCTGGTGGCCTACGAAGGTAGACTCGTAGATCGGCTCGTTACTCTGACTCTCCGGACCAACCGAGGCGATGGGACGGGGTATACGGTGGAATCTCGGACGGTTCGACCCTCCCAAGTCATGGACCGCTATACAGCATTGATACTGCAAGAACTCGGCTTCTCGGGACTGGCTTGCTTGCAGTTCTTGGGTCGCGAAGGGTCGCATGAGCTTTCCTTCTTAGAGATCAACCCACGGTTAGGGGCCGCCTGGGGGGTCGCGAGAAGCAGCGGGGTCGACCTCGCTGCTCGCGCTTTGGAGACATGGGACCGCGAAGCTCTGGGTGAGAAGCAGGAGGGCCTGAGTGACTATCGGCCCGGTCGGCGAATGGTGTGGACGACCGGGGACCTGGACGGTTTACGGGGGGCGCTAGCCGCTGGGGAGATCGGGCATGCGCAGGCAGGCCGATGGCTGGTTCAGGCCATCGTGGCATTTCTTAGAGCAGATCATCACACGACTTTCAAGCTCACCGACCCGTGGCCTGCGGTTGGTCATCTGTGGGAACGGGCCTGGGGAGTGAAGCGTCGTTTACTCAGCTCGAGTATTTGAATCATGGACCCAATGAAACCGGCGTCGCAGGAGCGAGTCCGCGTCGTCCAGGATTTCTTCACCAAGGACCGGCAGCGATGGAGCAGAGAGTACTCGGCCACGGACTATGATTCTCGACGCTACCAACTTCGGGCGACCGAGACACTTCGGATGCTCGAGCAGAGGCGGGGAGATAACCCGGGGCGTCTCCTCGATGTGGGAACAGGAGCCGGCCTCCAGGCCGGGGCTGCCCATGCGCTAGGATACCAAGTCGTGGGAATGGACCTCACGCCGGCCATGATCGAGGGCGCGACGGCCGTGGATGGCCCCGTGTGGTTGGTGGGGGCGGCTGAAGCTCTTCCGTTTGCGGCTGACTCGTTCGATGTCGTGATGATGTTAGGGCTGATCGGGTACGTGAGCGAGCCTCAGGGGGCGCTGGAACGGGTCAAGGAGTGCCTCCAGCCGGGAGGCCTACTCGTCGTTTCCTTTCACAACAGGGAAACGCTCTTCTCGCTGCTGAGTCGGGCCATATCGTACATCCCTCGGAAGCTCTGGCGGCTTCTCCGTCCTACCTCCAGGACGAAACAAGGGTCTACGCGGGACTTTTACTCCGACGAGAACCGAGACTGGCGACGGCACGAGTTCCGAGACATGCTACAGGCCGCAGGGTACCAACCTCTCGAGCATGTCGCAGTAGATTTCGGACGCTTCCGACCCTTCGGGGTCAGGATATGGCCTTCCACGGTCGACAAGTGGCTTTCCGGCATCGTGGAGTGGGTCGCAAACAGAACCCCTCTCACGGCGATCCAGGCGGGTGGCTTCACACACGTGGTACTTGCTACCCCCATGTCCGAGTAGGGCCAGGGCTGCGACTCTGAAACAGATCCGGAGCGTTGGAATTGAGCCTTCGCACGTTTGGTTGGCGCAACGGAATCGCTGGTCCGGTGCATCGCCTGGCGCCCGCGCTAGTTTTGGGATGGTTCTCCCCGCCGGCACTGGCGCAGGAGGGACGCATCTGGGCGGGCGAGTTCGCCGTTGGCGCGACCCACCCGCCGCCCTGCCTACTCGCTTGCGACTCTGACCCAGGGTATTCACGTGGGCTCGATGCCCGTGGCGAAGTGTCGGTTGACCCGCGGATGTCCCTGTACCTTGGGCTTTCCACCTACCGGCTCGACTACAACTCTGGTCTTCGGTATCGGCCCGGGCGAGCGATGAGCGCCGGGGTGCGACTTGGCCTCGTGGATGGAAAAGGCGCGTGGCTAGCTGGGGCGTTTCTTCTGGGTCAGCGGGAGTACGGAGACGGAGGCGCGGACGGTCCCCCAACGCTGTCCGGGCTTGGTTTCGGTACGGAGCTAGGTGCGGGCTGGGCCATACCGGTTTGGAAGGGAGTCTCAGCGGTGCCGGCCGTCTACTACCGGAGTTTCTCAAGCGACGTAACGTATACTGCGGGGCCCGCGGCGGGGTCTACAGGCCGTCTTAGTACCCGATTCTACCTGCTGTCGCTCGCGCTCCGGTGGCAGGTGGGTCAGAGGAGGTGAGCATGACGGGACACCGTCGGGCCCTGACGTCGCGGCTTCGGCGGAGGCGTCGCCGTGTCCGTCTGTCACACTGAACGTTACACGGTCAGAAGCACAAAGCCCCTCAAGGACTCTAAGTCCCTGAGGGGCTTTCCGTTACCACAGAGCGGGAGACCGGGCTCGAACCGGCGACCCTCAGCTTGGGAAGCTGATGCTCTACCAACTGAGCTACTCCCGCGTGCGTCGCAATTCTACCTAAGGCGGACATGGGGTCAAGAAGAATCGCGGTCGGCGGAACCTAACCATGGACGGCGTGGTTCATCGTCCATGAGATGCTATCGTCTGTTTGCCGTGATCTCGGTCGCGAGCCTGCTGGCCGAGGCGCCGCCGATCGAGGGCCAGCTCCTCCACTACCGGACGGTCTCGTCGCGTTCGGATAGCGTCCTCTGGCGGTTCTCCGTCGACGGGGCATCGGTGATTCGAGAGGGCGTGAGCGAGGCCGTCTTCGGTCTTCCTGCGCCGGTCCGCGTGGACCGAGGGCGGGACGGGCTCTATAGACTGGTTTGGCGCAGCGAGTCCGGCGACGCGCACGAAGAGATCCATTGGCTGACACCGGATGGGGATTCGCGCGAATGGCAGATCTCTTTCCCGGAGCGCGACACGGAGTATCGTGGTTGGCGGGCGAGGGACTCCGTCGGCGTCCAAGGAGTCATCGATGGAGACTCGGTGCACGTGATGCTCCAGCTGAGCGGGGGGCGTCTCTGGGCGAACCCTGGATTGGGCCTCAGCGCCTTTGCCGCTTCTGGGGCCGAGGAAACCGAGTTCTGGGTTTTGCGACTCGATGAGCGGTCTCTTCTGCGGATGCACGCGAAGCGTGAGGCGGTCGAGACCATCGAGGTGGCTGGAGAGCACATCGAGACGGTGCGCGTTCGGTGGGCTCCGAGGGGGTGGCGGGGTTGGTTCTACAATCGCCGTTTTTGGTTTCGGCTGGAGGACGGGATCCTGATCAGAACGGACGATCGTGACGGCCGGCGTACGGAGTTCGTATCGGGACGCGACGGCGGCGACTGACCCGAACAGACATGTTTCCGCGTTGACGGACACCTCATGTTCGTTCTCCGACACGCATCTGAGACGGACGGGATCCATCACATGGGGCGCCACGCACTCATTCTACTGTTTGCGATCACGGGAGCTCAGGTCGCCAGCGCGTACCAAGCCTTCGCGCAAAGTGCCGACGTACCCCCGGCGTGCACCCTGGAAGAGATCGACCGCAGCTACGTGGTCGACGACGAGGGTCGATTCTTGTTTGTCGAGCCGCAAATCTTCGCTCCGACCGATTCCGGGTTCGTGATCGTTGGACACCCGAGTTACGCGTGGCGGTTCGACGGCGAGCGGCGGCACCTCGAAGCCCGAGACCCCGTATTCGGTGTGCACGTGGTGGACGGGCGAGTCCAGTCGATACCGTCGCCTCCCGGGATGGAGCGCGTGCATTGGGTTCGTGGTGTCGCGTCACGGTCCGGCGATCTCACCGTTCTGCTCGAAGAGGAGCGCACCGACACCACCAGCCGGCTTCATCGCGGCAGGATCGTTCCGGCTCGGTGGAGCGCTGGGACTTGGCAGATTTCCGACGAGATTGAGGATCCTCCCTTTGGGCCTCTACTGGAGCTCGCTCTGGCGTCGCGGTCGATTCCGACGCCCGACAGCCTCGCCTTCGACATCGCGATGCAGACGCGCGAAGGCCCCCCGGAGGAGATGCTCCTGGCGGTTGGGAGCGTGCGGGATGGTGCGTGGGAGGCGAGACCGGTGGCCGCGGGTTGGGCTGAGTCGGTGGGCATCGTTCGCGACCCGAGCGGGTCGATGTCCTTCGCGGTTTCTGGGCATGTTCCAGGAAGTCAGCCGTTCGTGAGAGGCGTGCGGATTGGCCAAGTCGACGAACCTGACTCGGTCCACGTAGTCTTCACGGCCGAGCGTGGGGAAGAAATTCGTAACCTGATGTTCGTGCCCGGACCTGCCGGCGCCCAGACCGGATTCCAAGTCTTGCGCAATGGACCCCCGACTGCGTGGGTCGGAGGGGCATCGCACGGTCACCCGACAACGCTCGTGGGAAGTGACGTGCACTACATCCAGGGGGTACCGCGCCGGGACAAGCCCCCTGTTTGGCTCACCCGGGACTCCGATGGAGACCGGGACTACCTCCGCGCCTCGATCCTCTCGGATGGCGAACTCGTCCAAGCATCACTCCCATATCCCTTTACGGCCATCTACGCAGCCACCGAAGCGCAAGACGGAGCCCTGGTTCTGACTGGCGCGGAAGCAGAGCTCGACGGGCCGAACCCCTATGTCCGCAGCCTACTGATCCGGTTGAGCCTCGACTGCACATAAAAGACGCAGCTGCTGACCCATCCAGCTCCTTTTCTACTTCCTGGAGGTCAGATGCGATCAACGAAGCACAGACGGATGTTCGCGCTCCTAGGGTGGATGAGCGTCGCCGCCTGCGACAATGCGACGCCTATCACCCAAGCGGATCATCTCGAACCCGGCGCACCCCCTGTGTTCGCCGTCCCCATTCTTCCCCCTGGTCTCTTGGCTACCGATTCGGTGATCAACGTCCCGGACGCTTCCACGGGGGCGGCGCTCATCTCCGACGGCGATCTCACTGAACCGACTCTTCCACAGCCGAGCATCTTCGGTGCGAAGACGTTCGTGAGACTGGAGTACGGTCGAGCCACGGCCTACGGTGAGCACAAGTACATCTCGAACGTGGCCTCGGTCGCTCCTACGCTCGAGGTCCGCCATCTGGGGAAGCTCTTGGCGACCCGGAGTGCGCTGGTTCAGGACCACACACCCATGTTGCTCAACTTCCCGAGTACTGAGCCGAACTACATCGTCGCTTCTGCGTCCTTCCACACGGACATCGACTGCGGTCTCCGGATCGATGGCTTCTCACGGCACGCGGCGTGGTGGGACTTCTTTCTAGGGCGGAGCTCCACCGACTTCCACCAAGCGATCGTGTCAACGACCGCGTCGCCCATTCACCAGACCCCTTGTGCCGCAACAGATACCCGGGTCGGCACGAGCTACGAGGGCGGTGGGATGGTCTGCGCGGTCCTGATCACGTTCGAGATCGAGACCGGAGTAATCGTCGACACGGAAATCATTAACTGCTGGAACACGGGAGGTGACCAATGGTAGCCACGAGCCGATCCCTAAGAATTGCGGTTCTCGTCGCGGCAGCGCTGCTCACGATGGCGAGTGGCGTCCACGGTCAAGTCGCACGCCCGGCAGGTGCCGGAGAGACCATCTTGGCAGTGCCGCTTGAATACCCTGATATCGACGCGCCGGCACTCGTAGTCCGCGAAGGCGCGCGCTCGTTGATCGTGATGCGCGCGGATGCTGTAGAGACGGAGACCCTCATGATGGCCCTCTCCGTCCTCCGGGACATGAAAGCGGCCCGTCCGAACCCAAAACTAGGCGAGATGATGGCCGTCACTGGCTTCAGTGTGACACAGAATCCCGCACCTGGCCGAGTGTCTCAGCTCGAGCGAGCCCTCGCCCGGCTTGCGGATGCTCAAGTCGACGACTTGGGCTCGGTGGGACGTGCCCGCTGGGTAAGGTTCGCCGGTTCGTAAGACCTGGTGGGGGGCGGGCGTCCGCCCCCCACCTGTTTTGGCGGGAACCGGGACCATGCTCCCGAGGGTTGCAGAGGCATGGAAGCTGCTAGTGCGTGGTGGATCCGGGCCCGAGGTACCGTGGCGATTTGGCCGCTGATCGTGGCGTTCGCGGCGTGCACCGCCGAGCCGTCTGGACTCGGACCGGAAGATGAGATCGTCGCGATCTCCGTAACCCCGGCCTTCGGTCGCGTCCTATCGGTTGGAGACACGGCTCGGTTCGCAGCCGAGGGGCTCCGTGCCGACGGGACCACGGTTGAGGTGGAAACCATCTGGGAGTCGAGCGACCCTCACGTCGCGACGGTGGACGAGACGGGGCTCGCATCCGCCGTCGCGCTCGGGGCCGTCGCCGTGAGGGCGGTCGGGAGCGATATCACCGGCGCCGCGGTGCTTCTCATTGACCCGGATACCGTTGGCCCTCGGGTCGTCTCGATCGCTGTCGAGCCGACACACGTCAACGTCTTTCAGAGGCCAGGGAACGTGCGGCTCCGCATCGAGGCGGAAGACGAGTCACGGCCGAGCGATGCGCTCGCCGTCTTCACCGGACCGTTCGGCGCAGGCATCACCGGCGTGGTGACGCTCGAACCTCTACCGGCCGACAGCGCTAGTCCCCCGTCTGACTCGTCTCGGTCGCGTCGAGCCTTCGCGGGGCATCTACAGATTCCAGCGAACGCGGGCGTCGGCACTTGGGTGCTCTCGGTACTCCGTGTCGAGGACCCTTCAGGGAATGCTTCGGAGTGGGGCGCGGAGGCTCTTGCTCGCCTGGGCCTCGGCGTGGAGGTCGAAGCTGTTTTGACAGGCGGGTGAAACGCCTATTCGTCTTGGGCCGCAGCCTCGAGCCACCCCATAGCTCCATCGGGGCTCATTACGTAGAGGTAGCCTCCGAATCGACCCAGCACTGGGACCTCGGTCCCCCCGACGACCTCTCCCACCACCGGCGCGTCGTTGGACGGGCGTAGTCGGAGCGATTCAGGGAGAGACACCAGCTGCGAGGCTACCGGCTCGGAGACCGACTCCGTGAGCCTCGAAGCGACGTATCCCTGCCCGCCATCCGGGAGTCGGACCCGATAGAAGCTGCCCGAGCCTCCGAAGACTCTGAGCGGGGTGTGCTGCGCAAGCTCACGGACGACGGGGGCGCCTGGGTCGGGAGCCGTGCGGAGACGGATGCCGTCGTTTTGAAGGCGCACCCACGAGCCGAGCGCTTCGAGATCGGCGGTGAGTTCGGCAGGGGTCCCATTGAGTTGGCGGATGAACGGCGCGGGATCGACGGCGCCCTCCCCGCGCCGATACACCCCGAAGTGCAGGTGGGGCGGGGTGGTGCGCGCGTTCCCTGTATTCCCGACGAAGCCCACTGTGTCTCCGGGCTGGACGCGGTCGCCGTTGGCCACGTGCTGACTATCCAGGTGGGCGTAGTAGATGTTCGCCCTTCGTACGGAGTCCCTCAGCCACACCACCTTGCCGCCTAGTCCGGTTACCTCGACTCGATTGATCACACCTTCCGAAGTAGCGACGACCGGAGTGCCGCGGGGGGCGAAGATGTCGACCCCGGCATGGGATCGTCGCCCTCCATCGCGATCGACCCCAAAGAGGCTCTGAGCGGACCGCATCCCGTGCCCCTCTACCGGAAAAGCGAGTTGAGCATCGAGTCGCAGCGAGACGCGGTACTGTCCCCCACGAAGCAGTTCTGGCTGAAGACGCAGAATGAAGTCGCCCCCCCTCCACGGCTCGTGCACGAAGGTGCCCGGCAGCGAATCGGTGGAGACGACGGGGCGAGCGGGGTCATCGGGCGACGTGGGCACGCGGAAGAGGTCGACGAAGACCCGGGTGTCCTCCTCACCGCTCAGCTCGACCTCGGCCGTGAGCTTCTGGCCACGTTCGATGGTGATCAGATACGCCATCGCCCCTGGCTCCTCAGGTGCGATGAAGCCCTGCTCTTCGAAGGGTAGGGGAACCGAGGCAGCGTCTTCGACGGATCGCCGGCTGGCAGCGATCCAGTCACGGGCCAACGCGGTTTCGTGGAGCCCCGCATCGGTCAGAGATGCCTGATACGCCTCATGCGGCGTCATATCGCGGAATCGGTCCTGGAGTTGCTCGACCTCCTCGCACGCCACGAGTGATAGAAGCACTGCGGCGTGCAGCGCAATTGCGGGCCCCTTCTGCATCATCCTCACATCCCCGTACACCCGTCGGAGGGCCTCGGCACGGTTGGACCTCCTGGCGTGGATCTCCTCGATTCAGCCCGAAGCTGCCCCCCATTCCGTTCGATGGTCAAGATCCCGAAGATCCGGTTAGCTTTTTCTCTTCTCGAGACGCCCTTCCCAGTCCGGCCCCTAACTGACTCATGGTTCGCATCGCCGAAATCGAGGCCGGAAGCATCGCCGACGAGCTCAATCTCGAGATTGGGAGCCGCGTCGTGCGTATCAACGGCGCTCGCGTCCGGGATGGGATCGACCTCACATTTCTCCTTTCGGACACCGAGGTCGAGCTCGAAACCGTGACGCCCGACGGTGAGACGATCGTCTACGAGATCGAGCGTGAGGCTGGCGATCCGATCGGGATCGTGCCGGAGCCGGATACGATCCGCGAGTGTGCCAACAAGTGCGTATTCTGCTTCATCGACGGGAACCCCGAGGATGCGAGGCGTACGCTCTGGCTGCGTGACGACGACTTCCGCCTTTCGTTCACGTACGGTAGCTACGTGACACTCACGAACCTAGGCCCCAAGGGCTTGAGCCGACTCGTCGAGCAGCGAATCTCGCCGCTTTATGTCAGTGTGCATGCGACCGAGCCCGAAGTGCGAGAACGACTCCTCGTGAATCGCCGCGCCGGGCTCATCATGGATCAACTCCGAGAGCTGATCGAGGGTGGGCTCGAGGTGCATACCCAGGTGGTTCTATGCCCCGAATGGAACGATGGCGCCCACCTGGACCGGACGATCCGTGACCTTTGGGAGCTGGGATCTTCGATCCGATCCCTCTCCGTCGTGCCGGTCGGGCTGACTCGGTACAACCTCGGTCGCCCCGTCCGGCCCCTCGAGGCGGGGGAGGCGTCGGCCGCGATCGACCAGGTTGATCGCGCGCGCGAGCGCGCTTTGGGTGAGCGAGGACTGGGTTGGTGCTACGCGGCAGACGAGATGTACCTCATCGCTGGGCGGCAGATACCCGACCGGACGTACTATGACGATGGGGCACTCTACGAGAACGGCGTGGGCGCGGTGCGGCGCTTCATCGATCGATTTGACACCGAAGCCGAACGCATCCCTTCGCTCGGAGGTCGCCCGGTGACGTTGGTAACCGGTGCGTCGATGGCGCCGTTCGTTCGGGAGCGTGCGACTCGGCTCTCGGAGGTCGTGGGCGGGGCGGTCTCGGTCGTGGAAGTGAAGAATCGGTACTTCGGCGCGTCGGTCACGATCGCCGGTCTGTTGGGGGGGCAAGACATCATCGATGCCTTGGTGGATCAGGGAGTCGAAGGTGGCGGCGTGGTCGTGTTGCCCGAGGAGGCGCTCAACGCCGACCGGCGATTCATCGACGACGTCACCCTCGATGCGTTCCGCGATCGCTTCCAAGGAGTGGAGGTGCGCACCGGGCACGACCTTCCCGAGGCGTTGGGCGCCCCGTGACTACCGCGTTGCCGGTCGTTGCCGTCGTTGGGCGCCCGAATGTGGGGAAGTCGACCTTCTTCAACCGTGTCATTGGGCGTCGGGTCGCGATCGTCGATGATCGGCCAGGAGTCACACGGGACCGCAACGTGGCGAAGGTAGACTGGGCCGGTCGTGACTTCCTGATCGTCGATACGGGTGGCGTGGTCGAGGGGAGTGACGACGGCATGGACGTGGAGGTGCGAAACCAAGCCATGATCGCGGTCGACGACGCCGACGTGATTCTCTTCCTTGTGGACAGCAAGGCCGGAGTCACTCCGCTCGATGAACGGCTCGCGGAGGTACTCAGAAAGTCCGAAACGCCGGTCGTTCTGGTGGCGAACAAGGTCGACAACCTCCCGCACGACCAGAGCTATCACGACTTTTGGTCGTTGGGCATGGATGAGCCGATCCCGGTCTCTGCGCTGTCAGGGAAGGGATCTGGTGATCTCTTGGATCGTGTGATCGCGCACCTCCCCGATGAGGTCGAGGCACCGGACGACGAAGACACGATTCGGGTGGCTGTCGTCGGAAAGCCCAACGTCGGAAAATCGAGCTTGGTCAATCGGCTGCTCGGCGAGGAACGCGTCGTGGTCTCGGCTCAAGCAGGAACGACGCGCGATCCCATCGACAGCACCCTTCGGTTCCACGGGAAGGACCTCGTCTTCGTGGACACGGCGGGCCTACGCCGGCAAACGCGGGTGAAAGACAGTGTCGAGTACTACAGCGCGCTACGGACCGACCGGGTCATTCACTCCGCCGACGTATGTGTCTTGCTTGTCGACGCCAGCGAAGACGAGCTCCACTCCCAAGATGTGCGCATCGCGCAGAAGGCTTGGGACTCGGGGAGGGGGCTGATCCTTCTCGTGAACAAGTGGGACCTGGTCGAAAAGGAGACGATGACCGCCCCGGAGTGGGAGCGGAAGGTGAGGGCCCGGATCCCATTCCTGCAGTGGGTTCCGATCGTCTTTATCTCGGCCAAGACCGGCCAACGAGCCCGCAGGTGCCTGGAGCTGATCTTGGAGGTCGCGCAGGAACGGTCTCGCAGAATCGAGACCCACGATGTAAACGAAGTGCTGGAGGCGCTCGTGCGTCGGCAGCCACCCCCTCACTTTCGGGGTCGCCGAGTCAAGGTGAAGTACGCGACCCAAGCCGCGACGAAGCCTCCCACGTTCCCGATCTTCGTGAACTTCCCGAAAGGCTTGCCCGATCACTACATTCGCTATCTCCACAACGGTTTTCGTGACGCCTGGACCTTTATGGGTACACCGATCCGACTAAGGGTGAGGGGCGGTCGGGATGCCGACTCCGACAACCGGCGACGACGTTGATCTACCTTTGGCTCGCCCTCTCGTATCTGGTCGGTGCGACACCGACGAGTTACTGGGTCGGACGTGTGTTTCACGGTGTGGATCTACGTGAGCACGGGTCGGGTAACCTAGGAGCCACCAACGCTTTCCGGGTCCTGGGTTGGAAGTCGGCGCTTCCGGTGGTCATCGTGGATGTCCTAAAGGGTGTCATACCTGTCGTTGTCTTTGCCTCGTGGGCGGGTGTGGCTTTTCCTTGGACGTTCGCGTTCGGGACCGCGGCGATCCTGGGCCACATGTTCTCCTTCTGGGTCGGCTTCCGGGGAGGCAAGGGAATGGCGACCAGCGCGGGAGCGTTCCTCGGGCTAGCGCCCTGGGCCGTCCTTGTCGGCCTCGTGCTGTGGCTCGGACTCACCTTCGCGACCGGGTACGTCTCACTTGCCTCGATCGCGGCGACGGTGGTGCTTCCGGTCGCGATCGCGCTCACTCCCCATCAGGGTGGCGACCAGCTCGTCTGGTTGTCGGTGGCGTTGGCCGCGTTCGTGGTGTGGAAGCATCGGTCGAATGTGCGTCGGCTGCTCAACGGTGAAGAGAATCGCTTCCGGAGAGGCAAAGTCGACGAGGCCCCGCAGTGAAGGCCGCGGTAGTCGGCGCGGGTGCCTGGGGAAGCGCACTAGCCCTCGTCTTGGCCGAGAATGGGCACGATGTCACCCTCTGGTCGTTCGAGGCGGAGGTCGCGGATGCGATCAACTCTGCGCGCGAGAATCCATACCTACCGGGGGTCGCTATACCCGAGCGTGTGGTTGCATCCGCCGACTTGACGGACTCTGTGCACGATGCCGAGCTCGTGGTATCCGTGAGCCCCTCCCAAGTCGTGCGAGAGGTCATGGCTTCGGCCGGTCCGGCTCTGCGGCCCGATGCTGCTTTGGTGAGCGCGTCGAAGGGCATTGAGTTGAGCAGTCTGCGACGCATGGACGAGGTCCTCACTGAGGTGGTGCCCGCCAGCGTCATGGAGAGCTTCGCTGTGCTCTCGGGCCCGAGCTTTGCCCGTGAGGTCGCCGAGAACGCGCCGACCGCCGTGGTGGTGGCTGCTCGGCGGTCGGAGGTCGCCGAGGCGATCCAAAGAACCTTCCAAACGGGTTGGTTCCGGGTCTATACGAATCCCGATGTTGTCGGTGTAGAGTTGGGCGGAGCCCTTAAGAACGTCATCGCGTTGGCGGCGGGCGTCGTAGCAGGGCTCGGTTGGGGGAGCAATACGACCGCGGCTCTGATTACAAGGGGGCTCGCGGAGATGACACGCCTCGGGGTCGCGTTGGGCGCGCGCCCGACTACCTTCTCCGGGTTGGCGGGGATGGGTGATCTCGTCTTGACGTGCACAGGCTCCCTGAGTCGCAATCGCACGGTCGGTCTAAGGCTCGGACAAGGGGAGACTCTCGAGGACATCCTCGGAGAGATGTCGGCTGTAGCGGAGGGCGTGAAGACGGTCGAGGCGGTGCACGCGCTCGCCAGACAGCACGGTGTGGAGATGCCGATCGCGGAACAGGTGTTCGCCATCGTGCACGACGGAAAGAAACCTGAAGAGGCGGTACGCGCCCTGATGCTCAGGGAGCCAAAGCCGGAAGAGTGGTCGTAAACGAGTGGTCGCCGTGGAGGCTCAATGAATACCGATCAGCCGATCGCCAAGAAGATCTACTACTCGATCGGGGAGGTGTGTGACCTCTCGGGCTTGAAGCCGCACGTACTCCGCTATTGGGAGACCCAATTCGACGTCTTGAATCCCACGAAGAACCGTGCCGGGAACCGGGTCTACCGCTCCCGCGACGTCGAAGTCGTGTTGTTGGTCAAGCGACTCTTGTACGATGAGAAGTACACCATCGAGGGCGCGAACCAGAAGCTGCTCGACATGCGCAAGGACGGAGCTCTACGAACCGAGGGGCAGGGCGCGGTCGCACCCGAGTTCTTGCAGGGTATCAAGCGCGAGCTCGAGGAGCTCCGGGACTTGCTGACCCCGCCGGAGTAAACCCTGAAGATTCTCTGCACCAACGACGACGGGTACCTCGCCTCGGGCATCGGCGTGCTTTCGCGCGCGGCCTCTGCCTTAGGGTCCGTGACGGTCGTCGCTCCGGATCGCGAACAGAGCGCTACGAGTAGCTCGCTGACCCTGCATCACCCTCTGCGGGCGCGACGTTCCACCGACGGCGCATGGGTGGTCGACGGCACCCCCACCGATTGCGTGATTCTCGCGATCAGTGAGCTGATGCCCGAACGTCCCGACCTGTGTGTCTCGGGAGTGAACCACGGCTCCAACATGGGTGAAGACGTCTTGTACTCCGGAACGGTGGCGGCGGCCATCGAGGCTACGATAATCGGCTTGCCCGCGGTGGCTCTGTCGTACTGCGGTCCGTTTCCGGAAGAACTAGAGGGTTGCGAGGAGCTTGTCGAAGGGATTCTCCGGTCGCTGGCCGGACGCTCCTTTCCCACGGACACCCTCTTCAACGTCAACTTGCCGCCCCTCCCGCCGAATGAGGTGAAGGGGATTCGTGTGACCTCGCTCGGTCGGCGACGCTACTCGGACTCCATCCGTCGCGCGAACGACCCGTCCGGTCGGGAGTACTTCTGGATCGGGGGCGGGGTGGCTCACTGGCAGGGGAACTCGGATTCCGACTTTCAGGCGATCGAGGAAGGGTATGTCTCGGTGACCCCATTGCATCTCGACCTCACGAATTACGGGCTCTTGGAGGATATCCGCGCGTGGGACCTGACCCTTTAGCCGATCCGCGGTACGTCGGGTATCGTCGCAAGCTCATCGAAGACATTCGCGCGAAGGGCGTCGACGACCTCGAGATCTTGCAACTCTTCGATCGCGTCCCACGGCACGCGTTCTTGCCCGAGGGAGTGCTTCACCGCGCCTATGAGGACGCGCCGGTTCCGATCGGTTTCGGCCAGACCGCGTCTCAGCCCTCTCTTCAAGGCTACTACCTCACCGTGCTCGAGCCCCATCGTGACGAGAAGGTGCTGGAGATCGGTACAGGGTGTGGATTCCTGACGGCGCTCCTGGCCAAGATGGCGGACCGTGTCTATTCCGTGGAACGGGTGCGCGAGCTCTCCCAGAGGGCTCGTAAGGCGCTCGATGCGCTCGGCGTTCAGAACGCCGCCCTCCTCGTGGGAGACGGTACGATCGGCTGGAGGAAGTACGCCCCCTTCGATGTAATCGTGGTTTCCGCAGGGGGGCCGTCGGTGCCCGAGGCGCTGATCGACCAGCTTGCAGACGGGGGGCGCATGCTGATCCCCGTCGGTGCTCGGGATACCCAACAGCTGACCCTGATCCGAAAGACAGGCTTCGCGGTGACGGAGGAGGTGGTGGGGAGTGATGTGACGTTCGTGCCCCTATTGGGTCGATTCGCTTGGACGGAGGATGCTGGGACATGACGGATCGAGTGGCCGACGCGGCCCCTTCGGAAAAACCGCCCAACATTGTGCGGCGACTCTATGACTGGGTCGTCCACTGGGCCGAAACCCCGTACGGGACACCGGCGCTCGCAGCGATCTCGGCCGCTGAATCGTCGTTCTTTCCCGTGCCCCCCGATCCTCTTCTGCTCGCCTTGTGCCTCGGCGCGCGGAAGAAGGCGTTGCGCTTCGCCGCCGTGTGCACGGCAGCATCCGTGGTGGGGGGAATCATCGGGTACGCCATCGGCGCGGGTGCGTGGCACATCGCTCAGGATTGGTTCTTCAACTATGTGCCTGGGGTGAATCAGCACGCGTTCGATCGAGTGCAGGACCTCTTCGAACAGTACGGTCTCGTCTTCGTCTTCTTTGCTGGGCTCACGCCCGTACCGTACAAGGTGTTCACGCTATCGTCCGGTGTCGTCGGATTCAGTTTTCCCATCTTCGTCCTGGCGTCGATCTTGAGCCGTGGGTTGCGCTTCTTCCTCGTAGCGGGGTTGGTGTGGAAGTTCGGTGCTCCGATGGAGCGAGTGATCGATGCGCACTTCAACAAGCTGGTCACGCTTTTTGGCATACTCTTCGTCGGCGGCTTCCTCGTGATCAAGTACGTGCTCTAACGGGAACGCCGTCCGTCGGAGGGTCGAAAAAACTTTGGTTCGTGCTCCGTACCCCCTCTATATTGCCGGCGAGAGCAGGCAGTTTCGACGAGAGGGCTCGGCATGAGCGAAGGCGACAACCATCCAGTGCGCTTGCCACCTCCCGCGTTTCCGCCCGGCGGGCGGCGCCACATCGCGCGCGGGCCGGTCGTCCCGCTCCCAGAGCCAGAGCCCGCCGTCTTCGATGACGCGCTCATCGAGCCGGGTGAGGCGATCCCTGAACGACGCGACACGATGGGTGGGGCGATCATCTCGCCGTATGAGCCACTCCCGGATCGAAGTTCGGAGGAGGAGTCGTCAGGTGACGCGGAGATTGAACCCGATGAAGAGGGCGTGGTCGTCGGAATGGATCTCGACGCTCATATGGATCCTACCGATCTCGTGTCCGGGGGCGACCCTCACGTCATGGAGTTGATGCGCGCGGTGGAGAAGCTCGCCGCAGGGCTACGACACCGGGGTGAGGCAGGGCTCGCGGCGACCTCCGAGATGAACCGTTTCGAAGCGACCCTCCGAGCCTACTGCGTCGGGTACCTGGCAGCCCGGCGGTCGGAGGACCCTCCCGTGCCTCTGATCGAGGAGCCGCTCCCTACCGACGGGTGAACGGCTCGACGGCTCACTTTCGCTCCGATCGTCTGGACGCGCATGAGGACAACCGCGAATGTTCACCCGATCTTGGCCCTCGTAGCTCAGGTGGATAGAGCGACTGCCTCCTAAGCAGTAGGCCCCAGGTTCGAGTCCTGGCGAGGGCATGACAGGGGAACGCGAAGGGTGTGTACGGCGAGCTGCGCACCTAACTTGGAAGTGCTAGGAAACCCCTCTCTGGACGGCTCGCTTTGACTGCACGACAGCGCGACTACCTGATCTGGGTCGGGCTCCTGGTGGCGATCTTGTGGCCGACGATGGTCACATTCCCCGCGACGTGGGTCGCATTCCGGGAGCACGGTTGGGTCGTTGCGTGCTTTACCCTCTGGTTGCTTTGGAGGAACCGAAGTATTGCCGATGGGGCGCCCGAAGGTCGCGCTGAAGGCACCTGGCTTCTCCTCCTGCTTTCCTTGGCCTGGTTCGTGGGTGTTGTCGCAAATCTGGGTGCTGTGCACCAGCTGTTGGCTACTGTGATGGTCTTCAGTGCGATCGCGGTGGTGTCGCCGAGATCCGAGTGGTCGGTGGTGTCTCGAATCGGAGCGACCTTCCTGCTCGCGGTGCCAGTGTGGAGTGCGTTGCTCCCGATACTCCAGAGGTTAACGGTGATTGTGTCTGGTGCCATCGCGAGGCTTGGTGGCGTGGATGCCGAGATCGAGGCGTTCCGAATCACGATCGAGTCGGGGACTTTCCTGGTTGCGCGGGGCTGCGCTGGGCTCAACTACCTGATGGGTGGCCTCACGCTGGGAGCCGTTTTCGCTCACCTCTACGCGACCCGTTGGCAGACTCAGCTGAAGCTGGTGGCGTTGGTGGGGTTGGTATCGATCGTGGGGAACTGGCTTCGGGTCAGCTTTCTCATCTTCGTCGGTGCGGCCACCGAGATGCAGTCTTCGATGTTGGGGGATCATCTGTGGCAAGGGTGGCTGATCTTTATGATCCTGATGGTGCCGACGTACTGGGTCGCGAGCCGCATCGTCGCTGGGGATCGGGTACCGGGAGTGGTCGAAGACGACCCGGAGGAGGACGATGGCTTCGACGAGCTGGTCGACGGAAGCGCACCGTTTGATCGTGACATCACGGAGGCCGGGTCCTTCCGATCACGAGCTTGGGCCCCCACGCTCGCGTTGGCCGTCGGCCCCCTACTGTACATGATGATCGGGGTCATCCCCCGAGGGACCCCCGATCAAGAGAGCGACGTCTTCGGTGCGGTCGCCACGCTCTCGGAAGTCGACGAGGCATCGTGGACTCCGCCTCTGAGCGGGATCGACGAGCGGGCGACCTGGAGAGCGGATGTTGGACCGGTGCCGGTCGAACTGACGCGATTCTACTTCCTCGACCAGGTACAGGGAGAGGAGCTTGTCCAAGGGGCGAACGCCATTGCTCCGGACTCGTTGCTGGTGGATGATCGACCGATCGGCCCGCTCGACGGGCGGGGACGGATCGTGCGCCAGGCAGTCTTCGTTCACGAGGGCGCGCCACGGGTCGCGTGGTATTGGTATCGCGTGGGTGGTGTGGCCACGTCGAGCGCACCGAAGGCCAAACTCCTCGAGGTGCTCTCCTTCCTTCGACGGAGCCCGGCGTCCGAGCTGGTGACCGCGAGCGTGCCGTGCGATCAAGACCGTTGTGACGAGGCTGTGGAAGCCCTGGCCGAGGTATTCGGAGTCGAGGAGTCGTCGCCGCGCTGAGGCCGACCCCGGCGTGTTTGCCGGAGCGACGAAAGATCCGTCTATTGCCGCGTCTCGCTGCGAACGCTCGGATCCTCGATGCTAACCCCGCCACGCCAATGAACCATCGTACGCACATCTTTGTCCCTCTCATGTGTGTGACGTTCGTCGTAGCGTGCACAGACGATCGTGCGGCGAACGAGCTGCCCGCAGTCGCCGAGGTCGAGAACCCCGTTGGGTCGGAGGCCGTTTCACTCTTGGGCGAAGCGCTCACGCCTCCGACTCAGCCCGACGAAGTTCGGGAGGTGTACCTCGCTCGGTATAGCGAGGCAGAGGAGGCGCTCGCCGCCGATCCATCGGACGCGGATGCGCTGATTTGGATGGGGCGCCGGACGGCGTACCTCGGGCAGTATCGGGAGGCGATCGGGATCTACACCGATGCCCTTGACCTCCATCCGGAAGATGCTCGGCTGTACCGCCACCGCGGGCATCGGTACCTCACGGTTCGGGAGCTCGACGCGGCCATCGCAGACTTCGAGACGGCGGCCGCTCTCATCGAAGGGACCGACGACGAAATCGAGCCTGACGGCCTACCTAATCGGCTCAACCAGCCCCTCAGCACCCTCCATTTCAACATCTGGTACCACCTAGCCTTGGGACACTACGTCCAAGGGGAGTGGGAGCAGGCCCTCGAGGCCCAACGTGAGTGCCTCGCCGTGTCCACGAACCCGGACTTGTGGGTCGCCACCTCGTATTGGCTCTACATGACGCTGATGAGGTTGGGTCGAGAAGAAGAGGCGGCCGGGATTCTGGAGGAGGTCTCCGCCGACATGGAGATCATCGAAAACGATGCGTATCATCGGCTCCTGCTTCTCTTCAAAGGGGAGCTGTCGCTGGACGACCTGGTAGGGGAGGAGGGCGAGGTGTCCCTTCAGGGTACGACGACCGCGTACGGCATCGGTGTGTGGCACCTACTCGAGGGGCGCACCGCCGAGGCGCACGAGGTGTGGGAGACGGTCTTGGCCGGTCGGAATCAATGGCCGGCCTTTGGATACCTCGCCGCGGAAGGTGAGTTGGCGCGTTCGGCGATTCGATAGCTGAGCGAGACGAACGAATGAATGGGAGGTAGTGGGATGATCGGAGTCGCAGCTATCGTCGCGATGATGCAGGTAGCGCCGGCCCAAGTGGGGATATCACCGGAGCGCGCGGAGATCGAGGTGCAGAGCACGGCCCAACTACAGGCCCACGCGTACGACGGTGCGGGTCGCATCCTCGACGGTGTAGACGTGCGTTGGATCGCTTCGACGCCCGAGCTGGCCACCGTCGATCAGTCAGGCGTGGTCACGGGACTCAACCCTGGGATGGCGAAGATCACGGCGGTCGTCGGAGGTCAGCCCACTTCGGTATCGGTCGTCGTTCGGGCGCTCCCCGCGAGTACGCTTCGCCCTGAGGTCGGTACCGCATCACCGTATGCGGGGCAGGTCGTGCCGATTCGGGTGGAAGCGTACGATCGGATCGGCGGTCGTGTAGAACTCCCTGAACTCTCGTTCTCGAGTAGCGACCCGTCGATCGCGGACGTCGACCCCGCCGGGCTCGTTTTCGCGCGGACCCCCGGGAGCGTGACGATCTCCGTGACCGCCGGTTCGGTGGAGTCTGAGCTCCCACTCCAAGTCCAACCCGATCCGGGGATCGACTACATCCTCGAGCCCACCGAGTCGAGCGTCCGTACCGGGGATGTGGTGCGATTCACCGCCCGTGCGATGGTCGACGGTGCGGAGATCCCTGCGTTCCCGGAGTGGTCGCTGAGCGGCCTCGGAGCACAGGTCGAGGATGATCGGGGTCAAGGAGTGTTCGTCGCCGAGGAAGCTGGGACGTACCGAGTCACGGCGCGGATGGGCGAGCGGGACGTACGTAGCGCGGTGATCACGGTCGTACCGAGGGGGGCTGACGCAGAGCTCGTTCAGGTAGGCCGAGGCGGGATCGCCGAGCACCACTCCGGCGACGTATGGGTCTTTGAAGGGGTCGATGGTCGGGATTACGCGTACATCGGCACGTTCATGTGGGATTGGATGAAGGTGTGGGATGTCACGGATCCCTCGAATCCGATCCTCACGGACTCGCTGCAGCTCGACGCTCGGCGCATCAACGACGTGAAGATCCACCCGAATAACCGACTCGGCATCGTGACCCGTGAAGGGGCGTCGGATCGCCGAAACGGGATGGTTTTTCTCGATCTCGCGGACCCGGCGCACCCGTCGATCCTCTCGGAATACACGGAGACGGTCTCCGGGGGAGTGCACAACGTCTGGATCTCCGGGGAGCACGAGCTCGTCTACGCCGTGCACAACGGGACGCGGGCGGTACATGTCATCGACATCGCGAACCCTGAGGCGCCCCATGAGGTCGGGCGTTGGGGTATCGACAACCAGCAGCGCTCGCTACACGACGTGATGGTTCAGGACGGGTACGCGTACGTTTCGTACTGGGATGACGGTGCCGTCGTCCTCGATGTCGGAGCGGGAACCCATGGCGGGACGCCGACCACGCCCACCTTTGTAAGTCAGTTTAAGTACCCGATCGGAAATACCCACGTAGCATGGCGTTACGGAAAATATCTCTTCGTCGGTGATGAGATCTTTCCCGCGGGTTGGGACGCCGATGAAGCGATCCATGCCCGTGGGTACATCCACGTTCTCGACATGACCGACATCGAGAACCCGGTGGAGGTGGCACGCTACGAAGTCCCTGAGGCCGGGGCTCACAACGTGTGGATCGAAGATGACCGGATGTATGTCGGTTACTACCAAGCGGGACTGCGCGTCGTAGATATCTCAGGAGAGCTTCGTGGCGATCTCTATGCCCAGGGGCGGGAGATTGCGACGATCTTGACCACCGATTCGGAGACGACGACACCGAATTGGTCGATGTCGTGGGGAGCGCAGATCTTCAAGGGGCGCATCTACTCGTCCGACCTCAACTCCGGCCTCTGGATCACGGAGCTCGTCGAGCGTCCTCGGGTCGTCTTCTGATCCCAGGAGATCTCCCGCTCGACCGGGTGCGGGCGGGGGTAGCGCGGTACATGCGTGAGACTCCGCTTCTCTACGATCCTCACCTCTCAGATGAGGTGGGCCGCGAGGTGTACCTGAAAGCCGAGTGTCTCCAGGTCACGGGCTCGTTCAAAGTCCGTGGAGCCGCTGCCCGGATCTCGGCCCTGACCGACGCAGAGGCTGCTCGCGGTGTGGTTGCGTGCTCGAGCGGGAACCATGGCCGCGCGACCGCCTGGGTGTGCCAACAAGCGGGGGTGCCCGCCACGATCTACGTGCCGACGTGGGTAGATCCAGTCAAGCTGGAAGGGATCGAGACCGCGGGAGCGACGGTCCGAGCATCGGGGGGAACGTTCGACGAATCTGAGGCTGCGGCGATCGAAGACGCTGACCGAACGGAAAGGGTGTACATCTCGGCGTACGATGACCCGTGGGTCATCGCAGGGCAGGGTACGATCGCCGATGAGGTCGTGGCGGCGCTCGGGGCGCCTCCAGCGGCGATGGTCGTCCCGCTCTCCGGTGGCGGTTTGGTCGGGGGGATTGCGTCGGTGCTGAGGGTCCGGCATGGCGCGCAAGAAGCAACGAGGATCGTGGCGGCCTCCGCTTCGCGGGCATCGGTCATGATGCAAAGCGTGGGAGCGGGCCGGCCGATCGAGGTGGCGGAAGAGCCTACGCTCGCCAACGCCCTCGCGGGGGGGATCGGGTTGAACAATCGGTACTCCTTCGACCTAGTACGGGACGTCGTGGACGACCACGTCGAAGTCAGCGAAGCAGAGATTGCGCGGGCGATGCGCTACGGGGTGGAGCGAGTCAGGGTCGTCGTCGAGGGGGGAGGGGCCGTCGGCCTGGCTGCGCTCTTGTCTGGGGTGTGGCACCCGACCACGGCGCTGTCGGACGGGCCGGTGGTCGTGGTCCTTTCGGGAGGCAACGTCGGTCGAGACTCCCTCCTCGAAGTGCTCGGGTCGAAGGGAGTTAAAGGGTCGGCCGACCTGTCAGGCCCGGAGTAGCTCGGGCACCAACGAGCCCGCACGCCCGCGGAGGGAGATGTCTGCAGCGGCCGTCAGTGGCGTTGGATCGAGATTGACTTCGATCACCCGACCACCGTGGGCTGCGGTCACCTCCGGGATGGCGGCGGCGGGGTAGACCAAGGAGCTCGTCCCGACAACGAGACAGACGTCGGCGTCGTGCGCGGCCCGGTGTGCCGTTTCGAGCACCTGGGGGTTCAACGGCTCTCCAAACCACACGACGTCCGGTCGCATCAGCGCAGAACACGACGGGCACCTGGGGAGTGTGTCCAGGGACGAGGCATCGACTTCAGCTGGCTTCGCGTCGATCTCATCACAGCTGGAACACCGATTCCTGTGCAGAGCCCCATGCACTTCGATCGGGTAGGCCTGGTCGGGTTCGACTGGATCGGCGCGGAGTCGGGCGGCGCGACGTGCGGCACGATGGTGCAAGCCATCCACGTTCTGGGTAACGATTTGGGTGGTCTCCTGACGGAGCGCGTGATCCGCGATCGCCATGTGCGCCGGGTTCGGCTCGCATCCGCGCACGAGACCTCGGCGCCACTCGTACCACTCCCAGACGAGGGCGGGCTCCCGCGAGAACGCCTCTGGCGTGGCCAACTCCTCGGGCCGGAAGTCCTTCCACAAGCCTCCGGCCCCTCGGAAGGTGGGGATGCCCGACTCGGCCGAGACGCCCGCGCCAGTCAGGATGATGAGCCGATTGGCAACGGCGACAGCCGCCCTTGCGCGTTCCATATCCGTCACGCGCGTAGGGCGCTCCATGCCAAGAGGGCCCACCCGACGAGAAAGGCGACGCCCCCGATCGGAGTGATCGCGCCCATCCACCGGGCACCACTGAGCACGAGTGTGTAGAGGCTGCCCGAGAAGACGACGATGCCCACGACGAAAGACCATCCAGCGAATGCGACGGAGGCATGCTCCCACTGCGTCATCGCCCACGCCACGACGAATAGCGCCAGTCCGTGGTACATCTGGTAACGCACCGCCGTCTCGAAGATCTCGAGGTCTGCCGGGGTGAGGCGGTCACGAAGGCCGTGTGCTCCGAACGCGCCGGCGCCCACCGCGATTCCCGCGAAAAGCGCTCCGAGAAGTGCGAAGACGTGCACAGAGCTACTCCGCTTTCGGGTGGCAGGCGCTAGTAGGCCAGTGCATACGCTTCTCGGCGGGGGTCGGCCGCGGCGGTGAGCACTCCTGTGGACGCATCGAAGTAAATCATCTGAGCTCCTCCGAAGGTGGCGGTCCATCCGTCGATCAGACGTAGCTCGTGTCCGCGGCTCAGTAGCCCGTCCGCACTTTCGGACGTCACCCGGTTTTCGAGGACGAGGCCGAGGCCACTCATCGACCGAAAGCGCGGCGCCTCGATCGCTTGCTGAGGCGTCATTCCGAACATCAGCATGTTGTTGACGATCTGTATGAGCGACTGGGGCTGACTATCTCCGCCCGGCGTGCCGAGTGTGAAGGCGAAGGTGCCATCCTCTCGTAGCGCCATCAGCGGGGAGAGTGTGTGATACGGCCGTTTGCCGGGGGCTACCTGGTTCGGGTGCCCATTCTCGAGTGTGTAGAGAGCGCCGCGGTTGTGGAGGATGATTCCCGTCTCCGGCTCGAGTAGACCGGATCCGAAGCCGGCGAAGTTGCTTTGAATCCAACTGACTGCGTTTCCCCAACGATCGACGGCGGTCAGGTATACGGTGTCGCCCGAGTCGTCCATTCCTTCCTGAGTGGACATGTCGTCCCCGAAACCGGGTGCCACTTCGTTCGCGGCGGCGTTCGGGTCGACGAGGGTCGCTCGTTGAGCGAGATACGCCCCGTCCAACATTTGCTCGAGTGGGACGTCTGCGTGCTCGGGGTCCGCCACCCAGCGATCCCGATCCGCGAAGGCCAGCTTCTTTAGTTCGACGAGCGTGTGTAGGTACCGGTCCGAGTTGTGCCCCATGGAGGCTAGATCGTGCTCTCGTGCCATCCCCATGAGGGCTAACTGGGCGGGTCCCTGGGTGTTCGGTGGCATGGCCAACATGATATGGCCCAGATAGTTCGTGCGGATTGGGTCAACCCATGTCGAGGTGTGAGTCGCAAAGTCGGACTCTCTCAGGTGCCCTCCTTGGGCCTCGACGAAGGCGGCCAGTCGACTCGCGATCGAGCCGCGGTAGTACCCGTCTTTCTGATCTCGAGCGATAGTCTCGAGCGAAGCGGCCAGCTCGGGGTTTCGGAGAAGGGTGCCTACCGTCGGGGGTGCCCCATCGTTCGGCAGGTACAGCGCACGCCCGGGGCCGTTGAGCTCACCGCCCTGAGCCTCGAAGTCGAGCGCCAGTCGCGTCGACACCGCGAAACCGTCCCGCGCGAAGCGGATCGCCGGACGGAGGAGTTCCGAGAACGGCTGAGATCCGTACCGATCGTGCGCATCCACCCATCCCGCGACGGCTCCTGGAACGCTCACCGAGAGTGCCCCGGTTTGCGGGATCTCGTCCACTCCTGCAGCCGTGAAGAAGTCCGGCGTGGCAAGCGCCCCGGAGCGGCCGCTCGCATTGAGGGCCGTGACCTCGCCGCTCGCCCCGTCGTAAAAGATCCCGAAGGCGTCACCGCCCACACCGTTCATGTGGGGACGCGTCACGGCCAGGACCGCGGCCATCGCGATCACCGCATCGGTCGCGTTCCCGCCTCGCTGGAGCACCGCGAGTCCAGCTTGGGCCGCGAGCGGATGACCGGCAGAGACCGCCCCTACAGTGCCGCGGACGTCGGGCCGGTTTTGGGGCGCGTAGCGGGTGACCTCCGGACCGCCGCTTGGACCCTCTGCCGAGTTGACGGCGGTCGAGTCGTTTGTTGGCGCGCATGCGGCGACTAGAAGTAACCCAAGCAACACCACCGTCGCGAGCGTCTGCATGGGGTGGAAGTGCGTACGTACCGGCATGGTAGCGCGTCTCCAGGGAGGCTCATGATCCGACTAGGCGACGCTACGATGCGGTGGGGAGCGGGTAGCGCGCCAGGGGAGGTGTAGCGATCTGGAGGTCGGCGTTATCGTAGCGCTCAGGAAGCGACGGAGCGGGTGGGGAAGAACCCGAGGCAAAGGCCGAGAAACAACGTGTCAACATCCGCACCTTCCGCCGTCGGGGACGAGGCCGCGGTCGATCGTCGCTCCGCGCTTCGGCTCGCGCTGGTCGTAGCGGTCGCCCACGGGTTCAATGATGCCTACGCGTCATTCGTACCACCGCTCTTGCCGCGGCTCATGGGCGAGATGGGGCTTTCCATCACATTGGCCGCAACCTTGGCCGTGTCTTATTCGGTAGCGTCCGCGCTTCCTCAACCGTTCTTTGGTTATTTGGCTGACCGGTGGGGCCGTCGGCCGTTGGCCGTATGGGGACCGGTCGTAGGGGCGATCTTCGTCTCGACGATGGGGTGGGCCCCCAACTTTGTCGTCTTGGTCGCCGTTCTCGTAGTTGGAGGCATCGGGAGCGCCGCCTTCCACCCCCCCGGCGCTTCGTACGCGGTTCGGGTCCGAGAGGGTGGGGGAGGGGGCGCCCGGTATTCGATCTTCTCATTCGGGGGTTCGATCGGCTTCGCGCTCGGCCCCGTCCTCGCGGTTTGGCTGGTCCAGCAGCGCGGTCTGGACGGGATGTGGGTCGCAATGGTGCCGATGCTCTTGCTGGCCCCCCTTGTCTACATGGCCCTTCCAGCGCCGGATGAGGACCGCCGAGCCGGGGCCGCCATTCACCCGCCGCCGCGGGTGGCTGATGTCGTAGCTCTCCTCAGAGGGCCGCTGGGCCTACTATTCGGAATTAGCGCCGTTATGGCGTTCGTCCAACGCGCATTTCTAACGATGGAGCCGATCATCGTGGCTGCAGGGGGCGGGTCAGAAGCTCGTGGGGCTCTCGTGCTGACGGTCTACCTCGGTGCTCAATCGTTCGGCACCGTCTTCGGTGGCCTCTTGGCCGACCAGGTCGACCGTCGTCGCCTCCTCACGCATCTCTGTCTTTGGGCGATTCCGACGCATCTTCTCGCCGTCATGGTCGGGCCCGCCGGCTGGGCCGGTCTCAGTGCAGCGGCGCTCGCGGGCTTCCTCGGGATGGCGACGCTGCCCCCACTCGTGGTGATGGCGCAGGAGATGCTTCCGTCTGGCGCTGGAGTGAGCTCGGGGATCGTGATGGGGCTCGCGTGGGCCACTGGCGCAATGGGGGTACTGGCGACGGGGGCACTCGCTGACGTAGTGGGTCCCTCTACCGCCACGCTGGCATCGATCCCCGCCGCGCTCGTGGGGGTTGCCCTCACCATGAACTCGGGTCTGCGACCGTACGCGCGACCGACCCGACACGGTGGAGACGGAGCTGGTCGGGGTGCGTCCCTCGCCGCGGTCACCGAGGAGTAGACGCGATGCCGTTCCGACTTCATCCCCCTCGGGATCGAAAGTTGTTCCGCCTCGTGAAGGAAGCCGAGGAGATCGCGATCGTGAAGGGAAGGGACCTCTACACCCCGGGGGACGAGGCGGACACGATCTTCCTGGTTCGGTCTGGCTACATGCGACTCGTGCTCCCGGGCATGGAACGGGGGCACCGGGCGCGGACGGTTTCGGTAGCGGTGCCCTGGGAGACGTTCGGGGACGAGGCGTTCACGGAGGAACGACGTCGATACGGTGCGATCGCGGGGTCGAAGTGTGTGGTGTCGCCGCTGCCGAAGGCAGCAGTTCTGCGTGGCCTCAAGACCGCCCAGCGGAGTCTTGATGCGTATCTGGATGGACAAGAGCGGGAGCTGTATCGGTTGAGACATGCCCAGGGCGGATCTCACGGGCCCGATTCGGCTCAGCGGCTTGCCGACGTCATCCTCGACCTCGGGGTTCGTTGTGGGCACCCGGAGGGGAGAGCTGTTGAGCTCCAGGAGCGGTTCACTCATCAAGTGCTGGCTGACCTGTGTGGAGCCCACCGGGCAACAGTGACCACGCTCCTCAACGACTGGCTATACGATGGGGTGCTCGCGAGCGCCCCGGAGGGCCGCCTCGTGATCCAGCGCCCATCGGACCTCTGGGCGCTCGCAGGATATCGGGGCGATCAGGAGGGAAGTCCGCCAGCGGACTTCATTGACCGACCACCAAGCCAAATCTAGCTTTTTGGTCGCTTTCTACGCTGGCGGCGAATGCGCCGTCGGTGATCACGAGTGGGGATTGGAATCATGGCGAAGCGTCATCCGGGGGCCAGGCGCGCCCAAGCATCGAGCCAGTCGGACGCGGACGACGCATTCATCGCGCGGATCCTCGACTTCTCCAACTGGGCGAAGGGCAATCAACAGTTCCTTACCGTAGCCCTCGTGGTAGCCGGAATTCTCGGCGCTGGCGGCGTCTACTACCGGAATTACCGCGCAAACCTCCAGACGCAGGCGGCCGAACAGCTGGAGGCCATCCACCAGTCGATCTCCATTCGCGACACCGAGGGTGCGAAGATCGATCTGGCCACCTTCCTGGAGCGATTCGATGGCACGCCGCTCGAGGGAGAGGCCCGCCTTCTCCTCGGAGAGCTCTATCTCGAGACCGATGATCCGCAGCAGGCGTTAGCGGTGTTGGCGCCGCTTGGTGAGCGGCCAGGCTCTCCAATCGAGCTTCAGGGCGCCACACTCCTAGGGGCGGCGTACGAGCAAGACGGCCGTTGGGAAGATGCTGAGGAGACGTATCTCTCGATCGCCAGTCGGTCGGATCTCGACTTCCAGGTCCGAGACGCTCTCGCGTCCGCCGCCCGAATCCGGGGCGCCCGAGGGGATGCCGATGGCGCGGTCGAGCTCTACGAGCGTGTGCTGGCCGAGATGGACGAGAACTCGCCCGAGCGCGGTGCCTTCGAGATGCGGATCCAGGAGTTGCGGTCCGCGTCGTAGTAACCCGGTAATCCGAGGGGTGGGCCTACGTCAGTCGACGTATCGCTTGCGACGGCGGGCGGAAGCGACATTCAGGGGTGACGGCTAGACCCGACGATGTCGAGGAGAGCAATGCGAAACCTTGGACTGCTGATCATCATCGCGTCTTGCGGAGTCGTTGGTCCGGGAGTCCAGGCACAGGAACGGACCGCCGATCCGTTACGGGCGATTGAGGCGGTCGATGCTGCGCCGAGAGTCGTTTCTTCGCTCGTCGCGATGGACCCGAGCGTGATCTCGAACGGAGCGCCGCACTCTCCGTGCGGGGAGTTCGTGACGAAGATGAAGGAGGCGAGTGGAACCGAGGGTTCAAGGTCGGGGCCATCGTCGGCGGTGCTTTGGGCGTCGTCTGGGGGTTGATCGTAACGCAGAACTGTGACCTCGGCTGTCCGCACCCGGGTGTGCTGGTCCCAACCACGACGGTGGTCGGAGCGGCGGTCTTTGGTGGCGTCGGCGCGCTGCTTGCCGCCGCGATCAGCTCCGTGAGCTCCTGAGGGACTGACCCCACCGGCGCGCGAGCCATAGGACTTCGTATAATATATATTATGTTAAGTTGTTGATTTCGTTTGAGCGGGGCTGATTCGCTCTGTTTCTGTATGGGACACCCCTCGCTGTCCCGATGGCGCTTCCCTTCCACCGGCGGCTTCCGCTAAGAGCCCGGGATCCTCGTCTGCCACGGCTCGACGGCTTCGACGCGGACGTTGGCCGTGCCCGCCGCGTCCATTCCCAGGGCGACGGCGGCCGCGTACGAGACGTCTATGATGCGCCGATCCGGATCTGAGAACGGTCCGCGGTCGTTCACGCGAACTACGAGTACCCGACCATTGTCCAGGTTCGTGACCCGGACCCAGGAAGGAATCGGAAGCGTCCGATGGGCTGCCGAGAGCTCGTGCATGTCGAACGGCTCACCAGAGCTGGTCGGACGCCCCTGAAACTGCTCTCCGTACCATGATGCGACACCTTGCTGAACGTACCCCTCCGAAGAGTCCAGAATGCGGTACGTTCGGCCGCTCTGCTCGTACTCCACCATGTTCCCGCGCGCGCTAGGAGCCTCGGCGGTCGGGGTTGTCGGGATCGGTACCTCGACGGTGGTCTGCGTCTCGGGCGTAGGTGATGGCCTCTGTACGGCCTCTGAGCCGATCATCGTACAGGCGCTCAAGGCTACGATCGACCCGAGGCTCGCGGCGACAGTGCTGAGGCCCTTCCACCCCTTCACCTCCTTGTAAGCCTTCTTCACGAGCTTGCGCTTCTTCTTGGTGGTCATTCTGGCTAAGCGACCACTCACGAACCGTTTGTCATCTGTGACCTCACGTAATACTAGAATGTCGGCCGGCGACGGAGGGATCGGCTCATCCTCCCGCTCTAGCTCGATCTCGAGAAGGGCGAGTCCGTCGAGCGGTCCGAGGAATCGATCGAGCTCCCAACGTCCGATACGGAAGCGAACCTTCTCGATGATCCGGTCCTCCGCAGCCAAAAAGAGTGCCTCGGCAATCTCGGGGGGGACGACCGTCTCGAACTCCTGTCTGCGGACCCCCTTCCCACTCTTCGAAGTCAGGACCGCCCCACGCGCTTCACCGACTCGGATACGGACGGACGGATCTCCGTTGCGCACGTACCCTTGGCGCAAGTGGAATCCCTCCCCGAGTCGGTACCACGTTGCTTCTTCCACCCGGACGAGGAAGCGCCGTTCAATCTCCCACGCCATGGTGTCAGCCGCCGTCCGGTCGTCGTCCCAATACCGCGATTCTGCGGCGCAGGATCGGTACGATCCCTTGAAGTAGTCGCTCGACGTGCATCAGGCCCGGGAGGTGTGATTCGGCATAGTACGCCTTCTCGATGTCGAAACCCGCCTCTCTGAGCAAGGATTTCATGCGCGCCATCGACTTGTAGTCGATGTGACTCACGTCCCGTTTCAGGATGATATCGCGGTTCTTCAGGATCTCGAGGAAGTGACCACGGTGAGGGGTCCAGGTGACGAAGCGTCCCCCCGGACGGAGAAGTCGATACGCCTCTCGGGCAACACGTGCAGAGTCGTCTGGGTACAGGTGCTCGAATAGATCGGCTGCCAGGACGACATCGAAGGACTGCTCGGGAAGACCGGTGTCGCCTCCGTCGGCGCAGAGGAAGGAGAGGTTCTCACGAGATGACTGACGGAGGCGGTCGTTACAGAAGTCGATCGCCCGCTCGGAGAAGTCGATACCGACGACCTCCCCTACCCTGTCAGCCAACGCGAAACCGAAGGTGCCCCATCCGCATCCTATGTCGGCGACTCGATCGCCGGCCCGGGGGGTGTGGAGGTCGAGGACCTTTCGAACCCTGTACTGCTGAAACGGACTCTCATAGTCGATGAGGTGTGCCGTCGTGCGGTTCTCGAAGTAACCGCTCGAGTCGTAGAACTCCTTTCCGATCCTCTCCGTCGGGTCCGACACCTTCAGAGCTTCCCGAAAAGGTCCTGAATCCGTAGCCACCACACACGCCACACAGCTTCGCGAACGATGCGCTTGGACATCTTGGATTCGCCCGTGTCTCGTTCGGTGAAGAGGATCGGTCTCTCGGCGAGCCGGAAGCCTGCACGCCACGCCCGGAACTTGAGCTCGATCTGGAAGGCGTACCCGTTCGACTGGACCCGATCGAGATCCACCTTCTCGAGCACCTCGCGTTTCCAACCATTGAAACCGCCTGTGCCGTCACGCACCGGCATCCCGGTGATGACGCGCGCGTACCGGCTGCCGAAGTAGCTGATGAGGAGTCGGCTCATTGGCCAGTTCGCCACGGTCACACGCCCGTCGACGTAGCGGGACCCGATCACCACGTCGGCGTCGTCGAACGCCTCGATGAGACGTGGAAGTGCGTCCGGAGGGTGCGAGAAGTCCGCGTCCATCTCGAAGAGGAGGGTGTATTCCCTTTCCAGCCCCCATGAGAAGCCGGCAAGGTAGGCTCGGCCGAGCCCTTCCTTCCCGGCGCGATGCAGCACGTGCACACGCGGGTCGGCGGAGGTGAGTCCGTCTGCGATCGCCCCCGTGCCGTCCGGCGAGGCGTCGTCGACGACGAGGATCTCGATTCGCTCATCCTGTTCGAGGACAGCGGGCACAATCCGCGGCAGATTCTCCGCCTCATCGTACGTCGGGATGATGACGAGAATGCGATGCTGCGTCGTCACCGTCGTGCCTCATCGGGGTCGGCCGTCACCGTAGGCGCTCCCTTGGCGACGTGTTGGGCCCAAAAGAGGGCCGCAGGAATGACTTCGATCATCGTGGTCCAGAGCCGGGCGGCGATCGCGACAGACAAGGCTTCCGTCGTCCCCAGGTGGGGCCCCAGGAGTGCCATCAAGATCGTTTCACGGACGCCCAAGCCTGCCGGGACAAGGAACCAAAGATATCCGACTACATACGCCCCCGCGAAGGCCGGACCCGCGACCAGTGGGCTCATATCGTACCCGAGCCCGGCGGTGAAGAGCCAAAACGAGGTGGCGTAGATCGTCCAGCTCGTGAGTCCGATCGCGACCCAACTTGCCGCGTCTCGGGGGCCGAGTCCCTCCGGCGGCTCGGTGCGGGAGGCCCGGAACCACGCTCGAGTGACGCCGTCGAATACAGGGGGAATTTGCGTCACAGCGACGCCACCTAAGAGCGCAGCAGGCACCGCCCAGCGCCATGCTGCGCCGTCGGCTAGTGTCCAAAGCGTCCCCATCCCGACCGCGGCAGCGGCCCCGATTGCGATTCCCTGCCCTAAGATCGCAGCGGCGGTAGCGGTCGTCGCCGGGACACCACGACCCCTCGCCAACGCGGCCAGGCCGGCGATTTGCCAGACTTTCCCGGGCACATACCGGCCCATGTTGGCGATCATGAAGAGCCGAATCGCATCGCTGGTCGGTAGCGTCGGGCCGCCCAACCCCTTCACGATCCGGCCCCAGAGCGCTCCGGTGACCAGGTATCCGATGAGGAGGACGAGGCTTCCGACGACGAGGTGCAGCGGTCGAATCTCCCACACCGAGAGGTCGATATTCCCGAGCTCTCCGAGGGACAGCCCAGCTCGGTCCACGACGAACCACAATACGAGCAGGGTGGCGACAAACTGGCCGGCGCGAACGACCACGGTCCTCAGTGGGCTGGCTCCGGGTCGAGCGTCGTCCGACGGCTGTGCCAATGCGAGGCTCCGAGGGCTGCGAAGAGGCCGAGCAATACGATGACGCTGAGGAGGAAGCTGCGATTCACCACCTCCGACTCGTACCACATTTCAACACGCGATGAGCCCGCCCCAACGGGAATCGCGCGCAACGTGTGGTACGCCCTCAGGACAGGAACCTCTTCACCGTTCACCGTCGCCTTCCACCCCGGGAACCAGTTGTCGGCCACCGTGAGGAGTGCCGCGCCCTCCGACTCGACAGAGAGCGCCATCCGGTCCGGGCCCCGCTCCTCCCATGTGACCGTCCCGGCCACCGGCTCGCCGCTCAATGTGACTGGCGGTTCGCTGGCCAAGACCACTTCGCGGCTCGGGTCGTGCGAATCCGACATGATATACGCAACCGCTTCGTCATCCGTCTTTACGACGGCGTTGCCCACGAGACGCGCTCGCGGGAGCCCGTTTTCCGCGATGAGCGTGTGATACGGCTGACCATTCGCGTATTGCGTCCGGGAAACGATGGGTGCGCCTTCTGGAGCCGGTCCTGCCTCGTTGTCTGGCCATAGGATGTAGCGGACGTTCAGGAGGGAGCGCACGTTCGCGTTCGACAGGTTAGCCGCGCGACCCGACCCGACCATTCCGATGAGTTCCCGATAGCGGGCGAGGTCGTGGGGATGGTGACCGGCGGCCAGTTCGATCCCATGCATCGCTGGGGTGACGTCCTGACTGGTTCGCACCAGGCTCCAGAGCCGGTACGGCTCCGAGCTGTCCCGTTCCCGATCGAGAAGCGCCTGGATGTTCGGGTCGGGCTCGGACCACCGATGGAAGTCCCACGTCTGCACGAAAGGCTGAGCGACTCGGGCCTCGTCGGCGACCACGAGTACGAGCAAGGCCGGGACAATCCAGCGAGCTTGGAGCTTGCCATTCGTGACGGCCCATGCGAAGAGCGCGAAGAGTGCGGCGAGTCCGAGAGAGATGGATGCCCCGCGTACGATATTCGGGAGATGCGCTTGGAGGGTCTGTACGCGGAAGTCGGGGATCGAGGCGTACACGACGGCGGTCCAGATCGAGGTGAGCACGCCGGACATGGCGAGGATCGAGAGCAGCGCAACGGTCCCAGCGGCACCCCACGCGACGTTTCTGGCGCGCTTGGTCTCGGGGTCTCCGGGTACTCGACTCAGCGCCACCAGCCGGTCGATCCCCAACGCCGCCAGAGTGATCGCACCAAAGCCGAAGAGGAAGGCCGCCATGCCGTTGGCCCGAAAGAGTCGGATCCCGGGCAACACCTCGTACAAGACACTCCATACGGGAGTATTCGCGCCCATCGCGTACAAGAGAGCGAAGAGCCCGAGTCCGGTCAGAAAGTGCCTTAGCTGGCTTCGAGCGGCTCCCACGAAGGAAACAGCCGCGAGAAGGAGGATGATCAATCCCGTGTATTCGTGATTGTCTTTAAGGGCGTTTCTCCCCCAGTAGGTCCCGTTTGTCCAGTCGTTCCCCCTCGCTCCGTTCCCTGCGAACTCGGGGACGATGAGAGACATCACTTCTTCGGGATGTAGGGAGTACGACGCCGACCATGCTCGGCCCGACTCCCCGGCCGCTTCACGCGTCGTCGCGATTCGTCTCGAGTACGTCGTCGCATACTCGACGGCAGGAAAGAGCTGGTATGACGCGCCACACGCTCCCAGCACCGAACCCACCAGGAAGAGGCCGAAGCGCATCCCTCCTGCCTTCCCCCATGCGATCCCTTCCGTGGGTGTGACGACTTCGTCTCTGCCCCGCACGATCAGGATCGTGCGGAAGATCGCGTACAACCCGACTCCGCCGCACAGGAAGTACGCCATCTGGAAGTGCGTCGTGTACAGAATCAACGCGACGGTCAGACCGATCGAGGCCACGGTCCCGATGCTCGGCCGCTTGAAGTGACGTTCCGTGACCCAGAAGAGGAGCGGGGTCAGTGCGATCACGAAGATCTTCCCGTCGTGGCCCGGATAGACGAAGCCGATGAGGAAGGGAGCCAACATGTAGGCCGCTCCCGCTACCATTGCGGCGCCCCTGGATCCACCGACGGTACGGATCCAACCGAAGGTGAGGAGTCCCGCCGCGAACACATGGAGGACGAGCTTCCACCCTAACGCTCGGTACGGCTCCATGAGCATCAGGAGTGCGAGCGAGGGCGGGTACAGCGAGTCGCCCGCGCTCAACGCCTCGAGGAAGGGTGTACCCCCCAGAATGTGAGGTGCCCATCCCGGAACCCGGCCGATCTCGGTCAGGGCGTCGGCGTAAAGCTCTCGGACGAGGTAGCCCATGCCGAGGGTGTCGTTCCCGAACAGCATCTGGTCGGAGAAGATGAATTCGCGGAAGAGCCACGTCGTGAGCGCCGCATACAGGACCGCGGGCGCCCAACGCGGCATGGAGAAGCCCTCATCCTCGCTGGCACGACTCTCCCGATCGGCGCGCGCACCGCGTCGCTCCGGCGCGTTCCCGCCCTTTCCCTCTGGCTTCTTCTTCTTCGCCATCGTCGTCCTCAGGCCGCCCGGTGTTTCAGGAGTTCCTCGTACAAGGCTAGGTGCCGATCTGCGAGTCGTGCGTTGCTCCAATGCGCTACGACTCTTTCGCGTGCTCGTGCGCCCGCATCTCGAAGGTTCGAGCGTTGGAGCATTCCCGCCACCTTCTTCGCGAGATCCTCTGGGTCGGCGGGCTCGAAAAGGGTGCCGACCGATTCATCGACGATCTCGGGCAATCCCCCGACCCTCGACGCTGCGACCGGTATCTCACACGCCATGCATTCGAGTGCCGCGACGGAAGTGGCCTCCATAAGGGAGGGGAAAACGGCTGCATCCGCAGATGACAGGAGTCCCACCATCTCGTCATGCGGCTGAGCGCCGAGAAAGTCGACGCGATCGGACACCCCGAGCTCGGACGACAATCGTTCGAGCTCGGCTCGTTCCGGCCCGTCACCGACAATCACGGCCTCGACGTCGACCTCCGCCAAGAGCGCCGGCATTCCTCGTATGAAATACTCGACCCCGTTCTTCTCGAAGAGTCGCCGGGGCACGATGAGGCGCTTTCGCCCAGCGCTTGCGGGAGGTAGCGACGGAGTCGACGGAGCGAAGAATTCGGTGTCGACCCCGTTCGTCAGCGCCTCGACGTGACTACCGGGCGCCAACCGTTCCGCGACGCCGGCGATCTCTTCACTGGCGGCCAGATTCGCGTCGGGAAGGTCGACGAGTCGCCGAAGGATCGTCCGCCACCCGGGCTTCTCGGCCAGCTTCAAGAAGTGCGAGGTGTGCCATGTGGCGATAAGTGGGGCTCCGGTGCGGAGGCGCGCCGTCGCCAGAGGTGGGATCGACTGGAATGCCTGGGCGTGAAGCACATCCGCGGGACCCGACCGGGTGAACGTGTTGGGGAGCGAGGACACCGCGTGGGCCAGCCATCCGGCCGGCGTACGGCCGGGCAGCCAACTTCGCCAGACATGCACCCCGTCTCGGACCTCGTACGACTCCAACTCGGGCCTGGATCGTGACGTGACGACATCGACACGATGGCCTCGTCGCACGAACTCGCGACATAGGTAGTGCACGTGGCTCTCGAGGCCACCGACCTCGGGCGGGTAGTACACGCAGTGCATCAGGATCTTCAACGTCGATGATGCCGGGTCGGGTCGTCGCGACGGTCGGGGGAAGTTTACCCGGACGCCGTGCGGCCCGCTATCTTCGGCGTGTAAGGGACACCGCCCGATCCTGAGGTCTTTTGAGCAAGCTCTTCGGCTTCCGCTTCGACGTCGACACTCATCGGTGCGTGCGCGAGGGTATGCCTGCCCTTTCCGAGCTCGGTGCTCGCATGGGCGTCCCGTTCACCTTCTTCGTCAACATGGGGAGGGCGGGTAGCGCCGTGGCGGGTGGGACCGTGGGGCCGGCCACGGTACCCCACGCCTTCAGCGGCGAAGCTTACGGCGCGTGAGAAGCTCGGGAACGAGGGATACCTCGTCGCTGCCCTCTTGAACCCGCGTGTCGGGGGAGGCTCCAGAACGGTCTTGAAGGCGGCGGCTTCCGCGGGTCACGAGGTCGGTCTGCACGGTGGGCGCAACCATGCGGTGTGGCAGATGGACGCGCCGGAGTGGGGGCCTGATCGGCTCGCTCGAGAGGTTGACGCGGTGCTCCCCGTCATCACGGAGACGCTTGGAGAGAGGCCGGTAGGATTCGCCTCACCCGGATGGTCGACGAGCCCCCATCTCGCTGCCGTATTAGGCGACCGTGGATTCCTGTATCTTGCAGATGAACATGGGATTGAGGCGTACACTTCGAGTGCTCCAAGAGAGTGTGGCTGGTCCGGCTCAACGCCCGCTCCTTTGGCCCGGGTGCGAACCCAATTAACCGGGGAGCCCGGAGGCGTGGCGTACCTCGAACACCTCTGGGCATCAGGGTGCACGAGCGGCGATGTCGTGAGGCGATTCGAGGCGGATCTTCGAGCGGCCGGGGGATCGAGTCGTAACGTACGATCACCCGTACTTCGCCGGGATCCAGGCACTCGGGCTCGTGGAGCAGATCGTGAGACTCGCTCAAGCCAACGGGTACAGAATCGCCACGATGCGAGAGATCGCGGATGCGGAGGAACGGGCGTGATGATTCTCCGAAGCGAAGGGCCCGATCGATGAGGGGGAAGACGGTCTTTCTGTGCCGGAACGGCGCGCCTGCACGCTTCATTGCCGATCACCTATCAAGTTCGGGTCGGTTGGATGGGATTGTGGTCGAGACAGGGCGCGCCGCCCGCCGCCGGAAGGTGCGGCGAGAGATGCGCCGAAGGGGGGTCTGGGGCCTTCCGGCACTCGCCGTCGACCTGACCGCCCTCGCGATCTACGGGCGCCTTTGGAAGCGGGCACTGACCAGCGAGATGAAGGCGTATCCCACGGCCCGCGATTGGCCGACGGACATCCCCCGCGAAACGTTCGATGACGCGAATGAACCCGCCTGTGTCGAAGCGCTACAACGCATGGATCCAGAGGTTCTAGTGGTCTTCGGGACATCGATTCTCAGGAGTGATGTGCTCTCCGTGCCGAGCCGAGCGGCGTTGAATATCCACGGCGGTATCGTGCCCGGGTACCGAAACGTGCACTCCGAAGTGTGGGCAGTGCTACGCGACGACGTCGAGAACATCGGCACGTCCATTCTGCACCTCGACGAAGGAGTCGATAGCGGCGCCGTAGCGCTCGAACGTCGGGTCGTGTCGGGCGGCGGGGGCTTCTTCGACCTTCGATGGAAAAACCTGGAACTCGCAGCGAATCTGATTGGTGAGGCGCTGGAACTCGACGCCAAGGACGCCCTCCCGCGCGAGCCGCAGAACGCCGCCCGCCCGTCGGGCTTTTTCCCAACGCCTGGCGCACGAGAGCTTCTACGGATCTGGCGCTTCAACCGCGCTCGCGGATCCTAGGAAGAGTGCGCCGCTCGCCAGTCTTCGGTTGACCGGGGGGCACCCGTAAGCTCCGCGACCAAGATGTCCGCGATTCGCTCCCCTGCTCTCCCGTCGCCATACGGATTCTGACCGGGATCCCGACGCCCGCGGTCCAAAGCTGCGGAGGCGCGCGCGACAATGAGTTCTCGGTCACTCCCCACCAGCTCGGCCACGCCTGCCTCGATTCCCTCAGGCCGCTCT
>CBDCVV010000012.1:0-252111 GCA_965223235.1 Longimicrobiales bacterium
CCCGCGAGGGCACTGGTGTCCGCGCGCCCGGTTGGGCGGCAGCCGTAGGCACTGTCAACATGATGGATTTCGCTTGGTAGCCATTCTTCAAGTAGAACGCTTCGGTCGGAGCGTCGTCCGCCGAGGCAACTGAGATGCCCGCGACCGTATCCGAGCCGAAGACGACGGCTTCAAAGTCACCCAGAAGTCGGCTTCCGATTCCGTGGCGCCAGTATTTGTCGAGGACTGCGATGCTCTGGAGCACCACAGCGCCGTCAGTTTCCACGCCGCAGCAAATGCCGACCAGTACGTCATCGATGTAGGCTCCCCGCAACCACTCGGGTTGAGCCTCGCGCCATGCGGTCACCTTCGCCCGGCCCATCCCGACGTAGTCCTCCTCGATCTCTAGGGCGCGTTCCAGATCCTGAAGAGGGATTGCGCGGAGCTCGATCCATCCAAGTGGTACATCGGCCAAAGGCATAACCTCGGTGCCAAGACGGAGCTACAGGGTGTCGCGACCGCTCCCGCCTAACAAGGACTTCTACAGTCGTGGGATGCCGTTTAGGGTGCGCTTCGCGCTTGTGAGCAGCCAGCCCACGCAGTAGAACTCCGAGTCGTTAGGCAGCGCATTCTACGGCCCGAGGAAACGGCAGGAATCGAGGCCCTTCCTCCCCTCGCGAAGCGACAATAGTGTCGCGACGCATTGCGAGTCGCGAAGCGTGGCGAAGGTCGCGGCAGATCGGTGAGTTGGAAGACCTCGGGCCCCCGGTGGTCGAATGAATCGCAAAGCGACGCGGAGTCGCGACGCAGGGCGAAGCGCGAGGCGAGGCGGAGCGCAAAGCGGTGCAGCTCGCGATGCGCCACGGTCTCGCGAGGCATCGTAGATCGCGACGCACGGCAGTGGCTTCTCTTACTCGCTCCGAGGCGCTGCCTAACAAAGACTTCTACTGTCAGCGGTTGCCCTAGGGGCGAGTCTGGTAGCTGTTGCGGCTTGTCAGCTGCCAGGCGCTGCAGTAGAACTCCGAGACGTTAGGCAGCGCATTCTACGGCCCGAGGAAACGGCAGGGATCGAGTCCCTTCCTCCCCTCGCGAAGCGAAACAGTGTCGCGACGCATTGCGAAGCGCGAAGCGTGGCGAAGGTCGCGGAGGATGGGTGTGTGGCCACGCTTCGGGGCCACGCTTGTTCAAAAGGCGCAATGCGTCGCGGAGTCGCGATGCGCGGCGAAGCGCGAGGCGAGGCGGAGCGCAAAGCGTCGATGGGTCGCGATGCACCGTGGCCTCGCGAGGCATCGTAGATCGCGACGCGCGGCCATGGCTCCTCGTGCTTCTTCCGAGGCGCTGCCTAACATGGAGTTCTACAGTCAGCGGATGCCTAAGCGGCGAGTCGGGTAGCAGTTGCGGCTTGTCAGCTGCCAGGCGCTGCAGTAGAACTCCGAGACGTTAGGTGGCCCCACTAGTGAACCAGAACGGTGACACTCCGAGAACTGTTCGAGGGCGCGGATCAGCGTTGGGCGGCGGCCGTGATCGTCTTTGTTCTGGCCCTCATGTCGCCGGCTCTATTGGCGCCGGGTGCCGTTCTCGGGATGCTCATTCTTGGCGTGGGTATCGTGGAGGGCTTTGGCTGGCGCCGCGAATACTCGGAACTGTGCGGTGGCACCGGCCGATCCGCCTTCTCCGCGATCCCGTCCCGGACCACTGGGCTCAGTGCGTCCGAGACAACGTGCCGCTTTCCCGCGACCTCTCCCCAGACGACTTCGAACGGCTTCTCAAGCTGGTCCAGGTGTTCCTCAAGAAGAAGCGATTCGAGGCAGCCGGTGGCCTCGATCTAACTGAGGAGATGTGCCTCACTGTATCGGCACAGGCATGTATGCTGCTTGTATGGCGGGATACCGGGCTTTTCCCGGGGCTTAGGACGATCCTCCTCTACCCGCATGCCGTGATTCCAAAGAGAGTAGGGCGCGCATTCTCACACGGTGGCGTCGAAAGCGAGGAGCACGATCGCGCCCTTCTGGGCGAGTCCTGGACTTCTGGCGTAGTTATCCTGTCCTGGGACAGCGCACAGCACGGTGCGTTCGATCCGAGGGATGGTAAGAACGTGATCCTCCATGAGTTCGCCCATCAGCTTGATCAAGAGTCAGGCGCGGCGGATGGAGTGGAGCTGTCCCGTTTCGGTGGACGGGTAAGGACTTGAGTTTGTAGCTGTATTTCATGGCCTTGGAGGGCCACGTCTGCCGCGGTAGCGGGCGATGGGGCGACGAGGGTAGAGGGCATCACGCGGCCTCGGCCCGAGCGGCGTCGCGATGGCGGCGCTCGAAGTTGACGGGCGAGATCTGGCCGATCGAGGAGTGACGGCGACGCGGGTTGTAGAAGCCCTCGATGTAGTCGAAGACGGCCATCTTGGCTTCGGCCTGCGTGACGAAGCGCTGCCGGTCGAGCAGCTCGCACTCGAGGGAGGCGAAGAAGCTCTCGGCCATCGCGTTGTCGTAGGCGTCACCGACCGAGCCCATCGAGGGGCGCACTCCGACCTCCTTGCAGCGCAGCCCGAACGCAATGGACGTGTATTGCGTGCCCTGATCGGAGTGGAATACGACACCCTCCGGCCTGCGCTGATAGACGGCCATGTTCATGGCGTCGAGCACGAGCTCGGTCCTCAGGTGCGTTGCCATGGCCCAGCCGACGATCCGGCGGCTCCAGGCATCGAGTACCACGGCCAGATACAAGAACCCGGCCCACGTCGGGATGTATGTGATATCAGAGACCCAGAGCTGATCGGGCCCATCGGCCGTGAAGTCGCGCTCGACCAGATCGGCTGCAGGACGTGCATCGGCACTGCGCTTCGTCGTCTTCGGGCCTTTGCTTCGTCGGCTCACGCCCCAGATGCCTTCCTGACGCATCAGCCGGCCCACGCGCTTCTCACCCACCTGCTCGCCTTCTTCCTTCAACTCGGCGAAGATCCGCGGCCGACCATACACCTGGCGGTTATCGTCGTGGATCGTCGTGATCTTGCCGACGAGTTCCGCATCGCGCCGTGCACGGGCCGAGGGCGGACGGTCGAGCCAGGCGTAGTAGCCGCTGGGGGAGAGGCCCAGCACACGGCACATGACGCGGATCGGGAACTCGGCCTGATGCGCCCTCACGAACTCGAACCCCGATCTGGGATCGAGTTGCTCTCCCGAGCGAACCAGGCCGCGGCTTTTTTTAGGATCTCCTGCTCCATGCGAAGACGCTTGTTCTCTCTGCGCAGCCTTCGCAGTTCCTCTCGCTCCTCCGTCGTCAGACCGTCGCTGCGGACCCCCGCATCGCGGTCCGCCTGCTTGACCCAGTTGTAGATCGTCTGAGCTGTCGGCTCGAACTCCCGACTCAGCTCCTCAGGTGTCCGGCCCGATCGGACCAACTCCACCATCTGCTCCCGAAACTCCGGCGCGTACGGCCGTCTCGTTCTCGGCATCGTGAACTCCTTTCTCTCTCAAGAGATCAGGTGTCCACCAAACCGGGTCAACTCCAGTCCTGAGATTCGTTAGCGTCGGACTCTTGGCTTCGGCGGTGTCCTACCTGGTCAACGGTAGTCTCGCGTGGGGGCATCGCTCAGAGCGGGGTTGCCGCGAGTTAAAAGTCCGATGGTTGGGGGGTGTGATCCCCCGCATCGGCGACCCAGAACTTCATTACACGGCGAAGGGTCGGACCCACCTTCGCCTCATGTTGATCAGCTGGGTGTTATTCGTCGTTCTGGGGGCGTTCCTCGCCTTGGCGCTACCTAGCGTCATGTAGCCCCCGGGGCCGCACTCTAACATGGACTTCTACAGTCAGCGGTTGCCTGAGAGGTTAGTCAGGTAGCTCTTGCGGCTTGTCAGTTCCCAGGCGCTGCAGTAGAACTCCGAACCGTTAGACCACCCCACTTCCGGACGGGCTCAATAGCCGATGAAAGCTCGAGGAATCGTAGTTGCAATAGTGGTTGTCAGTCAGTTCGGTTGTGTCCCGGATGTCGATGACTTCGCGGCCTCGGTGGTCCCTGATTCGGAGATCTCGGTGGCCTTTGAAGCGATGCGTCTGACACAGGTCGGCGACTATGACGCGGTGCGCGAGTCCTTCCACTCGTCGGTCACGCCGGAACAAGTCGGAGACGACGACCTCTGGAACCAGTTGGTGGAGATGCTCGAAGGCGTGGATCTCAACGAACTCAAGATGATCGCCGTGAACGTATCGACGACCCCACAAGGCCGGATGACGGTGATAGGGTACGAGGGCGAGGGCGCGCGTGGATGGATCCAACCTACGGTTCGCGTGCGAGACGGCGATCTCTACGGCCTGAACATTGTGCCGATGGAGGGTTCTCTAATCGAGGCCAATTCCTTTCGCTTCTCCGACATTGGCGTTTCTCATCTCATCCTTCTGCTCTACGGGCTCGCCACTATCGGTCTCGCTGCGTTCGCCAGCTACCGCGTTCTCGGTTCAGCGATTCCGAGGAGGCGGTTATGGGCGGTCCTACCTTTCGTCATGGTGGGCCGGGCCTCGCTGGTCTGGCCGACCGGAGCACTCGGCCTGCAGCTCCTCAGAGTTCAGCTTCCTCCGGTGACAGTGCTGAAGGCTGGGCCAGCCGCTCCTTGGATCTTGGGTTTCGGGATCCCCATCTTCGCCGTGATAGCCCTCCGGAAAGTTGCGAAACACGAAGCGGAGAAGGAGACGGAGGGTGAGCCAGCCGAGGGGGTGGTCTAACAAGGACTTCTACAGTCAGCGGTTGCCTCAGGGGTTCGTCCGGTAGCTCCGGCGGCTTGTCAGCTACCAGGCGCTGCAGTAGAACTCCGAATCGTTAGGGCGCTGGGCAAGAGAACAAGCTCGTAAGAACTGTGGCGCACGCTGAATCGATCGAGTTGCAAGAATGCGGCGATGCGGATGGCGAGTTCATCCGAAGTCTCACGCGCGAGAATTTCTTCGAAGTCATGTCCCGCACGGTGGGGTGGGACGAGCATCGTCATCTCAGTGAGCCGGTCGATCCGGCCTCATACCAGTTGGTCTACCGCGGGACCGAGCGTATCGGCTTTCTCCGCGAAAGACTCGAGAAGGACTGCCTTTACCTGGTGACGATCCAACTCCTTTCACATGAGAGAGGCAATGGCGTCGGCACCTATCTCTTGAGCCTCGTTGAGGAGCACGCGCGCGGCGCAGAGAAAGCGTGCGTCCGGTTGCGCGTCTTCCGGGAGAATCGGGCCTCAGCGTTGTATAGGAGACTCGGTTACACGGTTGTCGCCTCGGACGACCATTCTCTCTTGATGGAGAAGGCGGTGGATCGACCTACGTCGTCAGCGCCCTAACAAAGACTTCTACAGTCGTGGGTTGCCGTTTAGGGTGCGCTTCGCGCTTGTGAGCAGGCAGCCCACGCAGTAGAACTCCGAGTCGTTATACAGCGCTGGCCGAGGTCTGCGATCGCAGGGTAGGGGGAGTGACCCCGCCGCCCCCCAAGAGATGGCCCGGCAAGGTTCGTCGGCACGCGCCGTCGTGGTCCCGGCTCGCCGCGCGAAGGTGGTCGAGGCTCGGCTTGGTTCTGTGGAGCGCGGCGCGCTGGTCAGGTCTGTCGGGGCGCGCCTCCTAGGGGTCGGCAGGGTGCGAGGGGTCCGGCGTTTGGAATCCTCAGGGTATGTCGGCGAGCGCTGTATAACAGAGACTTCTACTGTCGGCGTTACCGTCTGGGCGGTCTTCTAGACGGAGTGGCCGGATGTACAGCGCTCGACGGAGCTCGCTTCGGTGCGAGTAGGCGTCTTAGTAACGTGGACGTGAGGTCTGCGCCTTGCCTACCTGCCAGGTGCCGCAGTAGAACTCCAATCCGTTAGATGGACTCGCCTGGGATGGGGTGACCGTGGTCGAAGAAGTGCGCCTTGGGGGTGGGGGTCGCAATGAGGTGTGGCTGCGCGGCGGAGTGGTGCATCGTGAGACCGGAGCGTGGGCCGGAGCGGTTCACGCCTTCTTGCGACACCTCGCTTCAGAGGGGTTCACGGGGGCCCCTCGCGTTGTTGGTTCCGGGTTCGATGAGGAGGGTCGCGAGACCCTCAGCTACATTGAGGGCGAGTTCGTCCACCCGCGCACCTGGAGCGAGTCTTCACTGCCTCTATTGGGCGGGTTGGTGCGTGACCTACATCGCGCGGCTTCAACGTTCGAGGCGCCGAGCGAGGCCGTCTGGTTTCCTTGGCATGGCCGCAGTCTAGGTGACCCGTCCGCCGGGTTCGGCCACTGCGACCTGGGGCCTTGGAACATCGTCGCGAGAGACGGTCAGCCTCAGGCACTGATCGATTGGGAAGCCGCCGGCCCGGTCGACCTGCTCTACGACCTGGCTCAGGCTTGTTGGTTGAATGCGCAGCTCCACGCCGACGATGTGGCCGAACGACAGGGACTTCCCCCGCTGGAGGTTCGGGCGAAGCACGTTCGCCGCATTCTCGATGGCTACGAACTTCCACGGCGTGCCCGCGTCGGGTTCGTGGACAAGATGATCGAGTTTGCGGTGCACGACGCGGCCGCCGAGGCGGATGAGGCGGGAGTCACGCCGGATACAAGGGAGTCCGGCCCACTGTGGGCGGTCGTTTGGAGGGTTCGTAGCGCCGCTTGGATGCTGAAGCACCGGGCCGTGCTGGAGTCCATGATCGTGTAGGCGATATGTGAGCGCGCGAGTCCATCTAACAAGGACTTCTACAGTCGTGGGTTGCCGTCTATGAAGCGCTTCGCGCTTGTGAGCAACCAGCCCACGCAGTAGAACTCCGAGTCGTTAGAGAGCGCCCGTCAGGCTCCCCGGAACTTGCTCACTTCAGGCATCGTAGTACATTGTACTACATGAAGACTGCGGCCGTTACGATTCGACTCGACCCGAGCTTGGAAGAGCTGTTGGACGAGGTTTGCCGGGAGACCGGGCAATCTCGCAGCGAGGTCGTGCGCGAGGCGCTGAGACGTCAGCTGACGCTGCGCTTGTTCGAAGAGGCGCGGCGCAAAGTCATCCCCTTCGCTGAGGCGCAGGGTGTCTATACCGACGAGGACGTCTTCAAGCTCATGTCGTGATCCGAGTCTGTCTGGACTCGAACGTTCTGGTCGCGGCGTTCGCAGCACGTGGCCTCTGCTCGGACCTGCTGTCGCATGTACTCAGCGAGCAGCACCTCGTCGTTCCGGAGGTCGTGCGAGAGGAGACGCTTCGGGTTCTCACCAAGAAACTCAAGCTATCCCCAGAAGCGCTTGACGCGGTGGTCGCAGTCCTCGACCGATGTGAGGCTGCTGCCCGCACAGATGAGGCAAGCCCGGTATCCGTCCGAGATCCGGACGACGAGCGAGTCTTGGCCGACAGCGTGGCCGCGGGTGTCCAGGTCCTGGTTACAGGGGACAAGGATCTCCTGGTAGTGGCAGAGATGTCACCGATCCCCATTCTGTCGCCTCGAGCGTTCATGATGCTGACTCGCGGGGGCGCACTCTAACAAGGACTTCTACTGTCAGCGGTTGCCTTAGCGGGGGAGTCCGGTACCTCTTGCGGCTTGTCAGCAACCAGGCGCTGCAGTAGAACTCCGAGTCGTTAGAGAGTGACTGGCGAACCGGACGGATAGCGGTGCAAACAGACCACCCCCCACCCGGGCCCATGGGTCTAGACATGGCCACGATGAAGGAGGCCGTGGCGCCACTCCTCCTAGGGGAGTGTGAGTCGGTGGAAGTCCCGCTCGAGGGGATGAATCCGATGCTGATCCGGCGTCATCGGCTCGAGAAGGACACTCTGGTGATGTCGGGAAGTGAGGACGGAATCCAGTTCGCCGCCACGATTTTCCCCGGCGGACCTAGGCGACCGGGCGCCTACCCGGGCTTCATCCCGTTCTTTCCCAACGCATGGACCTGTCTCGTGGAAATCATGGGAACCGGTGCTGAGTGGACTTTCGCGGTCTTCTGGTCCGATATCGGCGCGGAGGAGCGAGAGATCCTCTTACAGAACCTCACCTCCAGCAGATGGGAGCCACTGGTTCCTGTGCCGGTCGAATTGTCGTCGGAGATTGGAGAGCAGGTGGCGTTCATGCGTGCCCGCGAGGTACGCGTGGTGACAATTGCCGGCCCTACGAACGATCGCACGCTGTGGTTGCTACACGTAGAACTCGAGCAACAGTGAACGGGCTGTGTCACTCTCTAACATGGACTTCTACAGTCAGCGGTCGCCGATGAGGCGAGTCCAGTAACTCCTGCGACTTGTCAGCTACCAGGCGCTGCAGTAGAACTCCGAACCGTTAGAGCGCCCCCGCTGCGTTCGCCCGTGACGGTGGTAGATGGAGCGCTGATGCCCGAATCGCCTGGAGTCCAAGAACGTCTTGCGGAGCCTCGGCTGCAGACCGGGGTTCAGATCGTGGTGCTAGTGGTGATGAGCGGGGTATGGCTTGGGACGGTCTACCTCTGGACGACGCCCGCGAACGTGCTCGCCGCCCGGGGTCACCACGTCTTCCAGGTCCTGAACTTCTTCGGAGGCCTCATGCTAAGTCCTCTGATCGGATTGCTGAGCCGAGCGAATCGGCGCGATGCGCCTCGCGGGCTCTACATCGCGGCGCAAGTCGCCGCCTGGGGCCACGTACTCGCTTATTTGGTAGCCCTGGTACTCATCTTCATCGCCGTGGTGGTCGGCGTGCGGGCGTAGCCGTTGATCCAACCGTGGGGCGCTCTAACATGGAGTTCTACAGTCAGCGGATGCCGTAGAGGCGAGTCAGGTAGCAGTTGCGGCTTGTCAGCGGTCAGGCGCTGCAGTAGAACTCCGAGACGTTAGATGGCGGCTTGGAGAAGCAGAGATGGGGGAGTTCGGTAGGAGTCTGCTACGCAAAGCGCGAGGCGTTGCTGGCCTCGGGGTGATCGGTGGTGCCCTCGGGTTCGTCGGCGGTGGCATCTGGGGTTTGGTCGCCGGAGTCCTCGACATGGGGTTCTTCATGGACGCGGGCTACTGGTCCTTTCTCCTCGCACGTACCGTGGAGTCTGCCGCGTATTTCGCTATCCCGGCGAGCTTCGCAGCCACCTCGTTCGGGCTTCTCCTCGCGATAGCCGATGGCCGACGCTCTCTGGCTGATCTCCCCCTGTGGCGGATGGCACTGTTCGGCGCCTTGGGAGGAGCCCTCTTCGTTCCGGCCCTCGTCTTGGTACGAATCGGGCTGTCCGCGTTTGCTCCATTCCCCGTCGCGGCTCTCCCTGTGATAGGCACGTTCGCGGGCCTGGGTGGGTTACTGGCTGCATCGCTGACAGCAGTCGCGAAGAGAGCACACCAAGCGGAGCTCCGCCTCGTCGAAGAGGTCCAGCTGCTATCCGCCCCGGAGTAAGGCGGTCTGGCGCTGCGACCGGCCGCCATCTAACACCATTAAGAAGGACCGAGTCAAGCGGACGCAGGAGTGCTAGAGCGGCGGGCGGTGCCCGCCGCTGTGGTGTTGGTTGAATAGAGTGGCGCATTCCGGGTATCGGTTTGAAGGCGCTGGAGTGCAGCGGCGATCAAACACCATTTCGGGCTAACTCCCGGGAGCGGGAGGAGACCCCGGTACGGGGGTCGGTCCCAGATACGGACTGGATTGCGACGTCGGGCATCCCAATCAAGCGAAAGGACGCGGACGTGACCGGGTCAGTTAGACATCCGGGCTTGCCCGACGAGGCCACTGCGGGTTTTTGCGCTTCGAGAGCGGTTGGCCCTTGAAGGTGTGGTTGAAGTCGACCTGTTCTTTGAGGACGACGTAGACGGCTCGAGCGATCTCCTTTTGGACGAGAGTACGCGCAATGGCGCGCCCTTTGTTACGTGCCTTCCTCTGATAGAAGCGCTTGATCTCGGGGAAGTACTGAACAGCACGGACCGAGGCATGACTGAGGGCGAGCTTGAGATGGCGATTGCCATCCTTTCGACGACCATGTCGTCGCTTGCCTCCTGAGTTGTCGGCGCCGGGAACGACGCGGCAGTAGGAGAAGAAGTTCTTCACCGAGTCGAAGCGTTCGATGCCGTCGATCTCGAGGTAGAGCGTGAAGGCCACGATCTTGCCGACCCCTGGGATCCACAGAAGCCTCTGGACATCGGGGTTCGGAACGAGCTGAGGCTGGAGCTGTTGCTCGATGCGGCGGATCTGAGCGGTGAGCAGTTCGATCTGCTCGTCGTACAAGGAAGCCTGAAGGCTTGCCTCGTCCGGCAACTGATCGGGTTCGGGCACGTTGAACTTCTCGAGCAGTCGCTGCACGGAGTTCTTCGCACTGGTCCGCTTCTCGACGATGTGGAGTCGAGCACGCAACAAGTCGCGCATCGGTCGGAGCTCGGGACTGACCATATGGGCTCTAGGGATCAGGTCGGCTCGTAGCAGTTGGGCTAACGTCAGCGCATCGACTGCGTCGGTCTTCACCTTCGCGTAGGCGATCGCCTTCACAAACTTGGCGTGCGCGAGCGTGAGAGGCACGCGCTGCTCTTCGAGCAGGTCACGTAGCCAGTACCACGACGATGTGGCTTCCACGGTCGCGACCGTGGGCTCGGGCAGACGATTGAAGTATCGGGCGACCGTCGCTCGACACGTCGGTAGCGATGCCTCCCGCACGACAGCTCCGCTCTCATCTACTGTGCTGATGGCCACCGTGCGCTTATGTAGATCGATTCCTGTGTACAGCATTCTGTGACCTCCCAGGCCGTTGTGCTCTCCAGCTTCTATGGGGGAGGCCCATTCTTGGTAGAATCAAGCAATTGCTGCAGTCGGCGCTTGGCGGATAGGCAGCGCGCTATCGCGCGCTGGCGGTCGTGCGGGCGCCGCAGCAGAATTGCAAATCGTTATACAGCGCTGGCCGAGGTCTGCGATCGCAGGGGTGGAGGAATGACCCCGCCGCCCCCCAAGAGCAGGCCCGGCAAGGTTCGTCGGCACGCGCCGGCATGATCCGAGACTCGCCACGCGAAGGGCAGCGACGCTCGGCGCGATTCGGGGAGCGCGGCTCACTCGTCAGGGTCTGTCGGGGCGCGCCTCCTTGGGGTCGGCAAGGTGCGAGGGGTCCGGCGTTGGGAGTCGTCAGGGTATGTCGGCGAGCGCTGTATAACAGAGACTTCTACTGTCGGCGTTACCGTCTGGGCGGTCTTCCTAGACGGAGTGGCCGGGTGCTCAGCGCTCGACGGAGCTCGCTTCGGTGCGAGTAGGCGTCTTGGGAGCGTGGGCTTGTGGTCTGCGCCTTGCCTACCGGCCAGGTGCCGCAGTAGAACTCTAGACCGTTAGATGTCGGGAATACCGTTGCGGCTATTGGAGGCGTATTTCAGAGGGACACGATCCTTGTCCCGGAGAGTCCGGAGGTGGTCACCGTTCGTAGATGCGTCCTGATCGTCAGTACAGCGGTGCTCGTCGGATGCGGTGCTCGGCTATCCGTAGCCGTCCGGGTGGAGAACCAGGCTTTGGTTCCGGTCCATGGGGCGACAGTGTTCGTCGGTGCAGGCGGAGTCATAGTAGACGAATGGGTAACAGACTCAGCGGCACCGTCCCACGAGGTCAGATTCCCCGCGACCGCCGACTCGATGGTGCTCTACGTCGTGGCTGAGGGATACCGCCTGGGCTGTTCCGTGCTTCCCCGAGCGATGGCTCGCGAGTCGGGAGGACCAGGGGGTCTCACCCAGTTGCTCTCAACCCCTGACTCTTCGATTCCCGAGTCGAGCGACACGTACTTGACCCGTTGCCAGAAGGAACTAGATGCGCTGCTCAGGGCAGGGAGGACCTCCGGGCCCGACATCTAACAAAGACTTCTACTGTCAGCGGTTGCCCTAGGGGCGAGTCTGGTGGCAGTTGCGGCTTGTCAGCTACCAGCCGCTGCAGTAGAACTCCGAGTCGTTAGAGCGCAGCCCGTTGAGTGAACCAGCATGGCTCGATACAAAGTCCTGAAGAGCGTAGCGCACTCCTTCGGGCATTCGTTCGCGAGCACTCTCAATTATCGCGGCGGCGACTACGTCATGGGGCACCTGCTCCGGACCGCTCGCCGGACGGGTGCTTCGACACTTGAGGTGGATCTTCTCACGGGGCACGCCCTGCCGGATGCTCTCCTGATCCCCGCCAGTTCAAGATTCGGTCCGGGCCCGCGTGGACTGGTTCCCGAGCCTCGTGAGCACACACGATACCTCGATGCAGTACATCGCCGGGGCGCACATGACCATCGACTTCGACCTTAGTGTCCGACGCAAGGTGCGGCATGCGCCGGACTGTGAGGAATCGCCCTTTTCTTGTCGGGTAGAGATTGAAGACGACCGTGGAAGAATCTGGTCTAGTGAAATCCGCGATTGGTGGTTCCCGGAACCTCCGCGTCGCCAAGGGAGTCGGCGATCTCCGACCGAGCAACTGCTCCTCAGGCTTGCTCAGAAGTTTAGGAACGTATGGAGACGTGAGGCCCTGCGACCGGCTGCGCTCTAACAAGGACTTCTACAGTCAGCGGACGCCTTAGGGGCTAGTCAGGTAGCAGTTGCGGCTTGTCAGCTACCAGGCGCTGCAGTAGAACTCCGAGTCGTTAGAGCGCAGGCTACGAGGGGTAGCAGGTGACTGAGCAGACTGAAATTCGTGTGACGTTCGATTGGCAACCGAGCGAGCACGCCGAAGTCACGCAGATTCTGCTTCAGGGTCGACTCCCACGCCCATTCCGACTGGCCCCATCCTGGACCAAGACGGCTGTCATCACCGGTTGGCTAGCCGTTTGCGCCTACGACTTCGCCTCGAGCGGCGCCCCGCTCTTTTTTGTCTCGACTTTGCCTTGGGCACTGTTCGTCGCCTTCTGGTGGTGGATCTTCACTCGCGGAACCGGATGGGGAGCCGCCAAGCAAACGGCGGCATTGAATTCCGAGGTGCACTATCCGATTACGCACGTCTTTGACGACGAGGGCCTACGAGTCCTGGCTGAAGGAGCTAACCTCGATCTTAAGTGGAGCCGAATGACAGGAGCTCGAGAGGAGGACGGGTTCTTCATGTTCTACTGGAACCCTCACGCGGCCTACTTCACTCCGAAACGCGGCGTCTCGATCGAGGATCAGGATCGACTCCGGGTCTTGGTCGATCGGCATCTTGGTGCAGACGCTCGATTACGGCCGTTGATAGGACCGGGCGACTCGAATCCGCCTGCGCTCTAACAAGGACTTCTACAGTCAGCGGATGCCGTAGAGGGCGAGTCAGGTAGCTCTTGCGGCTTGTCAGCTACCAGGCGCTGCAGTAGAACTCCGAGTCGTTAGAATGCGCGGCTAGAGTGCAGGGGAGTGGTTACGGATTCGCTGAGTGTGATTGCGCGTGGGCGAAGCCTCGCAGTCGTTGCAGTGGCCAGCTTCGCGGTTCTGATCTCGGGGGGGTGCGAAGAGACCCCCCCACTGCCGGTCCACCCCGACCTCGTCTTCGAGGGAAGGGTGACAACCTCGTCAGGGGCTCCGGCGCAAGCTCAGGTGAGACTGAGCCAGCGCTGGAGTGAGGGGGCGGACGTGTGCTCGCCGGAGAACTGGGCGTTCCTACGAATTGCTGATACCGACGACCAGGGGCGCTTCCTCCTCAGGCACGAGCTAAGTCTCGGGATCACGGGATGCTTCGTGCTGAGGGCGTATGTCTCGACAGATACACTTCCTGCCGACTCGATCATCCTGACGTATGAGGACGTGGTGGCGCTCGGATATCCGACCACTTCCGTCGGCATCACGATGGTAGTCGACGACCCTGTGGACCCCGCAGATCCGTCTTAGGGGGAGAAGCGGGGAGCGCTGGCCTACCGGTGCGCATTCTAACAAGGACTTCTACAGTCGTGGGATACCGTTTCGGGTGCGCTCCGCGCTTGTGGGCGCGCAGCCCACGCAGTAGAACTCCGAGTCGTTAGAGAGAGTCGGCCCGAGCCTGGGTTCATCACGATGATTCAGCGATTGGCGGCCGTGGGACTCGGGGTGGCCTTCCTTACGCACGCGAGCTCGTATCTGTCCGGAGTAGAGGGCGCTCCTCTCCTGTACCTCTTCCCCATCCTGTACTGCCTTCATGTCCTCGCGCTAGCGCTTGGCGCTCTGGTGATGATCAAGCTCTACCAGGCCCGATCGCTGCGTTTGGATGTCACAGACGGGATGACGCCGGCAGCGACCACGGGTGGCGTTCTATTGCTCCTCAACTTGACCTTCTTGGTCGTAACGGCGGGGGCCGCGATCGCGAGCGATGAGATAGCCGGGACGGTTTATGAGCTCCGGCTGCAGCTGCGTCTCTTCTCAGGAGCTCACCTGGTGATTCTCTATCTGTGGTGGCGTAGTCTTCGGAGTGAATGGGCTCAGTCTTAGGCGCGGGGTGTCCTGGTTGACGGACACTCTCTCTAACAAGGACTTCTACAGTCGTGGGTTGCCGTCTAGGGAGCGCTACGCGCTTGTGAGCGGCCAGCCCACGCAGTAGAACTCCGAGTCGTTAGGTGCCCCGGCAAAGGTCGCGGGTGAATCCAGTGAAGGAGATCCGTTGTTCGACCTTTCAGGGGCACGGCTCTTCTACGTAACGATCGGGATGGCGGCGTACCTTCTCGACGACGGGCGCGTTGTGCTTGAGCTAGGCTGGGAGGAGCCCACCTATCGAGTGGCATCTGAACAAGAGCGGCTCGGACTTCTTCACGATGCGTCGTCACGCCACGCTGACCTGCACGACCTGCTCCCTAACCGCGAGGGTCAACCAGATTGTGAGAAGTGCGAAGGAGTCGGCTACCTGCCTATCGGCGAACCCGGGTTGTCTTGCCCCGACTGTTGGAGCCTGGGGTGGCTCGTATAGGGGTCCTCGCGCTCGTCGTGGGGCACCTAACAAGGACTTCTACAGTCGTGGGATACCGTTTAGGGTGCGCTTCGCGCTTGTGAGCAGCCAGCCCACGCAGTAGAACTCCAAATCGTTAGGCAGCGCATTCTAGGGCCCGAGGAAACTGCAGGGATCGAGTCCCTTCCTCCCCTCGCGAAGCGACGATAGTGTCGCGACGCATTGCGAAGCGCGAAGCGTGGCGAAGGTCGCGGTGGATGGGTGTATAGCCACGCTTCGGGGCCACGCTTGTTCAATAAGGCGCAAAGCGTCGCGGAATCGCGATGCACGGCGAAGCGCGAGGCGAGGCGGAGCGCAAAGCGATGAAGCTCGCGATGCACCACGGTCTCGCGAGGCAACGTAGATCGCGACGCACGGCAGTGGCTTCTCATACTTCTTCCGAGGCGCTGCCCAACAAAGACTTCTACTGACAGCGGATGCCCATCGGGCGAGTCCGGTAGCAGTTGCGGCTTGTCAGCTGCCAGGCGCTGCAGTAGAACTCCGAATCGTTATGCAGAGCGACTACGAACCGTGTACAGGGCTATGAAGCGCACACTACTCGTTGTCACGTTGGCGTCCCTCGTGAGTCTGGGGTGCGAAGCTCCGGTCCTCGATCCAGGTCCAGACATCTCCGCGGTCCTGGAAGGCCTCCCGGCCGCGTGGAACTCTCGAGATGCATCGAGCTGGGTAGCGAACTTCTCCGCTGCAAGCGACTTCACGAATATCCTCGGCATGCACTTTGAGGATCGCGCGGCGAACGAGGCGCGGCATGCGACACTCTTTGAGACCATCTTCCGTGAGTCGCACTTAGAGGCTGAAGTGTTGGAGATCCGCGTCCTCGGTGACGACGCCGCGATTGCAGAAGTCGGCTTTCGTTTGGTGGGCTACCAGAGGCTTCCGCCGGGTGTGACCGAGACCCTGCCGGGAGAGCTTCGCACGCGACTCATCACAGTCCTGGAGCGCGTAGGTGCAGAGTGGAAGATCGTTGCTGCCCAGAACACGGCCATCCTTCCGGTCGTCGTCGCGTCGGGAGCGTAGGGGAGGAGAAGGGAGCGCAGTCACCGGGCGGGAGCTCTGCATAACAAGGACTTCTACAGTCGTGGGTTGCCGTTTGGGGTGCGCTTCGCGCTTGTGAGCGGACAGCCCACGCAGTAGAACTCCGAATCGTTAGAACGCCCTCCTCGTAGTCCGTAAACCTGCGTACGTGGAAGCCCGGAGGCGAAGCGGGGCTCCGGTGGGTACGCTAGCTCTGGACCCTGAGACCGGAGCTGGTTGGATGCCCCCATCGACGCCTACCTGGACCACGCGCGGAGCATATCGTCTATTCGCGGGAGGGGTGGCCCTACTTTTTCTGACTCATTGGCTGGTATTTGCCTGGGTCCCCTCGGATGTTCGCCAAGGACTCGTGCAGCACATCTTCTACGTCCACGTGCCTGCGGCGTGGATCACGGAAGCCGCCTTCCTGGTCACCGCTCTGTTTAGCGGCATCTATCTCTGGTTGCGAGACGAGCGAGCGGACGCGGCGGCATCGGTAGCGGCTGAGGGGGGACTGTTCTTCGCCGTGATCCTCCTAGTGTCCGGTCCACTCTGGGGGAAGATCGCTTGGGGCACCTACTGGCAGTGGGAGCCGCGGCTCACGCTGACGCTTCTACTCTTCTTCATCTTCGTCGGGTACTTCCTCGTACGCGCGACGACTGAAGACTCCGAGAAGGGAAAGCGCTTCGCCGCCGTGATCGCGCTGGTTGGTGCCTGCGATATCCCTTTCATCCATATGAGCGTGTACTGGTTCCGATCGCTCCATCCGGACCCAGTGGTGCTTCGCCCAGAGGGGCCAACCGCCCCAGTCGAGATGCTCGCGACGCTAGGTGTCTCGCTCATCGCGTACTCCTGCATCTTCATCGGGCTCGCGCGTGTCCGATACTTCGTCGAGCTCCTGGAGAGGAGACTGATTCAACCGGAGGTCCACCGAGCATGAGTCCCTTCGCATCAGTGGTTGTCGCCTTCTCAGTTGCCTGGTTGATGGTTGCACTGTGGGTGCTGAAGATCGGCAAGAAGGTGAACACCCTCTTGAGAGATGGCGTAGCACCATCGGTCCGCGAGTGAAGCTCCGCGCGTTCTAACAAGGACTTCTACAGTCGTGGGATACCGTCTAGGGTGCGCTTCGCGCTTGTGAGTAGCCAGTCCACGCAGTAGAACTCCGAGTCGTTATGTAGCGGGGTATGGGGTGTATCATTCAGGCCCAAGGAGACCTTGCGAGGCCTTGCGACCGAGGCGGGGTCGTGCCGAAAGCGCGGCATGCTTCCTCGATCGGGAAAGCATACTCGATTGCACCCATCGGTGTGTTCGCCAGGAACATCTGGAGACGTAGCAAGTCCACAGGGCCGCCGGGTTCGCCTGCGACGAAGTGCTTGGCCAGAAACGCGAATTCGTTCATTGATCCGAGAACGCTCCGATCGGCGGTCTTCCCGATCGGCATCCGTTCCATGCCTCTGACTTCTTCGGCCGCGAGTGGCAGCGGCACTCGGATTCGGAAGAGCATGTCGTGCACGGCCTCCCGGATCCTCTCTCTCAAACGTGGGGCATCGCGAGCCGGGACTACTACAGTGAGGAGGGTCCGTTCGCTGGTCGCGATGACAAAGCGTTTCGGGCCGACGTTCAAGACGTTGGCGTACCAATCCCCGAGTCGGTTGGTAGCTGCGGGGAGTGCCTTCTCGGGTTGCACCTTTAACTTCTTGAGCAGCCGCTGAGTGCACCGCAGGCTAGTCATGGCTGGCAATCTCGCGTAAAGGGGTCGGCGTCCAGGGAGAGATGGTCCAAGATACTTCGCGGAGGGGCGACCGTCCGCTACATAACAAGGACTTCTACAGTCAGCGGATGCCCTCGGGGTTAGTCCGGTACCTCTTGCGGCTTGTCAGCTACCAGGCGCTGCAGTAGAACTCCGAATCGTTAGAACGCCCTCAGGGAGGCAGGTTGAAGCCCACTCGTTGCTTTGCTTCGCTGGTGTTCTCGGCGGGGACCGCAATTGCGAGCGGGGCAGCAGGCCAAGTCGTGCTCTCAGCCGGTCCCGGGACGTGGGACGCGGGGACCGAATGGCAGTTGGTCGAACGGTTGAGGATCGGATCTCTCGACGGCGCCATCGAGACGACCTTCGGAGGGGGCCAAATCTCGGTTCGGACGACCGACGACTACATCCTCGTCCTCGATCATGAGGCGCGAGTCATCCGGGTCTTCGACCACAGCGGGGGATTCGTCAGGTCTGTCGGTCGCGAAGGGAAGGGCCCAGGGGAGTTTTCAGCACCGATGGGGATTCTCATTGACCCCCTGGGGAGGTGGTGGATTCAAGAGGCCTTTGCCCACCGCTATACGATTTTCGACGCCGCCGGAGAGTTCGTCCGGACGGTCCCCCGGGAACTCCGCGGATACAACCGAATGCGGCAGCTCCGATTCGAGACTGACTCCACCTTCATCGACCATGCCACCGCAGACTTTGGCGCGGGGTTTTACAGAGCCGATACCCTCGGTGTGATTCTCGAGGCGTTCCCTCGTCTGCGCTTCCCGGACCTTCCGATTGGTCTCGGTGGCCCCATACTCAGCGGTCAAGACAGCCCCGTGCGGGCGGCGATCCGGTTCGGACTGGATCGCCTGGTCTGGACACTAGCACCGGACCTGACGCTCTGGTTCGGATACTCGAACGAATACACACTGGTCAACCGGACCCTAGAGGGCGACACGCTCCGAGTCCTAGAGGCGAGCCACCGACGTGCCGCCTTCACTTCTGCTGAAGCGGAGCTCGTTCGAGCGGCGGAGAGGGAGAAGGGGCTCGGGCCCCTGTTCTCACCCCAGATCTGGCGCGGGATCCACGTCCTCGACGACGGTCATCTGATCATCCAGGTCAACGGTGAGTTCGGCGACACCAGTCGCGAACTTGATGTTTTCGACCCTAGCGGGCTCTTCCTCGGTACTCTCGAGTTGCCCTTCCGCATGCCGCACAGAAGTGTCCCGGCCTTCATGGGTGACCGGATGTTCCTAGTTGCGATGGACGAACTCGACGTGCAGTACGTCGTGGCCCTGGACATAGTCAGAGAGTGACGGACTTAGGTGCGGGGCGTTCTAACAAGGACTTCTACAGTCGTGGGATACCGTTTTGGGTGCGCTTCGCGCTTGTGGGCATCCAGCCCACGCAGTAGAACTCCGAATCGTTAGAACGAACCGTCAGCGGGCGGAGGAGGTCACCGAAATGAGGCGTTTCAGGACACTCGTTGCGAGTGGGCTGTGCCTTGTTGGCGCGACCGATGCTCGCGCCCAGGGTGTGGTCCTCGACGATCCTCGCACGAGCTTCGTCACGGTCCAGGTCGCGGAGACGGGAGACTCTGGACCGGTCCTCAGCGTCTTCTCCGATCCCACGGCCGCTCAACCGCTCCCGGCAGTCGTCTTCGTGCTCGGCTATCCCGACGATGCTCTCGCCACGGGCCCGCTGAGTGCGACCGAGCACTATCGCTCCTGGGCTCGCCTTGTGGCGGCTCGCGGGATGGCCGGCGTGCTGTACTCGACCTCCGAGCCCGTGGAAGACCTGAGGGCCGTGATGTCCTTCCTCGCTACCGGCGGCGCCGAGCTCGGAGTCGATGGCTCTCGGTTGGCGCTATGGGTAGGGTCGGGCAACGGCCCGGTGGCCGTGAGCCAGCTCCTCGACCGGTCGCGTGTCTCAACTCGGGCGCTCGCAGCGCTCTACGCGGTCCTTCCGTCGGGAGACGGATTCATGGCCGACGAGTTGAAGACGATGTCTACCCGCCAGGGTTACGTCCTTCCGACTACAGATCCCGGCGACTCTCTCCCGACCGACCTTCCGATACTGATCGTGCGTCCCGGGAATGACCATACTGTTCTCCTACAACTGATGGATCATTTCGTGGAGTGGGGGGAGAGCCAACGTGCAGCGATCGAGGTGCTTCGATATGAGGCCGGAGGCCACGCCTTCGATAGTAGGGAGGACTCGGACGCATCCCGCGAAGTCGTCGAACAGGTCCTGTCGTTCTTCGCCACTGCGCTCGGCGTTAGTTCTAGGGAGCTTGGTGGGGGTTCGTTCTAACAAGGACTTCTACAGTCGTGGGTTGGCTAGCTGGGTGCGCTTCGCGCTTGTGAGCGGCCGGGCCACGCAGTAGAACTCCGAGTCGTTAGGCAGCGCATTCTACGGCCCGATGAAACGGCAGTGATCGAGTCCCTTCCTCCCCTCGCGAAGCGACTAGAGTGTCGCGACGCATTGCGAAGCGCGAAGCGTGGCTAAGGTCGCGGTAGGCGAATTCTGCGAGCGTTCCCAGGCCACGCGTGTTGAAGGAATCGCAAAGCGTCGCGGGTCGCGATGCACGGCGAGGCGCGAGGCGAGGCGGAGCGCAGAGCGTTGAAGCTCGCGATGCACCACGGTCTCGCGAGGCAGCATGGATCGCGACGCACGGCGGTGGCTTCTCTTACTCGCTCCGAGGCGCTGCCTAACAAAGACTTCTACTGTCAGCGGTTGCCCTAGGGGCGAGTCTGGTGGCAGTTGCGGCTTGTCAGCTACCAGCCGCTGCAGTAGAACTCCGAGTCGTTAGAGAGCCCAACTTCTGGGTGCCCGGTAAGGCTCTGTGCCCAAGCCCCGAGGACGAATGGCCCGGATGCCGCTGCGCGTGGAAGCACTTCGTCGACCCCGTGTGCAACGTCGCATCTTTCTCGGTGGACTGGCGGTCTTCTTCGCGGCGATGATCGGTAGTTGGATTGCGGAGGCAGCGGAATCATCCGTCGGCGAGACCATCGCTTGGTGGTCTGCTGCTATCGGTATCGGAGGGGCTTGCTCCGTCGGGGTGATTTCTCTCCTCGATGCGGTGGGCGTTTTTAGAGCACTCGGTGCCCACACCGTTCCGACTGAAACTGAGGCGGAGAGGGAGAGGAGAGAGTGAGTACCGAATACAAGACATACCTCGCCGGCGTCATGGTGCTCGGGGCGTTCTACGAGCCATTGAAGGGAGCATTCCCGTCCGGGCTCACGTTCGTTCTCGCTGTGGTCGTGTACTTGCTGGCCCTGAGAAGTCTCGGGAAGCGGCTGACGCTGGATCGCGAAGGGGCAGACTCGCCCGACGGTTAATCTGCATGGCGAGTCATCACCCACCACTCCGCGATTCGCATGCAGGCGGGCGCCGGGCGATCGACTGGGGCGGGCTCTCTAACAAGGACTTCTACAGTCGTGGGTTGGCTTGTCGGGTGCGCTTCGCGCTTGTGAGCAGCCAGCCCACGCAGTAGAACTCCGAGTCGTTAGGCAGCGCATTCTACGGCCCGAAGAAACGGCAGGGATCGAGGCCCTTCCTCCCCTCGCGAAGCGACAATAGTGTCGCGACGCATTGCGAGTCGCGAAGCGTAGCGAAGGTCGCGGCAGATTGGTGAGTTGGAAGACCGCGGGGCCCAGGTGGTCGAATGAATCGCAAAGCGACGCGGAGTCGCGACGCAGGGCGAAGCGCGCGAGGCGAGGCGGAGCGCAAAGCGTCGATGGGTCGCGATGCACCGTGGTCTCGCGAGGCATCGTAGATCGCGACGCGCGGCTATGGCTCCTCGTGCTTGTTCCGAGGCGCTGCCTAACATGGAGTTCTACAGTCAGCGGTTGCCCATGCGGTTAGTCCGGTAACAGTTGCGGCTTGTCAGCGGCTAGGCGCTGCAGTAGAACTCCGAGTCGTTAGGCAGTTGCCCTAAACCACGGTGTGGACCGGTCACTAGTGAGATGGTGGGTACTTTCCGGTGTTGGCCTATTGATCCTAGGGACGACGCTGGCGAACTGGATCAACAATCCACCCGAAGCCGCGAGCGGACTTGCGCGGTTCGGCGTCAATGTTGAAGGAGAGCTTACAACCGTCCTGGCGATCTTCTTCGGAGAGGTCGTGTTCTTGGTCGGCGTGCTACGTCCGTGGAGCTACTCTCGGAACTGGCGCCGCTGCGTCGTAGGCGCGCTCGGCTTGGTGCCCTTCGCTCTCTTCTACCTCCTGGCGACCCAACACAGCGGACCCGTCTCGTCGAGCCTCGCCCTCGGGAACCACGTCGTCATCTTGCTGTTGGTCTCAATAGCGGCGATGGACTATCGGGCGGGTCGGGCAACTGCCTAACAAGGAGTTCTACAGTCCGGATATGCTGCGTGGGCGAGTCTAGTAGCTGCTGGGACTGGTCACGAAGCAGGGCCGGCAGTAGAACTCCAAGTCGTTAGGCAGCGCATTCTAGAGCCCGAGGAAACGGCAGGAATCGAGGCCCTTCCCCCCCTCGCGAAGCGACAATAGTGTCGCGACGCATTGCGAGTCGCGAAGCGTGGCGAAGGTCGCGGCAGATGGGTGAGTTGGAAGACCTCGGGGTCCGGGTGGTCGAATGAATCGCAAAGCGACGCGGAGTCGCGACGCAGGGCGAAGCGCGAGGCGAGGCGGAGCGCAAAGCGTCGATGGGTCGCGATGCACCGTGGTCTCGCGAGGCATCGTAGATCGCGACGCGCGGCTATGGCTCCTCGTACTTGTTCCGAGGCGCTGCCTAACAAAGACTTCTACAGTCAGCGGATGCCTTAGCGGGCGAGTCCGGTAGCTGTTGCGGCTTGTCAGCTGCCAGGCGCTGCAGTAGAACTCCGAATCGTTATGTGGTCCTCCGGTAGGGCCTGTCCCGGTGCGGAGATTGGAGCACAATGGCGCTTCGGGGTGTAGACTGTGAGTAAGGAGGCGCAGACATGACGATACGATCTGAAGTGCTCAGCCAAGACCCCGAGATTCTGGGCGGGACGCCAGTATTCCGCGGGACGCGCGTACCCGTGCGCAGCCTTCTCGATCACCTGGCGGCCGGAGCAACGATCGAAGCCTTTCTAGAGGACTTTCCGAGCGTGTCCCGTGAGCACGCTGAAGCAGCACTCGATCTGGCGCGCGAGGCGCTGATGGCTGGTGCGGCTCCTACTGGATGAGTCTTTACCGCGCTCCTTGGCGCGGCGGATCGAAGGGTACCCTGTAGAGACAGTCTTCGACCGCGGTTGGTCGGGTCTCAAGAACGGCGAACTGCTTACGAAGGCGAGCGAGCATTTTGACGTTTTCGTGACGGCAGATCAGAACCTCCAATATCAGCAGAACCTCGAGGGCTACGACATCGCGGTCCTGGTTCTAGCCGCTTTGACTAATCGAGTAGACGATTTGGCTCCGCTTCTCTCTCAGATGCAGACAGCTCTCGGAGGTATTGAGCCGGGAGAGGTAAGGGTCGTGCGCCGGACCACATAACAAGGACTTCTACAGTCAGCGGATGCCTTCCCGGTTAGTCCGGTAACTCTTGCGGCTTGTCGGCGGCCAGGCGCTGCAGTAGAACTCCGAATCGTTATACAGCGCTGGCTGAGGTCTGCGATCGCAGGGTAGAAGGAGTGACCCCGCCGCCCCCCAAGAGATGGCCCGGCAAGGTTCGTCGGCACGCGCCGTCGTGGTCCCGGCTTGCCGCGCGAAGGTGGTCGAGGCTCGGCTTGGTTCTGTGGAGCGCGGCGCGCAGGTCAGGTCTGTCGGGGCGCGCCTCCTAGGGGTCGGCAGGGTGCGAGGGGGCCGGCGTTTGGAATCCTCAGGGTATGTCGGCGAGCGCTGTATAACAGAGACTTCTACTGTCGGCGTAACCGTCTGGGCGGTCTTCTAGACGGAGTGGCCGGATGTACAGCGCTCGACGGAGCTCGCTTCGGTGCGAGTAGGCGTCTGGGTAACGTGGGCGTGAGGTCTGCGCCTTGCCTACCTGCCAGGTGCCGCAGTAGAACTCCAATCCGTTAGGGTGCCCGTCGTGCGGCTTGGGCCGGATGGTGAGTCAGAGGAGGAACAAGAGTGCGCAAGTGGCTGCTACTGACGTTCTCCGGCCTCCTCTTCGGATGCGGGATGGAAGCACCCGGGCCAGAGCGGGATGGCCCGGCATCCCCCGAAGTTGCCGCACCTCAGGGCCAGCCTCGGACTCGAAGTGGGCTGTACTCCGGATTTGCGCTCCTTTCGGCTGGGAGAATAGGAGGGTTCGGTGGTGAGGTTGAAGTCACGGGCGACACCGTGTGGCTGCGTCTGACCACACTAGCGACCCAACAGGTGCTCGATTCTGTTGCAGTGATCCGCCAGCGCTCCCAGGTAGTCGCGAAAGCCTGCGGGCCGGGCTCTGACCCTGACTTCGCTTTCCGCAACGCATCAGGGACGCTGGTTGCGTTAGTGGATTCGGCTGCAAGCGCGGGGTTCGAGATGCCCTCTCGCTCGTGGTTCCTCGACACGGTCCAGGCCCAGATCAGAGAGGTGCCGGCCGACTCTATCTCGTGTCGGCGTATGGGCTCGGATAGTTGGGTCGGATAGCGTGTGGGGGGGCACCCTAACATGGAGTTCTACAGTCGTGGGATGCCGTTCAGGGTGCGCTTCGCGCTTGTGAGCTGGTCGCCCACGCAGTAGAACTCCGAGACGTTAGCTAGCCTGTGGTTGGTGACGGTGCGGGAACCTGGGTAGCTTTGTGGCACTAGGAGGAGTCATGAAGCTCGCGATCCAGCTGACAGCAGCCCAAGAACAGCGCCTTGCGGAGATAGCGGCGCGTCTCAACGTCCCTGCCGAATCCTTGGCGGAGGCAGCGGTGCGCGATCTCGTCGACCAGTCCTCAGGCGAGTTCGAACAGGTCGCGGACCGAGTCCTCACCAAGAACCGCGAGTTATACGAGAGACTCCGGTGACCCGACACCTCAGCTTGGCTGAGGTGCTTCTGCTCCATGCCCGACTCATCTCCGAGACGGGCGGGTCCGACGGTCTTCGCGACCTTGGGCTCCTCGAATCGGCCCTAGGACAGCCTCGGCAGACCTTCGGTGGGGAAGACCTCTATCCGGACTTGTTCGGCAAAGCCTCGGCACTGGGGTTCTCGCTGATTGGCAATCACCCCTTCGTGGACGGAAACAAGCGGATCGGCCACGCGGCGGTGGAGGCGATGCTCATGCTGAACGGTTTCGAGCTCAGCGCGTCTGTGGATGAGGCAGAGGCGGAGATCCTTGCAGTTGCAGCCGGAGATCGGACGAGGGAACAGTTCCGGGCATGGGTAGCAGCCCATGCGGTTGGGGCCGACGGCGGCTAGCTAACAAGGACTTCTACAGTCAGCGGATGCCGTAGAGGGCGAGTCCGGTAGCTTTTGCGGCTTGTCAGCGGCCAGGCGCTGCAGTAGAACTCCGAATCGTTAGGCAGCGCATTCTACGGCCCGAGGAAGCGGCAAGAATCGAGGCCCTTCCTCCCCTCGCGAAGCGACGAGAGTGTCGCGACGCATTGCGTAGCGCGAAGCGTGGTGAAGGTCGCGGAGGATAGCGGGGTAGGCACGCTTCGGGGCCACGCTTGTTCAACAAGGCGCAAAGCGTCGCGGAGTCGCGATGCAGGGCGAAGCGCGAGGCGAGGCGGAGCGCAAAGCGGTGCAGCTCGCGATGCACCACCGTCTCGCGAGGCATCGTAGATCGCGACGCACGGCAGTGGCTTCTCTTACTCGCTCCGAGGCGCTGCCTAACAAAGACTTCTACTGTCAGCGGTTGCCCTGGGGGCGAGTCTGGTAGCTGCTGCGGCTTGTCAGCTGCCAGGCGCTGCAGTAGAACTCCGAGTCGTTAGATGCCCCTGGAAGAAACAATGTGGCTACACATCAGAGAGTCGGTTTCCGAGACGTTGAGAGGCGATTCTCCCACCTAGACGGAGTCTTCTCTTCTTTCCGCTCCTCTAGTGACGAGAAGACGGCTTCGTTTACCGTCGAGCTATACCCTTGGTGGGAGCATCCCCTTTACCGAAGTGCGGTGGATGCCGGCGAATCATGGGGGTTCAGTGACATCGAGCTCGGCCGGAAGCCCGTAACAGTCCATGCGACTGGTGTCGTGGAGATTAGTGTCTGGCCGCCTCAGCCGGGGGCGGACGTCATCGACTGGGCGTTCTACGACGAGCATCCTCTGCTTTGGTCTCACGAAGCGGAGGGTGAGATCTACTGCAACTCCTCCTTCGAGCTGCGGTCGTTCTGCATCGCGCTAGAGGAACGAGTGCCGGGCCTTCCGGATGAATGGTTGGGCCATCTGCTTCGGCGTCTCGTACGGTTCGACGCGCCCTTGTCTCTAGGTGGGCTGCCTAGCTCGCTCCTTGAGCACGTTGCGGCCGTGCTTAATGATCTCGGAGTGCGCCATTTCCTTCCCTATCGCCCCGAGCCCACGCCTGATCTGGTCGCGTTCGTGGTCGACCAGACCGACTACATCATCGCGAGCGATTTCGAAGTGGAGTTCCCAGAGTGGGAGCACATGGACGAGTGGTTCCAACCTTCGTAGCGCGGGGCATCTAACAAGGACTTCTACAGTCGTGGGTTACCGTTTGGGGTGCGCTTCGCGCTTGTGAGCAGCCAGCCCACGCAGTAGAACTCCGAATCGTTAGGCAGCGCATTCTACGGCCCGAGGAAACGGCAGGGGTCGAGGCCCTTCCTCCCCTCGCGAAGCGACGAGAGTGTCGCGACGCATTGCGAAGCGCGAAGCGTGGCTAAGGTCGCGGTGGGCGAGTTCTGCGAGCGTTCCCAGGCCACGCGTGTTGAAGGAATCGCAAAGCGTCGCGGGTCGCGATGCACGGCGAGGCGCGAGGCGAGGCGGAGCGCAGAGCGTTGAAGCTCGCGATGCACCACGGTCTCGCGAGGCAGCATAGATCGCCACGCACGGCAGAGGTTTCTCTTACTCGCTCCGAGGCGCTGCCTAACAAAGACTTCTACAGTCAGCGGTTGCCCTAGGGGCGAGTCTGGTGGCAGTTGCGGCTTGTCAGCTACCAGCCGCTGCAGTAGAACTCCGAGTCGTTATGCCGCCCATTGAGCGATCGGGGACGATCGGGACTCCCATGGAACTGCCTCGGTTTGACAACACGGCAGGAGAATCTGTCGTGTCTTTTCTGCCGAGCATGACGCAGGGTGCGGAGTTGGACGCGGATCGGAACCGGTGGTACCACCACATCCTCGTCTCGGGGGAGCGCATCTTCCAGTACGGCGCCCCCTGTGGGACCTGCGGGATCATCTTCGGAAAACTGCGCTCGGTGCCGAATCGGCTCGACGATGGACAGGCTGCCGGACTCTTGGGAACGTTGGAGGACGTCCCAGGGCCTGCCGGGCTGCGGTCGCTGGCTCGGATCCTCGAGCCGGGCATCTACCATCCTCTCGTCCTCGAAGGCCTAGTTGAGCGAGTTGCTCCCGGAGACGGTCGTGACTACTTCGCCACGGACGGGGCCAGTCTGTTCGGTTTTGAACCGCCCCAATACGAAGAGCCGTTTGACCCAGGCACCGCGTACTACCGGTTCGGACCCACCAGGACGGTGCCCCGGACGGGGCGTTCAGGAGGCTCCCACTCGGCCTTGATCACCGCGTTTGTGATCCCTCTCCAGGATCCAGACACACTATCCAGTGAACGCATCGAGTACTGGAAGACCCTGAGACGAGAAGGGGCCCCGCTGACCGCCCTAGCGGTATCGGTGGTTGATGTTCAGGCGCCGGCGATGTTTCCCGCCGACCGGGATTGTCCACACGAAGAGCACATGGTGCTCACGAACTGCTTGCTGGATGGGCATCATCGGGTCCAGGCAGCCGCCGAACTTGGGGTGCCGGTCCGCGTCCTATCGTTCGTTGCGCCTGAAGCGTCGCTGGCAGCCGAGGCGGACATCCGAACGGTCGTCGCACCGTACGCTCGTTAGCGCATCGGGACGTGTCTCGACCGGGAGTGCCGGGCGGCATAACAGGCGATTGCTGCTGACACGGGTTGTCTGAGCGACAGCGGGCCACTCGCCTAAGCTCGCGCCCCTTGTTAGGGGAAGGGCCGTGCAGCAGAATCGCAATCCGTTAGGGCGCAGCTTCGGTGAACTGGTGTGACTACTTCACCGTGTCGAGAATCGCGCGGGGGTGCCGAGCGGCGACGCGCAACAGCACGCGAGCCGGCCCCTGTGGCTTTCGACGGCCCTGCTCCCAGTTCTGAAGAGTCCGGACGCTGATCCCGAGGAGCGCGGCGAACTTGCTTTGAGAGAGTCCGTACTCCGCTCGAATTTCGCCGACGGCCGGGTCAGGGAAGTGGGTTTCGCGGGCCGCATCCGCGTCGCCACGAAGGATAGCTCCCCCCTCACGCACGCTCTCGACTAGCTCGTTGAAAAGATCGTCTTTCATTTGAACTCCTCCCTGACCAACGCGGACAGCAGCCGCTTCTGCTGAGGCGTGAGGTCGTCCTTTTCATTCTTCGGGTAGGCCAAGAGCATCAAGACCACATCGTGATCGTTGGCCCAGTAGTAGATGGCTCGAACACCTCCTCGCTTGCCTCGACCGGATCCTTTCCAGCGGATCTTTCGAAGGCCTCCACTCCCTGGTATCAAGGCTCCTGCCTGCGGGTCCGTCAGAAGCCTTAACTGCAGGAGCCGATAGGACTCGGCGTCAAGCAGCTGACGGACCTGCTTTGAGAAGACTGATGTCTCTTTGAAGACCATGTAGAAGAGTGCGCCACTGACGTATATACGTCAATGGCGCATCTGCGGTTCCGGTCGGCTGCGCCCTAACATGGACTTCTACAGTCAGCGGATGCCTTGGAGGGCGAGTCAGGTAGCTCTTGCGGCTTGTCAGCTACCAGGCGCTGCAGTAGAACTCCGAGTCGTTAGGCCTCTCCCACTTTGATTCAGCCTATGGCGTTTTTGGTCTTCTGCCCACGATGCAGGGGACGCGTGCGGCTGGGCGTAACCCTCGACCATGCAGTGCGCGCCGAGGCCTTGGGGAACATGCCCGACTCACTTCTCCAGGGGATGCAACTGTTGTCGCAGGCACAGCAGTGGTCGCCTCGAGAGGCGAAAGCCTTCCTCAAACACGGCGATCGCGAAGGGCATTGCCACCGGTGTGGCACGAAGGGTAGTGGGACTCGCCTCTGCGTCACTTGTCGGAGCCTGTGTCTCGATCCGAGTACGCCTTGGCTCCGACCAGGCGAGGCGTTTCTGCGGCTCGACGGATGGAGCCCCGGAATGGAGAAAGTCTCGGCTACCGAAGTCTTCAGAGAATCGCTCGGCACTGGGCTCAAGGCCGCGAAGTGGGTGACGGATCGAGTGCTCGAGCGCGTGCCGCCGTTCCACCTCGGCCCGTTGCGTCGGTCGGAGCAGATGATTTTTCGGGAGCGGTTGATGCATCTAGGTGTTCGGGCGTCCGTGGTGAGTGACGCTCCGGGCCAAGCGGGAGAGGCCTAACATGGACTTCTACAGTCGTGGGATGTCGTTTAGGGTGCGCTTCGCGCTTGTGAGCAGCCAGCCCACGCAGTAGAACTCCGAGACGTTAGTGAGCACCACGGGAAGGACACGACAAACAAGTGGTCTGGACGACCTGGAGTGTGCCGGGACTCTTGGCCGGCTGCATCGCCCTAGGCTTAGCCACGCTCGTTGTCAGGAGTGGGCGAGGGTCCCGCGTGAGTCAGCTCATTGCGACAGCTCTGTTCCTAGACGGCGTGTTCACGGGCGGCACCCTTGGACTCGTGTTCCTAATCCAAGACCCTGTGATCGCCCGAAGGGTGGCGGTCGGTTCGATCGGGTTGGCCACGGCAATTCCCTTCGTTCATCTCCTCCTCATCGGAGAGGCCTTGGACACACCCGTGGTCCGGCCGCTCAGGTCTCGGTTCGCCGGGGTCACCCTTACAACCCTCGCCATCGCGGGCGTGGGCCTGGTGCTGCTGTCACCGGATCGATTTGTGTCCGAAGCTTACCCCACCGATTGGGCCGCATCCAACGTCGAGATGCTGGGATGGGGGGTGGGAATCATGCTCGGCGTTTCTCTCGTGATGTGGTTTGCGCTCGGGGCGTCCGTATATGCATACGCGAAAGCGCCAGAGGGTACGGCAGGGCGAGAGCGGGCCCGCTCGTTTGCGCTCGCCTTTGGCGCACGGGACAGCTATCTGGCCGTACTGTTCCTATTTAGCGGGGTGCTGCGCCCGATTCCGTTCTGGGGTGACCTACTATTCAATCCAGGACTCGCGACCGCGACTCTCGTATATATGTCGCTTCTGGGATACGGGGTCCTCCGCCATCAGATCTTCGATATTGATCTGAAGGTTCGCGTTGCGCTCGTCAGATCTGGATTGCTGTCTTTGGTGGCTGTCGGGTTCTTCGTAGGCAGCGAGCTTCTTGAGGCGGTTGTACCAATAGAGGGCACCATCTTGGGGCTGGTGGTGGCAGCCGGTGTGGTGCTAACGCTCAACCCGCTGCGCGCCCGGGTCGAGAGATTGGTGGACGTCCTGATGCCGGGCGTTGAATCCACGACCGAGTATCTGTCCGAGAGAAGGGCCGCCGTATACAAGGCAGCCTACGAGGCAGGCGTGGCGGATGGGAAACTGACTAAACGGGAGGAGATCATTCTGGATCGACTCGCCGAAGAACTCGAGCTGCCCACCTCGCTCCGGGCTGAGTTGGAGGCTGCGGTTAGTGCCGCACTGGCCGGCCGGGCTGTGAATGGCGCTCACTAACAAGGACTTCTACAGTCAGCGGATGCCTGAAAGGTTAGTCCGGTAACTCCTGCGGCTTGTCAGCGGCCAGGCGCTGCAGTAGAACTCCGAGTCGTTAGGCAGCGCATTCTAGGGCCCGAGGAAACTGCAGGGATCGAGTCCCTTCCTCCCCTCGCGAAGCGACGATAGTGTCGCGACGCATTGCGAAGCGCGAAGCGTGGCGAAGGTCGCGGTGGATGGGTGTATAGCCACGCTTCGGGGCCACGCTTGTTCAATAAGGCGCAAAGCGTCGCGGAATCGCGATGCACGGCGAAGCGCGAGGCGAGGCGGAGCGCAAAGCGATGAAGCTCGGGATGCACCACGGTCTCGCGAGGCAACGAAGATCGCGACGCACGGCAGTGGCTTCTCATACTTCTTCCGAGGCGCTGCCTAACAAAGACTTCTACTGACAGCGGATGCCCATCGGGCGAGTCCGGTAGCAGTTGCGGCTTGTCAGCTGCCAGGCGCTGCAGTAGAACTCCGAATCGTTAGGGCGACTGCTTCGGGGAGGTTCGGATGGGGTGCCGAGCGTGGACGTGCTGGACCCTAGTGGCCGTTGGCGCCTCCGGGTGTTCGCCCGCTGACGAGCAAAGTCCGGAGGCGCCTCGGCCAACCCCGGAGTGGACGCTAATAGGGGACCTCAGGCTAGGCTCGTTGGGGGCTGCCGACGACGAGACCTTTGGGTCCCTTCCCGAGATGGCGGCACTATCCACGGGTGGCGTCTTACTCTTGGACGGACTCGGTCGGAGGGTGGTGCTCTTCTCCGAGGACGGCGAGCTCAGAAGCGAACTCGGTGCTCGCGGCAGCGGCCCAGGGGAATTCCAGGACGTCTCGGGTCTCGCTGTCATCGGGGACACGACTTTCCTCGTACGCGACTCCCGTCGGGGGGTCATGTTCTTCGACGCGGCCGGACACCTCCGGGAAGAATGGTCGGTGTATGTCGACTACGTGGGCTCCGATCCACTCACGGTGGTGGGTGGGGACGTTCTTTTGCGCTACGTGGCATCGCCGGTCGCCCTGGAGACGTTCTGGGAGGCGCCGCTCTTTGACTTCGTTCGCGTTTCGTCCGATGGGAGTATCGACACCCTGGGCCTTGAGGTGAGTGCGGCCCCGGGTACCTATTGGGCCGCCCACCACGCTGAGTACCACAGCATGTGGCTCAGTAGCGGGGCCCTGGTGGACGGATCCGGTGCCGAGGGCATCCTCAAGATCAGAAACGGGGAACAGACGACCGATTTCGAACTCGCTTCGTTGCCCCGAGTGCCCCTGCCCGCGTCTCTGGTGGAGGAGAGTCGGGTTCACAAGCAGCAGCTAGAGGAGCGCGGCAACCGCACCGCCGAGCATCTCCCGGACCCTCCGGAGTTCCTACCCGTGTTCGAGGACTTGTTGATCTCGGATGTGGACGAGATCTGGGTCCTCCGCCCGAACGTTGCGGAGGACGGCAGCCTCGCCACGAGAGCTGACATATACGCGGCCACGGGAGCTCCAGTAGCGGTGGCTCATCTTCCGTCCGGCTTTACCCCTCGCTCGATTGCTGGAAGCTGGATCTGGGGCGTTGTTACGGGTGAGTTCGACGAACCGTACGCGGTCAGACTGCGGATTGAGCGGTAACCCTGATGGGTAACAGTTAGTAAAGGCTGATGGGTTACAGTCTGGGGTTTCTTGAGGAGGAGCCATCATGGTCGATGATGGCTCCTTTATCTATGTGTAACCACCCGAGGTGAACGGGTCCGAAGAAGACGGCCCAGACGTCGGGGCTGATCTCTTCGAGGCCGATGAAGTGGCCGCCGAGGAGTTGGGAGACATTGATCCAGCGGGAGTGCCACCGGATGCCTCCATTGGTGGAGACCTTTCTGACCTCGAAGTGAGCGGGGTACTCGATGGGCGGGATCTTGTTGGGGAAGGGCCTCGGTGAGGGCTGGTAGACGGAAGCGGGTGGAGCCTGGTCGTGCGCTTCGTGGGGTCGGACGTCGTTGTAGTAGGAGACGAACTCATTGAAGCGACGCTGCTGAGCGGACCGGTTGCCGGCGGGTGGGATGGTGGTCTCGGCCTTGAGGTCACGATGCATGCGCTCGTGTCGGCCGTTCTGGTGTGGAGAAGCGGGCTCAATGAGTTCGGGCAGGATGCCGAGTGTGATCCACCAGACGGAGAGCTGGGAGAGCCGAGCGAGGGAGTGTGCGGAAGAGAAGGGCACACCGTTGTCGGATCGGATGCGCTCGGGGAGTCCGAACTCACGGAAGACGCGCGTGAAGACACGCTTGGTGTCGAGGAAGCGAGTGCCTGGGAGGCCCTGGCACGCGAGCAGATATCGGCTGAAGCCGTCCTGGATGGTCAGCGGATAGCAGCGGACACCGTCTCGCATTTTGAAGTCGCCCTTGAAGTCGGCGGACCAGATCCGGTTGGGTGCATCCATCTCCGTGTTCGGCCGCCCAGGATGTTCAGATCTGCTCCGTCGCTTGGGCGTGGCGACGAGTCCCAGTCGGACGAAGTGGTTGTGGAGAGTCTGCTGGGTCGGGATCGGCCAGTCGGGGTGCGTGGTATGGAGGAGCTTCCAGACCTTGCCGGCCCCGACCGGCACACGGCGGCTTAGGCGGATCCGGACCGCCTCTTCGATCACGAAGTCGGGCGTCGCATGCGGACAGTGCCGCGGTCGATGGGACCGGTCCTCGAGTCCCTCAGGCCCGAACTCATCGTATCGCCGGATCCACTTGTAGACCTTCGGTCGGCTGATGTCGTGTCGTCTGGCGAGCTCGGCGACGCTGAAGTCACCGGTCAGCCATTCCATGATCAACTTCTTTCGCTGGGTCACGCGATCGGTCTCCCACCATGCCATGATCTCCTCCTTTCGGAGGCTCATGCTGGGTTGGAGACTGTAACCCATCACCCTTTACTGTTCTGTAACCCATCAGGGTTTACCGTACCGCCGCACCAGCTAACATGGACTTCTACAGTCAGCGGATGCCGTAGAGGGCGAGTCAGGTAGCTCTTGCGGCTTGTCAGCTACCAGGCGCTGCAGTAGAACTCCGAGTCGCTAGCTGGTGCGCATACTTTCCTGGAGCCCGATGACCGATCTTTTGACTCTTTACGCTGAGGTGGCGGTCGGATTCACGGGATTCGCGGCGATCGTGTCGGCTCTTGGCGTGGCGCCGAGTCACGCGGACATGCGCCTCGATCGTCTTCGCCTGCGAAATCTGGTTGAGATCGGAGTATGTGTGGTCTTGGCTGCGTTGCTCCCGATGCTTCTGACGCACGCTAGTGACGGCACCCAATGGCCGTGGCGAATAAGCGCGGGGATTCTCACTGGTTTCTATGTCAGTCTGTTCGTCCTCCATGTGCGCCGAAACCGAGACGCGCGCGTTGCAGACTTGGCGGGCTACAGCCGCGCGGGCTCCCTCGCCCTCTACCTCATGGGGATCGCAGGCCTCGGCGTTCTGCTAGTTGCTCAGGCCGCCCCCTCCCTCGTGGATCTCCAGGTTGCGTACGGCGTGTCACTATTCTTCATGGTAGCCATGCTTGGACTCTATTTCGTCCGGATCGCGGCGTCACTTCTGACGCACAACGTCGGCGATGGCGGGTGACCGTACCCGGGGCACCAGCCAACAAGGACTTCTACAGTCCGGGTAGGCTTGAAGGGTGGGGCCGGTAGCTTTTGCGGCTTGTCAGCTGCTAGCCGCTGCAGTAGAACTCCGGGTCGCTAGGTGCCAACTCTAGGGTTGGGAAGGGAGCGGGAGCAGAATGCATCTGGGATTGGTGGGTGGGATTGGGCCGGCCGCGACGGACTACTATTATCGCCAGTTGATTTCACGATTCCGTGCTCGAGGCCAACCGCTAGACGCGACGATCGTTCACGCGGACTCGCCCACGTTGTTGGCGAACATGGATGCGGGCGCGGTCGAGGCTCAAGTCGAGATCTACGGGGTCTTGGCAGGGCGTCTTCTGGATGCAGGTGCGGACGTCATGGCGATCACGTCGATCAGCGGTCACTTCTGCGTTGAGGAGTTCAGGCGAGAATCCCCGCTTCCGGTGTGCAACATCCTGGAGACAATCTCGAGCGCTCTCTCGAAGGCAGGATACTCCCGAGTTGGTGTGCTCGGTACGCGCGGCACCATGACCACCCGACTGTTCGGAGGGATCACGTCGGCAGAGGTGGTCGCACCCTCAGGCCCAGCTCTCGACGCCGTTCACGAGGCATACGTCTCGGTTGCGATGGCGGGCGCTCCGGATCCGGTCAGTCGAGAGACTCTCGTCGATGCTGGGAGGGAGATGGTGCGATCGCAGGATGTCGAGGCTGTACTGCTCGGTGGTACCGATCTTATCGTGGTGATGGATGGAGCAGAGCTCGACTTTCCGGTCGTGGATTGTGCTGGCCTGCACATAACCGAGCTCGCGAGACTGGCTGGCGTGGCTGACATCGAGTGAACGAGAAGGGAGGCTCCGAGCTCACTTCACCGCAGAGCCCCTACGACCTCCAGAATGTCACTGATCTAGACCGATACCATGTAGCCGCCGAAGGCGTCTTCTTCTGCGTCGTCTTCGTGCGCGGGCGAGCGCTCGCCGATGGGCTTCAGAAAGTCGAATAGGCCTGGCGCCAGCCGGAACTGAGCCGAGCGGGGCGCAAGAGCCCGACGCCGGTGTGAGAAGGAGGGCTATGAAGCCTCGCCTTGTCATCGATTCTCCCGTTTGAAGTGGTCACCATCCAGTCCTTTCGTTTGAAAGGAGCGTGCCACAACCATGGCCTCCGAAGAGGCACATTTTGCCGGCATCATTCGCCGGGGGCTACCGGCGGGGCGTCTCCAAATGGCAACACATCGTGTCTCCGATTCAGGATGCCCGCCTGAGCGGCGGCGGGTGACTGGCAAGAGAGGCGGTCAACAGGTGAGTCAGGAGACCTACCATCAGATGCCGCCGTTGGCGTTCACGAGACGAGTCTCGAAGTCCCCATGTCGGGCGCACCCGGTGCCCCTGCGCAAGGGTGCTCACGCCTATGGTACCGTCCCACAGCCTTGCCATCAGCCGACTCAACGAGGAATCGCTGCAATCCGGGGATTACCGAGTCTTCCTCGGCTAGCGCCACTGTTTGTCAGGAGGCCACCCCGGCAGTAGAACTCCGAGACGTTTGGTGTCGCCGGGAGGAAGTCGAGTCGTGGATCTGCCACCTATGGACGATGCGCTCGCTGAGGAGCTACGGCTCGAGGTCTGGGGGATGGCGGACGCTTACCTTGCCGCGCTGTTGGAGGTCTCGACGGACGGCTCGATCGGGGGCGTCTATTTGAAGGGGTCCTCGAACCGGCCGTGGGACTCGGAGATCGACTACGTACCTGAGTTGAGCGACGTCGACATTCACGTCCGACTTACAACCGATGCCGATTCAGTTGTGCATTCCGTTGACTTCGCATTTGAGGTGGCACGAGTTGCGCTGGAGGGCTACAGACGCCGGTTTCCACGTCCGAGACACACCCCTCGACCCCAGCTCTTCTTTCTCGAGCGCCTCGAGGAGCTCGCAGGCTACCTCCCGTCTCCCTCCGGCTCCGTGCGCACGCTCTTTGGGCGCGAGTATCAGGGTGGGACGGAGTCCGCATACTCGGGCGTGGGGCCGTCGGACGTTGAACGGTTCCTGGCGGACGCCACCTTCGTCCAGCACGAGTTGGCCGGGAAGATCATCGACCGCCCCGGGAGGCTGCTGTGGCAGGTGGTCTCGAGCCTGACGTTCAGGGTTGCACCGGCCGGACCTCGTCTACTGACTCGGCTGGGCGTCCCACCGTACCAAGCCTGGTCGCTGAATCGGACCGGCATCGTGCACGAGCTCTACGCTCGGGGGCAGGGAAGCCTAGGTGGGCACTACGCTGACTTCTACCGCGCGGGCTGGGAGGGCTTTCGCTCCGGCTTCTCCGACGATGCTGCGGCTCACCGGGCGGTGTCGGCGGCCTGCCGGCTCTACGCCGATGGTTGCGAGGTGGTCTCGTAAGCGTGGGAGTAAGCGCAACCCTGGGGGGGCAGCCAACGTGGAATGCTTACAGTCAGCGGGTGCCCAGGAAGTGAGTCTGGTACCGGCCGCGGATAGTCAGCTCTCTGTGTCTCAGGTAGAGCCCCGAGTCGTCGACCGGAAACACTCTCGCGCCGGTGGTCTATCAGCAAAGAGACGTATCGATCGTGCTCGGTAGATCAAGGATCCGGGGGTAGCATGAGTAAGTGGTGGAAGCGACTCAGAGGTGCGGTGGGCAACGCTGTACTGTGGGGAGTTGCCTGGGCGACCGCGTCCGTACCGGTAATCGCGATACTTCAGGTATTAGGACTGGGGGAGATGTTCGGGTTGCTTCCGCTTGCTCCGCGGATTGTCGGAACCCTTGCCGGAATGGGGTTCGTCGCGGGCGGTGCGGTGTCGACGTACCTAGCTCTTTCTCCCGGACGCCGGTTGGAGGACCTCAACGTTCCCATACTCGGCTTGCTCGGCGGCGTGTTCGGAGCCGCGATGGCCCCGATCTTCGGCTTCCTACCGGCGGTGGCGTCGCTGCTGGGTGTCCCGTTTCCCGTAGCGATGGCGTGGGCTGCAGGTATCGCTGGGGTCCTCGGGGCTGCGACATCGATCGGGACGGTGCGGTTTGCGCAAGCTGCGGAAGCGTTGCCGGCGGCGAACAATCCAAGCGGACCGATCAAGGGCAGCGGCGAGGCTCAGCTCGACGTTGTGAAGGCGACCGGGCAGCGCGTTTCTAGCTGACCGTTGGATGGACTGAAGATGCCCGTAGTGCTCAATCTTGCACCTTCGGCGATGGCGGGCTTGCTGCTGCTCGCATCGTGGTGCGGCCCCGCCCACGCTCAGTGGGGAGCGCCGCCCACGCTTCGAGGCGGCCTGCTGGTTGTCCATGGTGCCTCACTAGGTTTCGATCTCGATGTGCCGCTGATGGATCGGCTCTCCGGACTTGGTATCGTCCGCGGCGTGGACGAGGGTCTGGACTGTCTCGGCGCTGCGCGGGTGTCGCCGTGTACCGCCGACGGGGTAAGCCTGGGGGTTGGACTCCGGATGCAATCCGAACCCCATGGCTGGGGCATCTACGCTGAAGGTTTCGGGGGTGGGCATCGATATCGGTCGGGCGACATTCACCCCATGGTCGGTGGTGGCCTCGGCGTCATGCACTCGGTGGGTGCTCGCGGAAGTGTTGAGCTCGGCTATGAGTTGCGCCGCATCGGCGCAGACCAGCTCGAGACCCTCACGTACACCGGGGTCGGGTCAACCCACCGAAACACCCATGGAGTACGCTTCTCGATAGGCTTCCGCCTACGCTAGTCTGCCTTCTCGACAACCCGGTCAAGCTGGCGGTCGGTCAGGCAGCTCTCGCGGCTTCTCAGCTACCAGGCTTGGCAGTTGAGGCCGTCGCCCTGGGTCCCTCAGAGGGGTCGATCCAACGGTTCACCGCCCCTCCCTGCGGCCGTGGCCGCCAGGCCCACCCCACCCCATCAGAGGTCTGCCACCAGTTCCCGGCATCTTGCCGAAGCGAGTATCGGACCTGCGGGCCGCCTGCGTTGGGAGGTGAGCGTCGAAACTCCACGGTCTCCACAAGTTCGTCACGTCCGGTGACGTAGGTCCCTCCCAGAGTCGACACCAGTCGTCCGCTCTCGGGGTCGTATACGACCTGCTGGAAGCGCTCACCGGACATCAGCCGAACCGTCCTGAGCGAGGACTCACTCGCTATCCAGCGCCCCGCCTCCAAACGCTCAAACAAGAGCCACGCTCCCTCTAGTCGGCCTTGGTCGCCCCCGTCAACGCGAGTTAGCCGCATATCAGAACCAACGATGGACAACTCTGTGTCCGAAAGGTCGACGTCGAAGGAGACGCTCGAACCCACGCGCCCCGGATTATCCGAATCGAACTCGACGATCTCGGTCACACGCGTGCCTGAGCGACTCCACAACCCGCCGTTGGTGTGCACGACCTCCCCATCGACTGGATCGAACCAGACGGCCACTTGGTGCGCGGCGGTGAAGATCACCACGACTTCGATGGCCCGGCCATCGCGGGAATCCTGACCGCTCCATGCGCCGATCAGCGGGTCCGGAGACCAGCCCGGGCCCGTCGCCAGGGTCGCGATTGCGGCGAAGTCGAGTAGCGATGTCAGGATAGTCATGAATCACGGTGCTCTCGAGAATTGGACGTGCCCCGGGTAGGCGCTCGGAACATCACCAGGAGGCTAGGACGTGGCAAACGACTGTCTCGATCCAGCCCAAGAGCGCTAGACCGTGGGCCTTCGCGCGAGGTAGGCGACTGGGTGATGGACAGCGATGCATTGGGCAGACCTCGAGTCGCTGCAGAACTCTGTGTCATTGCTACGTAGTTCGACGTATGCCGTGTACGTCGATCGAGCACGACTGTTCACTCCCGTCGACCTCGACCTTGGAGCAGGACTTGATGCAATCTTCATTCGATCGCACTCGCGGCAGCGACATCAGAACCCCCGGCCGTCTGAAGGCGCGCGTGTCGCTGGTGCTGGTTCTAGCGCTGGGGGTACTCAGGCCGACGCCTGTAGCCGCCCAGCCGGCTTCGCCGAGCTCGCTACCTCTCCAGCCTAGGCTGAGGTCCGTACCCCTTTTCGTGACACCCTGGTCGGGAGACTCCACCACACCTTCGCCGGTCTCGTTCGCAGGGAGCAACTTCGGGAGTGCCGCCGGGCGGGGTGCCTTGATCGGGGCTGGAATCGGCTTGACGATCGGTCTAGTCGGGTTTGCAATCGCGGCAAACAGTGAAGTGGTCTTCGACCCTGTTGCGCTTACCGTCGGCTACACGGCTGCGGGGGTTGTTGCGGGAACGGGTGTCGCTGCCCTGCTGTATCTGCTTCCTCGGGCGGGGGTCCGTCGGCCACAGGGTTCGTAGGGCTTCGCGCTTGGACAGCGCCACACCTGATCCCTCAGTCTGGTACCACCAACTCGTGGCGCTTGCTGACCGCCCCGTGAGTGAGATCTTCGGGTCGGACCGATCCAGATGCACCCGAGGGGGGCACTCGTGCAGAGTAGTTGGGCGGGTCAGCGGGCACCCCGCGAGACTTGCAGTCCTGGGGCTGGTGGCGAGGCCTGGGATGCAGCAACATCCCACTACGTTGGGCGACGGTGATTGATTCGGAGGAGGAGGCATGCTGCACTGGGCCGTTACGCTCGTGGGATTGAGTTTGTCTTCCTCGCCGATGGCTCTGGAGAGGGTGAACGTCTGCCCGAGTGAATCGGTGGAGGTCGAAGGTAAGGCTCACTTCACCGTGTCTTCAGGAGACCGTTCCATCGAGCTGAGGTACGCTACTCCGGGCAACCTCGTGTCTTGCCGCACCACATCGGGGTCGATGGTTTGGATCCGGCTGGCCGAGGAGCCACGTGATGATGGTCAGGGTGGCCCGCATCTAGACATCGATGTTTGCAACATCACGGTGCCGCAGACCTTCAGTCCGATGTTGGCTCGCGGCCAGCCCTGTCCAGGGGGACAGACCTGGGCCATATGGTGGCATGATGGCCGCGGGGGCGTATTCGCCAACGGAACGACGTCGACCGACTGTGTGCTGCGCCTCGAAGCGCGAAATGAATTGCTATTGGGTGTGTTCTCCTGTCGCGGCCTTGAAGGCCCCGACGTAGAGGGCCACGTCGACGTGCTGGAGGGCGGATTCGAATGCGAATGTCTCGGAGCGCGCACCGAGGCAGGTCGGCCAGGACCTAACGCTCGGCGTTGACCCAACGGCCGACGGGACGGGGAAAGCGAACGGCCGTCCGGGGTCCGCTGGGTCACTCAAAAGGAACCCCATGTCGGTCCCGAGCCTTTGGCTTTGGACCGCGTTTCACCGTGCAGTAGGCCGACTATCCACAAAATACTCTTCGCCCTGACCACCGTTCTCATCGGTTGTTCCGAAACGCCGTTCCGGGTATCGGAGAAGGAGGTAGACCTCTTCCCCGATGGTCGCGAGCTCTCCGCTGATCCGTCGTTCACAGGGGTGGTAGACGAGATTCTTCAGCGGCGCGGATGCTCAGGGCACAACTGCCACGGCTCGCCCGGGGGAAGGGCGAGCCTAGTGTTGACCGAGGACGCGGCGGCGAACTATCGAGCCTTGGTCGGGCCGAGGGCAGCATCGGAACCTTTTCTACTGGTGCTACCGGGAGTGCCTGACAGTAGCTACCTGGTCATCAAGCTGGAGGGGCGTCAGAAAGTTGGTCTGCCCATGCCCCTCGGGTCAGAACCCCTCGACAGCATCGACCTAGGCAACATTCGGAATTGGATCACCTCCGGTGCCACCAATCGTTGAGGTCCCGGGATCACGCAGGCCGAAGCCAAGCGGCGAAAGGCCGGTACAGTTGCTCCTCCGCGCAATGTACATGCACGGCATACCGGAACCGAGGTAGCGGGCTCCACCGCTAAGCGAGACACGAGCGTGCATCACCCCAAACCAGCTTCGGCGGGTAGGGGAAGGGCAGAACAGGCGCCTCTTCGCGAGCGAAGTACGCTGCCGCACGAACCTCCTCGTGATCCGGTGGGAGGAGTGGCGACGCCTCCGCCACGGAGCCGCCGAAGAGAAAGATCGAGTACTCTACCTGGTCCCCATTCGCGTACTCCTGGCGGAACGCTTCACCGCCACAGCTTCCGATCAACTGAAGGTCGATGCCGCGCAATCCAGTCTCTTCGGCCAGCTCTCGTCGCGCCGCGCTTAGCGGGCTTTCACCCGGTTCGATGCCCCCCGCCGGCAGTCCCCATCGAGAGCTCGCCTGCGCTTGGACGTGTAGAACCCGGCGTTCGATGTCCCGCACGACGATCGCAACCGCGGGCAAGAGTAGGAGCTTGTGCCCGATTCGGCTTCGGATTGTGCGGATGTAGGCTGACCCGCCCACGGTCCCTCCTTTGCTTACTCGTCAGTACGGTGCAAGGGTCACGCCACGCCCGCGTCGGCCAAGAGCGACCCACGGATTAGCGAAGCCGCTCGAGGAAAAAGACACTGAAGGGCAACCTCTCGTGCGATCCAGGGGTAGGGTATCAGCCTCGTTAAGGCGATCGGCACGGGGCTCGAGTCGGTTGAGTAGCTGCGAAGGAGGGGGAGATGCCACCGTGGTGGAGGAGAGTGAGAGGCGCTCTCGGGTTGGGTGCGATTTGGGGCTCCGCCGCTGGGCTGTTCGGGATTGTTGGCGGGGCATTGGCCGGATTGTTCGGAGGCTTGCCCATGCTCATCGCCGGATTCAGCGGTGTAGCTATGGGCACGATCGGCTTCATGCTCGGCGCGGGCTTCGGTTCGGTCCTGACCCTGTTGCACGGCGACCGCACCCTGGATGAATTGTCTATCAAGCGGGCGGCCGGCCTTGGCTTTCTGGCTGGGGCTGGACTTACACTTGGTCTGAACGTGGTGGGTTGGTTGGTGGTCGGCAGCGCGGTGCCGCTTTCCGTCGTCGTGCCCGCGCTGGTGGCCGGGTCGATCTCCTACGGCGTTGTGACAGCGGTGTTGGCGTCGGGCACGGTAGCAGTTGCGAGACGAGCGCCGGATCCACCCGTCATCTCTGATTGGCGCGCGCGAGAAGGGATCTCATCGGGACGACCATGACACGAAGTGAGACCGACGGGGCCAGGGTAAGGGTCCCGCCCCCGCTGTATCCGCTCGTCGCAGTTTTGGCGGGTGTGGTTCTGCAGCGGGCGTGGCCGGTCCACCTCGACCTACCTGCACCAGCTCGATACTGGGTCGGCGGCACCGTCATCGTCGCGGCCCTGCTCGGACTCGGACTGGGGTCAGTCATTCTCTTCCGCAAGTCCGGACAGAGCGAACTGCCTTGGAAGCCGACACCGGAGATCCTCGTGGACGGCCCGTTCCGCTTCACGCGTAACCCGATGTACCTCCAGATGGTTCTCGTATGCCTAGGCCTTGCCGTCGTACTATCCAATGCCTGGATCGTACTCCTCACGCCGGTCGCCGCGGCACTTATTCACCGCTTCGCGATCGTCCCCGAAGAGGAGTATCTCGAACGGAAGTTTGGCGAGGAGTATCTGCGGTATAGGCGGTCTGTAAGACGCTGGATCTAGGGCGCGCGATTATTATGCGACCCATCTATAGAGTCCTGTCGCGGACATGGGGCTTGGGACGCTGCGACCGGCCCGCGCTGGCGACGAGAGATCAGCGCTGATAAGACTCAGCCTCGAGGAACACCCTGCCTGCGGAGGAGGACAACCTGAGTCAGTTCGAGTTCGTGGCGGTGTTCATCTCTATCGTTCTCGGCCTCGGGGTAGCCCACATCCTCCTCGGCTTCGGTGAGACCATCCAGGAGCGGCGGGAACTCAAGCTCTACTGGGTCCACACCGTGTGGTCGATCAACATCTTGCACTTCCACCTCTCATTTTGGTGGAACTACTTCACGTGGGGCGAGCTTGCCGAGTGGAGTTACGGGATCTTCCTCGTCCTGATCGGCTATGCCGTCACTCTGTTCTTGATGGCGGTCGTCATCTATCCGCGCCGACTTGACCCAGGCTTCGATTTCAAGGCCCACTTCCTGGAAAACCGTGTGTGGTTCTTCGGACTGCTAGTGCTGGCCGGGATGGTCGACGTGGGAGATACGATGCTCAAGGCAGCAACAGGGATACGGCCGATACCCGAGGGATATGCGGTGTATGGGCTGATCCTCTCAGGTACGGCTTGGGTGTGCCTCTTGAATCGTAGGACCCAAGTGCTTGCCGCTGGTGGACTCGTATGGCTGTCGTTCGACTTGTACTACAACGCCACTGCGCTCGGTGCGTTGGGCGACCTCTTTGGTCCTTAGGAGGTGTACACACCGACCGATGAGGATGTCCGAGAAGCTGGGCAGTCCGACTACGGCAGGGAATAGATGTCTTTTTTCAAGAGGCTGGCGAGAGCGTCCAAAGCCGCGGTCCAGCACAATGGGCCCGGTGAGTACTATGCCAAGGGCGACCCGATTCAGTGTCCGGTGTGTTCCGGCGGAGAGTTTCTCGAGGTTCGGGATCGGGCTTTCCGAAGGCCTTTCCTCTCGGGGCACACCGCTCCGTGGCTTACCTTCGACCGGCAGGTCACGACCCTCGTTTGCACACACTGCGCGAATCTGATTCAGTTTGCCGTGGCTCCCGAGCGGAGCGACTGATCCACCGGATGCCGCCGCGAGGTGTGTGAAGGAGAGAGCGCGTGGCGACGTACGAGGTGCTAGGAGCTCAACTCTCTATGGAGCCAAGCCATGAGCGCACTTTGGTCCCTCTTCCTCGAACTGTTTCAGGCCGGGCTCTTTACGCTCACCCAGTTTTACGGGGGCCAGCTCGGCGCGGCGATCGTGTCGTTCTCGTTGCTGGTCCGCTTAGCGCTGCTCCCCCTGAGTGTGCGGATGGCGGTGCGTGCGCGCCGAAGTGCGCGTGAGCTACGTAGGCTTGCACCTCGAGTCGAGCGGGATGAGTGGGCCGACAACCCTACGCGTCTCGCAGAAGAGACACTGGCTCTGTATCGAGCCCACGGCGTTAGCCCACTGGGCGGAGGGGTGATCCGGGGCGCACTCGTGCAGAGTCCGGTACTAATTGGCGTGTACCATGCCGTGAGGAGCGCAACCTCTGATCTCGGAGTAGGACAGGGATTTCTATGGATCGTAAACCTCGCCCGGCCGGACGTGGGTCTCGCACTGTTGGCGAGCCTGGTCGCCTTCGGAGGTGCTTGGGTCGGAGCCTCGGCAGGTCAGTCGCCACGGATGTTGTGGATTCCGGTAGCGATTACAGGAACGATGGCGCTCGTACTGTCGTCGGGCTTTGCGCTCTACTTGTTGTCTGGGGGAGTCATCCAGGTGCTCCAGGGACTGATTGTGCGCCGACTGGAGTCCGGCGCGGCGTCGGTTCAGACGGCGACGTAGCCTAGGACGACTCGGGGCGAACCGTGGAGGGAGACACGCCGAACTCCCGTTTGAACGCGCGACTGAATGAGAACTCGTCGGCGTACCCCGAAGACCGAGCGACTCGGGCTATCGACGCCTCACCCGAGGAGAGGGCCGCCCGGGCGCGCTCAAGACGCCATGACGTGAGGTACTTCATCGGGGGGACGCCTAAGCTCCTCTGGAATCGTGATGATAGCGTAGAACGTGACATACCCGCCCGTTTGGCCAGGATCTCTAGCGTCCAACTTCGGTCCGGCTCGCTATGGATCGCCTCCAAAACGGGACAAAGCCGCGGGTCACGCAGAGCGCCTATGAAGCCATCGGTCAGCCCTTCTTGAAGCACCCAGGCGTCAAGCACGCGAATCAGGAGGATCTCAGCTAGCCGATCCGCGACCGCAGCGTGTCCTACCGCGACGGTGGGCTCGACAGGATCGGCGAGATCCGTCGCGGCGCGCTGCCATGGCGCAGCCCCGTCACGGCGACCGCGGATGTGCATCATAGCGGGCAATGAGGACAGGAGTGGATGCCTGGAGTGCGGACTCCGTTCGAAGTGACCGCATACTAAGCGCGTGCACTCGGTTGTGCCTCCGCATGCACCGTGCGCAACATGAGCATGGGTTCCCAGTCGCACCATCAGTTCAGCCGCGGGCACGGTTTCAGATGCCGGGTTCGCGCCGAGGGAGTGGGCGTGCCCGTGTGGGAAGACGACGACATCTCCTTCGTTCAGCCAGAATCCGCCGTCGGGCGCGCGAGCCTGTACCCAACACCGTCCCTCTGTGACTAGGTGGAAGTTCGCGACGCTTCCCCCGTTGAGGTCCATTCCCCACGGCGCTCGGAAGACCGCGTGGAAGTACGCGGTCCCCCGAAGGCGCATCGTGTGGAGGACGTCGGTCATCACGTCCATTCAGCTAGTCCGAGATACGGGCCCAATTCTCGTCGGCCGCGGCCGCGAATGAGATCTCATCTTTATTCCATAGAACGGAGGTGTTCAGTGGTTCTCCTTCATGGAAATCGTTATAGAAGAGAAGAAGTTCTCCGTTCCGGATCTTGAACGTCCTAGGGTCACTGGGGGCAGTGACACCTTTTGCGGCCACTGCGAACGCGCAGAAGCCGCCGTACTTGGGGAGGTACGTCTCGGGGGACTCACGGAACATCCTCATGTGCTCGTCTGACGAGAACCAAAAGGTTGCGCTGCCGTGCCGCACTTGGTGCGCCCGACTGCCTCTGACCGCCTGGTTGCGCTCATGGTATGCAACGACATCGAAGCCGCCGACTGCTGTGCCTTCGTGGTCCAGATTCCACTTCATGGTCATTCTTGGTGCCCCCTATCGGGATCGAGGTAACGTTCCCGAAACGATGACTCCGGGTGGACGCGCATCCCATGGCAGCACGTCCGGGATCGATGGCCGGGCGTCTCAAGGAGGACGAATGGCTCCCGGTAGCTCGTGACATCAGCGAGGACTGGTGGGACAGGTGCGCAGCTGAGGTCCATCAGGTACCGTGCACGTCTTTCCGGTTCAGCTAGTACGCTTGACGGTGGGGTGAGCGACGCCCGCCCACCACGATCCCGAGGCGTCACGCGAAAGCGTCGTACGGACAAGGAGGTGGGATGTGAGTACAGATCCATGGCAGATTGCTGAGCCTAGGCGCACCCTACGCGAGCACCGTTTCCAGACCCTCTCATGCGATTAGAACCGCTCCTCAACGAGATTCGAGCCTGCGCGATCTGCGCGGATTCTCTCCCCGCAGGGCCGCGGCCAGTCCTACAAGCGGATGGGCAGTCGACGATCTTGATCGCAGGTCAGGCTCCTGGTCGACGGGTTCACGAGTCCGGGGTTCCGTTTCAGGATCCGAGCGGTGATCGACTGAGGAGGTGGATGGGCGTCACGGAAGAGGAGTTCTATGATCCCAAGCGGGTCGCGATCGTGCCGATGGGCTTCTGCTATCCTGGAAGTGGATCGAGCGGAGACAAGCCGCCGCGCCCAGAGTGTGCACCGAAGTGGCGATCTCAAGTGCTGGACGCCTTGACTCACGTACAGCTGACCGTCGTCTTGGGTGCGTATGCTCAGCGGTACCACCTGCCAGAAGCGTCGTCCGTGACGGATGCGGTCCAACGTTGGGAGGAGTGGTGGCCGGAGCTGGTCCCGCTTCCGCATCCGAGTCCACGAAACGTAGCCTGGTTCAAGCGACATCCTTGGTTTGAAGCAGAGGTGGTTCCTCGGGTTCGCGAACGGGTGCGCGCGTTGCTCGGGAGGACCGCATGATGGACGAAGCGGTGCTCCGCTGCGTCGAGCGGAGTGTGCTGTGCTGGTTGGCGACGGCCGATGCCGAGGGGCGCCCGAGCGTGTCTCCGAAAGAGATCTTTGCCGCACGTGGGGCGACCCAGTTGGTGATCGCCAACATTGCGTCCCCTGGCAGCGTCCGGAACATCAGAAAGAATCCGAACGTCTGCGTGAGCGTCATCGATGTGTTTCGCCAGAAAGGGTACAAGTTGCTCGGTCGGGCGGAGAACGTGCTTCGGTCTGACTCCCGCTTTGACTCGCTATGTGAGCCCCTCGTGGTCATGACCAAGGGTCTGTTCCCGATTCATAGCGTGATCGAGGTGGAGGTGACCCAAGTAGCTCCAATTCTCGCTCCGAGTTACCGCCTTGTCCCTGGGACGACGGAGGAAGGGCAGGTTGAAGCCGCGTTGCGCGCCTATGGAGTACGAGCACGGTCGCCCCGCACCGATTAGCCCCTTAGCTGCTCTAGCCAATCAGCCTGCGGATGGGCCACGGACAGGGCTTCGTCGAGCCAGGCTACAGCGGACGGGGTAAGTATTGGAGCCAAGAGCGCCCAGTCGGCATGATCGCGCGCTCTCGGTTTCGCAGCCTTGTACAGGAGCTGGATCTCTGGCAACAGAGTGGGGAGACCTGGCTCCGTCAGCGAGCATATGGCCGAGTGCGGTCGGGAGACTCGTGAATCCCTCCGGTAGAGCCACCGCCCGTTGCGTCGTACTTCAAGCATGATCTGCAGATCCCACTCTCGCGCTCCGGGTCGGTGACACCAGAGACTGTTGACCTCGCTCCGGATGCGTTCGGGGGATTCCAACAACGTCAAATCCCCCTCCCGCGCCTCGTAGATGCGCCAGTCGCGAATATGGGTGAGGAGAGCGCACACCTCGTCGCGATAGCACCCGATATCGGTGTCGCCATGGGGACGAGTCTGTCGTCCCGCCCACAGGTCGACGGCCCATCCACCGCAGACCCACCATCCGGAGGTCTCACCGAGCAGGTCGGGGATGTCGGTGGGGTGGTGTCCGCACCATGGAGCACTGGCAGGGAGGGTCATGTCGGAAGATAGTGGCAGCCCGGCCAGATGGAGGCCGAGAGCAGCCCTCGGTGGGTAGCTTGCATGGTGGGGGCCGAGCGGAAGAATTCTACATCGTCACCGAAGGAGAGAGAGATGAGTCCGGGACTTCGACGTCTTAGGGGTTTCTTTGCGATCGCGATGCTCGGTGGGGTGATGGGAGGGATGCTGATGACTCTCGCGACCACCCTGGCGTCCGTCCTCACCGGCGCCACGCCCACCGCTTTCGCGATCGGGTTCGCCGCCGCGCTTGGGACCTCCATTGGTCTCGTCTCTGCCGGAGGTTTCGGGCTCATTCTTGCGCTGACCTCAGGTGGCCAGTCGATCGACGAGATCAGCTTCCTTCGGGCGTCCGCTACGGCGGTCCCGGTGGCAGCGTTCGTCCCCGTTGCGCTGGACCTACTACTGACCGGATCCGTCGACATCAGGTATCGTCTACCTGCGGTCGCCTTGTTCGGCGTGTTTGGCGCGCTTCTCGGCGCATGCCTTACTGGGATGGCCAAGGCTGCCGGTCGCCGGGGCCTGAAGAACGAGCGCCGCTGAAGGCTCGCTTGACGACACGTCATGCACCCGCGAGTCTAGCTGGGCCGCCCACCGTGCGGCGGCGAACGATTGTAAGGGCGGAGATCCTCGTTCTTGGATCTCACGCCCTTTGTCGTTCCGGGACTCGTCTCGTGGACGACGATCGATTACGCGCGCATGCTTTCGAAGGGGTGCTCCACTGATGGCAGCAGGTAACACGTCCCGTACTCGGCGCGAAGAGCTCCGCATCGAGGGGCACGAAGAAGAAGAGTGGCAGGTCAGCCAAACGACACCCGCGGTCGGCGACACAGTCCGCACGGTAGAGGGAGTCGCGGAAGTCGTGCGTGTCTTAGGGAAGGTGTCGGACGGAAGCCGGCTTCTCGAGCTTAAGTTCACAGAGCGAGATGCACCGTCGTACTTCGCCGCGACCTCCAACGTTTTACAACAAGGTAGTGGGGCGGAGCCGGGGCAGGCGTAGAGGTCTACCCTGAAAAAAAAAGAGGCCGCCCCGGAGTCGGGGCGGCCTCTACCGTTCCTACTTCAGGAAGCGGTCAGACGGCGACGACATTCTCCGCCGCTGGGCCTTTGGCGCCCTGAACCACGTCGAACTCGACGGTGGCACCTTCGGCGAGGGTCTTGAACCCTTCGGCCTGAATGGCGCTGTGGTGGACGAAGCAATCTTTGCTACCGTCCGCCGGGGTGATGAATCCAAAACCTTTCTGATCGTTGAACCACTTCACGGTTCCCGTAGTACGCATTCGTTGCGCTCCTCGGTCGCGCAGCAAGGGTGTCGCACGTAGCGTACATCCTGATACTGCTGTTACATGCAGCCACTGTGGCCACAAATCACAATGGGCGCTGGCCTCCAACAATGAGACCATCGCCCACATCGTTCCAAATCGGCGCTATTTGCGCCTGCACATAGCTTCGCGCAATGGGTGGGTCTGAGTCAACCGTTTGCTCTCACGAAGGGAATGGTGTTGGATTGACCGTGTGCAAAATGGTAGAGGTCGTCGACTACGACCCGGAGTGGCCAACGTGGTTCCAACGAGCTCGGGGGGAGCTCTTCGTCACCCTTGATCCGACCCACGCCGGCGTGCATCACGTGGGGAGTACCAGTGTTCCCGGCCTCGCATCGAAACCCGTGATCGACATTCTCGTGGAGGTGAGCACTCTCGACCTGGTCGCTGCGGCCACGCCGGCACTGGAGGCCCGGGGCTTCGAGGCTCGAGGCGAGTACGGTATCGAAGGCCGGCGTTACTTCAGCCGCGGCGCGGGAGAGGGGCCGAAGGTACACGTGCACGCCTTCGCAGTCGGTCATCCCGCAATCGCACGTCACATCGCCTTCCGCGACTACCTCCGTCGCCACCCGAATGTCGCTGGTGAGTACGGGGAGCTGAAGCGGGCCCTCGCGGCCGTGCACGCCGAGGATCGTGACCAGTACCAGAGCGGTAAGGCAGACTTTGTTCGTCGCACACAAGAAAGGGCGTTGGCGTGGGCCCGCTCGCCGGACCGCTGACCCATGCACGCACGGATCCTCTCGATGAGACTTCCGGTCCTGGGCCTGATCGGTAGCCTGCTCACGGCCACCGCAGCCGAAGTACGAGCGCAGCCCGCTCTGCTCGAGTTCTCGCGTCCTGGCCTCGAGCCAGAAGTGCTCGCGCCGGGTGTGGTTTCGTTGGTGAACCGATACGAGTATTGCGCCGCTCCAACCGCGGACGGGACTCGACTCTACTACGGAGTCGCAATCGGGGCCCGGGCCGAGATTCGGGTTGCGGTCCGAGGCTCCGACGGAGCCGTTCGTCATGAGCGGGTCTTGAGTCATCCACGCTTCACATTCGGAGACCCCATGCTGTCGCACGACGAGCGACGTCTCTACTTCATCTCCGACCGACCGCACCGGCCTGGCGACACGGAGCCAACGGACTACGACATCTGGTACATCGACCGTTCTGGCGACGGGTGGAGCGAGCCGATGAACCTCGGTTCGCCGATCAATTCCCGATTCGACGAATACTTCGTGTCGTTCGACGAACTAGGCAGGATCTTTTTCGCGTCGAATCGGGGGCACGCCGATGCGAGACGCGACTTCGACATCTACGTAGCCGAGCCTGGGGCTGGAGGATATTCGGAGCCAAGTGCGCTCGGGGCCGCCGTGAACTCCGACCGTTATGAGGCCGACCCCCTGGTATCGCGCGATGGACGTACCCTCGTATTCGGCTCGATTCGACCGGGAGGCTTGGGGCAGGGCGATCTTTACGTTTCCCGGGCCGATGATGACGGAGAGTGGGGCGAGGCCCAGCCACTTGGGCCATCCGTGAACACGGAGGGCCACGAGCTTTGCCCACAGTTTACCCGTGACGGACGCTTCTTCATCTACACCAGCCGGGAAGATCTCTACTGGGTGGACGTTTCGCTTCTCGGCGCCTCGAGTCGGAGGTAGTTGTGGGCGAGGAGGAGTCAGCGGACCCCCGCCGCTCGAATTCGCCACACTTTCACCGCCTCGAGACGTGGGCAGACGCCGAGGCGTTCATGGGCTTTAGGCTGCGGATTCCCAGGCATACGCTGGGGGCGGCGGTGGAGGTGCTGCAAGCGTTCATTCGTGACCACCGGATGCGCGATGTGCCGCAACGCGAAAGGTCGCTGGAGGCTCACTTCGGGACCTTCGTGTTGAGCCAGTCGTGCCCGGGTGTGCGCGATGCTCGGGAAGCGATGGCAACGCCGTACGGATCGGATCCTCGACCCGTGATGATCGGCGGCTGTGAAGGACGATCGTACCCGCTCGGCCCGGAGCCGGAGGGGTCTGATCCGGATGGTCGACCCCCAGCCGTCGTCGCTTGGGCAGACGGTCCGTGCTTCTTTCTTCTAGCGAGCGCGTCGCTGGAATCGGAGGAGCTGATGCGCGTGGCCGAGTCGATGTATTGAGAGGACTGTACCGCGCGTCACTCCTTCACATTCTCTAGCCCGGATCGTTCGAGAGACTCCACACATATGCCGCGAGGGCGTCATGCTGCTCCCATTCCAAATCTAGGCCGCCCCCGGGATTCATCTCAAAGCGCCAATCTTCTGTGGAGAGGAGTTCTCGGCGCACTCCCCAGAAGATGGTGCGGCGGATTTCTTCGAGTGAGCCATCGCTTTGGACCCAGAGGTCGTCGCTGAGTACGGGACCGAAGCGACCGCCCTCGCCTCCCTCGCCGTGGCATCGAGCGCAACTTCCTCCGTTGAAGATCGAGTCTCCCTCGGCGACCAGCAGGTTCCATCGCCGAAGTTGATCCCGCTCCAGCCACTCCCTGACTTCCTGGGACAGAGGGTTTGCCGGAGCCTGAGCCCCACCGAGTACCGGTGCCATCATGATCGCGCCCGCGATCGCCAGGAACGTGTTCCACTTCCTCATCATCGCCGCCTCCTCCTCCGTGGGAACCAGGCACATTATTGGCCGCGCTCAGTCCACCGTCAAAGGCGTGGACTGATCATGAGCCGGGTTGAGTGACGACGGGTGGCCGGGCCCACCGCTGGGGTCGTGAGCCTGCTTCGTAGGACGTACTGTGTTTGTCACAAGGGGACGTCGTCCGAGATGAGGAGTAGGCTCCGGTGTCCGAGTCTAGTGAGAAATGGTCGTTATCCGTGGCTGCTTGGCTGCGCCGAGCTCGGGATCCCTGGTCGTCGGTGCCTGCCCCCGTGCCCGCAAGCATGTTCGGAGCAGCCTCGAGACGTCCGTTCGGATGGTACCTTGAGGGAGAGTGTCACGTGCCGGTGAAGAGTGTCACCGACATCGAGCTGTGGCTTCTAGGGTGCACGTACGTATCCGATCGGTCATCGCTCGGGGAGGACAGGTGGCTCCACCCGTCACGCTTTGAGGCGATCCGCATGGGAGACTGCGGGGACCACGCCATATGGGCGTGGAGAAGACTCATTGACCTCGGAAAGCCGGCGTCGCTCGTGGTCGGTCGCTGGTTGATCGAGCGACGCGATGCGCACGTCTGGGTGTTGCTCGATCATGATGACGATTCCCACCTCTTTGAATCGACTTCAAAGTCGCCGGGCGAGGCTCTGCACAAAGTCTCGGCGGTGCGGTCGGAGTATCGCCCCTTCTTTTCGGTAAATGAGAAGGGGGTGACGCGAGCGTATGCGGGCGCCGCACAGGATGTGATCGAGTCACCCTTCGGGTGAGCGGGTTTCCTCGCTCGCGCTCGAGAAGAGTGCGCCTGCCCCAAGGAAGAGCGTGATGAAGATCCCGTGGATGCGCATGACTTCGAACAGGTCGGTGTGCGCACCTTGGAGCTGCCCTGCGCTCGCGAGGAAGGCGATGGCAAGGAGGGTGATGGCGCTCGCGAGCATGGTCGAAGCCAGGCCCCGCGGGCGCAGGCGGGAAGCTACGGCGCCGATGAGAACGACGACCAAGACCGCGAGGTACACTGCGTTGGCCGGGTTACTCTCAGAGCCAATGATCCCAACCGCAGCGTTCACCCAGCCGAGCGCCAGGAGCGCGGCCAATCCGAAACCGACGCCCCGTCGATACGACTTCGCCGGGGGAGTTCGAGACACGATCTCCACCGCTGTGGCGATGGCGAGGAGAAGTGCTCCCGATTGTGCGACGTGATCGATCCACCCACCCTCTCCCACGATCGGCCTGAAGACGAGTGCGGTGCCGATGAAGCCAGCCCCGGCTGCCCACAATCCGTGTCGCGCTCGAGCGGGGACTTGGTTGATGGCCGAGCTAAGGACTCTCATGTTCGGTTGGTTGTGGCGCTACCGCCGTCCACCCACTTTGCGCTACAAAGTGGGCGCCTCGGCGTGGGCAGACAAGACTCTCATGGAGGGGCCGATTCGTGGCTGGACCAATGGAGCCCTCGGATGTCCAATACTTCGAGTCGCCAGCCGACTTTCGGCGTTGGCTCGAAGCCCATTCCGGGGGAGGAGGACCGCTTTGGGTCGGCTTCTGGAAGAAGGCAACCGGCCGTCCCAGCTTGAGCTGGGAGGAGTCGGTAGACGAGGCGCTGTGCTTCGGCTGGATCGACGGGATCCGGAAGCGAATCTCCGAGGAAGCGTACACGATCCGATTCACGCCCCGGCGCAAAGGAAGCGTGTGGAGTCGGCGCAACCTGGGCCGGTACAGCGTACTCGTTGCCGAGGGTCGAGTGGAGCCTTCGGGAGCGAAGGCTTTCGCCGAGCGAGTTGAAGAGCGTACCGGCGTGTACTCCTTCGAGCAGGAGACTCCGCACGAACTGGATGCCGAGTATCGTCGGCGTATACAGGGAGACAAGGTGGCTTGGGCCTCGTGGCAGAAGCGCCCTCCGGGCTACCGCAAACGAGTGACCCACTGGGTGATGAGCGCGAAGAGGGATTCGACCCGCGAGCGTAGGCTGTCGAAGCTCATGGAAGAATTGACGGGTAGAGCGGTTGGCGATCGGCCCTCCGACGCTACCGACTAGTCCGGCGACTTTCGCCCGCGCTTGTGCTCGCGATCCAGGCAGCCGTTCACTACGCTTCCCGCTCATTCGCCCGAAGGGCGCACTCACGCGGGAGTTACCATGGAAAGTCTACTACCTCTAATCGTGCAGTTGCTTAGCGGGGCGGCCGGCGGGAACGCGGCCGGGGCCGCGCTGAAAAAGCTGTCTCTCGGTACGCTCGGCAACTCGATCGTCGGGATCCTGGGCGGTGGGATTGGCGGCCAGCTTCTCGGGATGCTCGGGATGGCAACGGGGGCGGGGAGCATGGACCTGATGGGCATCCTCGGCAGTGTCGCGAGTGGCGGTGTGGGCGGTGGAGCGCTGATGGCGATCATTGGCGCCGTGAAGGGGGCGATGGCGAAGTCGTAGACCCAGCTCGCCCCGAAATGCGCGCTGTCAGCTTGCTGGGCGTGGCGTTGCTCATCTTCGCGAAGTCCGCTTCGGGCCAAGGCTACGCGACGCCGAGCGCGCATTTCGGGGCGCTGACGATTCCAAATGAGCACGTCGGGGACGTGCTTGGGGTGTCGATGGATCGGTTCACCCCGAATGGGAAGGTCGAGTTTCCGGGGCAGTACAACGGCATCGACCGTACCCTTGCCTTCAACTTCCTCACGTACTCTGCCACACGCGCCTCCCCGCGCTGGGACGGCGTTCAGTATCGCCTCACGGCGCAGATCGGGTGGGGGCACGATCAGCCCTCCGAATGGATTCAAAACGGCCTGCATCGGCTCACCGGGAGATCCGTCGTTCCGAGCGTACGCCCGCGGAATCACGCGCTCGACGGTGCGCTTTCTATCGAGGCTCTCCACTGGAGCACGATTGGGGAGGGTGTCCGCTTCTTCTGGGGCGGTGGGCTCTCCGGCGGCACTCCGATGGCCGAGGCGTGGGTGCAGAGCGGAGGAAGGTTGCGTGTCGGCCATGGGTGGCCGGAGCCCGCGATAGCGCTTCGTTTCGGATCACCACTTTGGGGTGGTGCTTTTGGTGACCCTAATTTGGCCTCCGGCTATGTCTCAGCCCAGATGTCCGTCACGCTTCCGGTATCTGAATGGGTTGGGTGGAGCCGGTTCCCTCATCTCTTCGTGGCTTTCCAACAAGACAGTGGTTTCTTTTCCGATGAGATGGGCCGGGGGATTCCCGAGCTGCTCGGCACAATCGGCTTCAGCACCCCGGACGGTCGATGGCACTTCGAAGCGTGGAACGAGTACTTCCGCGGTCCGGAAAAGGATCGCGGCCCGACGGGCGGCGGACGTCTGACGCTCCGACTGCCTGCCTCGGGGCTATTCGACTGGGTGCCGTAGTCCGCGATCCGCCATCTCAACGAGCGCGTAGAGCGTTTGCAGGGTCCACTTGCATGGCTCGCAAGGCTGGGACGACCGCGGCTCCGACTGCTACGATCATGACCAAGGCGGTGAGACCGACGAAGGTGATGGGGTCGGATGGCTCGACTTCGTAGAGCATTCCACGCACGAAGCGGGTGAGGTACCACGATGCGGCCAACCCGAAGACCAGCCCGCCGAGGGCGAGTCGGAGGCCTTCTCCTAACACGAGCCGGAGCAAGGTCGTCGCCTTCCCACCGAGGGCCCGACGGATGCCTAGCTCGCCCATGCGTTGCTCGACGGAGAAACTCACGAGCCCATAGATACCCACAGCCGAAAGGAGGGTGGCGATCAGGGCGAAGGTGCCCAAGAGCGAGACGTTGAAGCGTCGTTGACGGTACCAGTCAGCGAGCAAGTCTTCCAAGGTTGCCTGGCCGTAGATCGACTGACTCGGGTTCGTTGACCAAACCGCCTCGGACATCGCACTGAGCGTGGACTCTGCTTCGGGATCATGGTGCGCAAGAAAGAGCACCGAGCCAGTCGGCGACTGGGCGATCGGCAGAAACGTCTCGGGTCTCGGCTCAGAGGCGTGACCGTGAGGTCGGATATCGGCCACGACACCGACGATCTCGCGGGCCGGCGACGAGCGGTCTCCTAGAGTGACCCGTTGGCCGAGGACTGACCCGTCCCCGAAGTGACGTCGGGCGAAGGCTTCATTGACGATCGCCACGGGGGTGCTGCCGTCCCTGTCCGATGAGGTGAAGTCCCGACCCCGAGTCAGAGCGATCCCCATGACGCTCAGGTATTCCGGCGAGATCCGCGTGAGGGCCGTGATCGGCTCCTGTCCCACCGGCGGCTCCGGGCGGTCTTCGATCACTACCGGGGAGGTCACGTCGATTCGGGCGATGGAACCGTCGGCGGCACCGGGTACGTCACTGCTCAGGGCCACAGACCCGACGCCAGGGATCGCACGCATAGCGTCGGCCATCTCGTAGATCACGGTCGCGGCTTCCTCGGGCGACTCGTAGTCGTACGCGAAGACTTGAAGGGCGACTCGATTCGACGGGTCGAAGCCGAGGTCTTCGTCGAGGAGGGTCGTGAAGCTTCGCAGAAAGAGACCCGCTCCGGCTAAGAGGACCACGGTGATTCCGATCTGGGCCACGACCAGCTGACTGCGGAGTCTGCCCGCGGAGCGTCCTGTAGTAATGCTTCTCGAAGATTCTCCCAGCACCGCACGAAGATCGGGGCGGGAGAGCTGGACTGAGGGCCAGAGGGCCGACAAGAGCGCGCTTAGGCCGGAGGCGAGGACCGCGAAGGCAAGCACGTTCCTGTCCACGTCCAGTTCATCGATCCGTGGAAGATGCTCGGGGCCAAGCGCATTAATTGCGGAAATCCCTCCGTACGTCAGGGCGATCCCGAGCGCACAGCCGGCCGACGCCAGAAGCACGCTCTCGGCCGTCACGTGGCTCATGAGGCGGCCTCCGCTCGCGCCGAGGGCGCCGCGAATCGCGTAGTCACGGCTCCTCATACTACCCCTGGCGAGCATCAAGCCGGCGACATTTGCGCACGCGATCAGCAGCACCAGGAGGACACTTGCCATGAGTACCGCGAGCGGGGTGCGGACGGATCCGAGGAGGTATTCGCGAAACGGCTGGATCGAGTAGGCGAGGTCGGAGTTCACTTGCGGATGGGTCGCTTCGAGTCCAGCTGCGATCCGGCCGGCCTCGGCTCGAGCCTGCTCCCACGACGCGCCCGGTCTGATTCGTCCGACTCCCGCCATGTAGTCTGCCGCTCGACTGTCTTCGTCCCAGGGCTGAGAGAGTCGTGGAATCCATAGCTCTCCGGCGTCCGGGAAGCGAAAGTCGGGAGGGAGGACTCCGACGACCGTCCGTGTCCCCCCTTCGAGAGCAAGGGAACTCCCCAGGATGTTGCGTCGCCCCTGGAAGCGGTTCTGCCAGGTCCGGTGACTCAAGACGACGACCGGATCACCCTGGTCGTAGTCCGCCGATGTGAAAGTGCGGCCGAGCAGAGCCTCCGCGCCGACGGCGGAGAAGAATCCTGGACTCACCGTCCAGGTGCGGAGGCTCTCCGCGCGACCATCGACGTAGAGGTCGAGACTCCACGGCTCTGCCACAGCAATTTCGCTGAAGATCGAGGTGGCTTCACGGAAGTCAGCCATGTTGGCCGCCGCGACCCCACTGCTGCGGAGACCGGTCGCCGCGTCCGCTCGGGTGATGACCGCCACGCGATCGGATTCGAGGTAGGGTAGGGGGCGTAGCACGACGGTGTGTACGGCGCTGAAGATGGCGGTGGTCGAACCGATCCCGATGCCGAGCGTCCCCACCGTGATCAGCGTGAATCCGGGCCTTTTTCGTAGCCCCCGAAAAGCGAGCCGGATGTCATTGCGGAATCGCTCCATCCTCCCACCAGGACTGCTGCCCGGCCCCCTGAGGCGCACGGCGGCGCCGATCAACGCTGTCGATTGGCGGAACCAGAAGGCGGAGGCGGCGCCTAGCCCTGCTCCGTCGCGTTGCGAGCTCCATTGCTCTTCGGCCACACGACACATCTCGTCCCCGAACTCTTCGCGAAACGCTCGCGGCAAGATGCGGGCGAGTGCCCTGTACAGTCGCGCCCCCACGCCTAAAGCCCTCCGTCGGCGGCGGGCAGGATGTGAGCCCCTTTCGCAAACTCGACCAACTCGGCTAGCCGAAGCGACTCTGCTTCGAGGACCGCTTCTCCGAAGGCCGTCAGGCCGTAGTAGCGGCGTCGCGCGTCCGCTCCTGCGGGCGTCTCTTGCTCGCGAATGAGGCGGTCGTCGCGGAGGCGCTTGATGGCTGCGTACAGGGTCCCGGCCTCGAGCGTGACACGCCCGGACGTGCGCTCCTCGACATCCTTGATGATGCCGTATCCATGCCTCGGAGTGAGAGAGAGGGAGAGGAGGACGTGGTAGACCACGTGGGTGAGGGGGAGATGGTCTTGCGCGGCTCGGCGCATCGAGGATCGGTCCATGAGTTCGGCAGGTAACGATGATCAACTATAGGGGTTCGCCCTATAATAAAGGGGTATGCACTATAGTGGCAACCACTAGACTGGGCAGGCGGACGACTCTGGCGTTCCGCCCGACTCGTTGCGATCCGCCGATGCTGGAACCGGACGTAGTGGCCGAAATCGTCAGGCAAAGAGCGGTTGTGCGCGGATGGCACACGTGTTGCCCAGGCTTTCCGCACTGGCGCGACCCCCCACCACTTCGATCCAGAAGGAGCGCCATTCGATGAACCGTTTCGTTCGAACTCTAGCGTTAGCCGCTGCCCCCCTCGTGGGCGCGTGCGGCCTGACGGACGTAGTACCTGACGCCGAGGTGCTGGATTCGTATGTCGAGTCTCTCGACATGCAAAGCTTTCAATCGCTCGTGGTTTCCGACGCTGCCCAGGTGGAGGTCGAGCTGCTACCGGGAGGGTTGACCGCCCGGGAGCTCGAGGTGCGTCCTTCCGGGGCGTCTGACGAAGAGCGTGTGTCCTCCAGAGCCGTGTCCATATCCGAAGACTTCTTGGGCGGCCGGGTGGGTCTCCTCTTGGGAGATCTGGAGCTTGGATTCGACTTGAACACTCGCTTTTGGATCGGCGGTGACGAGGTCGGAATGGCCGACTTCGTAGGCCACGTGCGCGCGGCCATCGATGGCGGATTTGAGCCACCCATCGTGGCGGAACGGCCGCTCCCGGCCACGCCCCAAGCCCCCGACGACAGCCGGTTCGTCGCGCGGGCGTTGGCAGTCACGGGTGAGGGGCACCCGAGCATCCGCATGGAGATCGACGACGACAATCTCGAGCGCGTAGCGGCTCCGGTGGAAGGTGACCCAGATGGGTGGCTGACGCTCCTCGGTCTCCGAATCCAGCTGCGGGTGAGTGACGGTACGACGGAGGTGGAGTCTCACGACCACGACTTTGAAGACGTCAAGGAGTTCGAAGGGTGGGTGACGTCGGTCGATGTCGATGCGATGACGTTCATGATCCGCGACGACTACCTCGTGCGCTTGGTCGATCGTTCCGAGATCGCCCAGCACGATGAGCTCATCGGCACGCTCCAAGGCGTAGCCGATGCGATCGGGGCCGGTCAGAAGGTGATCGCCTGGGGTAAGGCCGCAGTGGAGAGCGAGGACCCGCCGGTACTTCTCGGGCTGAAAGTCGCGTTTGCTGCAAAGGACGCTGAGGAGCCGACTCTGGAGGAGTTCGAGGGCAGGGTAACTGAAGTCGCCACGGATGCTGGTACGGTCGCCCTCGGCGATGGCACGACGGTCCGTGTTTTAGAAGGCACGGAGATCATCGCGTACGACGATCATAGTCCTGCCACGCTCGGGGCGGTGTCCGAGGCGCTTGCCTCAGGACTAGAAGTCATCGCTTGGGGGAAGGGCACGGTCGAGAGTGCGGAGCCGTTGGTTCTCAACGCCACGAAGGTCGTCTTCAAGGCGAGAGAGCCGGCCGACCACGCCATCGACTTCGAGGGTACGATCGTAGAAGCGGATCCGACGCAAGGCGTCTTCGTGCTCGGGAACGGAAAGCTCATCCAGGTCGGAGACGAGACTGAGGTCATCGGATACAACGACCATAGTCCGCTCACGGTCGAGGGCATCGCGGCCGCGCTAGAGAACGGCGTCGTCCTGCACGCGTGGGGGCGGGGACCGCTGACGGGCGAGGATCCGTACGTGGTTGCGGCCGAGCGCGTCGTGATCAAGACCGTTCTGGAAGACTTTGAGAAGGATGTCGTCGAGATCGACGTGGAGGGCGGAGTCATCGTCCTGGAAGGCGGGTGGGTGCTGAACGTTACCGACGACACCTCAGTGACCGCCGCGGACGACATGTCGCCCAGCACCCTTCAGGGTGCACTCGACACGCTAGAGGCCGGTGATCGGGTACGCGTCTGGGGTTACGGAATCATGGTCGGACACGAGCCCGTGACGATTCAGGTGGTCGATGTGACGATGAAGCGAATTGAAGTAGGCTGATCGACTAGCCTACGCACCACGATCGGCGCCCCCCTAGCCGGTCGTGCGAGAGGCGGCGGGCTTCGGCCCGCCGCCTCGATTCGTATTGACGACCGGAAAGAAATGGGGTCGGTAGTGGCAAGACCCGACCGGAGCGGAGAGCGAATGGGCTACGAACCGCTCCGCCTTGGAATCGCGATGACTTCGCCAGGGTCGGGTCGGACGCCAGCCGCGTCCAATGCACTGTTCAACGCCGGGAAGGAGTCGGTGATGAGTTCGTTGAGCCGGCGAACCAAGGGAGGCACGGCATCCCAGGCAGCGTCGATCATCCAAAACTGATCTTCAGTAGGGAGTGTGGACGAACCTTGGATCGCTGTGGAGACCCCGGCCCAACGGCGTGCCTCGGAGAGCTCTTCTCCGATCGTTTCGAGTTCGTCTTGGATGTCCGTGATCATCGACTCTAGCTCACCGGAGTCCGCGCCTGCCTCCTCCAAGAGCGACTCTGCGTCGTCGACCTGATCTCTGAGCCGGGCCGTAGCTTCGTTCGCAGCTGACAGCGACGGGGCCAGCTCGTACAGGCTCATGAGGGCGTCTTGCCGTGCCTGGCGATCAGCCACAGACATCGGCCGACGAGGATCGGCTTCGAGCCGGAAAGAGCCCTCCCACGATTCGTCCGCGAGGGTAAGAGACACGGTGTACACACCTGGCATCACGACGGGACCGGCAGGTGGCGGAGGGCCGAAGCCGCCCCCTCCGCCACTCCCCGAGGTCTCGTCGGAGTCGCCCGGGGGGTCGAAGCGCCAGTCCCAGAGGAATTCGTGGATTCCGGCTTCCCTGACCGGGTCGATCGTGCGCACGACGGTGCCGGATGCGTCAGAGATCTCGAGGGTCAGCTCCGCCTCTTCCGAGACATCCTCCCGCAGGTAGTAGCGTACTCTCGTTCCACGCGGTGGATTCGGAGCCGAATACGTCGCGCCAAAGAAGGGCCAGTCACCCTTCTGGGCCCACATGACGGTTTTCTTCGGTGAGAATACGTATGCTGCTTCGGACACGACTTCGGTCGCTGCCAGTTCTTGTAGGGGGCCGATGTCGTCCATGATCCACGCGCTGCGTCCGTGCGTGCCGACGATTAGGTCGTTCTCGCGCGGATGGATCGCGATGTCGTCGACTGGTACGACGGGGAAGTTGTTCTTCAGTCGGGTCCACTCCTGCCCGCGGTCGATCGAGACGTAGACGCCGACCTCGTTGCCCACGAACAGAAGGTTCTCTTCATCATGGTGCTCGGTGATCACGTTCACGGACCACCCGTCGGGGAGTCCGCCGTCGAGCCGGCGCCAGCTCCGTCCTTGGTTCTCGGTTACGTAGACGTACGCGTCGTAGTCCCCATTCCGATGCCCGTCGAACGTTGCATAGACCCGCTCCGGAGCATGGGCGGACGGCGTGAGGCGACTTACGTAGGTGCGAGCGGGTAGGCCAGGAATATTGTCCTCGACGTTCGTCCACGTAGCGCCGCCGTCGGTCGTGACTTGGACGTTGCCATCATCCGTGCCCGCCCAGATCACGTCTGGAGAGAATCGAGATTCCGCGACCGTCGTCAGGTTCCCGTATGTCGCAATCCCGTCGTGGATCGACATCATGGGCTCTGTGCCGGCCACCCCCATGATTTCCAGCTCGTCACGGTCGATCTCCTTCGTCAGGTCCATCCCTCCGACTTCCTCCCACGACATTCCGCGATCGCGCGATCGCATGAGGAAGTTGCCTCCGAGATAGATCGTGGCAGGATCGTGACGAGAGATCAGGAGAGGGGCATTCCAGTTGAAGCGATACTCTTTTGCGGTATCCCCGTTCTCCCTTGGGCCGGTGATCGGTCTCATCGGCGTCTTCTCACCGGTGATGAGGTCGTACCGGTTCATGTTGCCGCCTTGCGACTCCGAGAAGACGATGGTCGAGTCCGTGGGGTCGACCACCGTCCAGAATCCGTCGCCGTACGCGGTCTCGTACCAGTCCTGGTGACGGATGCCGTGGAAGGAGCGCGTGTTCGACGGGCCGCACCAGGGGTCGTTGTCTTGGAGACCTCCGCACACGTAGTACGGGTCGCGCATATCGTATGAGATCGTGTAGAACTGACCGAGCGCGATGTTGTCGAACATGCGCCAGTGAGCCGTGCCATCCCACGAGGCTGATACGCCACCGTCGCTGCCCAAGATCAGATGGTCGGGGTCCTCGGGGTTGATCCACAGGGCGTGGTGGTCGACGTGGATCTGCGTCGCCCCATCGGAGCGAAACGTGCGCCCGCCGTCGTCCGATACCATGAGCTGTGTGCCGAGCACGTAGATCCGATCCGGGTTCGAGGGGTCGATCCGGACCTGGCTGTAGTACATGGGGCGAGGATTCGTATCGGACACCTTCTCCCACGTCGTTCCTCGATCGGAGGACCGGAAGAGCCCGCTCTTCGAATCGCCGCGTCCTCCGCCGAATCCCTGGCCCGCGGTGCGTGGGTCCGCTTCAACTAGCGCATAGACGACGTTTCCGTCTCCTCGGAAGACGTCGACTCCGATTCTCCCCTTGTCGCCCTCAGGTAGGCCATCGGTGAGTTCTTCCCAGCTCTCGCCTCCATCCATGGTTCGATAGAGGCCGCTGCCCGGACCTCCGCCGTTGAACCCGAAGCCGGTGCGCCGGCGTTGGTACATCGCTGCGAATAGGGTGCGTGGGTCTGCGGGATCCATCGCAAGGTCGATCGCGCCGGTGTCGTCGTCGACGTAGAGGACGCGCTCCCAACTCTCGCCACCGTCGGTGGTCTTGTAGACTCCCCGTTCCCGGTTCGCGCTCCACAGATCGCCGACTGCTGCGACGTACACGACGTCGGGGTTCCGAGGATGAATGAGAATCCTGGCGATGTGCTTCGTGTCCTCCAGGCCCATATGTGACCAGGTGGACCCACCATCTGTGGATTTGTACACGCCGTTGCCCCAGGGGGAGGATTGGCGGTTTTGAGGTTCGCCCGTCCCGACCCAAACGAGGTTGGGATTCCCTTGATCAATCGTGACGTCGCCGATGGAACTCGTCGGCTGATCGTCGAATAGTGGCGTCCAAGAGGTGCCGTGGTTCTCGGTCTTCCAAAGACCACCTGTCGCAGTGCCCAGGTAGAAGACCTGAGGCTTGGCGTCGACGACGGCGAGGTCCGTCACACGACCACCCATCAGTGCGGGGCCGATCTCTCTGTACTCGAGACCGGCGAGCACGGACGAGAGCTCTTGAGCAGCGGCGTAGCCCGGGAGGGTGCCGATTGCCCCGAGGGTCCAAAGGATCTTGGCGTGACGACGGCGAATGGACATGGGGCTCCTGAGTCCTTGGCGAGCGAGGTGTCCGGCCGTGGGCCGGGCGGGTATTTTGGGGCGACCCTGGGGCTGCGCAAGAAGGGACGCTAGAAGGCCTCTCCCAAGGTGACTAGCTTGGGCAGCGGTAGTTGAGTCGACGACAGGAGCCACGCATCGCCAAGCCGCTTTCTACGGTAGCCGCCGGGCTCGTGCCTGCGGGGTTGGGCGCGAGCATCGCGGCGCTCGTGTGGGTTGTGCCCGGGCTCGCGATGCATCCGGTGGTCTCGCGCAGCTTCTTCGGTGCGGCGGGCGTCCTGGTGTTAGGCGGAGCGACGCTACTCGTTCTTCGACATGGCCACGAGTTCGCGATCGAGCCACTCCTCAAGAAGCCTCACTGGGTTCAGATGTGTGCCCAGGGGTCGTTGATGGTGTATTGGGGGTGGCACGTCCGGTCGGTGTACGGGAACCTTCCGATGGTGCTGGCGCAGCTCCTGTTCGCCTACGGGTTGGACGCGTTGATTTCTTTCGCGCGCGACGGGCGTTGGAGGGTCGGGTTCGGCCCCATTCCGATCGTCATCAGCATCAACTTCTTCCTCTGGTTCAAACCCGAGTTCTACTACTGGCAGTTCGCGATCGTGGCGCTCGGGTACGCTGCCAAGACCTTCTTGCATTGGGAACGCGACGGGAAGCGCCGTCACATCTTCAATCCCTCGTCATTCCCGCTCTCGATCTTCTCGTTGGTACTGATCGTGACCGGGTCGACTTCCGCGACGTACGGCTTGGAGATCGCACAGTCTCTCTTTAATCCACCGTTGATCTACCTGGTCATCTTCTTGGTGGCGCTACCTGGACAGATTCTCTTCGGTGTGGCGACGATGACGATCGCGGCCGTGGTCACGACGTATGCCTGGTCCTTGGGATACTTCGCCGTCACAGGCACCTACTTCTTTCGAGATGCGTACATCCCGATCGCGGTATTCCTGGGAATGCATCTGCTCTTCACGGACCCGGCGACATCGCCGAAGTCGGAGCAGGGCCGAGTGATTTTCGGCATGCTCTATGCGGTGTTCACGATCGGTGCGGCCGCGATCCTGGAAGCGACAGGAGCACCGACGTTCTATGACAAGCTTCTACCGATCCCGATCTTGAATCTCATGGTCCGGAGGATCGACCGCGTGGCGGCTCTGTCTTTCTTCCAGTGGCTGGACCCGGGAAAGGCCTTTGCCTTCACGGGCCTCCGCGCTCGACACGCCACGGCTGCGCTCTGGACGCTCGTCTTTGGGGCTATGGCACTGGCAAAAGGCGTCGGGGATGAACACCCGGGCCAGTACCTGCCGTTCTGGGTTGAGGCTTGTGAAGCGGAGAGCCAACGCGCGTGCGAGTACGTCCTCTTCGTGCAGCAGGTGTATTGCGAGCGAGGGTCGAGTTGGGCGTGCAATGAGCGGGGGGTGACGTTGGCGACACGGTTCGGCGACTTCGATGGCGCCCGGGCTCACTTCGAACGGTCGTGTTCTCTCGGATTCGGACCGGCGTGCACCAACGTGGTGATGGATCCCCGGGTGTCCACTTTCGTGACTGGGCTACCTCCCGACGAGGAGCTGCCGATCGTCGTCCGTGGGAGTAAGGGAGCGGTACGCGAGCGAGACTCGGTAAAGCTTCATGAACTCGCCTGTCAGCGCGGATGGGACGACTTCTGTGGCGCGGGGTCCGGTCAGGAACCGTAGCCTTCGGAGCCTTGCCCCTAGCGCGTTCGGCTGCCCCCCCGCACTCTGGCGTTCGAACGCCCTTCCGGAGAAGAACGCTCCATGAACAAGCTGCTTTTCTTGGCCGCCGCTTTGCTCGTCACGGCCCCGTCGATCGTTGCCCAGCAGACTCGGGATCCCAATTCGATGGGGGGAGGAGATTGCGCCGCCAACATTTACAACTGTGCCGACACGCCCAATCCGCTCCCTACCCCCAACACGGTGTGGATCGAGGAGATGACGTGGATGGACGTCCGCGATGCGCTTGCCGCGGGCAAGACGACTGCCCTCATCACGACCGGAGGCGTTGAACCGAACGGACCTTGGCTCGCAACGGGAAAGCACAACTTTGTGCTTCGGGCGAACTGTGACGCGATCGCGCGCGAGCTCGGTAACGCATTGTGTGCGCCTGTGATCAAGCTGGTACCTGAGGGATCGATCGAGCCCCCGAGCGGTCATATGACCAGCCCCGGAACCATCTCGATGCAGCAAGAGACGTTCGAGGCGATGCTCGAGGATGTCGCGCGAAGCCTGAAGGAGCACGGGTTCCGCAATATCATTTTCTTCGGTGACAGTGGCGGGAACCAGAGCGGAATGCTCAACGTAGCTGCCCGTCTAAACGCGGAGTGGGGTGGTGTCGTCGTGGCGCACGTGCGCGAGTACTACGACTACGCAACCGTCGACCGGTACATGGCGTTCCGCGGATTCCCGGAGAGTGGCGAGAGTGACGGACTTCACGACGATCCGATCATCTCGCTGAACATGTTCGCGGATGACCCGGCGTCGATCCGATACGCGGAGAGGGTCGCGTCCGGTCAGGCCACCATCAACGGAGTTTCCCTCGAGGACCGCGTCCAAAACCTCGAATGGGGACGTGAGATCGTCGACTTCCGCGCCAAGCATACGGCGGACTTTATACGGGCGGCGATCGCAGATGGTGGATCCGTCCCGCCCGAGCCGCGGAGTGGACGGTTCGCGAACCGCCAAAGACAAGGCCCACCTCCCGGAGCCCAACGGCCTCAGCCCGACCCCAGGAACATGGGTGGTGGGCAGTGCGCCGCGAACGACTTCAACTGCGCCGACACCCCCAACCCGCTCCCTCCGGTCGAAACGTTGTGGATCGAAGAGATGACGTGGATGGATGTCCGAGATGCACTGCAAGCGGGGAAGACCACCGCGATCATCTCGACCGGCGGGGTAGAGCCCAACGGACCGTGGTTGGTGACGGGGAAACACAACTACGTGCTACGGGCGAACTGTCCCAGGATCGCCGCAGCGTTGGGGAACGCGCTCTGTGCTCCGGTGCTCGAGTTGGTACCGGAGGGGCAGATCAGCCCACCCACCGGGCACATGACGAGCCCTGGCACGATCAGCCTCCGGCAAGAGACCTTCGAGGCGGTGCTGACCGATATGGCCGAGAGCCTGAAGCAGCACGGCTTCACCAACATCGTCTTTATCGGCGATAGTGGTGGGAACCAGAGCGGAATGCGCAACGTCGCCGAAGCTCTGACCGAGAAGTGGTCCGGCTCAGCCGCCGCGCACTTTATCGGCGAGTACTACCGTGCTCCCGAAGGGTCGCGGAATGTGCTCCGTGAACGCGGACTGATCACGGATGGGATGCCGAGCGACAACATCCACGATAGTCCAGGAATCACGTTGAACATGATGCTGGACGACGTGAGCTCGGTCCGGTGGGCAGAGCGGGTAGCGACGGGGCAAGCCACGATCAACGGGGTGGACATCTCGGACCTTCCCGCGGCGCTGGAGCTCGCGGGTGAGATTGCGGATGTGCGGTCGGAGCGGACGGCTCGGATCATCCGAGATCGGATCTCAGGGCGGTAGCGATCCCTTCGATGCCCCTGTATCCGTTTCTGTTCGATCCGATATACAAAGAGAAGGTGTGGGGAGGCCGGGCGCTCGAACGCTTCGGGCGCGCCCTCCCCGGTAGCCCCGACGCGAAGATCGGTGAGTCGTGGGAGTTGGCCGATCTCGCGGGAACATCGCCTTCGGGCGGTGGAGGGGGTGCAGCTCACTCGCGAATACGCAATGGGCCCCTGGCGGGAAGAACGATTCGTGACGCGATGGCGGATCTGGGGTCCGCCGTCATGGGGAGTGCCCGACCGCCGATCGACGGGGCCTTCCCGCTTCTATTGAAGTACTTGGACGCCGCTGAGGACCTCTCCGTCCAGGTGCATCCCTCTCCGGCGTACGCGGCAGCCCACCCCGAAGCCCACCTCAAGTCGGAGGCGTGGTACGTCGTGCATGCCGAACCAGGGGCGGTCATTTACCGAGGGCTCCGGGCAGGCGTCACGAAGGAAGGCTTCTTGGAGGCCGTCCAGGCTGGCGAGATCGAATCGGTGTTGGAGGCGGTCCCGGTAGGAGCTGGCGATTGCCACTACCTCCCGAGTGGTACCTGTCATGCGCTCGGGGCGGGCGTGTTCGTCGCGGAAGTGCAGACGGCGTCCGATACGACGTTTCGGGTATTCGATTGGGGCCGTACCGATCGCGAGCTTCACCTGGATCAGGCGATGGAGTGTATCGATTTCACCCATCGACCCGCTTCGCGAGAAGCGGTGTCGGGCGAGGCAGAGGAGGTTAGTCCAGGGACCAAACGACGTCCCTTGGTGCGTACTCCGTACTTCGAGATGACGGAGTGGAGCTTGGCCGCCGCCTCCCGACAGATCTTTGCCCAACCGGGAGCCACCGCGCTCATGGTCGTCGCGGGTGCGGGTGTTCTCGAATGGGGGAGAGAAGAGCGGCGACGCGTTGCGACACCGACGGGTACTACGGTGCTCGTGCCGGGAGTGCTCCAAGAAGCGCACCTGATCGCGGATGAACCGATCACCGTGTTGGAGATCGGATTGCCACAGCGTACGGAGGGAGAGTGACCAACCGACGGCAGCTTCCCGAGCCGAGCGACACAGAGCTGGATCAGTACATTCGGACCCGCTACGCGCTCATCGGGGTCGACATCTCAGTACTTCCACAGGCGGACCCGGAGGCTCCAATGGACCAGGAGCGCTTGCTGGAGAACGGCCGCTCGATTCTGCGACAAGACGCCGCGGCAGCAGACTTCTATCTCGACCCCCAGGACTACCTGCCGGTGCCTCATCCGGCCCCGTTCGTGGCTTGGACGGAGGGCTCGGAGTGACCCAGCCCCAAGATGTGCGGATTAGCCGCCGCTTTTTCCTCGATCGCATGGCGTGGGTGGCGTCCGCCGGGGCGGCCGCAGCGGCGGTGCCCCCCGGCTTGGTGGCGGAGCCGCGGGCACGGGGGCGGCTCGCGATGCCGGACGTGGCCATCCGGGCCCAAGATGTCGGGGAGCTGACTGAGCTCACGCTCGCCGAGAGTGCCACGCTCATGCGTTCGGGAGCGATCGAGCCCGGAGACTTGGTTCATGCGTACGTCGACCGGATCGAGGGCACGGACCATGCTTACCAAGCGTATGCCGCTCGCCCGGCACGTGAGACGCTCTTGAGCCAGGCAGCCCAAACCCCGCCCGGTCCCTACACGCCGCTCCGCGGTCAGTGCCTCGCACCCAAGGACAACTTCTACACCTCGGATCTTCTGACCGAAGGTGGATCCCTCGTGTACGAGGGATTTCAGCCCGACTACGACGCGACGGCGGTGACTTCGTTGCGCCGAGCGGGAGGCCTGGTCGTGGGGAAGGCCCAGATGGGCAATCTCGCAGGCGGAAGAGCTCAGGTGTACGGGACCACGACGCCCACAACGCGTAACGCTTGGTCGCCGGACGACGCTCGATTGAGTCCGGCCGGGTCGTCCTCGGGCACGGGCACCGCGGTCGCCGCCCGCTTGGCGGTGGCAGGGTTGGGGACGCAGACGGGCGGGTCCGTGATCGGGCCGGGGAATGCCCAAGGACTCACGTGTATCAAGCCGACGTTCGGGCGAGTCTCCCTGCACGGGGTGATTCCGCTGAGCTACACACGCGATCACGTGGGGTCCATGGCTCGCGATGCACTGGATGCCGCGATTGTGCTCCAGGTGATCGCACACGCAGACCCCGGTGACGCGCGAACGCTTGGACTGCCTGAGCCGCCCGACTACATCGACGCCGCCACGCCGTACGCAGGAGATCGCCCGGCGATGCGGTGGCCGACTCGGGTCGGGCTATGGCCGGGGTGGATCGACCCGGACAGTGATCGCGTCGCCGAGCTGCGAAGGGCGTTCGTGCGCCACCTCGAAGACACATCGAGGGTCACCGTCGTGGGCGAGGTCGCGCTACCTGACCAATGGGAGGAGCTCACGGAGCAGCCCTTGGGCGGATCACACGGTGACCCGACCGCCTTCTTCATTGAAGCGTTGAGACGAGATGTTCGGCTCTTCGGAGATCGGCTTCCTCGCTTCCTTAACGGAATGCTTCAGAGTGCCGACACGTACGTGAAGGTCCAACAAGCGCGTATGCTTCTCCTCCGTCGTATCCAGGAGCAACTCTTCGGTCAGTGCGATGTGGTTCTGATCGACGGGACAGGACCCTTCGATGGGACGGGGATGCCGTGTCTCTGTATGCCGGTAGGCTTCGACCGCGATGAAGAGACGGGGGTGACGGTGCCTCGGGGCGTCACGCTGGCTGCAGCTCCCTTCGGTGAAGAACGCCTCTTGGCGCTGGCCGCGACGTGGCAGGCGACCACCCAGCATCACAAGAGGCGTCCACCTGATCCTACGGAGTGACGGAGATTCGTAGGTGAGGGGTGACGCGCCATGATATCCGTGTCGGGACTCGAAATGGAGTACGGCGACCGCGTGCTCTTTCGAGACGTCGCGTTTCTGCTCAACCGAGGGGAACGGTATGGGCTCGTGGGCGCGAACGGGTCCGGAAAGTCAACGCTACTTCAGATTTTAGCAGGGTCACTCGAGCCGACGCGTGGCACGGTCTCGATTCCGCGCGATGCCAGGCTCGGCGTCCTCCAGCAGGACCACTTCCAGTTCGAGGACGAGGAGATCCTGGGGGTGGCCCTGATGGGGAACCCCGAATTGTGGCATGCCATGCGAGAGAAGGACGCCATGCTGGCGGCAGGAGAGGACGGTTTCGACGCCGATCGGTTCTCGGTTCTCGAGGAGACCGTCCAAAGGCTCGATGGGTACTCGGCCGAGTCACGCGCTGCGACGATCTTAGAAGGCCTGGGACTTCCGACTGAGGTTCACCGTCGTCCCCTCTCCACCCTCTCGGGCGGTTTCAAGCTACGAGTGCTGTTGGCTCAGGTGCTCGCAGCCGAGCCGGACGCCCTGCTTCTCGATGAGCCGACGAACCATCTCGACATCCTCTCGATTCGTTGGTTGGAAGGTTTTCTGGCCGGATACCCAGGCCCCGTCGTAGTCATCTCGCATGACCATCGCTTCTTGGACACCGTGGCCACGAAGACTCTCGACGTAGATTACGGCACGGTCACGCTCTACAACGGAAACTACACCTTCTTTGTGGACGCCAAGGTGGAGGATCGGATCCGACGCGAGAAGGAGATCGAGAGTCGCTCGAGAGAGATCCGCCATCACCAGGCGTTTGTCGACCGGTTCAAAGCCAAGGCGAGTAAGGCTCGCCAGGCTCAGAGCAAGGTCAAGCTCATCGCGAAGAGGGCGGCTGCCCTGCAAGAGCTGCCCGGGAGCTCGCGTCGATACCCGACCTTCCGGTTCGAACCGAAGCGTCCGAGCGGCAAGGAAGTCCTTCGCCTCAAGGGTATCGAGAAGTCGTTCGGAGACAACGACGTGCTCCACGGGGTCGACCTCGAGATCCGTCGGGGCGATCGAGTTGCGGTCATGGGGCCGAACGGCATCGGTAAGTCGACTCTCTTGAAGATTGCGATGGGTGAACTCGAGGCCGACGCTGGGAGCGTCGAGTGGGGGCACGAGACGCACACCGGCTACTTCGAGCAAGACATCAAGAGCGCGTTTGAAGAAGGGAAGGAGTCGATCGAGGAGTGGCTATGGAGCTTCTGCCCCGGTCGGGATCGCGGTTTCGTGCGAGGGCAGTTGGGCTTGATGTTGTTCTCCGGCGATGACGGGAAGAAGCGTTTGAAGGCCCTGTCCGGTGGGGAAGCTGCGCGCCTCGCTTTCGCCAAGCTCGCCTTGGATCAACCGAACGTGCTGGTGCTCGATGAGCCGACGAACCACCTCGATCTGGAGTCGATCGAAGCGCTCGTAAACGCGTTGCAGGAGTACGAAGGAACCCTGGTCTTAGTCTCGCACGATCGTTGGTTCGTGGGTCAGCTCGCGACTCGGATCGTCGATATTTCACCTTCCGGGGTGAGGGACTACCCGGGCACGTATGAAGAGTACGTGGAGCAGTGGGGAGAAGATCGACTCGACGCGGACGCTACGGTCCTTCGAGAGAAGAGAGAGCGACGAGAGGCGAAGAAGGCGAAGCGAGTTGCGAAGGCTAGTCGTGATGCGAAGAAAGCAGCCGGAGCCTCTCGAAAAGAATTGGAACGGCGGCGAGACGAACTCACACGGTCGATCGAGCGCGGAGAAAAGAGGGTGCGGGAGATCGATGAGGCTTTCTGCGCGCCAGGCTTCTACGAAGAGACGTCTGAGCAGGAGGTCAGTCGACTCGAGGGCGAGCGTGGCGAGATCCAGGCACAGGTGGGGCAATGGATGGAGGAGTGGACCCACGTCGAGATACAGCTGGAGGAGATTGCCCCCTCGTAGTCGACCTCGAGGCTCCTAACGCGAGAGTCGTTCCTCTAGCCATTCCAAGGCGGCGCGCACTTCTCGCTCGAATGCGGCCGCTAGGAGTTTGTCGGGAACGAATCGGAGGACGCCCGTGGCCTTCCCATCCACTACCATGCGCACGCGGGTGCGGTCAGGACTCAATGCTTCCCACTCGAAAGTCGTCGTCGCCTGGACGGCTGAGCCCTCGAGCGATTCGAGCACGAGCCGTCGGTTTGGCTCGAACTCCCGGATGACGTACCGATTCTCGACCCGCTTTCCCATGAAGTCGGACGTATATGTGCGGACGGCTCCGACCGCTGGCGGCCCAGGCGGAGACTGTGTTGCGCTACGGAGTTGAGGCTGCCACTCGTGCTCTCGAGAGAGGTCGAGCATGTAGTCGAACGCCTCGGAGACAGGGCATCGGATCTCGAGGGCATGGGAGAAGGCCGCCATTCTCGCCTCTACCGACACACCTCAGCGGGGGTGACGTACACACGTTCACCATTCGCGTAGGTGCCTCCGTCGACGTACTCCATCCGGTACTCCTCTGCTTCGCCAGAGTAGTACTCGAGGATCAACCCGACGGCTTGCCCGTTGGTGATGACGTACCATGCGCCTTGGCCGTTCCCCTGACTCGCTGAACCCGCGGACGCAGCGCCCACGTCGACGCTTATTGAGCTCTCTGAACGAATCGCGAACGAGCGGTCGGAGCAGAGAAAGACCTCAGTTTGGTACGCGTAGCCTCCTGCGCTCCCGCTGGAGTAGCTCCCGATTCTGGTGACCTTCTTCCCCGCCAGGTGTGCGAGCCACTCGCGCACCATAGGGTGGTCTTCAGTAAAGCCGGGTGCGAGTTGTCGACCGGTGGCCGTTTGACCTCCACTGCCCTTGGGCTCGTCGCTCCCAGCCGAACCCGAGCTACGCTTCTGTAGCGACTCGGGGGAGGCGGATGCTGAGCTGCTCGAAGGGTCCTGCAAGACGAAGTCGATCTCGGCATAGTCTTCGTACATCGGTTGCCCCTGGTCGTCTGCGCTGTAGAGCATGACCCAGAGTTCGTCTTCCCAACGTTCAGCTTCGAAGAACATCAAGCCACCAGGCCCAGTGAGGCGCCCTTCGACTCCGTCGGGACCGATCACGCCGCTGGCCTGATACGTCTGGCCGTTGCCCGATAGGGAACCGGATACCGAAGTCCCTCCCTCCTCCACGAGTACGAAGGTCATGACACCGGCCTCGGTCGGTACTGTGAAGGTGCCGGAGTACGCTTGCCCGGCAGCTGAAGAGAAGGCGGCGAGCACGAGCGCGGGGACGATAAGGGCGCTTCTGCGGCAGGCGGAGGCGAAGCTTTGAAGGCGCATCGGGGCGGATTGCACAGTGGCTCCACGGCGGGGGTCTCGTAGCTCAATCACGCTACCCGGGGGTTTGGACGAGGGCAACTCGTCGCTTGCCGAGCCCGAGGGTGGTCCCCAAGGTGGGGTGCCGCCCACATCCTCCCGCCATGACCATGGATCGCCGTACCCTCTTACGACACACTGCGGGCGCCTTAGCTCTCGGCGTTTCGGGTTGCGCGTTGGGTGCGTATCGCCCTCGATACGGTAGCCAGCGTCGACGGATCGTACCGGTTCGGGCGTCGTGGGATCGGGTGATTCGCACCTCGGTGGGCCTGCGTCCGTACCGTCCGTCGGGCTTCGTGCTCCGGGCGGAGCGCCTCTCCGACAAGCTCCTCGTACACAACTTCGGCCATGGGGGCGCCGGGATGTCGCTCTCGTGGGGAACGGGGCACCTGGCTGCCGATCTGGCTTTGCTCCGGGAGGAACGGAGTGCCGCGGTGCTCGGCTGCGGCGTCGTGGGTCTCACCTGCGCGCGCCAGCTGCAACGGCGCGGATTTCGGGTCACCATCTACGCTAAGGACCTTCCGCCTCACACTACGTCGAATCGATCTCTGGCGGCGTGGACCCCGACCTCCGGACTGGTGTCGTCGACGGCTCGTACCCGGGAATGGGATCGTCAATTCCGTGCGGCCGCTACGATCGCGTACGAACAGCTCCAAATTCTAGTGGGGCGAGGGTACGGTGTCTCGTGGTTGGACGGCTACACACTCCTGCATCAGGCGCCGAGTGACGCACCGTCTTCGAACGCGCGTTCTCCGCTGTTGCCGGCAGAGCTCCGCACTGCTGCCCGACTCTTGGGGCCTGGAGAGCACCCCTTTCCGACGCCTTACGTCTCCGTGCGACCGTCGCTTCGGATTGAGCCCTCGATCTACTTGGACAGGTTGGTAGACGATGTACGAGGCGCAGGCGGGCAGATTGTGGTTCGCAGCTTCGCAGGGCTCGCTGGAGTCGCGGCGCTCGATGAAGCGATCGTCGTCAATTGTACGGGCCTCGGGGCCGGGCCCCTATTCGGGGACCGCGAAATTCGTCCACTCAAGGGTCAACTCACGGTCCTGATGCCTCAGCCGGAGGTCGACTATTCGACCTTCGGGGCCGCGACGCGTGTTCCCGGAGGATTCGTCCACATGTCCCCTCGGAGCGATGGTATCGCGCTCGGAGGCACCAGTGTGGAAGGCGACGGCACGATGACTGTGGATGAGGCCGCGCGGAATCGGATCGTGGAGGCTCATATCGACCTCTTCTCCCGCATGAGCTGACTCGAGGCAAACTCCTCGCGCCCCTCGGGGGTGCCCCGTATCTTGGCGGGATCGTTCGAGTGCCTCACCGCGCAGGAGAGCACGATGGAGCAGTCTGAAACCGTCGGCGTCATGGAGCGACCGTACTCCAGGCGGACTTTTATCAAGGGCGTCATCGCGACCGGAGCTACGGTGTCGTCCACGGGCTACCTCTTTAGAGGGACGCCTCTTCTCGGAGCGGCTGCGATGCAGACCGCGACCGAGCGATTGATCACACTGAATGTGAACGGCCAAGAGCGGCGTGTGGATGTGCTACCACACGAAACGCTGGCCATGACTCTCCGCTACAAGCTCGGCCTTACGGGGACTAAGCTCGGTTGTGATCGAGCCGAATGTGGGGCGTGCACGCTCCTCGTCGACGGGGTGAGCCAATACGGGTGCTCGATGCTCACGCACCAGGTTCGTGGACGCGAAGTGACGACGATCGAGGGGCTCGAGGATCCCGACACGGGCGAGTTGAGCGTCGTGCAGCAGGCCGTGATGGACGAGGGAGGCTTCCAGTGCGCTTTCTGCGCACCCGGCTTCATCATGAGTATGACTGCGATGCTGGAGGAGAATCCGAACCCCACACGGGAGGAGGCGGCTCACGCGCTTTCGGGCAACCTGTGTCGCTGTGCGGACTACGACAAAATCCTGACTTGCGCGATGCGGGCGGCTGAGCTCGCGCGCAGCGTGTAGGGGACGAGAAATGGCCGAGAAACTGGTAGGAACCGATATTGCCCCCCCGGATCTTCGGGCGAAAATCACGGGGCGCGCGAAGTACGCCGAAGACTTCCGCGCGGAAGGAATGGTCTTCGCGAAGTGTCTCCTATCCCCGATGCCCCACGCTCGTGTGAGGAACATCGACGCGAGCCGAGCGCTCGCGATGCCGGGAGTCATCGACATTCTCACCGCTGACGAGGTCCCGGAGCGAGAAGGGCCCCGTGAAGCGGTGCTCACCAACCACCCGCGCTACGAGGGCGAGCCGATCTTGGCGGTGGCGGCGGTGGACGAGGAGACTGCGGCGGCGGCGATCGAGGAGATCGAGATCGATTTCGAGCCCCTCCCGTTCGTCATCGATCCACTACACAGTCTGCGACCCGACGGCCCCAACGCATGGCCGGACGGCAACCTCTTCAATGGCGAAGACGGTTGGTCGGAGCTCAAGTGGACGGCGGCCGATTTCGACGCGATCGAGGCCGGGCGAATTCCCGACGCTACGTACCCGGTAGAGTGGAGCAAGGGAGACGTCGACGCAGCGTTCGGCGAATCAGCGCTCGTGCTCGAAGAGACGATCGTCCATCAGTCGTTGACGCACCATCCGATGGAGCCGCGGTCGAACATGGCGTACTGGGAGAACGGGCGCTGCTATGCCTTCGTCTCCACGCAGAGCGCACAGGTGACCACTCAGTCGATGGCGGGACAGCTCGGGATTGATCCAAGCGACCTCACCCTCGTCGCCGAGTATTGTGGCGGCGGCTTCGGTTCGAAGATCTCGGGCACGACCATCATGACGCTGCCCGCGATCTTCTCGAGAAAGATCGGGCGGCCCGTGATGCATCGGATCACGCGGTACGAGGAGAACTACATCGGACGGGCGAGACCCGGTTTCCAATCGATGCTCCGCATGGGCTTCCTCGAGAACGGGAAGTGCAATGCGATTGACCTGATGATCGTGCAGGAGAGCGGTCCCTACGGCGCGAGTGACCTCAACACCGCCGGAATGATCGCAGATCTGACGTATACCCCTGGCAACATCCGGTTCAGGGGCGTCCCGATGTACACGAATACTCCTCCGAAAGCCGCACAGCGCGGTCCTGGCGGAGCTCAGATCATCTCGATGATGGAGCCCATTCTCGAGAAGGCGGGCCGAGAGCTCGGTATCGATCGTTACGAGATGCACCGACTCAACGCACCCGGTCCCGACGTTGAGTTCGGTCCGCGGAACTCGACGCTAACCAGCGTACATGCCCTCGAAGCGCTGGAGATGGGGTACGAACTCTTCGATTGGGAAAGCAAGGTCGCGCTGTCGGGACGACGGGACGGGTCTCGTGTCACGGGCATCGGGATCGGGCTCTCCCCGTACACGGCGGGCTCCAGAGGCCGTGACGGGATGATGATCATCCGACCCGACGGGAAGCTGTACGTGCATCAGGGGATCGGGAACCTCGGGACTCACTCCATTGTGGATACGGCTCGGGCAGGAGCAGAGCTGCTCGGGTACCACTGGGATGACATCGTGATCGTGTGGGGGGACTCGAGTCAGGGTATGCCCCGCTCGACCGTCCAGGCCGGGTCGCAGACGACGCACGCGCACACTCGCGCGAACCTTGCCGCGGCCGAGGATGCATTGCGAAAGATCCGAGCGATTGCGGCGGCTAGGATGGGTGGGTCGCCTGCTTCGTATCGGGTCGACAACGGACGGGTAAGTGGGCCCGGCGGGATCATGTCGCTCGGCCGCATTGCCGAGGCAGCGATCGACTTGGGAGGCGAGTACGACGGTCACGTGTTGCCCGAGGACATCCACGCCCAGACAGTCCCGGCAGCACAGATGATGGCGGGTCGCGGCCTCATGGGGATCGCGCGCGACAACTACGGCGGGCAGGGCGGCATCTACTCGTGGGTGGCCGGCTTCGCCGTCGTGGAGCTGGATGAGGAAACTGGGGTCGTGGATCTCAAGGAGTATGTCGGAGTCACCGACTGCGGTACGGTGCTGCATCCGCGTAGCCTCGGTGCTCAGGTGTTCGGGGGGAGTATCCAGGGGATGGGAATGGCGATGACCCAGAGATGGGTGTTCGATCCGAAGTGGGGCGTTCCGTTCGCGAATCGACTCTACACGGCTCGCCCACCAGGGATCTTGGATGTACCGCTCGATCTGAAGTGGGGTGCGGTCGGGATTCCGGACCCGACTTCCCCGATCGGAGCCAAGGGGATCGGCGAGCCACCCGTCGGCGCAGGGGCTGCGGCGCTTACTTGCGCAGTCGCTGACGCAATGGGCGGCCGCTGCCTGTGCCGGACCCCCCTCACCCCGGACATCATCTTGGCCGAGATCGAGAACCGTGAGTCGTTCGGCCGCCTAGAACAACACGTCGGCTAGCCCTACAGGAGAGATCGGACCATGGCAAAGATCAGGGACATGATCCCCGGCTTCGAGCTTCTTCAGCCGACGAGTACGGAGGCAGCGCTCGACCTACTCGATCAGCACCGCGAGCAAGCGTGGGTGCTCGCAGGTGGACTCGACTCGTTCGACTGGTTCAAGGATCGAATCAAGCGACCCAGTGTGGTCGTGGACTTGGGCGGGATCGAAGAGCTCCGCGGGATCCGCGACATCGACAACGGCTTCGAGATCGGTGCAATGACGACGCTGACGGACCTAGTCCGACACGACGGCATCCGCTCCCAATTCTCGGTGGTCGCCGACGCGGCCGAACACGTAGCCACACCCCAAATCCGAAACCAAGGGACGCTGGGGGGGAACGTGGGCCAGGATACGCGCTGCTGGTACTACCGCAGTGGTTGGCCGTGCTACCGTGCGGGAGGCAACACGTGTTACGCCGCTGCCCCGCAAGCGATGAATCGTGAACATTGCATCATGGGTCGGAGTCGGTGCGTCGCCGTGAATCCGTCCGATACGGCTCCCGCGTTGATCGCCGTTGATGCGAAGATGATTGTGGAGAACGCAGGAGGACCCAGCGTCTACGACGCCGAAGACTTCTTTATCGGTCCTGCGATCGACATCGAGCGGATGACCGTGATGAAGCCGAGAGACCTTCTGACCCGGATTCAGATTCCGGCGACGTGGGCGAATGCCGACTTCTATTACGAGAAGATCCGTGATCGCGGGTCATGGGACTTTCAGCTGGTGAGTGTCGCAGCGGCCTTCCGAAAGTCCGGGAACACGATCGAAGATGCGCGCATCGCCGTGAACGGTGTGGCTCCTTTCCCTGTGCGAATCGAAGCAGCCGAACGCATCGTGCGAGGCACGACCGGAGATGAGGCAACGGCGGACGCTGCAGGCGATGCGGCGATCGACGGAGCCCGGGCACTCCGCCACAATGACTACAAGATTGCGATGATGCGGAACTTGGTCCGCCGTGCGGTCAGGAGTGTCGCGTAATGGAGTTTTGGCGTAGCGCAGACAATCCGTGGGGTGAGAACGTCTTGATCGGCGTCTCTTGGGACCTCATGTGGGCCGCCATCATCGCCGCGGTACTCTTCTTGATTGGTCACGCCATATGGGTGCGGTCGAGAACGGACCATCCGTCGCCGGCCCCGGGGCCCGTACCCGCGGGGGTGCCGGAGAAGATTCAGCGTCACTCGCTATCGGCTCGGGTCTTCCATTGGACCATGTCGGTTGCGATGCTCGCCCTCTTGGTCACGGCGTTCGTCCCGGTGATCGGCCTTCAGTTCAACTGGGTCGAGATCCACTGGATGGCTGGTGTCCTGTTCATTGCGAGTGTGGTGTACCACATCATCCACGCAGTGGGGTGGCAGGACTTCTGGGCGATGTTCAAGCTCGGGATCGGCGAGGGGATCGCCACGCTGAAGCACGTAGCTTCGTCGAAGGCGCCTGCGCCTCCGAAGGCTGGGAAGTATCCGTTCGACCACCGCATGTATCATCACGCGATCGTCGTAGTGTGCCTTGCAGCCATCGTGACCGGCGTCATGATGATGATCCGGATCGACACGCCTTTTTGGACGCGTGACCCGTACGCCTTCGGGTTAACCGATCGGAGCTGGGGCTTCGTGTACGTGATCCACGGCTTGTCCGGTGTGTCCCTGATCTTGCTGGTCGCTTCGCACATCTATTTTGCGCTTCGTCCGGAAAAGCGGTGGATCACCTGGTCGATGGTTCACGGCATGATCGATCGCGAGAAGTACCTGGAGCACTTCGATCCCGAGCAGTGGGATGTCACCGAGGCGGGGACGCGCTCGAGCGACGATCGCGGCGGACAGCTCGCAGATGCCACCGTGAGCGCACCCAGAGAGGAGTGACGTCATCGACGATCTCAAGGCGCGCATCGACGCCATCGAATCGAGCTACGAGTTCTTCCTAGCGTATGCTGCTCAGGGACTATCCACAGATCAGGGGGCCAAGTCTGGAGGGCAGCTCAGGGACTTCCTGAGCAAGATGGAGGACGCGCTCGACGGACTAGGAGACAGCGTCGCAGGCGCGGCCCGAGGGAAGGAGCCGGCGGACGCCTGGGCGACGTTGGTCACCGACCTACGACGTGACGCGTCGTTCGCGCTCGCCGCGGTCCGCGTGACCGGAGCGCGAGAAGGTGTGAGCTCGGAGCTAATCGACAGCCTAAATGCCAGCGTACACGTCCGGGCCTTACTGACGGACCTCTTCCTCCTCGACGACTTGCTCGACTAGGATTCGGGGTCGGGCGGAGTCGTCTCCAGAATAACGAATCATGCTTCAGGCTCTCGGGAACATCGGCGAGTTCGTTGGCGCGCTGGGTGTCGTCGTTTCGCTGGTTTACTTGGCTCGCCAGATGACGCACAACACGCAATCCGTACGAGCGGCATCGTTCAACTCGATGGTCGAGAACTCTATTCGGTTGCTCGAGCACGCCTTCAGGGACTCCGAGTTCGCGGCGTTTCTTGCTCATGCTGAGGCCGATCCGGCCGCATTGACCCCGGAGGAGCTCGTACGGTGGGACGCGTACATGACCGCGGTGTACCGGCACTTCGGCAACCTCCAGTACGCGCATCGTGTGGGGACGCTCGACAGCCAGATGTACGATGCCTATCGCGCGACGCTGAAGGACCACTTGCGCACGGAGTCGTGGGCCGAGTGGTTCAAGAACAATCGGCACGTGTTCAGCGACTCACTCGGGAAGCAGGTGGATCAGGCGTTGGCCGAGTTGGCCTCCGAACGCCCATAGCCTGGTAAGGGAGCTGATGTCCGTCGCTTATCGCATTCGCACTCCGGCTGGTCAGGAGTTGTCGTTTGCGACGCGGGCGATGTTCGAGGACTTCGTTCGCTCGGGTGATCTCTCCCCGGACGACCTCGTGTACGACGCCGGCACGGGCTCGTGGGCGCCTGCGCGGACCCATCCGGTCGTGCTCGAGCTCGAGTCGAGCTCGCGCGGTGATGGATCCACGGCAGACACTCAAACGCGCGGTGTGCCGACCTCCGGCGAGCCCGCGACGCCAGAAGATCCGATCGGGGGTTTGAGCTTGGCTCCGGAGCAGGCGGTCGAGACACGACCGAGCGATCCCGACATGGAGGGAGTGCCCGAGATCGAGCGGCAGTTGGTACGCGAGTCGACCTCCGCGAGCACCGATGGGGTTTTAGGTGCCGAGGATCGGACCGAGTCTCCGCCCGAGTCTGACGCGATCGATCCGCTACCGTCGTTGGCGGAGCCGGGGCCCGTTGAACCGTCTCCGGACGCTTCCCCCGATCCCTCAGAGGAAGCCGCGCACACAGACGCTGCGCTGGACCTCGACCTGGAGCTAGCTCCGTTCGAAGTGCTCAGCCCAGAGGAGGCTTCCCAAAAATTCATCGATGACGCCGCCACAGCCCGGGCGCAGGCAGACCCGTCGATAGGAACGGGGTCCGCGATGTCGACGGCGGGGTTGTCGATGGATCACGGGGGCTCGATGGGTGAGCTGATTTCTGCGCCTTCGGTGGCGAGAAGGCCTTCGCCGGTCGGAGACCCGGACGAGACCGCATCGGATGGCGGCGCAGCGCGAGGCTCGGTACGCAAAAGAGCTTCGGGGAAGAGCGGACGGTGGCTCTTCTGGGTTGTCGGGTTCGGAATTCTCGGCACGGGGGCGTATCTATGGAACCAAGGCGTGTTCGCGGCGTCGGGTGGCTCGACCCCTCCGATCGAAGGTGGTGCGGCTGGGGAGACGGAATCCACACAGCCCATCGCCTCCGAGCCGGAGATCCGACGGATCGCGGAGGAACAATATCTCGTGGCGAGTGAGATGTTGACCCGTGACCTTCCGGCGATTCCCGACAGCTGGGGCACTTCGGAGTACCTCCTGCTCCCGTCGAGCATGCCTCGGATCACGGCGGTGTGGGAGTCGTACCGGGCCGCCACTCGACGCCTCCGATCGGGGAACACGGAGCGCTACCGGGAGGCATTCTTGGCGGCCCTCGACGACGCTGGAGTCGGGGGTGAGGAAGGAACGAGCCTTCTAGAGCGGGCGGTCGCCGACTTTCGCCGAAACGATTCTCGGCGAGAAGCTCACCTCGCGCGGGTGGACGCGCTCGCCGCGGCCGCGATCCGGAGCCATCAACTCCTGCTTCGCACCGAGGGCTTGCTGGTACCCGACCCGAGTGGCGCGCGAGGGTTCCTGGTTGGTGCTTCGGGGCGGGATCGGGAGTCAGAGCGGGTCCTCGAGCAGGTGATCGAGAGCCTACGAGGGGCGCTGGAGGGGGGTGGGGAAGGGCCGCGTGCGCCCGACAACGTTCGTGAGTGGACGTGGAGTGGCTTCCTCGACGCATCGACGGACTAGTCGACCCAGAACGTGGTGGTGGAACTTCGTCGACGCCGGCGGTAGTTTGCCGGCGCCCCCCTGCACCCGACTTCGGGCCGCCACGCATGCCCATCACGACATCGACGGCGTCACCGAGCCCGCGCTGGGCCAAGGTAGTCGACCATACCCGGTGCATCGGCTGTCACGCGTGTACGACCGCGTGTAAGTCGGAGAATGAGGTCCCTCTCTCCGTTACACGTACCTATGTGAAGTACGTGGACGTGGGGACGTTTCCCCGCGCTCGTCGTTCGTTTCAGGTCACTCGATGCAATCAGTGCGAGGACGCCCCTTGCGTTGCGGCGTGCCCTACCGCCGCGATGCATCAGCGACCCGATGGAATCGTCGACTTCGACAAGTCGATTTGCATCGGGTGCAAGGCGTGCATCGCCGCCTGCCCCTACGACGCGATCTTCATCAACCCTGAGGATCATTCGGCCGAGAAGTGTAACTTTTGTGCTCATCGACTCGACGTGGGGCTGGAGCCGGCGTGTGTCGTCGTGTGCCCAACCCAGGCGCTCATGGTCGGGGACATGAACGATCCTCTCTCTCGCGTCAGCGAAATCATCCACCAGGACGCTGTTACGGTGCGTAGGCCGGAGAAGGAAACCCGACCGAAGCTGTACTACAAAGGGGCAGATCAAGCGACTTTGGATCCGCTCGCCGCGCGCCGACCGGACGGTGGACTCTTCATGTGGAGCGAGCAGGGTAACCTTCCGCATCAAGTCCCGTCGGGACACCCAGGCCCCTGGAATAGTTCGGCGGCGGCCGTGTTGAGTTACGACGTCCCTCACCGGGCACCGTGGGATTGGCGGGTCAGCGCCTACACCTTTACGAAGTCGATGGCCGCGGGGGCCTACCTCGTCCCGTTGCTGCTTGGCGCTTTGGGATCCCTGACATTCACTACGACCCTATGGGGTTATCTGGCCCCAGGCCTGGCGTTGGCCGCACTCGTGGTGACAGGAGCCTTCCTTATATGGGACCTTGAGCATCCGACCCGGTTCTGGATGGTTCTGTTGAAGCCCCAATGGAGAAGCTGGCTCGTGCGTGGTGGTTTCATCATCACCGCTTACGGAGGCGTGCTCGCTGCACACATTGCTCTCACTGCGACCGGGCGCGCCCACCTGACCCCCGCGCTCGGATGGATCGGCGGGCCGTTGGCGGCCCTCACGGCGATGTATACCGCCTGGCTCTTCGCACAGGCTCGAGCCCGTGACCTGTGGCAAAGTCCGCTTTTGCCCGCGCACCTACTCGTACAAGCCCTTCTGGCCGGATCTGCTCTCATCGTTCTGGTGACCCCTGACGCGCCGACTTCACTGACGGTGGCGATGCGAGCGCTGGCCGGGGTGCACCTTTTCGTCGCCCTCGGTGAGGCGTCGATGAGGCATCCCACTGCGCATGCGACGCTCGCGGCCAGGGCGATGGTGCGAGGTGAGTACGGTCACTTTTTCTGGATCTCGGCGGCTCTTTGTGTACTCACCGTGATCTTCGGTGCTTCTGCCCCCATGATCGCAGCTGGAGCCGCGCTCGGAGCTTTGGCGCTTTACGAGCATGCCTTCGTTCAAGCCGGACAATCGGTGCCACTCGCATGACGCATGACGAACTGAATCGACGGCTCTCGGTCACTCGATCCGAGGTCGAAGCTCGAGGGGAGACGTTCTACCCCGGGGCGAGCAGGATTCATCTCGCGGCTTTCCCACCTAAGGAACGGTGGAACGACTGGATCGAGCTCGATTCGAAGTCATGGCCGAAGCGAGTCGAGAAGCGGTACATGTTGGTCCCGACGACGTGCTTCAATTGCGAGTCGGCGTGCGGTCTGCTCGCGTACGTCGATCGCGACACTCTTCAGGTCCGCAAATTCGAAGGGAATCCCGAGCATCCGGGGTCGCGAGGACGAAACTGTGGCAAAGGGCCCGCGACCATCAACCAGGTCACCGATCCCGACCGCATCTTGTACCCCTTGAAGCGAGTCGGGAAGCGGGGGGAAGGGAAGTGGGAGAGGGTGAGCTGGGATGAAGCTCTCGATGACATCGCTGCCCGTATCCGGTCTTGCATGAAGGAAGATCGGCATGAGCAGGTGATGTACCACGTGGGCCGCCCAGGCGAGGACGGGTACACGACGCGAATGCTCGCTGCATGGGCGGTCGACGGCCACAACTCCCATACGAACGTGTGCTCGAGCGGGGCGCGGGCGGGATATCATTGGTGGATGGGGATGGATCGCCCCAGCCCAGACCATGCGAACGCAGACGTCATTCTTCTCGTCAGCAGCCACCTGGAGACGGGACACTACTTCAACCCGCACGCCCAACGGATCATGGAGGGCAAAGAGCGGGGGGCTAAGCTGCTCGTCTTCGACACCCGGCTCTCGAACACCGCTACCCATGCGGATCACTGGATATCTCCGTACCCAGGGTCGGAGCCCGCCATCTTTCTTTCCGTAGCCCGGTGGATGATCGCCGAAGGTCGGTACAACCGAGACTTCGTGCGCCGATGGTGGAATTGGCAGGAGTACATGGAGGAGGTCCACGCCGAGCCGGACGCGTCTTTCGAACGCTTCGAGGAGGTACTGGCGGGTCTCTACTCGACGTACACCTTCGACTTCGCCGCTGCCGAGTCAGGCGTCGACGTGCGGACCCTCCGTGAGGTCGCAGAGGTCATCGCGGGAGCCGGTCCACGCCTCGCCGCGCACAATTGGAGGAGCGCCGGGTCCGGCAACCTCGGTGGCTGGCAGGTAGCCCGCACGATGACGCTATTGAGCGCCCTATTAGGGGCGTTGGCAACGGAGGGAGGCACATTCCCGAACTCTTGGAACAAGTTCACGCCGCGCCCTCCCCGACTTCCTCACCAGCATCCCAGGAAGTGGAACGACGTTCTTTGGCCCGACGAGTATCCGCTGGCGCTCATGGAAATGTCCTTCCTGATGCCACACCTCATGCGGGAGCAGGACGCGTTCGTCGATGTCTACTTCACGCGAGTGTACAACCCGGTGTGGACGAACCCGGACGGCTTCTCTTGGATCGAGATGCTTACCGACGAGTCGCGGATCGGACAGCACATCGCGATGACCCCCACGTGGAACGAGTCGGCGTACTTCGCCGACTACGTCCTGCCGATGGGCCACTCATCGGAGCGACACGACCTGACGTCGTACGAGCAGTACAACGGGCAGTGGATCGGTTTCCGTCAGCCGGTGCTGCGCACGGCGAGGGAGCGCCTTGGGGAGGAAATCTCCGACACGCGTGAGGTGAACCCGGGTGAGGTGTGGGAAGAGAACGAGTTCTGGATCGAGCTGACGTGGCGTGTCGACTGGGATGGATCGCTGGGGATCCGCGAATTCTTCGAGTCTGTTGACCGGCCGGGCGAGAAGATGACGGTCGACGAGTACTATCGGTGGATCTTCGAGAACTCGGTCCCCGGCCTACCCGAGGCGGCTGCGGCAGAAGGGCTCGCTCCGTTGGAGTACATGCGCCGTTACGGTGCGTTCGAGGTGGCGAAGAAGGTCGGACAGGTTCACGAGCAGCCCGTGCCCGACACAGAGCTCGACGATGTCCGAGTCGACGCAGCCGGCCGAGTCTTCTCCAGCGCACCTGTCCCCCCGAGCCCGAAGGCCCCCGGAGGCACAAAGATCGACCCTGACGCAGAAGGGCGCAGGCGCGTGGGTGTCCGTGTGGACGGGGAGATTGTGAAGGGGTGGCCGACTCCGTCCGGTAAGCTCGAGTTCTGGTCTCGCACACTCCACGAGTGGGGTTGGCCTGAGTACGCGTTACCGACGTATGTGAAGAGTCACATTCATCGACAGAACCTGGACGCGGACCAGCTCCCCTTGATCACGACGTTCCGGGTGCCCGTGCAGATCCACACGCGCAGCGCCAACGCCAAGTGGCTCGACGAGATTGCCCACACCAATCCGTTGTGGATTCATCCAGACGACGCCGCGCGAGCTGGGATCGCGAAGACGGGTGACCTCGTGAGGATCGAAACGGAGATCGGCCACTTCGTCTTGAAGGCGTGGATCACCGAGGGCATTCGACCCGGAGTACTTGCGTGCAGTCACCACATGGGACGGTGGAAGCCCGAAGGCCACGACGGGCAGAGAATTGGCATGATGACGGTGGCCCTCGACCAAGAGGAGACCCGCTGGGGCCTTACACGTACCGGTGGAGGTGGGCCTTTTGAGTCGTCCGATCCCGACACTCTTCGGGTTTGGTGGACCGACGTGGGTGTGCACCAGAATCTGACCCATGCGGTGCATCCGGACCCGATCTCGGGGATGCATTGCTGGCACCAAGCAGTGCGGGTGAAGCCGGCCCAACCTGGCGACGCTTTCGGCGACGTAAGTGTCGACACGGCGAAGTCACGAGCGGCGTACGAGAAATGGCTCTCACTCACCCGCCCGGCGACGCAGTATTCTCCGAACGGGACCCGCCGACCCTGGTGGATGCTGAGGCCGGTCCGACCAGAGCGAGAGGCATACGACCTGCCCGACCCCGAGCCGGTTGGTGTCTGACGGTCCGGCGCCCACGGAGCTGATACGGAGCCTGGCCGTATTTTCTGAAGGCTCTTCCGCTGAAGTGGAGCGGCTCGCGGACTCGTTGCAACTCCCGGGCGCTCCGACCGCTTCCGACTACTCCGATGTCTTCCTCTTCCAGCTGTACCCGTACGCCTCGGTATACGTGGGAGCTGAAGGGATGCTCGGAGGGGAGGCTGCCTCCAGAGTGAGCGGCTTCTGGAGTGCGCTGGGTCAGATGCCCCCGAGCGAGCCCGACCACTTGGCGTCCCTCCTTGGTCTCTACGCTTCTTTGGCTTCGTCTACGGCCGACCCCCAGGAGGCAGAGCACGTATTGCGGACCGAAGCCGGGTGGGCACTCCTCTTCGAACACCTGAGCCCGTGGGTCTTCGGCTGGCTGGAGCGCGTAGAGGAGATTGCAGGTGAGGCTTTGGGAGCGTGGGCACGTCTTTCGTTCGATGTGCTGCGCAGTGAGGTCGAGCGGAGCGGGATGGCTCCCTATGTAGACCTCCCCCTACACCTGCGGGTGACCCCCTCACTTTCGGACCCCCGATCCGAGGGGGCTGCGGACTTTACGCGGGCATTGCTCTCCGCTGCGCGGACAGGGGTGATCGTCACCCGGAGCGACTTGGCGACGATCGCTCGAGCCGCGGGCGTGGGTCTCAGGGCCGGGGAAAGGAAGTATGTACTCGAGCAGCTGCTACTACAGGATGCGCCCGGTGTTTTGCACGAGCTGTCCATGCACGCGGGGCGGCAGCGGCGCGGGCACCTGAGCCGGGCGGAGTGGCTCGGTGCACCCGCGAGTGAACTCGCGGAGCGGGCCGACCACACCGCCCGCCTCTTGGCGGAACTTGCTTCCGAGGCCGGCTTCTCGGCGTCCTTGTCTAGCGCGCCATGAAGTCGACCCCACCGAGTCGCATCTCCCGGGCAGACGTGCTCGCTGGCCTCAGCGTCGCCCTGGTGCTCGTGCCGCAATCGATGGCATATGCAGAATTAGCGGGCCTCCCTTCGCACCACGGTCTCTATGCCGCTACCCTGCCGCTGATCGCCGCGGCTTTCTTCGCGTCTTCCCCGTACCTGCAAACTGGCCCGGTCGCCCTCACAGGACTCCTCACCTTCGGCGCCCTCGTGCAGCTCGCGCCTACGGGGACCGCCGAGTATGCCGGTCTGGCGGCAGTTTTGGCTGTGGTGGTGGGGGTGGCGAGGCTCGTCGTCGGGATGCTGAAGGCCGGGTGGGTCGTGTATCTCATGTCGCACGCGATGATGGCCGGCTTCCTATCCGCGGCCGCGATCCTGATCATCAGCTCTCAACTGCCCGGTGCGCTGGGTCTGGTGCCCGGTAGTGATGGAAACGTGATCGTGCGTGCGTGGGTCGGGCTCTCTAACCCCGGTGGATGGGATCTGTCCGCGATCGGTCTCGCCGTGGCCACGATCGGCCTTGTGATCGGGGCATCGAAGATCCATCCGCTTCTTCCGGGGGTCCTCATCGCTGCAGCGTTGGGCGTGGCCATGCACTCGCTCACCGGTCGAGGTGGACCTACCGTCGGCGGTATTCCTAGCGGTCTCCCACCGTTCTCTACCGACCTTCCCTGGGACAAGCTACCCGCGTTGATCGTCCCAGGAATCGTGATCTCTGTGGTCGGCTTTGCGGAAGGCGTGTCGATTTCCCGAGTGCTCGCGTCCGAGGCCCGCCAGCATTGGGATGCCGACATGGAGTTCATTAGCAAGGGCATAGGCAACGTTGTGGCCGGCCTCACCGCCGGCCTCCCTGTGGGTGGCTCGCTCTCCCGGACGAGTCTGAATCGCCTCGCGGGGGCGGAGAGTCGATGGAGCGGACTGGTTACGGGACTCGCGGTGCTCGTATTCCTGCCTTTTGCGAGCGTCTTGGAGAGTCTCCCGAGGGCGGTCTTATCTGGCATCGTGATTGCGGCGATCTGGAAGCTCGTTCGTCCTCGTCAGCTCGTCCGTCTGCTCCAGGCCTCGCCCCTTCAGGGCTTCGTGGCGCTGCTCACTTTCGGTGCGACGCTTGCTTTGGCGCCAAGGGTGGATCGAGCGATCCTCATCGGCATCGGGCTGTCGGCGGCGGTGCATCTTTGGCGAGAGCTTCGACCTGAGGTCACCTCGAGCCGGGTGGGCGACACGTTGAGGGTCGAGCTGAGCGGGGTGCTGTGGTTTGGCTCTGCTCCCGCACTAGAAGCACGGATATTCGAGCAGTTAGCCGATGAGCCGGACGTGACTCGTGTGGAATTGAATGCGGCGGGGCTCGGTAGAATCGACCTTTCCGGGGCGTATACGCTTGCCGAGATGTTGGAGCACGCGAAGAGAGCAGACATCGAAATGACGATTGAGAACATCCCGGAGCACGCGCGTGTGGTGCTTCAGTCGGTCGGTGTCGGACTCCCCTCGAAAGCTGTGGGGGAGCGGTCCTCGGAACAGGATTGATGCGAGCTTCGTAGTGTCTGGGAGGGCATACCTCTATTTTTGGTACGCGTCCGGAACGGAAGTACGACGCGTGCTCAAGAAAACCACCATGCGGGGGGCAACATGATCGGGCTGATTGCGGCTGGGGTCGCGGGAGCGTTTGGACATATCAAGTCGAGGAAGTTCGTGGGCCAAAAGCTCCGCTATACCGACATCGTGGAGAAGCCGGCACTCGGTTTGTGGGCGGGTGTGGGCACTGTGGCTGTCGCTGCCCCGATCGTCGCCGTCTTGCCGTTCGTGGGTGCTGCCGCCGCGATCGCTGCAGGGGCGGGCGTCGGCACCGGAGTCTGGCTCGGCGTCAAAGACTCCAAGGAGCCGCCGAAGTTGTTGGACGACTAGCGACTAGCCGAACGCTCGTTTTACCCACGACCGTACGCGGCCCTCGTAGCGTTTGACCACCAGGACCGAAGCAGGGGAGTAGCGAGCCACCTTTTCGGGGATCTCCCCGAAGATGACTTGGCTGAGCAGTGGCTCTCTCGCAGCTCCCAGAACGACGAGATCATAGTCCTTACTCTCTTTCGCGATCCCCCCGGCGATCGAGTTGGCTTCGATTAGTTTGCTCTTGACCGGGACGTTCACCTGAATCGCGTCGAGAGTCTTACCGATCCACCGTTCTGCTTCCGCTCGATCTGCAGCCGTCGCGTTCGGTCGGATCACGTGGCACGCCGTGACCTCCATGCCGAAAGCCGGCGCGAGGACGTTCAGCATCTCCGCCGCCAACCTCGCATGAGTCCCACCCGCCGTCGGGAAGAGACAACGCTTCGGGTGCTCGGTGCTCGCCACTTTGAGCAGAGCCAAGTCACACGGCGCGTGTCGGATGACCTGGTCAGCAACCTCGCCGAATATGCGATCCTTGGTGTCTGTGTACCCCTTCCAACCCATCACGAGGCAGTCCGATCGATGCCGCCGAGCGCCGGCTAGGATCCCATCGCCCGCACGGTGTGCAATCACGAGGTCGGTCTCGAGGCCCTCGTGGTCGATCCCAACGTGCTCTCTCGCCTTCTTCAGTAGTCCTTCTCGGTGCTGGGTGAAGCGCATTCCCTCGTGGATCGGGAGCTGACGCGGCACCTCGACGACGGAGTACGCCAGAAGCTTTGTGCCTCTGGCGGCTGCAATAGGACGAGCAAAGTCGAGAAGCTGGGGCACGTGGTCCGGGTTGTGGAGCGGAACAGCCACGGTGTCGCGCAGCGCGTCCGTTGACCGCGAAGGCGCGAGGACCTGCGGCAACCGGTCGGCCGCGTGTTCCTTGAAGTGGCCGTAGTAGAGGAGGAGCCCGACCAAAACCCATCCAATCGTGACGTACCAGGCGATCGGTTGGAAGGTGAATTGGTAGAGCGCCAAAAAAACGTTGAGTACGATGCCGAGAATCGGCACCACAGGATAGAACGGCACCTTGTACCGGCGAGGGATCTCAGGTGCCTTCCGCCGCAGAACGATCACGGAGAGGTTGACCATCGCGAACGTCAGGAGGAAGATCAGGCTCGCGGCCGATCCGACTGCTTCGATTGGGAGCGTCAGCGCCATCGCCAAGAGAATCGCGCCGGTCAGGAAAATCGCGACGTGGGGTGTGCGCTTCTCCGGGTGGATTCGAGCCACGGCGTCTGGGAGCCACCGATCTCGTCCCATCGAGAAGGCCACCCGCGACGAGGCCAGGATCGTGGCGTTCAGCGCCGACATGGTGGAGAGGAGGCCGCCAAATACGATCACGGCCACGCCGAAGGCCGGCATGAAGCCCTCGGCAGCTCGGACGATCGCCGTCTCCCCGTACTCCCCCAGGAATCGCCACGAAGGTTGTCCATCCGGCGGTGTGACGGCGGCCAAGGAGACGAAGAGGATCAAGAGGTACATCACCACGGTGACCGCCAACGAGATGAAGGTCGCCCGAGGGATCGTCTCCTCGGGGTTCTTGATCTCTTCGGCGACCGTCGCGATCAGGTCATAGCCCTCGAAAGCGATGAAGGTGAGCCCCATGGCCACGATCACGCCCCCGGCTCCTTGCGGGAAGAACGGGTTGAATGAGGACTCCAACTGGCCCGCAGGAGCTGCGCCGAGCGCCTTCAATCCGTAAGCGATGAACACGCCGAGGATGATCAACTTCGCGACCGTGAGCACGTTCTCGGCCAACCCGGTCACGGCAGTGCCGACCGCGTTGAGTCGCACGAAGAGGATCCCGACCACGAGGGTGACGACGAGCTGGGCGCCGTGCTCACCTACAACCGAGAAAACCACCTCCGGTACGCCCGGGGTGTACTTGATGAAGAACTCCCAGAAGTATCCGGCGAAGCCGAGGGCGTAGAGGCTGCACGCCACTGTGTACGCGAACCAAAGCATCCATCCGGCCGTGAATCCGACGGCTCCGGGAAAGGCGCGTCGTACGAAGGCATAACCCCCCCCCGCCTCCGGGATCGCGGCTGCGAGCTCTGCGTACGCGAAAGCAGTCAAGAGCGTGACCGCCCCGTTCAGCGCGAATGCGAGAATCGACGCAGGACCGGACTCACCAGCGGCGATGCCCGTCAACACGAAGATGCCGGCGCCAATCATGGCACCGACGCCGATCATGGTAGCGTCGAACAGGCCGAGGTTCCGAGCGAAGGTAGCTTCGCCGGACGGTCGGCCTTCCTTGGAGGGTTTCACAGCCGAGGACGATGCCAAGCCTCGGAGCGCGGGGCAAGTCCGGTGCGCTGCCGAGATCGCTGGCGTGGTACTTGCATAAAGATCACCCCACCGTTCGATCCCAGGGAGCTGACATGCACGCATTCGAGGAAGGCTGTACCGGGCGCTTGGATGAGCTGCTCCACCGACTGCGAGATGATGTCGGGTTGTCGGCCCCTCAAGCTGAGCTCTTCCTACGGGAGGCCACGCAAGAACTCGCAGCCTCGTACCGGTGGTACGAGCAGGATAGCTCCGTGCGTTCCACGCCGGCCGCCCGCGACATCCTCGCGGCAATCCCCGGTGATCGCCTCGCAATCCGGGTCGGCGTCAGTAGCCAGACGGCGTGGGACGGCCTGCGCACCTTGATTCCCTCGCTGTTGACCGCGACCGACTCGAGCGGGGAAGGCTAGTCGTTCCCGACGGAGGCCGGGGCCAAAATCGACGCGTACAACAACGCGCGGATCCGTTGATGGTCGTCGAGCCCTCGGGCGGGAATCACCTGGGTTAGGTACACGACCACCATCTCCTCGGCCGGGTCGACCCAGTACGTGGAGTGGTAAGCCCCGCCCCATCCGAACTCACCCTCGGATCCCGGCACACCGGTGAGTCCCACATCTTCGCGCACCGAGAATCCGAGCCCGAATCCCATCCCGGCCGCCCCATACTGTGACCCAATGTGGTCCGTGGTCATGAGGCGCACCGTGTGAGGCGAAAGCAGGCGTGTCTCACCGAGTCGACCCTCGTTGAGCATCATCTGGAGAAAACGGCCGTAGTCATGGGCCGTAGAGACGAGTCCGGCGCCGCCTGAGAAACTCGTGCGGGGTCCTGTGAGATACTCTCCTTGGGTCTGCATCCCGGGGCCGTCGGGTGCCCGTTCCAGTGCGGATGTCTGGTTGTACACGACGGCCAGCCGATCCCTTTTCCCGTTGGGCACGAAGAAGTGGGTGTCGGCCATTCCGAGCGGTTCGAAGATGCGCCCTTTCAAGAAGCTCTCGAGAGATTGCCCGCTCACCGCCTCCACGACGGCTCCGAGGACGTCCGTCGAGTAGCCATACACGAATCCGCTACCCGGCTGGGCGGGGAAGGGGAGCGTGGCCATGCGCTCCACCGTTGCCCGAATGGGTTCGTCACGATGAGCGAAGTACCACCCGGTGATACCCGCTTCGGCCCACCGATCGCTCCCGGCACCACCGCCATATCCTAGTCCGGCCGTATGCGTGAGGAGGTCACGGATCGTGATAGGGCGCTCCGCCTCGACGACTTGGTATCCACCTCCCTCCGTGGGCTCAGCAACCGTCGTCCGCGCGAACGCAGGGAGATACTTCGAGAGCCGGTCGCCGATGAGAAGCTCACCATCTTCCTGGAGCATCATGATGGCGACGCTCACGATCGCCTTCGTTTGAGACGCGATCCTGAACAGGTCATCCGACTCCATCGGATCGCGCGCCTCACGGTCGCGGTAACCGAATGCGTGCGTGTAGGCGACCCCTCCCTCTCGGAGGACCAGCAGAACTCCACCCGGAAGGCGGTCGGTCTCGACGTACCCGTTCAAAGCTTCGGTGACACGCTCTAGGCGCAATGGATCGAGGCCCACCGTGGCTGGATGGACTGGAGCTAGGTCGGGGGCTTGAGCCGATACGGTCGAAGCGGCGATGGCCACGCACGCGAGCCATCCCGTCACGAGCGTTGCGGAACGTGGGCGGAGTCTCAAGATCAGAGCTCGCTTCATGAAGGGCACCGGACGATGGGGTCGAGGCAGTGGGAGGTGGGGCAATAGTGCGTCGACGCCGAGCGCCCGCAACTTCGGTCGCACGACTTGAGTCGCCGGTTCGACGTAGCGACGTTCAGCCAGCCTACCGAGACAAGGACGCTTCCATGACGCACCGACACGGTTCATTCGATCGACGCACCCTGCTAAAGGCTGGAGCGGCCGGGGTGGGGTTGGGACTCACCGGCTCGCTCCGTCCACTCTCCGCGGAACGACTCGCTCAACTACAAGAGCGTCCTGGACTCGGTCCAGCTCCGGAGCGTCTGCTCGCGGCACCTCCGATGGAGGTCGTGCGGATCGGGTTCGTAGGCGTGGGTCTCCAAGGCGGGGCGCACGTCAGGAACTTCCTAAACATCGACGGAGTCGAAGTGGTCGCGGTATGCGACACACACGAGGCGAGGGCCGAAGAGGTCGCGAGCTGGGTCGAGGCCGACGGACGACGCCGACCTACGCTCTACACGCGTGGGGAGACCGACTTCGTTCGCCTTTGCGAGACTGAAGACCTGGACTTGGTCTTTACCGCCACACCGTGGGAATGGCACGTCCCGGTATGTCTCGCGGCGATGGAGAATGGAAAGCACGTCGCGACAGAGGTGCCCGCAGCGTATACCGTCGATGACTGCTGGGCTCTTGTCGAGTACGCGGAGAAGTTCGAGAAGCACTGCGTGATGATGGAGAACTGCAACTACGATCGCCCCGAGATGATGGTGTTCAACTTGGCGCGCCAGGGGCTCCTCGGGGAGATCTTGCACGCCGAGTGCGGATACCTCCACGACCTACGCGCAATCAAGTTCGAAGACAAGGATGAGGGGCTGTGGCGTCGGGCGCACGCGCTGGTGAGGGACGGGAACTTCTATCCGACGCATGGCCTTGGGCCGGTCGCCAATGTGATGGACATCAATCGAGGGGATCAGCTCGACTACCTCGTCTCGATGAGTACGCCTTCACGAGGCCTCTTCGACTGGGCAGAGGAGCACTACCCGGAGGGCCATCCGAAGAGGGACGAGGTGTACGTCCAAGGGGATGTGAACACGACGATGATCAAGACCGTCAGGGGCCGGACCATCTACGTGAGCCATGACACCAACTTGCCCCGCCCTTATTCGAGGATCCACATGGTGCAGGGGACCCGTGGTCTCTTCCAAGGTTACCCGCACCGACTCCACATCGAGGGGATGAGTCCCGACCATCGGTGGGAGGACTGGATGGACCGGCGAGCCGAGTACGATCACCCGATTTGGAGGCAGTTGGAGGAACAGTCCGCCGGCGCCGGGCACGGGGGGATGGACTATATCGAGGACTTCCAGCTCATACGTGCTCTGCGAGAGGGTAAGCCGACTGACATGAATGTGTACGACGCGGCCATGCTCTCGGTCATCTGCCCGCTGACGGAGTGGTCGGTCGCGAATCGTTCGCGGCCGGTCGACATCCCGGACTTCACTCGGGGCCGATGGGCGCAGTGGCCCAAGCTCGACTTCTTGGGCGCGCCAACCCCGTGAACCGAGGCGCCGATTCGGAGGGGAAGGGAGCCGCTGGATCGGCGTTCGAGGAGCGGTGGGGACGGAAGCCCGCGTACCTCGCGATGGCTCCTGGCCGCGTGAACCTGATCGGCGAGCACACGGACTACAACGGTCTTCCGGTTCTGCCGATGGCGTTGCAGCGTCGAACTTGGTTGGCCTTTTCGCCTCGTAGTGACGGCGTGGTCCGCATCGCGAATGCAGACCCAGGATTCTCTGACGTCGCCTTCGAGCTCGGAAGGGCAATCCCCGCCTCTGAGCAGGGGTCGTGGGCCAATTACGCGAAGGCGGCCGCCCAAGAGTTGTCCGTCCGACATGCGATTGGGAGGGGCTTCGACGCTCTGGTGTCGTCGGACATTCCCCTTGCCTCGGGTCTTTCATCATCGTCGGCACTCGTGAACGCGGTGGGCTTGGCGCTCGCAGAGACGAACGAAGTCTCGAGAGAGCTGCCATTCTTTGCCGAGACGATGGCTTCGGCCGAGCAGTACGTGGGGACCCGCGGGGGGGGGATGGATCAGGCGATCTCACTAGGTGGCCGAGAAGGGTGCGCGGCGAAGATCGACTTCGATCCGCTCCGAATGGAGTACGTTGTTCTTCCCGAGGAGTGGTGTGTGGTTGTAGCGCATTCGGGGGTCTCGGCTGAGAAGTCGGCCACAGCGATGGCGGCCTACAATCAGCGACGAGCCGAGTGCGAAGATGCGCTTCGGAGAGTGTGTGGCGACCTGGCCATCTCGGGAGCCACGGAGGCGCATTCTTCGTACAGCGGGCTGCTTGATGCGTTCGATCCTCTGGATCTCGTAGACCGTGCCGAGCGCTCTTTGCATGGAGTCCTCCTGAAGCGATTCCGGCATGTCGTATCCGAGGCTACCCGAGTGGGGGACGCGTTTCGCAGAATTGTGGATGCGGACGCCCCCGGGATGGGCCAGTTGATGTCGAAGTCCCACGAGTCCCTTCGGGCGGACTTCGAAGTGAGTGCACCACCGCTCGACGAATTGGTCGCTGTTGCGCTCGAGGGTGGCGCTCTGGGAGCGCGTCTGACAGGAGCCGGCTTCGGAGGATGTGTAGTGGCTCTCACAGATGCGTCATCGGTCGGAAGCGTCGTGGAAACGCTGACATCGAAGTACTACGCGCCACGGGGACTCGCTTGCGAGCTAGGTGATCGACTCTTCGTGGCAACTCCGAGCCGGGGTGGCTCCGTCGAGCCTACGTAGGCGAGCGCGCCTTGACGGGGGTGCAAGGAAGTCAATCTTCACGAGGCTGTCGGCGACTCACCTTCCCCCCGTAGCTGATCCTCGGATGTTCGCTCCGTCGTCCAAGAAAGTACTCCTTTCCGTCCTGGTCCTCTGTTTCGTGGCTCAGACCGGTCTCGTGTACACGGACGAAGTCGACCTCGAACTCTCTGCTGACGCCGTCGAGGGTCGAAAGCTGTTTCATGACGGCTCCTGTCAGGTCTGTCATCAGCTTTGGGGTCAGGGTGGCTTCCTCGGTCCAGACCTCACGAATTCTGCGAGCCGCGTCGACGAGACGCGGCTCGCTTCTTTGCTGACGGTTGGTTCGGGTCAAATGCCCGCGTTCGGTTACACGCCGAATCAGATCTCACAGATGCGGGCGTTCTTGACCGAAATAGATCGACCGGACCTCGGGAGAGGAGAGTTGAGGCTGGGGGACCCGGCAGCAGGAACGACCCCGCAGGCGGCGTTCGAGCGAGCCGCGGAAGCTCGCGTTCCCAGTGGAGACGAAGGGGCGGGCTTCGAACTCGTCCGTGGGGGAATCTGCGCCACCTGTCACTTCCCGTTTCAAGAGTCCGTGGTAGGTGCCCCGGACCTCTCTACTGCGGCGGAACGACTCTCGGACGAGGAGATGACCTCCGTGCTGACCGATGGGCGTCCGGCGTTGGGGATGCCTCCACCGCTTCCGTCCTATACGGATCGAGAGCGCGAGCAGGTGGTGGCCTACCTCAAGTGGCTCAATGGGGAGCGGTCTGTTCTCGAAGCGGAGACGGGTCGGATCGTCGCGGGTCGGAGTGTCGATTGGTCACGATTGGCGTGGTGGGAATACCGATGAAGGAGCACGTAATGAACCGCGGAGGTGTGGTCTCGGCACCGACTCCTTCCGTTCCCCGGTCGCCGTCCACGGACGACAGTCACCCGCGGCCGTCCCCGGAGGGCGGGTATTGGCTCCCTTTCGACGAGGGAGACCCGGCGCGGCAGCTGGCGACGATGCTCTTTATTCGTGGCGGTCTGATCGCGATGGGAGTGACGGTAGTAGCGGGCATGTTGGGCGCGTTGTATTCCGTGCCTGCGCTCGCGCCTTCCTTTCAGTCGGTCGGCCTGGACCTGCGCCAGCTGCGGCCCATTCACACGACGTTTGCGGCGGCTTGGATCTTCTTGGGGGGAGTGGCCGTCGTCCACCGGTGGCTGCAGGACTACGGCGGGCGCCCGAGCAGCGGGGACCGCTGGCGGATGCGTGTGCAAGTCGTTTCTTGGGCCCTCGCCGGGTCGGGCATTTTGGTGACGCTCGCGGTGGGGATCGGCTCGGGGCGAGAGTATGTCGGCTTCCACCCCGCCTTCAGCGCGCTCATCCTTTTGGGGTGGGTCTGCTATGCCTGGAACTTCTTCCGGATCGCGGGGCCGAGCTTCTTCCACAGGCCGTTGTACCTCACGATGTGGGGTGTGGGGATGCTCTTCTTTATCTACACCTTCGTCGAGCAGCACCTGTACCTGATTCCCGCAATCTTCGAGAACCCCCTTCAAGATCTTCAGGTGCAATGGAAGGCGACCGGCACTCTCGTGGGGTCGTTCAATCTCTTCGTGTATGGTTCGATCATCTACATCGGAGAGCGGATAAGCCGGGACGGGAGCTACGGCCACTCGAAGGTCGCGTACGCCCTATTTGGTGTCGGTCTTCTGAACTCGTTCACCAACTTCGCCCACCACACCTATCACCTTCCCCAGGATCACATCGTCAAGTGGATCTCGTTTGTGGTCAGCATGACCGAGATCACGATTCTATGCCGCGCGATCTATGACCTGTGGAAGCTCGCGCACAGATCGCACCGGACCGAATTCTGCGCAGCCAGAGGGTCCTTCGGTGCGTCGAAGTACTGGTCGGTATTCATTCTCGTCTCGGCGGTCTTGATCTCGGTACCTCCCCTGAACGCGATCATCCACGGCACCTATGCGGTTACCGGACACGCGATGGGTGCGACAATCGGGATCGACACCATGGTCTTGATCGGGGCGATCATCTGGATCCTGGGAGAGCATCTCATGACCAGAGATGGGCCGGACGGCGCCGCCATTCTCCACGATGACTATATGAAGCGCGTCGTTGTGGGCCTCAACCTCTCGGTCGCCGCACTGGTACTCTGGCTCCATCTCTCTGGGACGGTGACCGGGATCTCGCGAGCGGGCTTCGCCCCGGGCGAGACGTACGTGCCACCGCAATGGCTCGCCACGTGGAATGGAGTGATCTTCGCCGCGACGGGCGCGCTCGCTCTCGCATTCTTCTCCGCGCTGCTGGTCCGCCTGATCCCTCCGGCCTTCCGCTACTGGTGGGTCACGGAAGGCTGAGGCTCAGGAAGAGCCGAGGTGCCGCAAGGGCCTGAGCTTCGCAAGTCAGTCCACTACGAACGACCGCTATTCGAGGCCGACGCGGGGGAGGGTCTTCATGAGCCCAATCGCCGCTCCGACACCGATCGACAGGCATGCCACGGCCGGCGCGCGATCTCCGTATAGTGCGAAGCCGGTTCCGAAGAGGACTCCGTAGACCGCTGCGCACCCGAGGAACCAGGCCAGGAAGGCGGCGGCAAGGCTGTCATTGCCGTCGATAGGCGGCTCGAATCCCGCTCCTCGCCACCCGCCGCCCATGGGGCGGATCGCATCGTGGAAGGCCTTGAGCGTGGCGGAGTCCGTTGGCCGCGTGACGAGGGTAACGGTCATCCAGGCGGCGGTGGTAACCAGGATCCCGATGACCAGTTGCTGCCAGGCAAGGAGCTCCGGCACTGGCCAGGAAACCGATGCCGCGATCCCGATCGGGTCTAGGCTGAGTCCACCCGAGAAGTAGATCGCTACGAGGAACGAAACGACCATGCCTGCGACCTCGCTCCAGGCGTTGATGCGCCACCAGAACCACCGCAGCAGGAAGATGAGCCCTGTTCCGGCGCCAATCTGGAGGAGGATCTGGAAGGCTTGGTGCGCACTCTCGAGCCAGAGGGCCACGGTGCCTGCACACGCCATGAGCGCCACCGTCACCACACGGCCCACGAACACGAGCCGGCGCTCGGGGGCATCAGGAGCGATGAAGCGCCGGTACACGTCGTCTACCACGTAGGAGGCACCCCAGTTGAGGTGCGTGCTGATCGTGGACATGTAGGCCGCCGCCAAAGACGCGACGACGAGACCGAGCAGCCCGGCTGGCAAGAAGACCAACATAGCAGGGTATCCGAGGTCATTGGCCACGATGCTCGGGTCGACATTCGGAAAAGCTGCTTGGATGGATTCGAGGGACGGATACACGATCAGTGAGGCGAGACCCACGATGATCCAGGGCCAAGGCCGAAGGGCGTAGTGAGCGATATTGAACCACAGAGTGGCTTTTACGGCGTGACTCTCGTCTTTCGCCGCGAGCATCCGTTGAGCGATGTAGCCTCCCCCGCCTGGTTCGGAGCCCGGATACCATGTCGCCCACCACTGCACCGCGATCGGGACAATGAAGACCGCCGCGGCGGTGTTCCAATCTGAGAAATCGGGGAGGAAAGAGAGCTTGCCCTCGAGTGCTGGGTGGGCGAAGAGTCCAGCCAAGCCGCCGACGTCGGGGTGGGCGACCGCGTAGTAAGCGGCCGCGATGGACCCGACCATGGCGACGACGAAGAGGAGAAGGTCGGTGACCACCACGCCCCAGAGGCCGCCCGTCGCCGAGTACAAGGCGGTGACTGCCCCGGCCACGATGACGACTTCGTACTTGTTCAGCCCGAGTAGGACGTCTCCGATCTTAATGGCTGCTAGAGTTACCGAAGCCATGATCATCGTGTTGAAGAAGACGCCCAGGTAGATGGCGCGAAACCCGCGGAGGAAGGCGGCAGGTCGACCGGAGTACCGCAGTTCGTAGAAGCCGACGTCCGTGAGCACGCCTGAACGACGCCACAGTTTGGCGTAGAAGAAGACGGTACACATGCCCGTGATCAGGAACGCCCACCAGAGCCAGTTTTGGCTCACGCCTTGGCTTCGGACGAGATCCGTGACGAGGTTCGGCGTGTCGGTGGAGAACGTCGTGGCGACCATCGACGTGCCCAAGAGCCACCAGGGCATCGATCGCCCACCCAGGAAGAACTCACCACTCTCCCGGCCTGCTCGTCGGGCGAAGTACAAACCGACGGACACTGCCACGACCGCGTAGGAAGCGAAGACGACCCAATCGAGTGTAGTAAGTCTCATGAGCTTCGGCGTAGTCTGGCCAGGCCGTCGGCGAGCCGACTCGGGTAGACACCCGCTGCGACCCGCTCCAAGAGAATCGCTTCCGAGCGATGACGGTCCGCTGCGTGCGTGATTCCGAACCAGCTATCGGGAGCCTGGAGAACGTGAACTCGGGTGGCGCCCAACTCGATTTGTCCGTTGACCATGGTGGACAGGAAGCACTCCTCCTGAGTGTCCGCGCCCCAACCCTGGAGAAAGCGAGCGAACTGCCGCTGCATCAAGTCGATGACTGGCGGGGTGAAGCCCCACAGATTCATCGACACCATCTCTTGCCCGGAGAGTTCAACGGGAGATCCGTCGGTGGTAGATCCCGTGATCCATCCATCACGGCGACCGATCTCTTTGACCTCGGTGACCCGTTCAAGGAGATCATCCTCGGCGAGTAAGCAAACACCCCGCGCTACGCCCCCGGCTCCCGAAAGCGTCTTGGCCAAAGTGTAGCCAACCAGGGCGGCCTCCGTTGCAGGAGGATCCGCTGATAGTTCGTTGCTCAACATCGCAAACGCTTCGGGACCGTATAGGTCATCCGCATTACAGACGGCGAATGGCCCGGGGATCGTCTTCGCGGCGGTCAGTACGGCGTGAGCTGTGCCCCAGGGCTTCACACGATCCGGGGGTGCCCAGTATCCGTCCGGCAGATCCTCGAGGCGCTGCGCGACGAAGTGAGTCTCGAAGGTCGAACCGAGTACGCGGTCGACGTGACTCCGAACCGCGTCGAGGATCTCCTCTCGGACGACGTAGGTCACGCTCGTGAACCCTGCCCGGGCAGCATCGAAGACGTTGAAGTCCATAATGGCTTCACCGCGAGGTCCGAGTCCGTCCAGCTGTTTGAGTCGGCCGTACCGGGTCGACATGCCGGCGGCCAGAACGACAAGGGGTAGGGACAACGATTTGGGCTCGGCTATGTGGGCGGAGCGACGGGGACGAATCTGCACAGAACCGGGACGATCCGCGAGTACCCAGTGGTGACCTTGGCAAGTCATGGATGATTGTTTATTCATCTCCCATGCATAAACAGATGCTCGCCCAAGATCCGGCTATCGTTCGTCCGTCTCACACGTCGCGCTACGAGCGCGTCGTCGTGAAAGTAGGCAGCCGACTGCTCACAGGTGGCAGCGACGTGCTGGATCGCGCGCGGATGCTCGAGCTGGCTCGTGTGGTGGCAACGAGGGCCGAAGGATCTGCGGTGATCGTTTCGAGTGGAGCGGTCGCGGCGGGGTACGGGGCTCTGGGCTACTCCCGTCCGCCGGAGCGGGCGAGTGACCGTCAGGCTGCTGCGGCCGTGGGGCAGGGTCGCCTCATGAGTATGTGGAGCGAGGTTTTTGCGCTGCATGGGAGACAGGTGGCCCAGGTGTTGCTCACGAACGACTGTCTCACGGACCGAACCCGATACGTCGCGGCACGCTCCGCGCTCGCCGCACTGCTGAGGGCGGGTGTCATCCCCATCGTGAACGAGAACGACACGGTGAGCGTGGGCGAGATTGTCGTGGGAGACAACGACAATCTCGCGGCGATGACGGCTTCTCTGGTGGACGCTGAACTTCTCGTGCTACTCACGGATGTTCCCGGAGTGCTCTCGGCCGACCCATCTGTCGACCCCGGTGCACGCTTGGTGCGAGTGGCTAGGAGCGCAGATGAGCTCAAGCGGCTCTGTTTCGGCAAGAAGGCGGCGGAATCCACGGGGGGGATGGCCACGAAGTTGGAGGCTGCATCTCGGGCGGGCCGTTACGGGATCCCGACCGTGATCGCTTCCGGGACCGAACCGGATGTGCTCCGGACGCTCCTGGACGGTGGGGCTAGAGGAACACGGATCGAGGCCGATCCGGAGCCACTCTCTGCGCGCCGCCACTGGATGGCAGTACAACGCGGTCTCAACGGGTACGTGGTGGTTGATGAAGGCGCTGTCATGGCGCTACGGCGGCGTGCGAGCTTGCTCCCTTCCGGGGTGATCGGTGTCGGCGGCCGTTTCCGGCGGGGTGACCTCGTGTCCGTGTTGGATTCGGAGGGTCGTGAGTGCGCTCGGGGAATCGTCCGGTTTAGTGACCGACAGCTGGAGACCATTCGAGGCCTTCACACGACCGAAGCGAGACAGAGGTTGGGTGAGGAGGGTGCCCAGGTGGTCATGCGGCCAGATCGGATCGTGCTTTCGGAGGAGGAGAGTGTTGTGAAGTCGAGTTACCACGAAGATTCCGCACCCCCGGCGCGCGCGACGTTGCTTAGACCCGAGGAGAGTCGTGACCTGACTACGCTCCTGGAGACGATGGGGCGCACCGCTCGTCGTACAGCCCTTCGTATCGCGCGCAGCTCTGCGGAAGACCGGCGCGACGCCCTTCTCGCGATCGCTCAGGCATTGGTGGAAGACGCTGACGAGGTGGCCGAGGCGAACAAAGTGGACCTCGCCGCCGCTGACGCCCGAGGGATCTCGGGGCCCATGCGAGATCGGCTCGTCCTCGACAGGCCCTCCGTGATTGGGCTGGCCGATTCAGTGCGCGATATCGCGGCCCAGCCAGACATCCTAGGGACGGTCGAAGAGGAGCACACACGACCAAACGGTCTCCGAGTGGGACGTATGCGCATTCCACTCGGTGTGATCGCGATGATCTACGAGAGCCGCCCCAACGTGACCGTGGACGCGGCCGTCCTGAGCCTGAAGGCGGGCAACTCGATCATTCTGAGGGGTGGCTCGGAGGCGATCCATACGAACACGGCGCTCGTGTCCGCCATTCGTCGTGGCCTCGAAGGGTCTCCGCTCGCAGCCGACGCCGTTCAGCTCGTCCCCGTGGTCGACCGAGAGGCGGTCGACGCGCTGCTTCAGCTGGAGTCGTACGTCGATCTAGTGATCCCCCGCGGCGGCGAAGGCCTGATCCGGGCGGTGACTGAAAAGAGTCGTATTCCTGTGTTGCAACACTACAAGGGAGTTTGTCACGTCTTCCTCGACGAGAGCGCGAGTGAGGAGCGCGCGATCCCCATTGTGGTGAACGCCAAGGTGCAGCGGCCGGGGGTGTGCAATGCCATGGAGACGCTTCTCGTGCATGAAGAAGCGGCACCGCGGCTCTTACCCGGGATCGCGGCGCACTTGCTCGACCACGGTGTCGAGCTACGCGGCTGTGTCGAGACTCGCCGTATTCTCTCAACGGTCCCGGTAACGCCGGCTACTGACGCGGACTGGGGTGAGGAGTACCTCGACCTGAAGCTCGCGATACGGGTCGTACCGAATATGGAGGCGGCACTGACGCATATTGCAGACTTCGGTTCTTCCCACACGGAAGCCATCGTGACCGACGACGAGGCGAATGCGGAGGCGTTCGTGAGCGCGGTGCAGTCGTCTACGGTCCTCGTGAACGCGAGCACGAGGTTCGCGGACGGCGGAGAGCTCGGCCTCGGTGCTGAGATCGGTATCTCGACGTCCAAGCTCCACGCGTTTGGGCCTATGGGTGCCAATGAGCTGACGACCCGAAAGTTCGTGGTGTTCGGCGAAGGACAGACCCGCTGACACGGAGCTGTTACAAACGCCATACGCCGCTCGTCTGACATCGGCCGGTCCCAGGGTGTGACAGCGTGTTGGTACAGCTAGAAGCTGAACCAATTCTCACGCTGGGAAGAACACCATGGCCGAAGTACTGGTCGGTCTATTCACGATGTCTCTCGCGAGCGGAGTCATTCCGCTCATTAACGCAGAACTCCTTGTCTTGGCTGCGGCCACTGCCGTACCGAGCGCCGGGTTGCCCCTCGTGGTCGTTGCGGGCACAGCGGGGCAGATGCTCAGTAAGGTCATCCTCTTCGTCTTGGCGCGAGAGGCCCCCGAGCGACTGCCAAAGAGGGTGCGTGCCCGACTGAGTAGGGCTACCACGTCACTCGAGACGAAGGGCGCGGTCACGGGGTCGTTGATCTTTGCCAGTGCCGCCACCGGGCTCCCTCCGTTCTACGGTGTCAGTCTCGGAGCCGGAGTCCTCGGAGTCGAGCTCCAGAGTTTCGTCCTGGCAGGCACCTCCGGCCGCCTGATTCGGTTCGGAGTATTGGCTGGGCTGGGTGGGGTGGCGGCATGAAGATCGACCTTCTGGTGGGTGCCGCCGAGTTCTGGCCAAGACTCGAGAAAGATCTCCGAGGAGCTCGCAGGTCAGCCTACGTCCAGACGTTTACCTTCGAAGGAGATCGTGCCGGCCGCTCGCTCGAACGCGCAATGGTCGCGTCCAGGGCGGCGGACAGGCGACTCTTGGTCGACTCGTACAGCTGGATGTACCACAGCGACCGAGTCTTATGGGGGCCCGCGATCATGTCAAAGCCTGTGAGGCGCGAAGTCGCGTTGACGAAACGATTCGTCCGGCGGATGAGAGGGGAGGGGGTCGACGTGATCTTCGGCAACCCGATCGCTCGCAGCCCCCTCGCTGCCGTCCGCCGGAGTCACAAGAAAGTCGCGTGTGTCGATGGGGCGATCGCGTACTTGGGTGGAATCAACTTCAGCGATCACAACTTTGCTTGGCACGACATGATGCTCCGCATCGAATCCCGTGACTTGGTGACCCTCCTCGAGGCCGACTTCCGATCATCCTGCTCTGGAATCCCCCAGAGCTATGATGAAACGATCGGACCTCTTCGGATCATCTCGGCGAACGGTCGAGGGAATGCGGCCCGCTTCGAGCCGGTTCTGGAGGCGATCCAAGGGGCACGTACGTCGATCGACGTTGCGAGTGCGTACCTGTCTCACCCGTTCACGGATCACCTCAGCACGGCTGCGGGTCGGGGCGTTCAGGTCTCGGTTCTGACACCGCGCGAGAACAACAAGGCGAATCTGGCCCGACATGTCTTAGAAAGAGCGTATCGCGGAGGGCTGCGCGTGCTCCGATACGAGGGAGGGATGAACCACACCAAGGCGATGGTCATCGATGGGGACCTCCTGGTGGCCGGCTCTTCGAACTTCGATTTCATGAGCTATCACATCTTGGAGGAGCATGTGATCCTGACCCGCCACCAGCCCCTCGTCGAGGCCTTCCGCCGTCGGATCTGGCAGCCGGATGCGGCGAATGCACACCGCTGGGAGCCTCGCTCGACCGTGGGGACTAGGCTGGGTGACTTGGCGGTGCGGGCCGGTGCGTGGCTCGCGGCGTGTCTCGCCAGGCCGGCTGAGGGTCTCGCCTGAGGCAGGGCCACGGTAGGTAGATACGGGCGAGATCGTGTACCTTCACCGAACCGATCCCTCATCGGACGGAACTTCCACCCCAGGCGGACCCGTATAGGCTGGTATGGACGAGATCCGAATACCGAACGAAGCCACCTACAGTCCTATTTCGCTCACGGACATCATCGCGACGGCTCCTCTCGCCTCGAGGTTGCTCTTGGGCGCTACTCTGCCTGGGCGAATCTTGAGCGCTGCGGCGCTGGGCATGTATGCGGGCTCCGCTGCGAAGGACTTCGTGAGCCGCCGTGGAATGGTCCGGATCGACTTCCAGCGAGAGTTCGGCTGTGATGTCCGCACACTCGAGGAGATGCCGCTTTCGGCGCGATTGGACGAGATTGATCGACTCGGCCGGCGGCTCGACGAGGGATACACCGCCGAGCGTATCCCCCGGACCGAACTCGCGGTGATGGTGAACGAGCACCTCACCGAGTATACGGCGGGTGTAACCGGACAACGGGTCCACACCAGTTCTGAGGTCCGCGAGTTTACGTTGGCCAAGCTCATCTTCCCATTCGCGTTGGGCGTGTGTGACGTCGTGTCAGGAGACGTGGCCATCTTTCGCGATACGGGGATTTTCGAACCCCATATCATCTGTCACGAGTTCGTGCACAGGAGAGGGTACTGGAAAGAGTTGCACGCCCAGGCGTTGTCGTATCTCGCCCTCATGTCCTCCGGCGATCCGGTACTCGTACAGGCCGCTCTAGCCGAACGACTCCATCGACAGCTGAAGATCGCGGCTGGCGAAGACCACGGTCGGTATCACGACATGGTCGACGAAATGGGGATGCAGAAGCCGCTGGCCGAACAGTTCCATGCGTTACGCCCTGACCCCGGAGCGTATGAGAGTTCGGTGTCCGTGGTCATGAAGCGGCTCTATGACGAGCGGATGAAGCTCACAGGGCAGAATGGGCTGTCGGACTACGACGAGGGCTTCACGAACTTCTTATGGACCTTCTCAAAGAGTTCGAAGGCCCGGCAGGAGAGTAGGCAGGTCTCGTTCTAACGGGTCGAATCGTCGAAGAGGTCGATTTGGGGCCCCGAGTGTGGTATTGGCTTCCGGAAGGAGGCCGCAGAAAGCGTGGGGTACCGATCGAGGCCGTACTTGGTTCGGCTTACTGAGAACAGGTGTTTGAGCTGATTGGCCCAGGGCCCTTCGCCGCGGCCTCGAGTCTCGTACCGGCCATCGTATAATTTTCCGCCTCGTAGCTCCCGGACTCGATTGAGAACCTTCTGCTTACGCTCGGGAAGATGACGCTCGAGCCAATCGCTGAAGAGTTCCTTCATTCCCCACGGTAGCCGGAGGACGATGTAGTTCGCGAAGGTGGCTCCGGCTTCCGACGCAGCCCGGAGGATCTCCGGGATCTCGTGGTCGGTGAGCCCAGGGACGACCGGAGCCACGTTGACACCGACTGGGATGCCCGAGTCGGCCAGTACGCGAATCGCACCCAGCCGACGGGCGGGAGTCGAGGCTCGTGGCTCCATGATCCGGTGAAGGTCTTTTTTCAATGTGGTGACGGACAGGACGACAGAGATGGCCTGGTGCTCAGCCAGTCTGGTCAAGAGGTCGACGTCACGCGTCACGAGGTAACTCTTCGTCACGATCGAGACCGGGTTACGGAAGTCGGCCAAGACTTCGAGGCACCTGCGTGTGATTCGCAAACGCCGTTCGACGGGTTGGAAAGCGTCGGTGTTCCCGCTCATCCCGATGACCCTGGGTCGCCAACCGGGGGAAGAGAGAGCCTTTCTGAGGAGCTCCGGCGCTCTCGGCTTCACGAGAATCTTGGTCTCGAAGTCCAGTCCGGCGGAGAGACCGAGGTATTCGTGCGTAGGTCTCGCGTAGCAGTAGGAGCAGCCGTGGCTGCAACCGCGGTACGGATTGATTCCGACATCGAAGCCGACATCGGGAGCGTTGTTGTGGGCGAGGATGGAGCGGGTTGAGTCGGTCAGAAGCGTGGTTTCCGGGACCGGGTCATCCGGGTCGACCCATCCACTTCGGTCGACGTGGAGGCGCTCGAAGCGGTTCGGAGGGTTCCAACTCGCACCTCTCCCGCGTATCGTTGGCAACAGTCGTCTGTTCATGTCCTCGACCCGAACAAATACCGAACAAAGGTAGCGGGGAAGACGGTTGGTCGAAAGTAGAGGGCTAAAGGAAGGCCCCGCCCGGTCGGTGCCGGGCGGGGCCTCAGGTCCCTCAGCTTCCTGGTGGGTCAGAACATCTCGATGTCGTAGCAGACCCGCCAGTCCACCATATTCTCGGGATCATCCGAACCTTCGTCGGACGGCTCATGCCTTCCAACCCAGCTCGCGGGCTCGCCGCCGAACTCGCGGCGGTAGTCTTGGAGGTGGTCATTCGCCGAGAAGTCGTCCAGCTCGACGCCGAAGAGCTCGACGACGAGGCTGTCCCCGGCTGCGCCTTCGTACAGCACTTTGTCGATCTTGTCGACCTTGTTACGACGCGGGTGATCGGAGATCGACCAATATCCCTGCTCTGGGAATTCAATCTCTTCCGATTGTCCGGCCGTAGTGATCACGGAGCGGAACCGGAATTCGCCCTCGTCGTCCCACATGGCTTCCTTGTTGTCCTTGATCTGGATCCAGCGAAGCGTGACCCTGATCTGGCCGCCACTGCTATCCGACATTCTGGCTCCTCGGTTGAGCTCTGAGTGAGGCTGCGACGCGCAGTAATAGAGTCTTCAAGAGCGCGTGGTCAAGGGTTCCTACGGCCGAGCCTCTCCGATATGTCACCGCCGTGAGCGGCCGGTTAACGGATTGGGACGGTCACCGAGAACTGGTGGGTCACTACGCTGGTATCCAGCAGGGTGAGCGGGCCCTCCGGCGCGAGGATCACGTCGCCGGCCGAGAGGGCGGTATCCTCGGCCCCGAAGAAGTCCGTTGCGATCCCTGGCCGCCCCGTACCCTGGGTCATACGAAGTCCGTATCGAAAGTCGAGTCCTTCGAAGTCGAAGACGGCGCCGAGCGTGGGGCTCCACTCGACCCACGATTCGTCTTGATCCCTGAAGGTGTTCTCAACACGGTCGACCTGATCGAGGGTATAAGAGATCGAGCGCATCTCGACTCCCGCTTGGAGGCCGACGATACCGACCCTGTAGTCGAGCCCGCTCCGCAACACGACGTTCGTGAAGAAGAAGTCATTCTCGATCGATCGGTCCCCGACGGACAACCTTCCGCCCGAAGCTGCAACGTCGTCCTGGTTCGCTTCCTGCCACGTAGTGCTCCAAATCGGCTCTAGCGCGACGTCAACGGCAAAGGTTGACGCTTCCTCTCGAACGGCGAATCCGAATCCGAGGCGATACGCCCAGGTGGTGCCAGGATCTCTCGGGATGTTCTGGAGCGTGTAGTTCGGGATCTTGGGATGCGACTTGTAGTTCACCGCTCCTGTAGCCCCGATACTCCACCCCTCGATAGAGAGGGCCCGAGACCACACTCCTTCCAAAGCCCATGTTCGCGTCTGGTCTTCGTTGAGCTCCGTGCGCTGTGTGATATCTGGCGCCATCAGTGAGTCGTTCCAGCGCCAGTCTGTAAAACGGACGTCGTGAGTCATCGAGACTCGGTTGTGCGCCAAGACGAGATCTACCCGATCGCGCTCTCCTTCGCGCACCGCTCCCAAACGGATGTCGGTCACGCCTCCCGACTGATCAATCCGGTCGGCCCCTGCATACAAGAGGTCGACTCCGTCCATAGCGTCGACGCGGGAGGACGCCAGCCCGAGCCCTACGGACCACTGCTCATCGACGCGCCGGCCGACGAATCCGGAGGCATAAAGGTTCCGTCCGTTGGCGTCACTGAGAGGTAGGTTGCCGGTGGGGCAGCAGAAGAACGATTGATCTGCTGGTTCGGGGAAGAAGAACGGTGTTCCGGATCGTGGGTTGGAAATCTGCTGGAAGGCGAGCGATAGCCCGCCGAACCACCGATCTCCGACCAGGATCGCTCCAAGCGGAAACGACTTACCAGACCCGTCGCCGTTCTCGATCGAATAAAAGGTGGGTGATCCCATAAAGAGGGAGACGGAGTTCAGCGTTCCGAGTGCGGGGTTGCTCCACGGATCCGAAAGGCTGTCGTCGATCGCGTAGTGCACGTTCCCCATACCCATGGATTGGGAAGGCAGCAGCCGAAATTGGTCGCCAGAGGCTACAGGTACCGATCGTACCGGGATCAACTGGCTCTGCGCCTCTTCCACCGTGAGCAGCAGGGATAGAAGAAGGACGATCTGGGTCAGGCGGCGAGTGAACGCGTTCATCTCTGTCTCACGGGGTCGCGTGTCTGATGCACGTGAACAACGACCGGAGCGGCACCTCCGTGACAGGACCCCGTCGCGGCGACTAAAAGGCGAACGCGACCCCGAGGAGCGGCACGATCGGCCGGACGGCGAGCGGGGTCACCTCCTGCGACCGCCACGGCTGATACGCGTAAAAGAGCGCGTCCCGACGGTCCAAGGCGTTGAGGAGGCGGACGTACGGACGGACCCGCCATCTCCGTCCCTGGACGGTCGGCAGGAAGAGCGCGCTCAACTCGACATCGATCCGCAAGAAGGATGGCTCGATTTCGGGGACCGCGGAGAGTCCTTGTGGTGCGCCCGATAGCTCGCCCCCAGGGGCGGCGTCTAGAGCTTGAGCGGAGCCGAAGGGGAGACTCGTGGATGGAAGACCTGCGCCGTAGCCGATGCGGGTTTCGCCTCGGAGGCGACCGAAAAGCGGGCCGGAAAGCCCGGCGCTGAGGAGATGACGCCCCGCAAAATCGTCGGTCCGTCCCGTAAGGTCGAGCGGAGACCAGAACCAGGAGAGTCCGTACCCGATCCACAGGGTAGAACTCTCGGCTGCGCGCAAGATTCGTACGTCGATGCCAGAGTTCAGCACGGCTTCCGAGGACAGCCCCTCGAGGCCACTGAAGCGCTTCCAGAAGCCTGAGAGCCCCAGCGAAACCTGGTCCGAGAACGTCTGGTCGAGGGACAACACGACATGATCTGCAGTCGCCACCGGGAGTAGCCCATCGACTTCGAAGCCAGACTCGGCGAACGCTTCGATCGAAGTGTCGATGGTTTGGCCAGGAGTGCGCGCGACCTGATGGTACCGGCCCGCAGCGATCGACAAGAGGGCGTCGGGGCCGACCTCCCAGTGTAGGGTGGCGCGGGGGCCTAGGCGCGCTTCGCTGCGACCGAAGACGTCGCCCCGCAAGCCGGCTCGGAGTGTGACCCCTGGTCCCAGGCGACGGGTCGCGTCTAGAAACAAACCCCCGATGCTCGTAGAGCCTCCTGCGGCCACGGCCCGACTTCCCGACACCGACGTGGCCGCGAATCGGGTCTCGAGGTCTTCGTACGACGCTCCGACCCGAAAGCGAGCCTCGCTCCGGCCCCACGCAACTTCGGAGAGTACGCGCAGTCGCTCATTCTCGGCGGAGGCGAGCAGTGCATCGGGCCGAGGATCATCGGTGGTTGGTGTGGGCTGGAGGGGTAGGTTGGCTCGATACCGGCTTCCCCCGACGACGAAGCGCAGCCCTGCGTCACCGATGACACCGTCGTATCGGAGGGAAAGGGCACGGTTGTTCCAGTCTGCGTCGGAACTTCCAGCGGGAAAGTCCAGGAGGATGGATTCTCCGTTGGCGAACGCTGTCGCTCCGAGGGTGTGGCCCTGATCGGGTTCCACCTCCGCCGCAACGAGAATGTCGCCGTATCCGTAGGGACGCTGACCCCCCAACGGCTCGCGACCGAGGTCGTGGAGCCCTCGACCCGCGAGGAGTAGGCCACCATGGGTTCCGAGTGGTGCCTCCACTGCAGCGGTTGCCGAAACGAGGTCGAAGGAGGCGGATCCACGCACCCGATCGCGTCGCGGGGCACGGGTTCGAAGATCGAGGATGTGCGTCAGTCCGCCGTCGTACGAGGCTGGGGCTCCGCCCACCAATAGATCTGCCCGACCCAGCACGGCGGGTTCGAAGCTTCGCAGGAGACCTCCTACGTGAAACGGCGTGTACACGGGAATCCCGTCGAGGAGGACGAGCTTGAGCTCCGTGGTACTGCCCCGCATGAAGAGTACGTCGCTGGGGTCAGACGGGTCCTGGCCGGGAAGCGCTTGAACCACCTCCAATAGGCCGGCGTCGGCTACCCCGGGACCCACCTCGAGCAGTGACAGTTCGACTGCCGGGTCGAGTCGAGCCGCCTTTGGATCTTCGAGATCCAAGACGCCGATCTGGGGGATCCCGTCCTCCGCCCGAACTGCCACCCCGGCGACCGGGATTGGATTCGCACGGAGCTCGAGTTCCAGCGTCAGGACACCTCCCGCCACAAGCGACCCGGCCAAAGCCACACTCTGGTAGGAAGGGTGCCTTGCCGTGAGGCTAACGTGCCCGACGGGGAGGTCGTCGATTCGAAAGCGACCTTCTTCGTCGGCAACGACGTCCCACCGAGACTCCTCAACGATCGCCGTGACGACCGCACCCGGGAGCGGCTCGATCACGTCTCCGAAGCGACCGAGTACGAGCCCCTCTACCGCAGAGATCGGTGTCGGCTCGGGCGTAGTTTGGGCAGAGAGTACGGCCGGCGCTACATACAAACACGCGAGGATGCTCACAGCCGCTCGGGGCAGTGCAGCGCATACCCTCGATCCGATCACGGGTTGGGGCCGTCCACCCATGGTACCGTCCACCCGTCACCCCGAGGACGGGCGCGCTCGTCGACCTGAATGCCTTGTGCGTCGTTGGTCATCACAGTCCATCCTCCCACTTCCACACTGAGCGGACCGAGAGCCCGCGGCAACGTCAGGGTTACCACTCCCTCCGTCACGTCGACCTCCGCACGGCCTCCAGCAACTACGAACCGCGAACCCTGCGCGGCCTCGATCCGGGCGGTCAGTGCGTCGGTCCAAGAGATATCGACCCCAACGCCAGTGCCGCGGAGGACGATCTGTAACCCCTCGACACCCACAGGTACTTCGATCGCTTCCGTGGCGCTCTCGACGGTGGCTGTCACCGTCTCCGCGCCCTCCGTCTGGCCGGATTCGATCCAGTCACGGACTGGAGATCCGGGGAGCGCCGAAACGGCGGTGGCGCCGAGTAAGAGGATTGCCGCTGCCCGGCCCAAGTGCCGACCCCGGACAGGGGCCGCTCGACGGGCGTCGAGTCGCTTCCTTACCGCGGCTCGGGCACTTTCGTAGTCGGGCGAGCCGAGTTGATCGGCCAAGGGTTCGAGAAGCTCTTCGATCGTGCCGGCCCGCTCCGTTGCAGCTGCTAACGCCGTCTCACACGGGGGACACTCCTCCAAGTGCAAGCGCGCCTCGGCTGGAAGCAGCGCACCATCTCGGATGGCGACCAGCGTGCCTTCGTCCAGATGCGTCACGCGGCCTCTCCCGTGTCTAGAACCGCCCTCTCGAATCGCTGTTCCGCCCTAGCCAACAAGGTGCCGATGGAGGTGGACGCAACACCGATGGCGTCCGCGATTTCCTTATAGGAGAATCCGGAGTATCTCATAAGAAGTAGTTCACGGTCTCTGGGTGCGAGTAAGTCCAAAGCTCGTCGCGCTCGGCGGCGTCGCTCCGCCCGCTCGAGCGAAACTTCGGGTGATTCCACTTCGGACGGCGTCACCGGATGGGTCTCGAGCAGTCTCTTTCGATTTCGTCCGACCCGATATCGATCGCGAACCAAGTGCGTCGCAGTCTTGAAGAGCCACGCTCGGATCCCATGGGCTGCTCCCTCCACGCCGCGGTCGAACAATCTCACGAGACTCTCCTGTGCCACGTCCTCGGCTACGTCCCGATCCCCTGTAAGCCGCTGACAGTAGCGTACGAGGTCGGGATAGTGAGCGTCGAAGGTCGCGTCGAAATCCACTCTTTCCATGATCTGAGGGGTGGTCCGGCGCTCGTGGCCGGTGTCATTCCACCCGATGGCCCTATCGAAGGGTCGCCGAGCTGAAACGACCGAGTCTGTTCATGTGTGACACGGACTCGTTCTAGCCCACTGCTAGAACGGCAGCATCCTCTTGATCAGACGTGCGAGGCTGGAGTGTGTAGACAAGATCACGGCGAATGAGATCGCAGTTCCGATCCCGGGTCGGAGCGAGAAAGGGCTCACCGACCCTGAGAAGAGTGCTTCGAGGCCGGCGGCGAGGAAGAGACCGGCCGCGAGTGAGGCCGCGATGGCCGTTGTCCGGAGGATGATCGCGCCGGGGTCGGAAGCGGGTCGGTGCAAGACTGCCATCGCCACACCCCAGAGGAAGGCGACGCTCCCTGCGTCAACGAGCACTTGACGCCAGGCCACCGTCGGCTCAGGGAAGCCCGTGACGGCGACGAGCACATTCCCGCCAATGAGGACGAGCACGGCTGCCAGGACACCGACGAGCGCGACGACGAGCCAAAGGAGCCCGTCGCGATCGCCCTCCGTCGCGCACCGCCATGCCCTCGAGAGGTTCATCACGACCAGCCACGCGCCCAAGATTCGTACTACGTGCATAAAGGGACTGAGCACGGCCGCACTCAGCGGCCTGCCCGAAAGGGAGGTCGAGCCCCAGATGATTCCAAACGCTGTTGCTGCGACGATCCATGGAGCCTTCCGGCCTCGCATCGCGAGCCATCCACGATGGAAGGGAAGTAGCCACGGTGAGACCGCCTCCTCCGGGACGAGTTCTTCAGGCCCTAATTCTCTCGGATATATGGACGAGAAGCGTACGATTCCGACGAGGCCGATCAGCTCAACGACAAGGAAGTGCGCCTCGAAGAGCTCGCGTTGTAGACCAGGGGTCGCCGGTCGGAAAAGGAGCGTGAGACCCCCCATCGCGGTGAAGTAACTCCACGCCGCGAACGTCAGAGCGAGGTAGCGGGATGCCTCCTGCCGATACCGTTCGTCGAGAGCGAGTTTGATGGCGAGTGTCGCACACACGAACGTGACCAGAGCGTCGGCGACGAGCACCACGAGCGTGTGTGTGGCCACTCGCCCTGCCATGTTGTCCGTCAACCCCAGAGTGTGTCCACTGACTGCATCGAGGAAGGACACCTGGCCGGCGATGCCGGCAAGGGCGAGGAGGATCACCGTCACGCGCAGGGCGGTCGGGGCCACGGTCACAGGCGGACCTCAGGGCGGTGGATCGTACGCAGGGCTGGTGCCTTGAAAAGGTGATTACCTGGTTCGTGACCCACAAGGAAAATTCCAGCGAGCCCGCAGGGCCGTGGTGCGTCCGCTCTTTCGGCGGTTGCAACGACAGCGGACATTGAGGGGTCCTCGCCCGCAAACCTTGCACCCTTATGCGACCGTTCGCCCGAAGCTGTTCGATCTTTCTGATTATGTGTGTGTCTCTCGTCGTCGTGTCCGATCTGACGGCACAGGAGGCCCGGGCTCGATGGGAACGGCAGTGCCAGATCCGCGCTGAGAAGTTCGATTTGGTCATGCCGACGGCGATGCGGGACAACGACCTGGATATGTGGATCGTCGTCATGCGCGAGGGACTTCTCGATCCTCTCTGGGAAGCTCTCGGTCGCGGATACGTAGGAGATTGGGCCTACTACGTGTTCACCTCTCGAGGAGATCGAGTGGAAAGGGCCGCACTCGGGGTCGGCGGGTATCGGCTCGAGGAGTGCGACGTCTACGACTACTTCGGTGCGGCGAGCGAGTTGGCCGCGTACGTAGCTGAGCGTCGGCCAGACCGCATCGGCGTGAATATGGCGGCCTCGATCGGAGGCGCCGATGGGCTCTCCCACACCTCCTTCCTTCATCTCCAGGATGTACTGGGCAGCTGGGGGAATCGACTCGTTTCGGCCGAGCGCTTCGTCTCTGACTTTCGTTCGACCCGGACGGCCGTGGAGATCGCGACCTTCGCCGAGGCAGGGGAAATGTCTCGGGAGATCGCGGAGCGAGCGTTTTCCAACGAGGTGATCACACCGGGGGTCACCACGCTCGAAGATGTCGCGTGGTGGATGTCGGACCAACAGTTGAAGCGTGGCCTGGGCTCTTCCTTCGACATGCCCTCGGTGTATATCACGGGGCCGGAGGGGATCGTAGCCACCTCGAGCGATCGGATCATCCAGCGAGGTGACCTCTTGATGCTCGATTGGGGTGTGGGATTCCTCGACTTCTACACCGACATGAAGAGGATCGCCTACGTGTTGCGTGAAGGAGAGACAGAGCCGCCCCCGGGTGTGCGGCACGCCTTCGAGCGAGGCCGCGAGGTGCGCGACATCATGAAGGCCACGATCAAGCCCGCCCCCACGGCCAGGGAGGCGGTCGAGCGAACGTGGGCGGCTCTGGAAACGGCGGGATTCAACCGGATCGAATTCAATCAGCCCACGGAAGATCCGGCGGTCACCGATGTCGTCCTAGGACCTCACTCGGTGGGCAATTGGGGCCACGGGCTCGGACCATCGCTAGCGTTCTTCAATCCAACCCGGATGACCTACGAGTTGCGACCGGGGACGTTGATCTCCATCGAACTCTTCGCATATACGGCGAACCCTGAGTGGAACAACGCCAAGATCCGGATTCCACTTGAAGACGATGCCGTGGTGACCGAGCGCGGAGTTGAGTGGCTCTATCCCGTGAACGATCGGATCTTGGTCATCAAGTGACCGGACAGTTCGACTTCGAGCGGTTCGATGCGCTGACCTTCGACTGCTACGGCACCCTGATCGACTGGGAGGGCGGCATCGTCGCCGCGGCTCGAACACTCATCGGTGCCCAGTCGACCTCGGTGACGGATGCAGAGCTGTTGGAGCGGTTCGCCGAATTCGAGCCCATGGCGGAGGCAGGCCCCTTCCGGTCGTACGCCGTCGTGCTGAAGGATGTGGCCGCGCGCCTACAGGAGTGCTACGACGTCCCCTCGAGCACAGAGGAGCAGACGGCCTTCGCACAGTCGGTGGGGAGTTGGTCACCTTTCCCCGACACTGTTCCCGCGCTGCGCCTGCTGGCGCAGCGCTACCGACTTGCCATCGTGTCGAATGTGGACGATGCCCTCTTTGCAGGGTCTGCCGCGCAGTTGGGGGTGCACTTCGACGAGGTCGTGACAGCGCAGCAAGTCCGCTCGTACAAGCCGGCGCTACCGCACTTCGGCGAGGTGCTTTCGCGGCTCGAATTGCCGAAGAACCGAGTGCTTCACGTGGCGCAGAGCCTTTATCACGACATTGCCCCTGCGAAGGCTTTCGGGTTGGCGTGCGTCTGGGTGAACCGCCGCGCCGGTAAGTCTGGGGGAGGAGCGACTCCACCGGCTCACGCGCTCCCCGATCTGGAGGTTCCGGACTTGGCGACGTTGGTTCAATGGGCGGGGCTCGAGTAACGGTTCCGGGCCGTCGGCATCGTCGCCCTCGCAGAAGAGTCCCCTCCGTTGTTACACTGTGATTGTCCGACCCCCGGAACCCCTGGGGGCGATGGTTTCTTCGCCGGTCCGCCATGCGATTCGCGTACATCGACTCCAACGGAAACGAAGTCCCGATTCCGAGCGTAGACGCGCTCGCGCTGCGCGTGGAGCTTGGGGCGATTACAGAGAGCACCCAGCTCTACGATGCGCAGGCCGACCAGTGGGGACCGGCGTCGACGCACGAGATCTTCCATACCCTCTCCCGTGCGTCGCAGGAGTCGGACGGCTTTGTCGCTCCTCCGCCGGTGGCTCCACCCCCCGGGCTCTCTGTCCAGGATCCCGTTGTGCCGGAGTCATCCGCACCACCGGTACCGGACGCTTTGGAGCCGTCCACAGAGCTGGCCGACCTTGCACCTGATCCGCCGTCGGCTCCAGCAGGCGACGGCGGCAGTGACCTCGGCCTCGGAGGGCTCGATCTCGCCCCAGCAGTCACCCCGTTGCCTGAGCCCGAATTACCCGCTGTCGACCTAGGGGTTAGCGAGGAGGATGACTCGGCCGGTGGGGTCTTCGACTTCGGAGCCATGGACGGGGGCCTCGAGCTTGAAGCGTCGTTCGACCCGCCGGTGGACGAAGTGGCGGCACCCATGGATTTCTCCCCTGGCGCCGATTTGGGCGGGGGGGACCTTGGCGCCCCTGACCTCGAAGACCAACCGGTTCCAGACTTCAGCGGCGGAATGGATCTCGAATCTCCGATGGAGTTCAGCGCTGCCGGTTTCGACCAGGCCGGATCCGGTTCCATGGATTTGGAGGAACCGATGTCGTCGTTCCAGCCGGATGACCCCCCGGCTTGGATGGAGGACGAGCCCAAGAGTGCGTCCGGTGAGCCAGTCATGGACTTCTCGTCCGTCGGCCCCGACGTTGCCGAGTCGTCGCTGAAGGATCGAAGAGCTGAGAAGAAGAAGCCGCCGAAACCGAAGCGTAGGCGGCGGAAGCCGACGGCTGGGCTCATTGCAGCTGTGGTGATTACTGGCGCGGCGGTCGTTGGCGGAGTTGCGGCTTGGCCGCTCATTCGTCAGCAGCTCGAAGAGCGTAGCCAGGTGGCCGAGGTCGGAGTCGTCATGCCGGACCTGCCGCCGGAGCTGATGCCCGAGATGCGAGAGGCGTCCGAAGCCGCGATCGCAGCATCCTTCTCGCGGGCGACCAACGCCGTACCGCTTACCGTGCAGCGGCCACCGTCGGAGTGGCTGAGCGGCGCGTACTTGGCGGGGGCTTCGACTTTTCCCTCGGTCGAAACGTTTTGGATCGAGATGTCCGACGTCTTGGGCGAGCTGCGCGGAATGAATGTTCGAGATTTCGATTCGGACATGGCGTCTGCGCTCGTGAGCCGCGGCCTCTCTCAGGAGGATGCGGATGCTGTGCGCGAACGCGCCGACTCCGGATTCGTGGCAGCAGCGGCGGACCGCGGCGCGACTTTGGATGAAGCGGCCGCACTCGTGGATGCTGCCCTCCAGTTGCACGACTTCCTTGTGGCCAACGAGGACCGGATCGAGCATGCGCCGGCCGGTGTCGTGACGACGGATCCGGTCCTGGAAGTGAATCCGGCCACGCCAGAGATCCGCCAGGAAATGGAGTCTCGGATCGGTGCGGTGATCGAGGCATTGGGCCGGTTGGAGTACCGTGAGCAGGTGACTGCGGCTCGACTCTGGGACGTCATTTTGGCGCGTGTCCAGGAGACTGGCGTCCGTTAGTCGCCCTCCGGTAACTTTTTTGCATGCACCGCGTACAAGGTGCGTGGGCGGCAACGCTTTTGAACGCGCTGGTATCCCACATGTGACAACCGGGTGCTCGTGGCCCGGACCCCTTATTCGGGAGGTCGGGCCGTGGCGGCATCGCGTGGTGCGTCGGTGTTGGGGTTCCTCGCTCTGACGGTGGTGGGGATGACTCCGGAGGCGGTGACGGGGCAAGAGCCTACCGACTACGTCAATCTCTTCTTCGACTGCCAGGCGCCGAGCTGTCGGGATCCTGACTTCTTTCGTCGGGAACTCCCCTTCGTGAACTGGGTGAACGACCGCGAGGTCGCGGACGTTCACCTCCTGATTACATCGCGTCGGACCGGGGGCGGGGGGCAGTCGTACGCGCTTTCGTTTATTGGCCTGTCCGCCTTCGAGGGTCAGGACGAAGAGCTGGAAGTCGTAACCTCGGGCGACGCGACTCAAGACGAGGCGCGCACGGCGCTCGCCGCTCGTACCCGACTTGGTCTCGTGCGTTACGCGCAACGCACGTCGGCAGCCGAGCGTCTCCGCGTGACATTCCCGGGCGTCGCTTCAGACGGCCCCTCCGGAGCGGGAGAGGGGGCGACCGCCAACCCGGAGGACGACCCCTGGAATTTCTGGGTCTTCAACCTGGGCGGGAACACGTTTTTGAACGGTCAGGCCACGTTCCGGTCTTCCAACACCTTCGGTCGCTTCGAGGCAAGCAGAACCACGGAAGAATGGAAGTACAGTGTGGGGGTCAACTTCAGCAGGAACGTTCAAGAGTTCGACATCCCCGATGGTTCGGGGGGGACGACCGAGATCAGCGAGACCCGGGAGGATTGGGGTACAAATGGCCTGGTGGTGAGAAGTGTGGGAGAGCGCTTCGCGGTTGGTGCTCGAGCCGATCTCGGCTCATCGACCTTCCTCAACCAGAGCCGTAGGTGGTCCGTGAAGCCTGGCGTGGAGGTCAACTTCTTTCCCTACTCGGAATCGAGCCGCCGGTCGCTAACTGCCCAGTACCTCGTCGGGCCCAACCACTTCGCGTACAACGACACGACGATCTTTGGCGAGATCGAAGAGACCCGAATGCAGCACTCTCTTACCACGCGACTCCAGCTTGTGCAGCCGTGGGGGCGTTGGAGCACATCGATCACCGGACAGCAGTACCTCCACGACACATCGAAGTACAGTGTGTCCGTGTCCGGGAACGTGAACGTACGTCTGTTCCGCGGCTTCTCAGTCCGGATCGGTGGCAACTATTCGTGGATCCGCGATCAGCTCTACCTTGCCGCAGAGGGTGCCACCCAGGAACAAGTCCTACTCTTCCAACGACAGCTGGAAACGAACTACAGGTACTTTACCTCGATCGGAATCGAGTACCGCTTCGGCTCGATCTTCAATAACATCGTGAATCCACGCTTCGGACGTTCCGGAGGAGGTGGAGACATCATCTTCTTTTAGGGGCCGGATCCGAGATCAGGCGCCGCCGGCCAAGGTCGTAAGCCTCCCCGGACTCCAGCCATCGCATGGGGATGATGCGGCTAGGATCTGTGTTGTCGTAGATCGCCACCGCTCCTCCGAAGACGTGGGCGGTGTCGCCGGAGACCACGATCGCGGACCCCTCGTTGAGGCCGATCCCCAGGATCATGGGTTCCCTCGCGAGAACCTCGAACATTTCATGTTCGCGGCCTCGCGCAGCGAGGTGCTGATCAATCGCAACTCCTGTCAGGAATCCGAAGCCAGTGGCGCGTTCGGTGGCGACGATCTCACCGTTGAACTCTCCTCCTCTCAAGAGGAACGAGGCGAGTGCAGACGCGCCGGCCGAGTTCCCGCCGATTACGCCTCCTCGCGCGAGCAGCGAATCGAGTCTCGCGTGCGTTCGGGTGCCGAGGTAGACATCCACGAGCCGCCACTGGTGGCCACCGGAGAACCAAACCCCCGTTGCCTGGTCCAAGGGCGAGGAGAAGGCGTCGAGGTCGGCCACCGAGCGGGAGCGGGTATGGAGCACCTCGAGATGTTGGAGTCCCGCGTCTCTCAGCTTCTCGATAGCCGTCCAGCCATCTTGGCCGCCGAACTCCGTCCCGGCCGTGGGAATCAGTACGACTCGGGCGTCCCTCCCGCCGGACAGCTCCACGAAACGCTCGTAGATCGTCAGGTCGAGAGCACCACCACCAGCCGCGACAATGGCCCCCTGGGCGGGGCCGACGCACGGCGAGACGCAGCTCTGCCCGGTGATCGCTGTCGGGATTGAGATCCCCGCGAGCGATAGAGCTACGGTGAGATACTTCGAGGCGAATGCCGACCGCATGCCCGCTCGCCTACAAGTAAGGGTTCTCGCCAGACGAGTGGTCGGTCACGTCGTGGACGGCGGTAAGCTCGGGCACGGCCTCTCGGAGCATTCGCTCCACCCCCTGCCGGAGCGTCATCCGTGAGAGTGCGCAGCCCTGGCACCCGCCACTCATCTCGACGTAGATGTCCGTTTCCTCGACGTCGACGAGTGAGATCAAACCACCGTGCGCGGCGATGGCAGGATTCACCTGCTCATCGAGAACAGAACGCACTCGATCCGCGATCTCACCCTGTGGCTCGCCTTGCCCCCCGTTACTCGAGGTCGGTACGTCAGAGGACTTCGGAGTGACCTCGAAACCACTCTCGTTTACGCGTTCGACGAAGTCGACCGTCGCCCCGTCCAGAAGTGCCGCGTCGTCTGCCTTCACGAAGACTGGAAGTCGCCCCCCGGTGAGCTCCTGTTCATCGGGCTCTCGCTCTCCTATGTCGACGAGGGTCAGGTCGAACGCGGGCCGAGCCTTGGGGCCGCGCACTCGGATCCTGAGCGCCTGCGGAGCCGTCTCCTGGTCTCCCAGAAAAGAGGCCAGCATCTCCGTCGCATAGTCGGTGAAGTGGATCATCGTGGTGTAACCGTGTTCAAGTGTGCGCCCCTCTGGATGTCGCAGATGGGCCGATTCGTACCCTTGTTTCCGAGCCGGGTTCAAAGAGAGCGGCCGCGGACCGACAATGTAACGTGTCGAACGTTGATCGCGTTCGTTCGCACGGGTTAGCTTTCCCGCTCTCTATCGGCCGAAAACCCTGTCGTTTACAAGGCGCCGCATGGCTTCTCCAGACCTGATGGACAAATTGGTCTCTCTATCGAAGCGACGAGGGTACGTTTTCCAGTCGTCCGAGATCTACGGTGGGACCGGATCCGTTTGGGACTACGGGCCGCTCGGCGCCGAGCTGAAGCGCAACATCAAGGATCGGTGGTGGTCTTCGATGGTGCACCAGCGCGACGATATAGAAGGGATCGACGCCGCGATCTTGATGAACCCTCGCGTGTGGGAAGCTTCTGGGCACGTGGAGGGGTTTACTGATCCTTTGGTTGAGTGCACGTCATGCCATCGTCGCTTCCGGGCGGACCTCCCGGAGGTAGAGAACGGGCAGTGCCCCACCTGCGGCACGAAGGATGCTTTCACGGAGCCTCGGCTCTTCAACCTCATGTTCAAAACGTTCATGGGGCCGGTCGAAGATTCGAGCGCAACGGTCTACATCCGACCCGAAACTGCCCAAGGCATCTACGTAAACTTCCTCAACGTGCAGGGAGCCGCACGGCAAAAGGTCCCGTTCGGGATTGCTCAGATCGGTAAGGCGTTCCGCAACGAGATCACACCAGGGAACTTCATCTTTCGCACGCGGGAATTCGAGCAAGCGGAGATGCAGTTCTTCGTGAAGCCCGGCGAAGACGAAGAGTGGTTTGAGCGATGGATGGAGACCCGGATGGCATGGCATGAGGGCCTGGGCATTCGTAAAGAGAAGCTGCGCTTTCATGAACACGGACCCGACGAACTCGCTCACTATGCCAAGAAAGCATTCGACATCGAGTATGAGTTCCCCTTCGGGTGGAAGGAATTTGAAGGGATTCACAACCGTACCGACTTCGACCTGTCTCGCCACCAGGAGTACTCCGGGAAGCGACTAGAGTACATCGACGCTCCCACGAACGAGCGCTTCATCCCCTTCGTGGTGGAGACGTCGATGGGGGTGGATCGCACTACCCTCGTCGTATTGGCCGATGCCTACCGTGAGGAGGAGATCGATGGCGAAGTGAGGGTGCTGCTCGCCCTCGCTCCTGCGATCGCGCCGATCAAGGCAGCTGTGTTCCCCCTGGTGAAGAAGGATGGAATGCCTGAGCTGGCGAAGAAGATCGCGCACGATCTGCGGGGCCGTGCGATTCCCTCCTTCTACGATCAATCTGGAGCGATCGGTAGGCGATACCGGAGGCAAGACGAGATCGGGACCCCCTGGTGCATCACCGTCGATGGCCAGTCTATCGAAGACGGCACGGTGACGATCCGGGACCGTGATTCGCTTCAGCAGGTCCGTGTCGCGAGCGATGGGGTCGAAGGGTGGATCCGAGAAAGACTCGACTGAAGTCGAGGGCTCACCGCCTGTCGCGACTCCCGTCGGTAGCCTCGGTCACCAGCGCCTCCTATACTCTCGCCGACCCGGCGGCGCAGTCATGGGCCAGCGCGTATCGACTCACGGAGTAGGATCGTGTCCTCGAAGTCTGAAGTCTTCACATCCCGGTGGGGAATGCTCCTCGCTATGCTCGGCATGGCGGTCGGAACTGGGAACATCTGGCGCTTCCCGCGCATCGCGGCGAGCAACGGCGGTGGGTCGTTCCTGGTGGCTTGGGTCGTGTTTCTGTTGGCTTGGTCCATTCCGCTCCTGATCCTCGAGTTCGGGATGGGAAAAGCGACTCGACAAGGTTCGATCGGCTCGTTCGTGAAAACGCTTGGCCCCCGCTTCGCGTGGATGGGTGCGTGGATCGCCTTCGTCGCGACGGCCATCATGTTCTACTACAGCGTCGTGATGGGGTGGACGCTTCGTTTCTTCGTAGGCACGATCACCGGCGACGTACCGACGCCGGGGGCACCTCCCGAGGCATTCTGGGAGGCGTTCCACTCAACACCGGGAGCGATTCTCACGCATGCGGTCGCGATGTCGATGGCGCTCTTCGTCGTCTCCAAGGGGGTTCGTGGGATCGAGACCGCAGCCAAGGTGCTCATCCCGAGCCTCGTGATCCTTGTCGTGGTTCTCGCCGTCCGAGCACTCACGCTCCCTGGAGCATCGGATGGCTTGGCGTTCCTCTTCACGCCCGATTGGGCGGAGTTGGCCGACTACAGGATTTGGATCGAGGCGCTGACTCAGAATGCATGGGACACCGGAGCGGGTTGGGGTCTGGTTCTGACGTACGCGATCTACATGCGAGCGCGTGAGGACACAGCGTTGAACGCCTTCGTCATCGGGTTCGGCAACAACTCGATGTCCCTCCTAGCAGGAATCATGGTCCTCTGCACCGTCTTCTCCGTGATGCCTGTTTCGGAAGCCGAGCAGATGCTCGCGACGTCCGGAAATGAAGGGTTGACGTTCATTTGGGTACCTCAACTCTTTCAGCAAATCCCCGGTGGGACCTTCTTCCAAGCCCTATTCTTCCTGGCGCTCGTCTTCGCGGCGTGGACGAGCCTCGTGGCGATGATCGAGCTGGCGAGTCGGCTGCTGATGGATTTAGGGGTGGAGAGGGGTAGGGCGATCGGCATGGTCGGCGTTGCAGGATTGCTCTTTGGGATCCCGAGTGCCCTCAAGCTCGAGATCTTCCAGAACCAGGATTGGGTCTGGGGTGTCGCGCTCATGGTCTCTGGCTTCTTCTTCGCGTTCGCTGTGCTCCGCTACGGGGTCACGAAGTGGCGGGAGACGTTCATTAACCAGGAAGGGTCGGACATCCACATCGGACCGTGGTGGGACTGGGCGATCCGGCTGGTCGCGTTCGAGGCCGTGTTCTTGGCCGGCTGGTTCCTCTGGAGTGCTCGTGGGACCGACTTCCGCGAGACCTGGACACTGTTCAGCCCCTACAACGTCGGGTCCGTGGTCATCCAGTTCGCGATCGTCTTGGTCGTGTTACTCGCGCTGAACAAGCGACTCGCGCACGCCGTGCAACGCGTGCCGACGGACTCCACTTAGGCCTCCAGCTGCGGGGTCGGCACACGGGCTCCAGAGGATGGACTTCCATCACTTCGAGCAGTACGCCCACGAGGTCTTCGGAGAGATTCCGGAGGAGTACCGGGCTGGGGTCGACACGCTCCGTGTCGTTCGTGAAGCGCAGGGACACCCAGAGCTGCCGGGCGTGTGGACGATGGGCGAGTGTCAAACCGAGGAGCACATCTCGGACTTCGGTAGTGCGGAGACCACCCGTTCGGCGATCGCGTTGTACTGGGGTTCCTTTCGGGAGGTTTCTGATCGGGAAGGGTTCGATTGGGAAGAGGAGATCTGGGAGACGCTCACCCACGAGCTTCGGCACCACCTGGAATCGCTTGCGAGAGACGATGCGCTGGAGGAGGTCGACTACGCAGCGGATGAAGCGTTCCGACGCTTCGAGGGCTCTTCCTTCGACCCGTGGTACTATCAGCGTGGTGACGAAGAGGCTCCCGGCGTGTTTAGGGTGGAGCGCTCGATCTACATCGAACAGCTCTGGAGAGAGGTGGACTTCCTGAAAGCAACGCGCATCGACTTCACGTGGGACGGTATTCGGTACTCGATTCCTCGGCCCCTCGCGCTAGGGGATGTCCACTTTGTGCTTCCGCACGGCGTGCGAAGCGCACCCGACGTGGTGGAGCTCGTACTCCTTCGGAGGCGTTCCTGGTCGAGCTTGCTTCGAGGGGTGTTTCGGTCTCGACCTCCGCGCGTCCTGGAAAGTGAGGCCGAGGCCGTGCGCTCCGATTTGGATCCCTGACCATGAACCTTCACGACGCGTATGGGCGGGTAACCCCGGCCGAGATTGCCTTCGGAGGACGAGACGCGCTCACCGCGTTCGCGGCCGCGGTAGACGCCGAGTGTGAGGACAGCGAGCTCGATCCCGTCGAAGTCGATGACTTCGCGGGAGTCACCGCCGTGGAGGCCTTCGTTCGCAAGGCGTACGACGGCCCCCCGACCGGGCCCGCCGCACACAGCTACGCCCTACTGGCATTCCACGCCTACCACCTGGCGAGGGCAGACTTTCAAAATTATCTACTCGCCGTCCCGGTCGTCCGCTTCCTTGTCGACGAGGCTCAGCGTGGCGAGCCGAGTCCACCACATCGGTCGGGGTATGTGCAACTCCCGCGGCATTTGGTCTGGGAAGAGTCCGGGGCAGGGCCCTCGTCCGTGGACGGTATCTATTGGAGTCTGACTCCCCGAGGTGTTCTTCACGCACTGGTGGTGGCAGCCGTGCGCCCTGAGGCTGGGCAGATTCTTGCGCTGCCCCTACCCGTGGCACCGATCGAGGACGCGAACAGATGGCTTACCCTGGAGGCGAGGCCGGATGGCCCAGACTTCGCGTCGCGCCTGCCGGGCGCTGAACTGGACCAGCTCTACTCCTTGACCACCGCGGGTGAGGCGTTGAAGCTGCTCGCCCGGGTTTTTGTCCTTCTTAGCGAGCGAGAGACGTCTATGACGCCTGCGCCGGTGGACTCGAAAGCGCGTGCCGAGGGCGACCCGCCGCCATCGTCCTTACCATTCGCGCGCATCATCGTGAAGGAGTAGCGAGGAGATGCCTCGAGAATCGAAGAAAGCGCGGCTCGAGAGAGCGGCGGAGGTGTACGGACTTCTCGCGAGCGAATACCCGGACGCTCACTGCGAACTCGTCTTCGAGACGCCGTTCCAACTCGCTGTAGCCACGATTCTCTCTGCGCAGACGACGGATGTGCGGGTGAACGCCGTGACTCCGGCGCTCTTTGCGCGCTACCCCACGGCCCGGAAGCTGGCCGCAGCGCGCCAGGAAGACGTCGAGGAGCTGGTCCGGACTACAGGCTTCTTCCGAAACAAGGCCCGAAACATCATTGGCTTCGCCAGAGGAGTCATGGCAGAGCACGAGGGCGAGGTGCCGAAGACGATACGCGAGCTACATGCGCTCCCTGGTGTGGGTAGGAAGACGGCCAACGTCGTGCTCGGCAACGCGTTCGGCATCAACGAAGGCGTTGTAGTGGACACCCACATCAAGCGACTCTCGACCCTCTTGCGATTCACGAGGGAGAAGACGCCAGAGAAGATCGAGAAGGATCTGATGTCGATCTTCCCATCGGAGTCGTGGACGATGTTGGCCCACCTCCTGATCTGGCACGGCCGCCGGGTGTGTGATGCCAGGAAGCCTCGATGTGAGGCGTGCGTGATATCTCACCTCTGCCCGTCGTCCCGCGTGTAGATCCCTCGTGCGAGGTGGGCGGGGCGGCGCGGGTACCGACCTCTGTTGACCTCGGTGCCTGATACACTCACGTTCGCCCGTCGCGTATCAACGACCCAACGGAGGGCCCCGAGAGATGCCGAATAGAGCCGACGCCGTCGCGCTCCTCGAGAGTTGGGTGGAGAACGACGGCCTTAGGAAGCACATGTACTCCGTGGAAGCGGCCGTCCGGCACTATGCACGGATGCGGGGGGAGGATGAGGAGGTGTGGGGTCTGGCCGGTCTGCTCCACGACCTCGATTGGGAGAAGCATCCTGAGAATCACCCCCTCACGGCGGTGGATCACCTTCGTGAAGCCGGGTACCCGGAGGAGGTGTTGCAGGCAATCCTCGCGCACCGCTCCGACTTCACGGGTGTGGAGCCCGTTTCAGAACTCGACAAGGTGCTTGTTGCCTGCGATGAGCTGTCCGGACTGGTCTTCGCGACGTGTCTCGTGCGACCGACCGGGATCGATGATTTAAAGCCCAAGTCCGTAACCAAGAAGCTCAAGGACAAAGCGTTTGCGGCAGGGGTGAGTCGGGAGGAAGTACATCGAGGCGTCGAGCTCCTTGGGTTGGACCGAGCCGAGCATATTCAGAACGTCATCGACGCCCTACGGAGTGTTGCGTCAGAGCTAGAGATCCGAGGGGAGGATGTTTCCCGGTAGAGAGTGAGGGAGGCCCTAGGCGTGAGGTCTAGGAACCACACTTTTGCCCGGCGGGTAGATTCGGTGCCCAATGCCTGAGCGGAAGCTACGAAGACGACGATGCGCCGTGCCCTTTTCTTGGTCGCCCTGGTTGCGACGCCGATCGGGTCCAGCCGTGCTACGGCGCAGGACGTCGAGCTGCTCGGTCGACGGTACGGCACCCCCGTTCCCGATGGCTACCTCCGGACGAAGGCCACCCGACCCTCCTCGTTCTCCTTCGAACGCGGGTGGAAGCGACGCGCTCCAAATGTCCCTTCGGGTGGTGGCGCGGCGCTCGATCCGAGGCTCGGCCCCCTTCTGCTGGGACCGCGTTCAGGCCCGGTGGTCGGGACGTTCGAGATCCCGGTGTTGTTGGGAAAGTACGCGAACTCGGGATCCCAGCCCCCCTTTAGCCGAGACACGATCGCAGAGGCGTACTTCGGTGCCGGACCTGGAACGATTACGGACTATTACGACGAGGTGTCGCGAAGCAACGTGACACTGCTCGGCGTCGTGCAGGAGTGGCTGGACGCACCGGGCGCCGACACCGTCTACACGGGGGGGCAGAGCGGGCTGACAGGCGGGGCCGGTGTCTTTATCAAGGATCTCCTTGCTCAGCTCTCGATCGACTGGGGTCCGTACGACAACGACGGCCCGGACGGAGTCCCTAACTCGGGAGACGACGACGGATTCGTCGATGTTTTGGCCGTGGTCCATCCGACCCGTGGAGCGGAGTGTGGGGGCGGTGGCGCTTCCGATCGGATTTGGTCCCACCGATGGACTCTCTCTGGGGCCACGGGCTCGGTCTTCGTGACGAATACGCCCGTGACTGGCGGCGGCGGTGAGACGATTCGAGTGGATGACTACACAGTCCAACCAGCAATCGCATGTTCTGGCGGGGCGCTCTCCCCGATCGGTGTCTTCGCTCATGAACTAGGGCACGCCTTCGGACTTCCCGACTTGTACGACACCGATGGCGGGCACTCTGGAGCCGGAGTGTGGGATCTGATGGCGACAGGGTCGTGGGGGTGCAACAACGCCTCGCCCCACTCGCCCTGCCACATGGGTGCGTGGAGCAAGGCCGCGCTGGGGTGGGTCGATGTCCAGACGCTGGCCCCGGATCTCGACCACGGTAACCTCACTTTACCGCCGGTGAGTGAGTCTGGCGTCGTCTTTCGGGTCGATGCCCAAGACGGGTCCGGAGAGTATTTCCTGCTCGAGAATCGACAGCGCCTTGGGTACGATCAGGTGCTCTTCGACGAAGGCCTCCTGATTTGGCATATATCACCAGACGTGATCAACGCCCGCTGGGCTGCTAACTCTGTAAATGCGGACGACCATATGGGTGTGTGGTTGCGGCAAGCCGACGGGGAGGGAGACCTCCAGTCAGGGTCCGGCCGCGGGGACGCAGGTGATCCCTTTCCCGGGATCGACGACGTTCGTGCCTTCCACGCGGTTTCGACGCCTTCGTCTCGCACCTGGGACGGAGCGGTTTCGGGCCTGACGGTATACGATGTCGCCAAGTCGGGCGAGGACGTGGCGCTCGGGATCGCGACGAAGTCCACGCAGGTCGTCTTGGCCGCCGTGGGTGTGACCGATACTTCGGGAATCTTCACCGTGGACGGTCAGCCCGTCGACCCGCCAGGACTCGCGTTCACGACCTCTCCGTTCGTGCAACACGTCGTTGAAGTCGCCCCTGGTGAACCGCTCGCGGTGGGCGAGAGGCGCCCGTTCGTCGGGTGGGTCGACACCGGATCGTCCGAGCGATCCCGCACCTTGGTCGCCCCGGTGGGAGACACGACGATTCAGGCCGAGTTTGCAGGTCTTGAGTACGAGCTCGCGCTGTCGGTGACAGGGGCTCCGGTCGGTGTGTCGCCAGCGACCTTCACGAGCACACCGCCCTCGGCAGACCTCTGGTTCCCAGCCGGTGTCGGTGTCACCCTTTTGGCGACTCCCGTGACGGGGTTCTCGTTCCTCTCCTGGACTGGTGCGTTGGCCGGGCAGTCGAACCCGGCCTCGTTCGCAATGGGGACGCCCCTGGTTGCCAGTGCGGACTTCGAACTCGTGTACACGGTGGTCGACACCGTCATCGCACTTCCCGCCGCGACTGAGCTCGATCTCACCTTCGAGGTAGCGAATGGCACCGCGCCGATCTCGTGGTCTTTGATCGAGGGGCCGGTCCCGGAGGGTCTGAGCATTACGAGTCAGGGGCGTCTCTCTGGGGCGGCTCTTGACCTTGGATCGTACCCGCTTGCAGTCCGGGCCGTCGATGCGAACGGCCTAACGGCTACCGGGGTGATCACTTTGGAGATGCTCACTCCCGGGATCCCGCTCGAGCAAGCCGCGCAGCCTTTCCTTCTCTCGGGTACGCCTCTTTCCGCAGCGGAGATCAATTTCCTGAACCGGCAAGGCAATGGAATCGCGCAGTACGACATCGGCGATTTCCGGGCTTGGGTGCTTTCGAGTCCTGATGTGCCCTTGAGCGCCGAGGTCACAGGCCCTTCCCCTCAGCGCGTGGTACTGCGGGTGGCCGGGTGGGAAGGAGAGCGGAGATGAGCATGAGGCAAGTCGTGGGCGCCGCACTCATGCTCCTCGTGACCACCGGGTGCGACAGTGGGCCAAGCGGGCCGGGCACACTCTTCGCCCGGGCGGCGGGGGAAGACCTGGGGGCCGTCCTTCTCGAAGTGGAAGGGGTGGGGATCCGTGGGTTCGTAGGTCGTGGAGGCACCCAGGTCTACCACTCTGCGCACCCTGATAGGAACGATGTGTACCGAGTCATTCTCGTCGACGAGCAGGGTGGGGAGTTGGGGGTCGAAATCGAGGTAGATGATCGCGGAATGGAAGGCCCCTTGATCACCGTGCTCCAAGCTGCTCGCACGGACAACCAAGCTGTGTCCGGGGCGCTGGCCATGGTCACTGTCGAGCGCTGACGGTTCGCCGCTCGCCGGGTTGCTGGCATCACCGGCATCCGCCATCTTGCGCGGGCCGTATTGCGCCGATGAAGGGTTCGGAGGTGGTGCGCACGGCCCTCCGATTCCGTTGAACCTGAGCCACTGGCCGCCCGGCCCAAGCCTGCCGACATGACGCCATCGAGCTGGATCACAATGATCACGATCATGGCCTTCGTGTGGGGAGGCTTCTCTCTGGTGTTGCTGACCGCGATTCGAAAGGAGTCCGGGAAGCGAGAGTGATCCGAACCGCGGCGAGGCTGGCTCCGTGCCCATGGCGTGACGACCAACTGTGCCCAGACGCGACGATCTAGAAACGATTCTCATTCTCGGGTCAGGGCCGATTATCATCGGCCAGGCCTGCGAGTTCGACTATTCAGGCACCCAAGCTGTCCGAGCCCTCAAAGAGGAGGGATACCGGGTAGTCCTGGTGAATTCGAATCCTGCAACGATCATGACCGATCCGGACCTGGCGGATCGGACGTACATCGAGCCGATCACCGCCGAATGGGTCGAACGGGTGATCGAGCGAGAGAAACCCGATGCTCTGCTCCCGACGATGGGAGGGCAGACCGCACTCAACGTGGCGATGGATCTGCACCGCGCTGGGGTGCTGGAGCGACACGGCGTCGAGTTGATCGGAGCGAACGAGCGTTCGATCGAGATGGCAGAGGATCGCGAGAAGTTCACGGAGGCGATGCACCGTATCGGACTGAAGGTCCCCACCGGTGGCTTCGCACGGACGCTTGAAGAGGCGCTCGAGATTGTCGAAGGAACCCACTACCCGGCGATCGTGCGGCCATCGTTCACTATGGGGGGGACCGGGGGCGGAATCGCGTACAACCGCGAAGAGTTCGAGATCCAAGTGCGGAAGGGCCTCGATGCTTCACCCATTACGGAGGTGTTGATTGATCGTTCCGTGATCGGATGGAAGGAGTACGAACTCGAGGTTGTTCGAGACGGGATCGACAACGTCATCATCATCTGTTCGATCGAAAATGTGGACCCGATGGGGGTCCACACGGGTGATTCGATCACCGTGGCTCCCGCGCAGACGCTCAGCGATGCGGAGTATCAGAGGATGCGGAACGCCTCCATCGAAATCATCCGTGAGATCGGCGTCGAGGCTGGCGGTTGCAACATCCAGTTCGCAGTGAACCCCGATGACGGCGAAATTCTGGTCGTCGAGATGAATCCGAGGGTGTCCCGATCATCGGCACTTGCCTCAAAGGCAACCGGATTCCCGATCGCGAGAGTTGGCGCCAAGCTCGCGGTGGGCTACCACCTGCACGAACTCCCGAACGACATCACGAAATGTACGCCGGCGTCGTTCGAGCCTGTGCTCGATTATGTCGTCGTGAAGTTGCCGCGGTTTGCCTTCGAGAAGTTCTCTGGCGTCGACGACACGTTGGGTGTCCAGATGAAGTCCGTCGGAGAGACGATGGCGATCGGAAGAACCTTCCGCAGCGCTTGGCAGAAGGGATTTCGCGGGCTGGAGACGGGGCGGCATGGGTGGGTCACCAGTGTTCGACTCCAAGACGATGGATTGACTGAGGACGCTCCGCCTCGTTTGCTGGGATCTCTCCGGAGACCCACGGCCAATCGACCCTTCCAGCTAAAGCGGGCGCTCGAGGCCGGGGTGACGGCCGAGGAGATTCACCAGGCGACAGGGATCGACCCCTGGTTCCTGGATCAGTTCGAACAGATTCTCGAGTGGGAGAAGCGGTACAGAGAGGCTGAAGTCGTCTCGCCGGGATTGTTGAGGGCGATGAAGCGGGAAGGCTTCTCTGATCGCCAACTCGCCGACCTTCGAGGTGAGACCGAGGCGAGCGTCCGAGAGCGTAGATGGGAGTTGGGGATCCGGCCAACGTTCAACGTGGTCGACACGTGCGCCGGCGAATTTCCAGCCGAGACCCCGTACTTCTACTCTTCGTACGAATCGGAGTCCGAGAGCGTGCCGTCGGACCGGGAGAAAGTGGTGATTCTCGGGAGCGGGCCGAACCGTATTGGACAAGGCATCGAGTTTGACTACTGCTGTGTCCAAGCTGTGCTTGCTCTGCGTGACGCGGGTTACGAGACGATTATGATCAACTCGAATCCTGAGACTGTGTCCACGGACTTCGACGTCAGTGACAAGCTGTACTTCGAGCCTCTCACCCTCGAAGACGTACTCGAGATCATTCATCTCGAACAGCCGCGAGGAGTGATCGTCCAGCTTGGCGGGCAGACGCCGCTCAACCTGGCTAAGGAGTTGGAGGCAGCGGGGGCGCCGATTTTGGGGACGTCGGTCGATGCCATTGATCGAGCTGAGGACCGAGATCGATTCGACGAAGTGTGCAGGATTGTCGGCGCGCGAACCCCCGAGAATGGGATTGCCACCGATGTCGAGGAAGCGGTCGATGTAGCTGCCGGGATCGGGTTTCCGGTTCTGGTGCGACCTAGCTACGTCTTGGGCGGGCGGGCGATGCGGATCGTGTATGACGAAGTGTCCCTTCGGAAGTACTTCGACGAAGCGGTCCAAGCATCGCCGGACCACCCAGTGCTCATCGATCGTTTCCTCGAAGATGCATTCGAGGCGGATGTCGATGCCCTCGCAGACGGCACGGAGGTCGTCGTCGGCGGGATCATGCAGCACATCGAGGATGCTGGAGTGCATTCTGGTGACTCAGCGTGCGTGCTTCCTCCGTACCTTCTGACGGGAGAGGCGCTGGCTGAGATCCGGGAGCTCACGCGGAGGTTCGCGCTCGAACTGGGCGTCGTCGGCCTCATGAACGTGCAGTACGCGATTCGCGATGGGATCGTGTATGTGCTCGAGGTAAACCCTCGGGCATCCCGGACCATTCCCTTCGTCAGCAAGGCCACGGGGGTGCCGCTAGCGCGTTTGGCCGCGCGGGTAATGGCGGGAGAGCGACTCGCGGACCTTGGCGTGCCAGCAGAGCCTCCCGTGCCGGGGGTTGCTGTGAAGGAGGCGGCGTTTCCCTTCAACCGCTTCGATGTCGACGTCCTATTGGGTCCTGAGATGCGCTCGACTGGTGAAGTGATGGGCTTTGACGACTCGTTCGGCATGGCGTTTGCGAAGGCACAGGTCTCGGCCGGCAACATGCTTCCCGAAGAGGGGAGGGTGATCGTCACGGTCCACGAGCGCGATCGGGAGACGGTTACCCCGCTCCTCCGTCGTCTGCACGACCTTGGTTTCAGTCTCATGTCGACGTCTGGGACCCGAGACCATCTGACTCGTCTCGGTGTGCCCTCCGAGTCGGTGTTCAAAGTCGGCGAAGGGCGCCCGAACATCGTGGACCACATCGTAACGGGCGACATCGCCCTCTTGATCAACACTCCGTTGGGCAAGAAGTCGCAGTACGATGACTATGCGATGCGCCGTGCGGCGATCACGTACGGTGTCCCTTACTTGACGACGATGTCGGCTACGTCGGCGGCCGTGGACGCGCTGATCGCTCTTCGCGCACGACGTAGGGAAGTTCGCTCGATTCAGGAAAGAATCGAGTCGGTTACGGCGCTAGCCGAAGTGTAAGGAGGGTGGTGCGCACCCGGGGTGGACAACGATGACGGGCGGCACCGGCTTCTACCTCCATCCGGAATCGTCCCTCCACGACACCGGATGGGGACACCCCGAGCACCAGGGCCGACTTCGAGCCCTCGCTTCCGCGGTGGGGCGGGACCTGCTGGCGCTTCACGGTAACGTACACCAGCAGGAGCCGGCTGACGCTGTTCGAGACGATCTCTTGCGGGTGCACACCGAGGCGCATGTCGCTGTTGTAGAGGAGGCGTGCCGACGAGCGCAGTCCGGGGAGACCGTCGTTTCAATCGACCCCGACACGCGTGTCTCCGGCGCATCATGGGGAGCGCCATTGGGAGCGCCGGGTGTGTGATCGACGCTTGCCGGCGAGTGGGGCTCGGCCAGCTCCGCAACGCGTTCGTCGCGACGCGGCCCCCAGGACACCACGCCACGCCGTCGACTCCGATGGGGTTCTGTCTCGTGAACCACGTCGCGATCGGAGCTCGCGCAGCGCAGGCGGAAGGGATTGCCGAAAGAGTGTTGATCGTCGATTGGGACGTGCATCATGGCAATGGCACACAGGACGTGTTCTACGAAGACCCTTCGGTGTTCTATCTGAGTCTCCACCAAGCGCCGCACTATCCGGGGACCGGTGCAGCGGCGGAGCGGGGGAGCGGAGTCGCCGTCGGAACCACTCGGAACATTCCACTCCGAGCTGGGACGTCAGCCGACGAATATCTTCCGATCTTCACCGAGTCACTGGTTGAAGCGACCAATCACTTCCAACCAGACCTCATCCTTGTGTCGGCAGGCTACGACTGCTTGGCAGGGGATCCACTCGGAGGGTTCCTCCTAGAGCCGTCGGACATGGCAGTCATGACGCAGTCCGTGCTCGATATCGCCACCCGGTGGTGCGAAGGTCGGGTTGTGATGGTACTGGAGGGGGGATACGATCCCGCGAGGCTCGGTGCGGGTGTGGTTGCCACGATTCGGGCGCTCGCAGGAGTCGACCCGGGGTGACGGCTGGTCGCGTCGCGTTGCCCCTCGAAAGCTAGTCGGTAGCTTCTCGTCTATGTCATCCGTAAACGCTCCGGGCACCGAGCGCGCCGACTCCCCGTCGATGCTCGACCTCGTGCGACTGAGTCCGCGTCGGGTCATGCCTCCCGGCGGCAGAGAGCTGTACCGACAGATCGCGTCCCTGACTGACATGAGACCGGGGCAGGAAGTTTTGTCTGTCGCGGCAGGGAAAGGATCTGTCATCGAGTACTTCGTGTGAGAGTTCGGGGTGGTGGGATCGGCGGTCGAGTCCGACCCGGAGCTCGTCGGACAGGCTGAAGCCGCAGTGCGGGAAGGGGAGGGGGGGGTTCAGTTCCAGACGGCACCCTCCGACGACCTCCCCTACAGAGACGAGGTCTTCGACATTGTCGTGGGTCAGATCGGGCTAGCGACGGGCGGTGACCCTGAAGCCGCAGTGTCGGAGTTGGTTCGGGTGACCAAGCCGGGGGGCTTCGTAGTCCTCGTTCAGCTCGTATGGAAGGCGCCGGTACCCGAAGATCGACAGAGCGTTCTCTCTGCGCACCTCGGGGCTCGCCCGCGCATGGTCGTGGAGTGGAAGCGAATCTTGCGGGAATGTGGGGTGCTCGAGGTCCACGTAGAGGACTGGTCGGACGGTGGTACGGCGTTTCGACCCAAGGTGGCGAAGCCGTTTCCAGATTTTGCGGAACTCTTCACTGTCTGGGAACGATTTGCGATTCTCCGACGTGCTTGGGGTCGTTGGGGATGGCGGGGGGTACGCGCAGCTGTTGCGAGGGAGAGTGAGGTGCATCGACTCCTAACCAACGAGCGAATCCTCGGTCTCAATCTGATGCGTGGTCGCAAGGAGGGGGCGCCCGCTCACCCGGTGGGGACTCAGGACGAGATGCAGGGCCCCGGCCCGGAGCCCGCGACTTCGCACGACGAGTCGAGAGAGGTGTCTCCTTCGGAGTCCTCGGATGAGACCTTGGGATTGCCGCTTTTCGGGACGAAAGAGGAGTCGGGAAACAATGAGTGATGCGCTGCTTTGCACAGAGGAGGGAGTCGCGGACGTGCGGGCTGCCCTCAAAGACCAGGAGCTCGACGGCTGGCTCCTTTACGAGTTTCACCACCTTAATCCGGTGGCGGTCTCCTTGCTGGGCCTCGGGAAGACCACGCGGCGGGCGTTCGTCCTGATCCCGACGGTTGGAGAGCCGATCGCTCTTATCCATGCGATTGAAGCGTCTTCGTGGCGCCACTGGCCCTTCGAGCGGCGAGTGTATTCGGGGTGGCGCGAGATGGAAGCCGAGCTCGAAAGGTTGGTGTCCGGGCTGCGCAGAATCGCGATGGAGGTCTCACCCGGAGCCGCGGTCCCCACCTTGGACTATGTACCGGCGGGGATCTCTGGGTTGCTCCTCGGCCACGGCGTCGAAATCGCGAGCTCGGGCGATCTCGTGTCGCAGTTCCACTCTGTCCTCTCCGAGAGCCAGCTAGACGATCATCGTCGAGCTGCGGTCATCGTAAAGGACGTTGCGGACCGAGCCTTCAAGCGAGCTGCTCGCGCGATTCAGGACGGCGCACCGACCTCGGAGGGCGCCCTGTCCAAGTGGATCATCTCGGAGCTCGAATCTGCGGGGCTTGTCGAACAGGTGTCGTGCATCGTCGCGATTGGTCCGCGGGCGTCAGACTCCCACTACGCCCCCGTTGGCGACGGTGAGGTCATCGGGCGAGGCGATCTCCTCCTTATCGACCTGTGGGGCGCCTTTCCAGCCTCCGTCGCAGCGGACCAGACGTGGATGGGGGTGATGGACCATGTCGTCGACTCGCGCAGCCAGGAAATCTGGGAGGCAGTGCGGGATGCCCGGGACGCCGCCCTCGATCTTCTTGCCGCCCGCTTCGCGGCTGGTGAGGAAGTGCGGGGCTATGAAGTGGACGATGCTGCCCGGCACCTCCTAGAGAGCCGGGGCTACGGGGAGTTCTTCGTACATCGCACCGGGCACTCCATCGACACAGACTTACATGGTAGCGGGCCGAACCTCGACAACTTCGAGACCCGCGATGACCGACTGCTGCTACCCGGTGTCGCCTTCTCCGTCGAGCCGGGCGTCTACATCGCGGACGAGATCGGGGTCCGGTCCGAAGTGAATGTCTATCTGGGTCCCGACGGCCCAGAGATCACGCCCGTAGAGTATCAGCGGGAGATGTTCGTGCTCTTCGACGATTGACGAAATCACGAGTACCGACGGGAGATGATGGGCACGTCGGAGTAGCGCTTCCTCTCCCGATCGATCGCGTCTTCACCTATCGTGTGACGGGTCCCCCGCCACCGGTCGGGACTCGTGTCGTCGTGCCGTTCCGCGGCTCCGATCGGATCGGTTGGGTTGTCGAGCACGGTGGCGCTACAGAGGTAACCGGGATCAAAGCCGTGCGCGCTGTGCTCGATGAAGAGCCGTCGGTGTCCGAAGCGCTTCTCGAGCTAGCGCGGTGGATGTCTGGCTACTACGTGACCCCATTGGGGCTCGTGATCCGCGCGTCCCTCCCCTCCGTACTCTCCGACGTTTCGCGGAGCTACCTCGCGGCCACCGGCGCACCGTATACGTCGAAGTTGCGCCCACGGGCTCAGCGCGTGCTCGATTGGCTCACGGAGCGAGAAGGAGCCACCCGAATGAAGTCGGCGCGGCAAGCTCTCTCGATGGGATCGATCTGGCCCGAGGTGCGCACCCTCGTGGCTGCCGGACTCGTCACCCACCGAGTCGTGCCTCCCTCCGATGCGCGGGTGCGTACTCGGCGTGTAGTGCGGGTGGAGCGAGAGTTACACACGTTGTTGGATAGAGAGAACGTTTTCGGACGTGCTCGACGACAGTCGGAAGCATACGACGCCTTGCTGGCCCGCGGTGGTTCGGCTGAACTGTCGTGGCTCACGGGGGACGCCGGCTTTAGCCGGGGGGTCGTCACAGGCCTAGAGGAGAAAGGCCTGGTTTCTCTCGCGGACGAGGAAGAGGTACGCGACCCGTTCGCGCGAGTTGAACCACCGGCTGTGCCCTCGTTTACGCTCACCCCGGATCAGACGCGGGCGTTGGACACTCTTCGACGCGGCTTGGGCACACGGAGCTCGAAGCCGTTTCTACTGCAAGGTGTCACGGGGTCCGGTAAGACCATCGTATACATCGAGGTGATTCGTGAGGCGCTGCGCGAGGGGCGGGGCGCGATTGTGTTGGTTCCGGAGATCTCCTTGACCCCTCAAACGGTTTCGAGATTCCGTGCCCACTTCGGTGAGGAGGTGGCGGTCCTTCATTCCGGGCTCTCAGCGGGGGAGCGATACGACGCGTGGCGCCTCCTGAGGTCGGGGCAGCGTCGTGTGGCGGTGGGAGCTCGCTCCGCGATTTTTGCACCCATGGCGCGTTTGGGAGTCGTCGTTGTCGACGAGGAGCACGACGGGAGCTACAAGCAAGCCGACGCTCCCCGGTATAACGCCAGGGACCTCGCGGTTGTGCGGGCGAAGGCTGAGGGGGCGGTCTGTATTCTAGGTAGTGCGACCCCTTCATTGGAGAGCTGGCACAACGCGACGACGGGCAAGTTCGAGCGGATCCTTCTTCCTGAACGGGTAGGGGGTGGACGGCTCCCCGATGTGCGCGTAGTGGATATGCGCAGTGGGGGTGCGAAGGAGGGCCGTTCCGAAGTGCAGAGTGGCCGAACCCACACCGTGTTGTCTGACGAGCTGGTGGATGCGGTGCGCGTCCGACTTGCGCGACGGGAGCAGGTGATTCTTCTCCTCAACCGTCGGGGGTACTCCGCCTTCGTACAATGCCGTGAGTGTGGCGAGGTCGAGCAGTGTGATAACTGCTCGATTTCTCTGACCTACCACCGTTCGACCCGCCGCGTCATGTGCCACCACTGCCGGTATGAGGCTGCGGCACCCAGCCGGTGTCCGCGATGTGGCTCGGACGACCTGTCCTTCCGCGGGCTGGGCACCGAGCAGGTCGAACGGGTCACGACGGAGTCGTTCCCCTCGGCTCGGGTCGCTCGCATGGACGTGGATACCACCTCTGGAAAGTGGGCTCACCAACGCATCCTGGAGCGGTTCGAGCGAGGCGAGATCGATATCCTCCTCGGCACCCAGATGATTGCAAAGGGGCTGGATTTCCCCCGCGTGACGTTGGTCGGGGTGGTGAACGCCGATGTCGGAATGCACCTCCCGGACTTCCGAGCGAGCGAGCGCACCTTCCAACTCTTGAGTCAGGTAGCGGGTCGTGCGGGCCGATCTGCCTTGAGCGGGGAGGTCCTCGTACAGACGGCGCTCCCTGACCACTACGTCGTTCAGGCCGCGGTGCGGCACGACACAGAAGGGTTCGCACGGCAGGAATTGGAGGAGCGGCGGAGTGCGGAGTACCCGCCGCACAATAGGCTGATGAATGTCGTCGTGAGTAGCCCTGACCAGGAGTTGGCGGCAGAAACGGCGACGCGAGCGGCCGATTGGGTCCGCGGCACGATCGAGCGGTGGGGCCGATCGCCCGATACCCGTTTTGCAGTCGGAGTGGCGAGAGTAACCGGCCCTGCTCCGTCCCCCATCGAGCGCCTTCATGGTCGCTGGAGATGGCACTTCCTACTTCGATCCGCTCATCCCAGTGCTTTAGGGGCGGTTGGGCGAGCGTTCTCCACGCACTTCCGTCCGCCCGCTGAGGTTCGCATCGTACTCGATCGTGACCCGGTGGCACTCTTGTAAACGAGCCGGTGGGATTGAGTCCTCCCGATCCGGCCCATAGCTTGCCGCCACGCAGTCGGGTCTTTGCGAGGGGGTGTGTCGTGAGTTGTCTGGCGCTCAATGCGTCGTTCGAACCGCTGACCGTCGTCCCTGCGCGCCGAGCGGTCAGGTTGGTGCTGGATGGGAAAGCGGAGGTGCTCGAGAGAGACCATGCGCGTTTGTTCCGCTCAGAACACCACGTGATCCCGTGGCCATCCGTCATTCGACTGGTGCGATATGTCCACGTGCCCCACCGGTTCCGGCGACAGGTCACCAACACCTTCCTTTTCGCGCGTGATGGCTACACCTGTCAGTACTGCGGCAAGCACCGCAACGACTTGAGGCCCCGACAGTTCTTGACGCGTGACCATGTCGTGCCGGTATCCCGCGGAGGGGCAAACCGGTGGGAGAACGTCGTGACCTGCTGTTCGACGTGTAACAACCGGAAGGGTGATCGAATTCCCGCTGAGGTGGGACTCCGGCTGCGGGCTCAACCTACGGAGCCGAACTACGTCCACCTTGTCTGGGTGGTCCGCCGCATCACTCGCACGCAGGCGAAATACATCAAGATGTTCTACGGGGAGGACGCTCTGACCGTAGTCGAGGGCGACTAGTCGTCTAGCCAGGCGTAGGGGCGTTCGCAGATTTGGCCGTACCCCCGCACGGTTCCTCGGCTCGTGTACTCCTTCCACTTGATGATCCAACCGCGCACAGGGTCTTGTTCCACTTCGTAGGTGAAGCCTGGCTGGCCCGCGTGTTCCGCGAGGAAACGCTGCAGGTACGCGGGCAGATTCGTGATGCCCTCGACTTCGAACGAAGCGTCCTGGTGCACGGTTAGCGCCGTCTCGATGCGCGACTGGGAGAGTTTGAGGGTTCGAATCGTCTCCTCTACCGCCGTCTTGAGCTCGGTCAGGTCGAGCTCCGACCCCGTACGTCCTTTGATCTGCTTGACGAGAGTGTCTGTGCCTGGCGCGAGGAGTTCATCGCGCGCCCGCTCGAACTGACCCATGAGCTGCTCGTGCAGGCGAAGAAGTTGGGTGTACTCCCGCTTCGCCGGTGGAGATCCTGGAGTGGCTTCCGCCATTGCGATAAGGTCCGATAAGTCGGCTAGATTCATGTACCCGCAGGTAATTAGGCGGGTGATCCCACACCCTGCAACTCTTTCGACCATGCTCCCCGACTCTGAAGCTCCGACCTCCGAGGAGGTCGACGGGCCGCAGACCCCTGCGACCGGGGACGAGCACGAACCCCAATGCGATCGGCCCGCAGAAGCCTCTTTCGGTGCGATCGGTGGTAGCTTCGGAGGGGTCGGCATCGGCGCCTGCACCCGATGTGACGGAGCGCCTGGTCGATGACGAAGGGGGCTGGATCGCACGGGTGTTGGGCCGCAGTGGTGGAGGGAGAGGGGGAGCGCCTCTCCTTCTGGTGGGATTCTGGCGCGGTGACGCACGCGACGCTGAGAATCCCACGCGTGAAGCATGGATCGTGGGAGAACGACTCGAGGCGCTAGCCCTTTCCTCCCTCGAAGCCGCGCTCGTCGAGTCGACGGCGTGGAAACCGGTTCCTCGAGGACAGCCACCGCGGGCGGTGAAGCGGGGCCGGCGGGGGCGAAGGAAGCCCGATGCGCCGCGTCAGAGGGGTAAGTAACTTCGCAGTGTACTCGTCCCCTATCTCGCCGCGCGTTCCGGCGTGTGCGGCGCGACGACCAACATCCATTGTAGGAAGCGTGTCTTAAGAGTGTCCGACCGGTCCACAGACGGAAGCCTGGTTCGGCGAGCTCGAGAGGGTGACGAGGTCGCCTTTGGTGTGCTCGTTCAGAGGTATCAGCGAGCAGCCTATGCCGTGGCTCTTTCGTTGACGGGCCGACACGAAGACGCGGAGGATGCAGCTCAGGAATCATTCTTGGTCGCGCTGCAGCGACTGGACGAATGCCGAAGCCCTGATCGGTTTGCCGGCTGGTTGATGACGATTGTTCGGAACCGCTCCAAGAACCTGATTCGGCGGGAATCGTTGCGGGAGACGGATCAGGTTCCGCCTGGTGCGCGTTCGCGCGCACCGACGCCGGATCGTGTGACGGAGACGAACGAGCTTCGGTCGATCCTACGAGCTGCGCTGGACGAGCTATCGGATGTTCAAAGACAAATTGTACTCCTCCATGACATGGAGGGGTGGAAGCATAGAGAGATTGCGGAGATTCTTGATCTGCCGTCCGGGACGGTGCGATCCCATCTCCACTTCGCGAGGAAGGCTCTCCGGAAGGCGCTCGCCGACTTGCCGGGGATTCCCGAAAACCTGAGGAACGTACCATGATTCGTTGGTCCCAATCAGAAGGTTCGGACCGAGACGACGCCCCCGACCTAGGTGCTTCGTTGAGTGCACTGGATCCGGCGTCGGCTGACCCGGCGTATTGGCCGCGTTTTCGAGCCCATGTCATCGATCGGGCCGGCGCGGAGCTCGCGCGCCGGCGCCGGCTCGCTGAACTGACCGTCGCAGACGTACTCTCGTCGTGGTCTCGGCACGGTAGTTCCGGCGGCCCTGCTGGCCGCGGCGTTGGCAGCCATCACGCTCGTCCGCGCCGACTCGACCCCTGTGGCGATCGGAGTCGAGGAGCTGTTGGTGACGGATATTCCTACGGAAACCGTACCGGTTCTTCTCTCGCCGGATGCGGCCGCTGGCATCGTGGCGTTCGCATCGGGACGAGTTCTGAGCCAATGGAACGGCAAACGCGTACCCGGGTCGTGACCGCCGCCGTTTTGGCCGCTGTGTTTGGGGCTGGCACGCTACTCGGCTTCGCGGTCGATGGGAGCCTCGTGGCCGAGCCTAGCCCGGCCATGGAGGGAGCCACAGCAGAGACGGGCGAATCGGTAGCCACTGAGGTAGGCGAGAAGAGCAGCGAGGAGCGCCGGCCGGTGTACACGCAGGTCGAGCCTAACGAAGAGCAGTTGGCGCGCATCGAAGAGATCGTGAAGGAGCATCGCGCTCGCACGAATGCGCTCGACGAAGAGATCCGTGCCCGCTATCAGGCGGAGTTCCGGGTCATCCTCCTTGAGTCCAGGACGGCGATCAAGGGCGTGATGACGCCCGAGCAGGCCGAACGCTACCAAGAGCTACTGGACGAGCGATACGGTCCGCCTGGGGATGACCAAGGCTCTTAACAGGCACCAACTTCCCATGAAAAAGTCTGAGTGGGTTCGAGTCCGACTCGACTTCCTCGCCCTACTGTGCCTAGCTCTAGGCACTCCGACGGTGGTCGCGGGCCAACAAGAGATGTCGCTCGACGAGGCGATCGAGCGGGCCCTGACCCGTAGCCCCGCGATCGCATCGCAGCAACAGTCGGTGGACAACGCCTACCTCAACCAACGGACGTCCTGGGCTTCTTTTCTTCCGACGTTCAGCGCGAATGGTTCAGGGTCGCTCCGGTCGTCCAATGTCTTGAACGAGACGACGGGCGTCATCGAACCGGGCAGCTCGGACTCGTACGGAGCGGGAATCTCTGGGTCGTGGGTCGTGTTCGAAGGGACGCGACGGTTCCAAGAGTACGAAGCATCGAAGTCGGATGTGCGGGCGGCGGAGGCCCGATACGTGAATCAGAGGTATCAGGTCACGCTGCAAACGCAGACCTTTTACTTCAACGCCCTACGCCAAGCTGATCTCCTCGAGGTGGCTCGCGAGCGGCTCGAACAGGCCGAGCAGAATCTCGAGATTGTCCGAAGCCGTACGCTCCTTGGTGAGGCCACGGTCTCCGATTCTCTTCGAGCCAGGTTGGATGTGGTGAATGCTGAGCAGGCCATTCTCCAAGGTGAGACCGCGTTGAGAGCTGCGCGCTTCTCCTTGGGGCGCCAAGTAGGCATCAGCGGGCCTGTCGAGCCTCTCCGACCTACGCTGACCTCGATCCAAGCGGGCTGGATATTTCCGACCTCGAGATCATGACGATCGCGGAGTCGAATTCACCTTCTGTCATCGCCGCTGCGGAAGCGTCGTCAGCGGCTGGGGCAAACGTCTCAGCAGCGAAGACCGCGTACATACCCAGTCTACGCTTCTCGTCCGGGTACAACTGGAACAATCGAGAGCTATCGTTCGATGGCGGGAACACGAGCTGGAACATGTCGCTGAGTCTCAGCTACCCGATCTTCAACGGGTTCCAGCGCGAGTCGTCGATCGACAGAGCCCAGTACACACACCGAGTCTCGGTACTCCAAGAGGACGACACGCGGTTGGCAGCGCGCGAGCAAGCCGACGCCGCCCTGCAGAACCTCCGGACGTCTGAGGCCGCCATTTTGATTGCTGAAGACGCGGCTTTCGTAGCGGCAGAGGACCTTCGCGTCGTTCGAGAACGGTATTCGGTCGGAGCGGCGACGATACTGGACATTCTTGTGAGTCAAAACGCGGTTACGCAGGCTGACGCCGATGTCGTGACGGCGAGGTACGACTACATCCTGGCTAGAGCGGAGCTCGAGGCCATTCTGGGGAGAGAGTTGTGACGGACATCATTCGCACGGAAGGCCTGACGAAGCACTACGTCCTGGGAGCGGAAACCGTTCGAGGCGTGTCGCGGGGTGGACCTGGTCATTCAGACGGGTGAGTTCGTGGCGATCATGGGCCCTTCGGGGTCGGGAAAGTCGACATTCATGAACATGATCGGATGCCTCGATACTCCGACGGCGGGAGAGTACTGGCTCAACGGACAAAAGGTCTCCGATCTCTCCGATGATCAGCTGGCCCGCGTGCGGAACCGGGAGATCGGATTCGTCTTCCAAACGTTCAATCTCCTTCCTCGCGCGACGGCACTCCACAATGTGGAGCTGCCTCTCATCTACGCTGGGGTGGGTAGCAAGGAGCGCAAGAGGAGAGCAGCCGAGAAGTTGGAGTTGGTCGGCCTTGCCGACCGTATGGACCACAAGCCACCGGAAATGTCCGGCGGTCAGCGTCAACGAGTCGCCGTAGCTCGCGCGTTAGTGAACGAGCCGGCGCTTCTCCTGGCGGATGAGCCGACCGGAAACCTGGACTCGGTGACGAGCGCCGATGTCATGCGCCAATTCGAGGAGCTTAACGAAGCAGGGCAAACCATCGTCCTAGTGACACACGAGCACGACATTGCCGAGCATGCGAAACGGCAGGTGCACCTCAAGGACGGACTCATCGAGAGGGACTTCTTGAACGAGACGGTGGAGAGCGCGGTATGAAAGGTAACTTTGGGCTAGCACGCCCGTGGCGCACGGCATGGCTCGCGGTGGGACTCGGAGCGTGCGCGACCGGTGAGGCCGCAGAAGATACCGGACCCACCTTACTTACTGCCGAGTCTTCTGTTGGAGATCTCCTAATCAGGGCGGAGGCCACAGGGACCGTCGAGCCTGTACGTGAGGTCGAAGTCAAATCGAAAGCGTCCGGGGAGATTCTGCGGCTTCGCGCGGATATTGGTGACGTCGTCGAGCGAGGCGCGCTGCTTGCCGAGATCGATCCCCGAGATGTGCAGAACCGGTACGACCAGAGCGAGGCGGACCTCGCGGTGGCGCAGGCACAGCTCGATATCGCCAGGGCCCAGTTGGATCGTCAGCAGCGGCTCTTGGACGCGGATGTCATCACGCAAGCTGAGTTCGAGAACGCCACCCTGTCGTTTGCAAATGCGGAGGCCTCGCTCGTGCGAGCACAGACGAACTTCGATCTGGCGCAACTCCAGCTTGCCGATGTACGGATTCGGGCACCGATGGACGGCACGATCATCGTGAAAAATGTAGAGGAAGGCGCGGTGATTCAGTCCGCCTCTTCAAACGTGTCGGGGGGAACCGCGCTCTTTGTGATGGCGGACCTCGGCGAGATGCAGGTCCGCACCCTCGTCGACGAGACGGATATGGGTGAGCTCGAGGCGGGCCTTGCTGCGTCGATCCGGGTCGAGGCGTACCCGGACCGTACCTTCCGGGGCGTGGTCGACAAGATCGAGCCTCAAGCGACGGTGGAACAGAACGTGACGATGTTTCCGGTCATCGTCTCGCTCGACAACCGTGCCGGACTCCTCCGTCCTGGCATGAACGCGGAAGTCGAGGTCGAGATTGATGAGGCGAGGGACGTCGTCTTGGTTCCAAACAATGCGATCGTCCAGGCTACGGATGTGGGCCCTGCCGCCATGGCTCTTGGCCTCGACATCGAGGAGCTGGACCTGAGCGCATTCATGAGGGGTGGGCGGGGCGGACGAGGGGCCGGTGCTCGCGGGGGCCGTGGAGCGTCCGCAGGGGCGGCGGAGGTGGGTGACGCTCAGACCGCTCCAACTTCAGATGGAGCAGCCGGGCCACTTCCCGCCGACGCGAACTCGAATCCTCGGGCCCGGATCGAGGCCTTGCGCGCGCAGGTGCAGGCGGGCGAGATCACGCAGGATTCCATGCGGGCTGTCCTCCAAGCGCTGAGGCCGGGAGGACGGGCGGGTGCTCGTCAAGCCGGCGCCGACGGAAGTGGGGGCTCCGATGGAGCCCCCATGCGCGAGAGTCGACCCGCCGCCGTGTTCGTACTGGGTGCAGACAGTGTGCCAGAGCCCCGGCTGGTCCGCATCGGGTTGGGCGACTGGGACAACACCCAGGTCGTGAGCGGCCTGGAGGCGGGCGAGACTCTGGTAGTTGTAGGGGCCGCGCAGTTGCAGGCGCAACAGGACGCGTTCTTAGAGCGGATGCGGAGTCGGATGGGTGGTTCATCACCGTTTGGCGGCGGCGGCGGTCCTCGCGGTGGCGGACGAGGCCGGTAGCCGGATGCTCGTCTTCGAGATCATTGCGGTCGCCATGTCAGCCGTGCGCGCCAACATGCTTCGCTCGGTCCTGACCACCCTGGGGATCGTAATCGGGATCGCCGCCGTGATTACGATGGTGGCACTTGGGGAAGGTGCGCAGCAGCGGGTTGAGCAAGAGATCAACCGCATGGGTACGAGTGTTCTTACGATCCGTCCGGGCCAGCAAATGTGGGGTGGCGTGTCCCGTGGGGATGCACAGCTTTCCGTGGAGGACGCGATCGCGCTGCGGGCCGAGTCCGGCGGACTGCTCACCGTGTCTCCTGAGCAGCAGTCCCGTATGCAAGTCGCCTACAAGCGATGGAACTCCAACACACAGATCATGGGCGTGTGGCCGGAGTACTTCGACATGTACGACCACAGTCTCCAGCTGGGCCGATTTTTCAACCAGGGGGAGGTGCAGGGCCGGAGAAGGGTTGCCGTTTTGGGGTACAACGTGCCCTCCGACCTCGGTGAGACTCCCCCCGAGCTGCTCGTCGGCGAAACGATCCAGATTCGCGGAATCCTCTTCGAGGTGATCGGCATCTTGGAGGAGAAAGGGGACGCCGCCTGGGTGCGACCGGACGACCAGATCTTCATTCCCCAGTCCACCGCCCAATACCGCGTCATGGGTGGGCGGGACCGACTGAACTCGATCTACGCAGCGACCGAGAGCCCGGCGGAGTTGGACCTCGCGTTCGCCGAGATCGACCGCATCGTGCGGCGTGAACACCGCATTAAGGCTGGCGAGGATGCAGATTTCAATATCCGTAACTCGGCGGATCTGTTGGAAACCTTCAATGAAACGAACCAGACGTTCGCGATGCTCTTGGCCGGGATCGCAGCGATCTCCCTCCTGGTCGGCGGGATCGGGATCATGAACATCATGTTGGTCTCCGTGACCGAACGGACTCGAGAGATCGGGGTTCGAAAGGCCTTGGGCGCGACAAAGAAGGCGATCATGACCCAGTTCTTGGTCGAAGCGCTTTTCCTTTGTGTCTTGGGCGGATTGATCGGTGTGGCAGCGGGCTACGGAGCGGCCGAAGTGCTGACTAGGGTCTCGGAATGGGACACAGCGGTTGCCCCTCAGGCCGTCGCGGCTGCGATCGGCTTCTCAGCGGCCGTGGGGCTGTTCTTCGGCATCTGGCCGGCGAGACGGGCTGCGGTGCTCGATCCGATCGACGCGCTCCGCTACGAGTAGCACGCCGGTGGACCTTCGCGGCCATCTCCTCATTTCGGGGGGCGGACTCTACGACCCCAACTTTCGCCAAACCGTGGTCTTGCTCGGTGAGCACACGAGCGAGGGAGCGGTCGGAGTCGTCTTGAATCGAGCCCTCGACGTTGCGGTGGCGAGCGCGGTACCTGAGCTAAGTGGGTATGTCGAGGAAGGGGCGCGGTTGTTCCACGGAGGTCCGGTCCAACCTACTAGCGTGGTACTGGTAGCGGAGCTGGTGGACCCGTCGAAGATAGACCTTCCGGTCTTCGGTGCGATCGGCTTCATGGTTGGAGAGCTCGACCCACCGGACGATCTGGAGATCGCGCAGGCGCGCGTCTATGCCGGGTATTCCGGGTGGGGACCAGGACAGTTGGAGCGGGAGATTGCGGAGGGGGCCTGGATCATCGAGCCGGCATCCGTACCCGACGTTTTCAGCGACGATCCACAGGGGCTGTGGGGCCAACTGCTTGCTCGGAAAGGGGGACGCTACGCCCGTCTGGCCAAGATGCCCTTCGATCCGTCGATGAACTGAGGCTAATGCCAGCGCATGTTGAGGGTCATCGGTTCGCCGCGACGGATTACGGTGAGCTGGAGGGAATCGGACGCTGAGGTGACTGCGTAACGAGCGTCTTCGATGCCGACGACCGGCCGTCGTCCGGCTCGCACGATGACATCGCCGGAGCGAAGTCCGGACAAGTCGGCGGGGGTACCGGGACCGACGTCGAGGATCAACACACCCTGGTCGACGTCGAAGTACTGAGCTAGCTCCGAGGACATGTCGGTGACTTCGGCTCCCGCGATCCTGTTCCGTCCGAGAAGATACGGAGTCATCGGACGGAACTCGCGCCATCCAGGATCAGAGGGAGCGGTGGCCTGCGCGGGCCGCGGCGGCTCGCTCTGCCTCAAGCCGGCCGCGTTGCGAGCTGCCTGGGCCATGGCGCCTTCGAGCGATGTCGATCGTCGATCGATCTCCACGAGCAGAGACTGAAGCTTGGACAGCTGCGGATCACTCGACACCTGCACCTCGTGGACCGCCTCGGAGCTACTCAGCTCTCGCACCCGAAAGGCGACCTGGTCTTGTAGGCCCGCAACCAGGGTGTTCAGACGCCGTTGCTCACGGCGGAGTGAGTCGTACGGTTCACCCCGGAAGACGAAGAACTCCAACGGAGCCCTCACCTGGCCCGGCCGCTCGGAAATGTGTTGACCATCCGTGGTGACCTCGACACGGACGTTTTGCATCGCCTCAACCCAGGCATCGTCGTACGTGGTCCGCACCCGGATGTCGTACTGCCCCGGACTTGCGGCGGCACGCATCGTTACCCGTTCGGTCCGCCTGTCTCGTTCGAGAAGCAGCGTCACGTCGTCACCAGGAGAGATCACGAGCCGTCGACTCAACTCGGACAACTCCTCGGGGCCTCGCAGCTCATTCACCGCCAGGAGGCGATCTCCCGCTCGGACACCGGCGGCAGCGGCTGGGCTATTGGGACTCACCTGGGTGATCACGACAGCCACACTCTGCCCTTGCTCATCGAGCATAGTCGCGAAGGAGATGCCGATCCATCCCGTGCGAGCCTCCGACGTCGTGGTAACCACGACTTGAGCCGAAGTAGAAGTCGGATGAACCAGCAGGATGCCGACTGCGAAGGCCAAGAGCGCTCTCATCGGCTCAGAACCAACCGCCACGTGAAGATGCCATCCGCACCGCTGCCTCGTGCTCGGCCTGAGCCGCGGCGAACATCCCATTTACATACGGGTCGCCGGGAAGTCGGCGTACTGCGGCTCGACTCGCGTCCAACAGCTGCTGGAGCGCCTCCACTCGATCTACGGGGTCCGACACGAAGACTCCGCTTCCCTCCACGGCAAGAAGCTCTTGATAGCGGGACATCGCGGCCCGGTAGTCCGACTCGGCCATGAGCACTGCCGTAGCAGCATCCTCCACGTTGTCGGCCATTTCAGGCGCGAGCGGCGTGCCGGCGGGGGCGAACGCCGCGCCCGCCCCCGTGCCGGCGAAGAAGATCATCACAGCCGCAGCACCCTTCATCCAGTTCGGGGTCTGGGCGAGTCCGAGGCGCTTGAATAGACCTGGGTCGTGGACCAAGCCCTCGGAACGCAGCTGCGCCTCGAGATCCCGCCAGTCGCCCTTCGGTGGCATGATCTCGGGTAGCGCGCCCAAGGCGGCCGTCTGCGCCTCGAGGCTATCCAAGTCACTCCGGCACTCAGAACAACTCTCGAGGTGAGCTCCCTCTTCGGGCGTCGGCGCCTCATCCACGAGTCGGGCGAGGTCGTATTGGGTCAAATGCTCCATGCTTCAGCTCCCTGTTCATGTGCCGCGCCACCCAGGCCGGGAAGCATGGAACGCATCTTGGCGCGTGCCTTGAACAGCTGTGATTTCGATGTGCCCGACGTCACCCCGAGCACATCGCCGATTTCTTCGTGTGTGTAGCCTTCGACGTCGTGTAAGATCAAGACTCTTCGCATCCCTTCCGGAAGGCCGTCGAGCGCCCGCTCGAGTCGCTTTTGCAGGAGGGAGTCTCCTGCTTTGGGTGCGATAGGGACGTCTACCGGAGTCGGTCCTTCGTGCTTCCGTCTCGTCTCGGTCTTCCGAAGGGCCTGCAGTGCCGCGTTCACGGCGATTCGGTGAAGCCAGGTCGAGAAGCGAGCGTCCCCCCGGAAGGTGGGCAGAGCTCGGATTGCGCGGATCCACGCCTCTTGAGCATAGTCCTGCGCCAAATCATCATCGCCCGCAATACGGCGAACGACCGCGTAAACCCTGGGCGAGTACCGGTCGTACAATGCCCGGATCGCGCGACCGTCGCCCTGCGACGCCAGCCGGATCATCTGCTGCTCTGGTAGCTGCTCTCGATTCTTCGTCATATCGGGTACTTCGACGCGGCGGACTTCGTTGAGGGTTGCCCCTCGACTACGCCTGTAATCGGCGGGTCCAGATTCCGAGTTGCGATGAGTCAACCTCCACGTGTCTACCCAATCTGCTTCAAGTCGTTCGCTACATACAACGGCGCTTCCTAGCTTCGCGCGATGATCTCCTTCGAAGGCCTCACCAAGCGATTCGGCACCGTCACGGCGGTGGCATCCCTCTCGTTCGATGTGCGACGCGGCGAGGTGTATTCTCTCCTCGGACCGAATGGGGCGGGGAAGACGACGACGTTACGCTGTCTGGCAGCCCTTCTGAGACCATCGTCGGGGCGTGCGGTGGTCGACGGGATCGATGTCCAAGAACGCCCCGTCGACGCGCGCCGCCGGTTGGCGTTTCTCGGTGCCTCAGCCGGGCTCTATGAGCGACTGACCGCTCGAGAGTTCGTGACCTACTTCGCGCACCTCCAAGGCATGGCGGGAGAAGACGCCGACCGTCGGGTCGACGAGCTCATCGAGATGTTCGCCATCGGCGACTTTGCTCACCGGCTTTGCGGGTCGTTGTCGACGGGCCAGCGGCAGAGGGTCTCCCTCGCTCGGGCTCTCGTTCATGATCCGCCTGCTATGGTGTTGGACGAGCCGACCCTAGGCCTGGATGTCGTGAGTGGGCGGGCCATCCATGACTTCATTGTGCGCGCGCGGAGCCGGGGCAAAGCGATCCTCCTGTCGACGCACCGAATGGATGAAGTGGAGCTACTGGCGGATCGTGTGGGTGTGCTCGTGGGGGGGCGACTGATTGCGGAAGGACGGCCCGAAGAACTCTTGGATCGAACCTCAGCCCGAAATCTGAATCTCGCGTTCCTTCGCCTGGTCGAGATGGCGGACGGCCTCTCCGAGGTAGAGGCGGAGTTGTGAGGCCGTGGATGATCGTGCTCCGGAAGGAGCTCAAAGAGACGCTGCGAGACCGCCGCACGCTGTTGGTCATGATCATCGTTCCCGTTCTCCTGTATCCGACGATCCTCATCGTGGCAGAGCAGCTGCTCCTCTTCGGACGGGGCAACCTCGATGCGGAGACCTCTCCGATTGCCCTGGTCGGTTCCGTGCCCGAGGAGCTTCAGGCCCGAGTGAGGCTCGAGCCCACACTACGCGGCGTCTCGATCGACCCCGTGGATCCGGAGAGCGCGATTCGAGTCGACAGCGTCGGTGCCGTGGGTGTCGTCGGGCCGTCGAATGGCTCTGAAGGTTCCCGGTCGGTCACGGTGCTCTTCGATCCTACATCGGATCGCTCCTCCCGGGCCCGGGATCGACTTTCCGACGTGCTTGAAGAGTGGCGGGAAGACGTGCTTCGCGACCGGCTTGATGCGAGAGGACTTCCCGAGTCGTTCGCGACCCCTATCGCGCTCTCGGATTCGTCGGTGGCGAGCGCACAAGAGGTGGGCGGGTACGCTCTCGGAATGGCGCTGCCCCTACTCCTGATCGTGATCACTCTTTTGGGGGCGTTCTACCCGGCGATCGACCTCGCTGCGGGGGAGAAGGAGCGTGGCACACTCGAGACACTCCTGACCGCCCCGGTTGCCCCGCACCACGTCGTGATGGGGAAGTTCATGGCGGTGGCCCTCATCGGGGTCGTCGCCGCCGGCCTCAACCTCGCCTCGATGCTCCTGACGCTGCAGACAGGCGTGTTGCAGGTGACTGCTGCCCTCGGTCTCGAGGTGTCGATCTCCCTGGGCGCAGTGGTGGCCATCTTCGTGACGTTGGTTCCCTTGGCGGTCTTCTTCGCGGCCGTTTTCCTCGGGGTCTCTGTTCGTGCCGCGTCCTTCAAGGAGGCGCAGAACGCGCTCACGCCGCTCTACATGCTCGTACTGATCCCGGCGATGCTCCCCCTCTTTCCGGGGATCGACTTCACTCTTTGGACGGCTGTAACACCGGTGGCGGGTGTCGCCTTCTTCTTTCGCGACGTAATGGCTTCGGAGGTCGACCTGTTGCTCGCGGGGGTCGTCCTACTGTCGACGGTGGCCTACGCTGGAATGGCGCTCTGGTTCGCGACCCGCGCCTTTGGCAGTGAGCGCGTACTCTTTGGTTCGTTCCAAGGAGAGGAGCCGCCCGCTCTTGGCTACTGGGCTAGGATCCGAGACCGAGGCCGAGAGGGGGTGACGCCGACTCGCGAGAGCGCTCTCGTTTTCGTCGCTCTCGTGGCCGTTCTCTTCTTCTGGGTAGGGATCGCACTCCAGGTGGGGTTCGGAGAGCGAGGAGCACTCGCCTCTGAATGGCTCCTGCTCTTTCTCCCGGTCGTGGTATTCGTCGGTGCGCGTGGTTACGACGTCAGGGCAACGCTCAGCCTACGCCGCCCGAGTGGAGCAGCCCTCGTGGGAGCGGTCGTGCTGATTCTTGGGACGATGCCGCTCGTGTGGACGATCGGCTGGCTGCAGACTTTCATTTTCCCGGTGCCTTGGGAGATGCTCGAGGGCCTCGAAGATCTGGTTACCGCCGATAGCGTCGGACGCTTCCTCTGGTTGATGCTCCTCGTAGCCGTGACGCCTGCCGTCTGTGAGGAGGTCGTGTTCCGCGGCGTCCTGCTCTCGGGCTCGCGGGATCTATCTCCTTGGCGAATGGTAGCGCTGAACGGCGTCGTGTTCGGTGCGTTCCATCTCTCCTTTGAAACGGTGGTGCGCTTCCTTCCTACGGCGCTCTTGGGGTCCGTGATCGCTTGGTCGGTGTGGCGCAGTCGGTCGCTCTGGGTCGGCTGCTTGATGCACTTCATCAACAACGGGGCGATCGTGCTGCTCGTGTCGATCCCATGGCTCCGGGAGTGGTTCTCGGACCCAACGGCGCCCCCTCCGTTGTGGCTTGTGCCCCTTGGTGCAATCCTATGCGTTCTCGGGGGCCGCCTCTTGCTACGCGAGGTGCCCCTGGATCCATCCCACGCCTCACCCACGTCGTCGAGAACTGAATGACTGAGACCACCCTGCCAGGCGCGACCCACCTCGAGTGTACGGCTACCGGAGACACCTTCGAGAGCGAAGCTCTCATGCGGCTCTCTCCTGCGGGAAAGCCTCTCTTCGCCCGTTACGACCTCGACTCCATGAGGTCTGGCTTTCAACTCGCCTCAGTCGCGGGTCGACGGGCCGATCTGTGGAGGTACGCCGAGGTGTTGCCTGTTCGGGATCCATCTGCTCGGATCGCCTTGGGCGAAGGGTGGACACCTTTGGTCGATGCTCCGCGGACCGCGGCCCGGTTAGGTGTTTCCCGGTGTTGGATCAAGGACGAAGCTCAGAATCCGACCGGCAGCTTCAAGGCTCGTGGGCTGTGTCTAGCTGTGAGTCGCGCGCTCGAACTCGGCGCGGAGGCTGTCGCCCTGCCTTCGGCGGGAAACGCGGGAAGTGCGGCCGCCGCCTACGGAGCCGCGGCCGGGCTACCGGTCCATGTGGTCGTCCCGTCCGACACTCCTTCGGTGATCGTGGAGGAGATGAGGGCCCTCGGTGCCGATGTTCAGCTTCTCGACGGACTGATCAGCGACTGTGGGAAGGTTGTGAAGGAGGGGGTGGAAAGAGATGGGTGGTTCGATCTCTCTACGTTGAAAGAGCCGTACCGAGTCGAAGGTAAGAAGACGATGGGCTACGAGTTGGCGGAGCAGCTCGGTGGGCGACTACCAGACGCTATCGTCTACCCGACGGGTGGCGGAACCGGCCTTATCGGCATGTGGAAGGCATTCGATGAGATGGAGTCGCTCGGGTGGATCGACTCCAAGCGCCCCAAGATGTTCACCGTCCAAGCTGCCGGGTGCGCACCGATGGTGCGCGCCTGGGAAGCGGGGGAGTCCCATGCGGTGACGTGGGAGGGGGCGCAAACGTATGCGTCGGGCCTACGCGTCCCGGGCGCTGTGGGCGACTTCCTGATTCTCGGTGCGCTTCGCGAGTCGGGTGGCGGAGCGGTGGCCGTGCCGGACCATCAGATGGCCGAGTGGGTGTTGAAGTTGGGCGCGGACACGGGGATCTTCGCCGCCCCCGAAGGGGGTGCGACGGCCGCGGCGGTTCCGATGTTGATGGCCCAAGGCTTGATCGACCCCCAAGATGAGGTGGTGCTCTTCAACACCGGTAGCGGTCTAAAATACGCTGGGATGACACCGATCGACTGATGGTATACAACCTCCTGTGGTTCGCGTTGGGCGGAAGCTTCACCCTCCTCGTGGTGGCCGCTTCCCTTGCCTTGCACAGGAAGCGCAAGGGCATTTTCGGCCGCGGACTCGTGGTGGATGACGAGATGGTCCGAGCGATTCTCGAGCACGGAGAGGTGTTCGTAGAGGAAGAGCCGCTCGACCTCCTCGTGATCGAGGAGGAAGAGGAGCGCTTCTGGTCCGAGCCGTGGGACGAGCCGACGTGGGAGTAGGCGGGCGGTTAGCGCCGCACTCGATAGTAGACCTCGGGGAGTGGCACCAGTCGGTTTTGCATCGGGCGGTCATCGGAGGGGTCTCCCCTTCGAACCCAGAGTCCTCGATTGACGTTCATGATCAGCCCGGTCGAATGGGGTGCGTCCACCTCCCAGTCGACCCCGATGGGCGCGCGGAGGACCAGGGCCCAACTCGATCTCTCGCCCGATCCGCCGGGCTCGAAAACAGCCCACAGCCCTCCCCCGACGACCGGACGGGCCGATGCGCCCCCCAGATATTGGCGGGCCGTTGTCGAGATCGAGGCATCACGGAAGCCCCACGTCCCCAGGGTCACGTCGATACTTCGGCTGTCCCGGAAGAATTCGACGGTGAGCCCGAAGGTACTGATCCCGCCGAAGGACACTCCCAGCCGAACTCCCTCCCCGGCGTCGGGGCCCGGCGTCTGAGCGCGGGCGCCGGGGGCGAGCACCCCCGCCAAGAGGGTGAGGATGATCGCGACTCTCTTCATTGCGATGTGGCCTCGGCGCCGTTGGAATGCGAATGGGATGAGGGCCGGCATGTGGCCCGTGGGCGCCGGAATATTGCAATCCTTCTCCGGAGGGGCCACAACTCGGTTCCACGGCTTGCGGGAATCGCGGCCCTCGGCTTCCTGACCAGTTGCGTACCGCCGGACGCCCCAGCCGCACGGAATCTCTCTCTGCCCACCGCGGTCCTCGACGTACTCGATCCCGACACTGTGCGGAGTCGGCGACTCTACCCAGACGTCGTGTACCACTACGCCTGGACACCAGATGGCCCGTGGGCCGTCCACTTCATTGAGGCAGCGCTCGACGGTCGGTGCGACCTGGCTCTCGATGTGTTGCGTCCCGTAGAGAGGGAAGCCGGAGAGGGTGGAAGAGCACGGGTATCTGAAATGGCGGCTCGCTCCGCCGACCGAATTTTGGCTGCAGTCAACGCTGACTTCTTCACTCCGGAAGGTCGCGCAGTGGGTCTGGAAATCGTCGACGGAGAGGTCGCGTCGCGCTCTCGCAGGCCAGCGTTCGCATGGCGACGAGGCAGCCCGCCTTGGATTGGCGTCCCCTCGATCGAGGAAGACCAGGTCCGGCTGGGGTGGCCGGTCGCTGTCCGTGACGGTGACGGGCGGACGATGGCCGTCGGCGGCTTCCCCGACCTGATCGACGGCGGGGGACGGGTAGGCGATCTCGAGGTGACGGGTCGTCCCTCCTTTGCGGCGGTCCGGCATCCTCGCACAGCGGTCGGGTACGACTCTCGATCGGGACGGATCTGGTTCGTCGTCGTCGACGGCCGCCAGCCCCCCTACTCGGTGGGGATGTCGTTGCCTGAGCTGGCGACCCTTTTCGAGGCCCTCGGCGTAGATGAAGCCGTCAACCTCGATGGAGGAGGCTCCTCCGCCATGGTGGTGCAGCAGGAGACTGTGAACCGGCCCTCTGATATCACCGGTGAGCGGGCCGTAGTGAACGCTCTAGCCCTCCGCCAGAGCCTTGCCGCGTGCGGACGCTAGGAGCGGCTACATCCACGTCACTCCCAGGCCGAGCCGAAACGACCGAGCCGGACCGGGCTCGAAGAAGCGGCTTCCGAACGCGTTGGGTACCACGGAGGAGTTGTACGTGGCGTCGAAGAGGTTTCCGATCGCGATGAAGGGTCGCAACGCTACCCGTCCCGCAGCGATGTCCGAGGCACCAATGCGAATGTCTGCTATCGTGTGAGAAGGTGACGAAGCAGAGTTCTCGTCATCGACGGGGACGTCGTCCTGCCAGAGCACACGAGCCTCCAAGAAGCCCACCTCGTGATCGAAGATCAGAAGGGCGTCGAGCCGCTGCGGTGCAAGTCCAGGAACCGCATTTCCAGAGAAGACGTCGTCGTCCGTCTCGTAGAGTAGGTATTCCGCGTCCACGTTGGTGTACGCCAAGCGTGTTCGCACTCCATGGGTGATCTGAGCCTCGGCTGAGAGCTCGAATCCGATGTGGCGGGTTCGTGCCGCGTTCCGAAAGTACGTTCGGCCCGGGTCCGAAGGCACTTCGAAGGGTACGAGTCCGTCCTCCACCGTCGTCCGGAAGATCGACCCCTCCAGGGCGACGGTCCCCGCGAGACGGGCGCGGGCGCCGCCTTCCCACGTCGTGCCAATCTGGGGCTCTAGCCCGGGATTGAATCCACCTGCACCCGACGGGCGATTGGCCAGCTCCGTGGTCGTGGGTGTCTCAAACGAGCGTCCCACGGAGCCGAAGAGCTCGGTGTGACTCCCGGTGCTCACCACGATACCGGCAGACGGGCTCACCGCGCTCATCGCGCGCTCACCTGTGTCATCCGGATCTCCCCCGCCGGTGAAAAGGTCGTCGACTGCGAACGACACTCGGTCGTACCGTAGTCCGGCTAACACCGAGATGGGTCCCCCCGTCTCGAGTCGACCCTGGGCAAAGAGTCCAATGCCTCGGACCCGCTCCTGCTGGTCGAGGATCAGCTCCGTCGGTTCTCCGCCGTCGTTGCCGAAGTTCTGACGGGCGTCCGATTGGAACTCGGCCTCGACTCCTGCGCCCCAACCAAGGGTCGTCGCGTCCTGTACATCGGCCCGACCTTGCACGAGCGTCCTCACGCCGCCGGCGTTGCGCGTGAGATCGATGACCCGTCCGGGGATGGGGTTGAAGAGTTCTCGCCGAACGCCCCAGCTCGCTACTTCTGCGGTTGTGGCTCCTAACGACCCGGTCCAAGCCGCACCGAGTTGCCCTTGCCGCACGTCCTTGAACGCCCCGCTACGCACGTTGAAGCCCCACGCCGCCCGGTCCCCTTCGTCGAGGACTGACTCCGGAAGAGAGCCTGGGTTCTCGGCATCGAGATCCATACCGTTGGCGACCACGCGCAACGCTCCGGAGGCCAGAGGCATCCGGACCGTGGCATTGAGGGTCGACCGGTCCGCGGCGCCGTAGGGTGTTCCGTCGTCGAGCACCGGATCTCTTCGGTATCCGTCGAAATTCATGCGTGTGAACCCGACCCGGTACCCGACTTCGCCAGCCACCCCGGAAGCGTTTCCTTCAAACGACCAGAGCCCATGGGATCCGCCCGTTGTGCGGAGCGTGACTCTTCGCCCTTCAGCGTCGGGTAAAAAGGTCCGAAAGTGGAGCACTCCGCCGGCGGCGTTCCCGTAGAGGGCCGAGTTGGGCCCTCGCAGGACCTCGACGCGATCAAGGCCCGCGAGGTCGAGGTGGTCGAGTGTGGCCTGTCCATCCGGTAGAGTCGCCGGAATACCATCCACGAGTACTCGAATCCCGCGGACCCCGAACTGGGACCGGGGGCCGAACCCCCGGACCGCGATTCGCTCTCCGACCGCGAAGTTGAATCGGTTGTGGATCTGGACCCCGGGAACCGCTCGCACGGCGTCGTCAATGAATGCAGAGGCGGTGGCCCTGCGCAGTTCCTCGCCGGCGACAACCGAAACGGGGTAGGGGTTTTGCGTGCCTGTTGCACTGGGCACGACGCGAACGAGCACCGGGTCGAGGGCCACGACCGAGTCGGGATCTTGGGCGGTCACTCCCGTTGTCGTTCCGAGACAAAGGGCGGAGACGAGGCAAGCAAGACGAAGTCGAAACACGGCGGTCCCTCGCTGCAGGACATCACGGATCTTGGGGCGCGACATGATAGCCCGAACCGACGAGGACGCCTATCCCCGACGGTCCCGGAAGGACGCCCGAGCGACTAGACTTGTCTATGTCTACTCATCAAGGCGACACCCCCAGCGCTGCCCAGCTCGAACGCAGAAGGAGTGCGGTGTTCGACGCCCTGGGTGATGGTGCCATGGTTCTGCCTGCGGCGCCCGTCCAGTGGAGTTCCCGAGACACGGAGCGACGCTATGCGCCCGATCGTGAGCTCTATTACCTCACCGGGCTTATTGACCCGCGAACCGTTGCCGTTCTCGTGGGGCGGGAACGGAAGACCATGGTCTTCTCGCCAGCCCGCGATCCGCAGGCGGAGCTCTGGGGCGGGCCTCGATTGGGGCCGGAGGAGGCCGGTGAGCGTGCCGGTGCGGACGAAAGCCACGACATAGGCTCTTTGGACGAACGACTCTCCGCCGTCTTGATGGATGCACCGGAAGTACACTTTCGACTCGGCCGAGGGACCTTCATAGATGACCGAGTGCTCGATGTCCTGCGTACCGCGCGGGCGCGGGGGGCGCGGCGGGGGAATGGGCCTCGCCGGGTCGTCGATCCAGGCGAAGTCCTGGATGAACTCCGCCTGATAAAAGACGACGAAGAGATCGCGGCAATTCGCCGAGCTTGCGACGTCACTGTACGGGGCCATCGGGCAGGGTGTGCGCAGGTGAGCGGGGGCGTGGGCGAGTGGACGATTCAGGGCGCGATCGACGGGACATTCACCACCGAGGGCGGACGCGCGGGGTTCGGCACCATCGTAGGCGGAGGCGAGCGAGCGTGTATACTGCACTACGTTCGGAATGATGCCCCGCTCCCCGACCGAGGGGTCGTCCTGGTCGACGCCGGGGCAGAGGTAGGACTGTACCATGGAGATGCGACCCGTACCTGGCCTGTGGGAGGACGTTTCACAGCGGAGGCGGCAGCTGTGTACGACCTCGTCGATTCCGCGCGACGGGCTGCAATCGAGGCGGTGGAGCCGGGGGCTTCCATACTCGAAGTGCACCAGGCAGCCCTGCACGTGCTCATCGATGGGCTGCTCGAACTGAAAGTACTCCAAGGGTCGGCCGACGAGATCATGAGGAGCGAGTTGTATAAGCCGTACTTCCCACATCAGACATCGCATTGGCTGGGGCTCGATGTCCACGATCCTGGCGACTACGTTCGGAATGGGGAGTCGCGGCGACTCGAAGCGGGGATGGTCCTGACGGTCGAGCCTGGGCTGTACTTTGGGACGCACGGTCGTGAGGGGACCCTCGGTCCAACGGCGCAACGCTACGCTGGTATTGGGGTCCGCTTGGAGGATGATGTGCTCGTCACGCCGGAAGGTTCAGAGGTGATGACAGCGGCGTTGCCGACCCGGCGCGAAGATGTGGAGGCCCTCGCGCGATCATGAGCCTCCTTCTCGAAGCTTTGTCGAAAGACGAGCCCCTCGTGACCGTGGAGCTTCGGCCACCGCGGTCCACGTTGGGCTCCGAGGAGGGGATGTCGGCGTGGATCGATCTTCATCACTCCATCGGGAAGCTCGCCCGCGACGACGTCTTCGTCTTCCTGACAGACCACGCTGTCGGGGCAGCCGAAGAGGAGAGCCTCGCCCATGTAGGAGGGAACGTGGGCGAGGAGGTCGACCTCAGGCGTATCGTGCCCATTCTTACCTCCAAGCATTCCCTCGAGTACTGTCAGACGTTCGCCACCCGTGCGGTGTCCGAAGGATTCGACACGCTGACAGTGCTCGGAGGAGACAACTCGGTTCCGCCGCCGCGATGCGTGCCGCATGGGCGAGACCTTCGCGAGCTTCTCGCCCGTAGAGAACCTGCGTTGACGCTAGGTGGGTGGGTGAATCACCACAGGGATCCGAGGGAACAGATCGGTTTCATCAGACCGGACCACGCCTTCGCGAAATTTGCCCTCAGCCAAATCGCTTCGCACCACTCGATCGATCGTGTGCGCGACTTCCTAAAGGTGGCGGCGGAGACCGACTTCTCCAAGCCGGTCGTCTTCGGCGTGTTTTACTATCGCTCCGCGAACGCTCGCACTCTCCAGACTCTCGGGAAGTTTTTCCCGGTCCCCGCCGCCGAGCTCGAGAGGGAGTTTGCAGCTGGTGCCACGCCCGAAGAGATCTGTGCTCGGACGATTCGTGCCCTTCGCGACGTGGGAGCCAAGCATATCTACGTAAGCAATTTGAGGGAGCGGCGGGCACCAAGGACGCTACGCGAGATCCTCCGGCGCGTTTGACGGCCTCACGCCGTAGCGCGGATTCCGCTCTCGCGAAGGAGCCGAAGGGGCACGTCGAGGCGGCGGCGAGGCGTACTGAGGTGGAATCCTCCGGCGAGCGGTTTGACGGCTTCAATGGCTTCCAGCGCGATCGCAATTCCCTCCTCGATCTCGGCTTCGGCTCCGGATTCGTGAGCTCGAGCCATGCGTTCGACGACCTGGTTGGGTACCCGCACACCCGGAACCTCATTGGCCAAGAAGTCGGCTCCTCGGAGGGAGAGGAGCGGCCAAACGCCGACGATGATCGGAATGTCGTTGGCGCTGGGACCGGCTTCCTCCAAGAACCGTTCTAGAGATTCGGCGTCGAACACGGGCTGGGTGACCGCGAAGTCGGCACCTGCCTCGATCTTGTACGCGAACCGGGAACGCTCTCTAGTGAGGTCTGCCGACCCAGGGTTCAAGACAACGCCCTGAACGAATTCCGCGGGCCGACCAATAGAGTTGCCCCCCGGGTCGATTCCTCGATTCAGTGCTTGGACAACATTGGTGAGTCCGATCGAGTCGATGTCGAAGACGGACGTCGAGTCGGGATAGGGGCCCATCGCGGGCGGGTCCCCGGACATGACCAACAGGTTATGAAGCCCCATCGCGGCGGCTCCCAAGAGGTCGGAGATCATCCCGAGCATGTTCTTGTCTCGACATGTGTAGTGGACGATCGATTCGACCCCTACGTCTCGCTCGATAATGAGAGCTGCAGCCAAGGCTCCCATTCGGCTCCGCGAACGCCGACTCTCGACCACGCTCACTGCGTCGACTCCGGCAAGCTTGAGCTGCCTGGCCGGCTCGGTAACGCCGCCGGCGTCCCACGAGTGCGGAGGTACGATCTCCATCGACACCACGGTCTGACCCCGAGCGAGACGCCGGCCTAGCGCCGAGCGCGCCTCGAGAGGGACAGGATCCACCCCGCTACGTTCCACCGCGGTGGAGACCGTGACTGAAGCTTGGCGAGGTTGGAGTGCGGCCACAGCGTCCCGCATGCACTTCGTGTGCTCCGGAGTGGTTCCGCAGCAGCCCCCCACGAAACGGGCCCCTACGTCGATCATTCGACGGGCGTATTGGGCCATGTACTCGGGTGCAGCCAGGTAGATCTTGCGATCCCTCACCGTGCGAGGCAGGCCGGCGTTGGGTTGGGCAGCGAGCGGGAGCGTCGTGACTTCCGCCATCTCTTCCATCGCGTCGAGCATGACGGCTGGACCCACCGAGCAGTTCAGACCGATGACGTCGGCTCCCATCCGATCCAGTTCGCGCGCGATGTCCGCGGCGTCGGTGCCGAGCGAGGTACGGCCGTCTCGCCCGACCGTCATCTGCGCAAGAATCGGGAGGTCGCACGCCGCTCTGACGGCCCGGATCGCGCACCCGATCTCAATGAAGTCGCTGAAGGTCTCGAGCACGAAGCCCTCGACGCCGCCCTCGAGAAGGCCGGCGATCTGCTCTCCGAAGAAGTCCTCGGCTTCCTGTGTCGAGGTAGGACCCCAGGGCTCGATCCTGATTCCGAGCGGGCCGATCGCGCCTGCAACCACAGCGCGCCCCCCGGAGGCTTCCCTGGCGAGCTGACCAGCGGCTCGATTGATCTCCAGAGTCTGCTCCTCGAGACCGTACGACGACAGCTTCAGCGGGTTCGCGCCGAAGGTATTGGTCTCCAGGATCTCTGCCCCGGCATCGACGTACTCCGCGTGAATACCACGCACGAGCTCTGGCCGACTCAGATTCAGTTCGTCGTAACAGACGTTGACGAAGATTCCTCTACCGTACAGTAGAGTCCCCATCGCTCCGTCGAAGACGTGGGCCCGACCATCATCGATCAGCTGTCGCACTGCTACGCTCCCCCCTCACGGTCGGATGGGGCGTAGCCCAAATTCGGAGATAGCCACGTCTCAGCTTCGGATCTCGTCCAACCTTTGCGGGCGGCGTAGTCGGAGACCTGGTCCTCCCCGACTCTCCCCATCCCGAAGTATGCGGCTCTCGGGTGTGAGAAATACCATCCGCTGACGGAGGAGCCGGGGGTCATCGCGTAACTGTCCGTGAGCTCGACCCCGACCCGGTTGGTGGCGTCCAAGAGGCGGAACAACGTCTCCTTCTCCGTGTGGTCGGGGCACGCAGGGTACCCGGGGGCAGGCCGGATCCCCTGGTACGCTTCGGCGATGAGGGCGTCGTTGTCTAGCGACTCGTCGAGTTGGTAGCCCCAAAGCTCCTTCCGAACATGCTCGTGGACGAACTCAGCGCACGCTTCGGCGATCCGATCTGCCAACGCCTTGACCAGGATGGAGCCGTAGTCGTCGTGGCCGGCCTCCATTTCCTTCGCGAGCCGCTCGGGCCCAACACCCGCCGTGACAACGAAGGCTCCGATCCAATCCTCGACCCCGCTCTCTGTCGGTGCGACGAAGTCCGAGAGGGCTAGGTTCGGGCGCCCTGGCTTTGAGAACTGTTGTCGGAGCCCAAAGATCGTCGCTACCTCGACGCCGTCGTCCCCGAGAACACGGATGTCGTCTGCACGGGCTTCGGCACCGAAGAGTCCAACGACTGCTGCGGGTTCCGTGACTTCCGCGATCGTGTCGAGCATCCGGCCAGCGTCCTGGTGCAGTTGGCGAGCGGACTCTCCCACAACTGGGTCGTCAAGGATTGCCGGAAAGGCTCCTCGGAGCTCCCACGCTGCGAAGAATGGCGTCCAATCGATGTAGGGCCGGAGGTCACCCACCGATGGGTGCAGGGTGTGGATTCCGACTTCTCTCGGCTTTGGAGGCGTGTAACGTTCCCAGTCGAGTCTCAGCGCGTTCTCCCGCGCCTGCCCGATCGTGAGCAGGGGACGCTTCGCGCGACCGTCTGCCCTCCGAGCTCGTTCTTCGGCATAGCCATCGCGGACCTCCTGAACGAAGCGGTCTCGCCTCGAAGGGTCCAACAGAGTGGCGACCACACCGACCGCACGGGAAGCGTCGATGACGTGGACGGTGGGACCCGCGTAGCGCTCCTCGATCTTGACTGCCGTGTGCGCCTTCGACGTCGTCGCACCACCGATGAGAAGAGGGATGTCAAATCCGGTCCGCTGCATCTCGGAGGCGACGTGCACCATTTGGTCGAGAGAGGGGGTGATGAGGCCGGAGAGGCCAATGACGTCGACGGATTCGGATCGTGCCTGCTCTAGGATCTCTTCAGCCGGAATCATGACGCCGAGGTCGATGACCTCGTAACCATTACACTGCAGCACGACCCCGACAATGTTCTTCCCAATGTCGTGGACGTCTCCTTTCACAGTCGCCAGGAGCACCTTGCCTTTTCCCTCCGAACCGACCTGTTCCGCCTCGAGGTAGGGGACCAGGTGGGCCACGGCCTTCTTCATTACCCGGGCGCTCTTCACGACTTGAGGCAGGAACATTCGCCCACTTCCGAATCGGTCGCCGACGACGTTCATGCCTTCCATCAGGGGGCCCTCAATCACGTCCAGGGCGCGGGGCAGCCCTTGGCGAGCACTCTCCGCATCTTCTTGCACGTAGCGATCGATCCCGTGGACGAGAGCGTGGACCAAACGCTCGCGGACAGGTAGCTCGCGCCAGGCTACATCCTCTTGAACCCGTCGCTCGGTGCTCCCTGTTCGTTCAGAGGCGATTTGAGTCAGCGCTTCGGTGGCCCCTTCCGTACGATCGAAAATCACATCCTCGACGGGGCCGAGGAGGTCAGCGGGGATCTCATCATACACGGGCAGGGCGCCCGCATTTACGATCCCCATATCGAGGCCGGCGGCAATCGCGTGGTACAAGAACGCGGCATGCATCGCCTCTCGGACCTCGGGGCTGCCGCGAAAGGAGAAGGACACGTTGCTAATCCCACCGCTTGTCAGGACATGCGGGCATGTTTCCTTGATGACGCGCACGGCTTCGATAAAGTCGATCGCGTATCGGTTGTGTTCTTCAATGCCTGTTGCCACCGCGAAGACGTTCGGGTCGAAGATGATGTCCTCAGGAGGAAAGCCCTCTTCGTCCACTAGGATCCGGTAGGCCCTCTGGCAGATATCGATTCGAGCCTGGACGGTGTCGGCCTGGCCTTTCTCATCAAACGCCATCACGACTGCAGCCGCTCCGTAGCGGCGGACTTCGCGCGCTCGCCGACGGAACTCGGCCTCACCGTCCTTCATGGAAATGGAGTTGACGACTCCTTTTCCTTGTAGGGTCTTCAAGCCAGCCTCTAGGACGGCCCAGTCCGAGGAGTCGACCATGACGGGGATTCTCGCAATCTCGGGCTCCGACGCGATGAGGTTGAGGAAGCGCGTCATCGCTGCGACTGCGTCGAGGAGCCCCTCGTCCATATTCACATCGAGGATCTGAGCGCCTCCTTGCACCTGCTGAAGCGCGACCTCGGTGGCGTCATCGTACGAGTCGTCGCGGATGAGCCGAGCGAACCTGCGCGAGCCGGTCACGTTTGTCCGCTCACCAACATTGACGAAGAGCGAGTCCGGGCCGATGCGCAACGGTTCTAGACCCGAGAGCCTTGTGCGTACCTGGAGACCGGGAATGGCCCGAGGTGCGAGTCCCTCGACCGCATCGGCGATCACCCGAATGTGATCCGGAGTCGTGCCGCAACACCCGCCTACGACGTTCAAGAAGCCGGCTTCGGCGAAATCACGGGTCACCGAGGCCATGTGCTCCGGTGTGTCGTCGTACTCACCAAAAGCGTTGGGTAGCCCAGCGTTCGGGTAGCAGCTCAGCGGCACCGTTGCGACCGATGACAACTCTTCGAGGAAGGGGCGCAGCTGGTCGATGCCGAGGGCGCAGTTAAGTCCCACGGAAAGGAGTCCGGAGCGCCGTCCGGGGCCCGGTTGCACGCCGTGCGCGACCGAGTTCCAGAAAGCCTCAGGTGTCTGTCCCGAGAGTGTGCGCCCACTCTGGTCCGTAATCGTCCCGGACATCATGACCGGGAGGTCCACTCCCAGCTCGGAGAGCGTGACCGAGATCGCATACAGTGCAGCCTTCGCATTGAGCGTGTCGAACGCCGTCTCCACAAGGAGGACGTCCGCGCCTCCGCGCACGAGGCCACGGGTCTGCTCCGAGTATGCGAGGACAAGCTGGTCAAAGGTGACGTTCCTGGCTCCGGGGTCACCCACGTCTGGAGAGATCGAGGCGGAGCGGGTCGTGGGTCCGAGCGCCCCAGCAACCCAGACTGTTCGCCCGCTGCTGCTCGTGAAGTCATCTGCCGCGGAGCGTGCGACTCGCGCGGCCGCTACGTTGAGCTCCTCGGCGATCTCCTCGAGCTCGTAGTCCGCCAACGAGACCCGGTTCGCGCTAAAGGTGTTGGTCTCGATCAGGTCGGCACCGGCCTCCAAGTACGCTCGGTGGATCCCTGCGATCATCTCTGGCCGGGTAAGGCTCAGGAGATCATTGGCCCCTTGGAGAGGTACTCGGGAGGCCGCGAATCGCTCGCCCCTGAAGTCTTGCTCCGTGGGCGCCTCTCGTTGAACCATCGTGCCCATGGCTCCATCGAGAACGATGATTCTCTCTTCGATGGCCTGGTCGAGGGCGCGTACGCGCTGGTCGCGATTCGATACCTGCGTGTTCGACACGGTTCTATCCTCTAACACGAAAGCCCTCCACGCCGACGCGCGAAAGGCCCGGCTTTTTAGCTTGTTTGCTGGGTTCCACCCTCGAACCTTGCGGGCCGCAATACGCCTCAAATCGCCCTGGTTTGTATCGACAAGATACGGAAGCGCTCCAGCTCGATCCAGGACTTCTCTTACGCCCTGACGTTGCTTCCCCCATCATCTCTGCGCTGCCACCCCGCCCACACATCGGAGCGACCCCGATGACCCGCTGGCCCCCACCCACCGTCTTGTCGAAGGAGTTCTTCAAGGGGCACGGACTGGGCAACGACTACCTGGTGTTCGAAGAGGGAGAAGAAATGGCTCTCAGATGGGTCGAGCATTGTCCCGCGTCTGTGATCGCTACCGAGGAGTCGGGGGTGACGGGGTCGTGGTGGTCGAGCGGGGGTGGCGGACGGCCGAGGCGCCGTGTTCGCCTTCGGATGTTCAATCCTGATGGGGGAGAGTTCGAGCGGAGTGGCAATGGACTTAGAGTGTTCGCTGCCTGGTGGGCCCTCAGGCGGCCCGAAGAGAAGGAGGTTGCGGTCCGGGTTGGAGGCGACGTCGTGGCGCTGACCATTGGCGAGCGCACCCCTGAGGGTCTCGAGGTTTCGGCCGCGATGGGCCGCGCTGCTGTGGGACTCGGGGCAGTAGGAGGGGAGCCGGATCCCGGCCCGGGTGAAGAGCAACCCGGTCTATACACCCTGCTCGACGGTCCCGAAGGGGGAGCGTACGACGTAGTACCGGTCAGGATCGGGAATCCGCACGTTGTGATCCCCGTGTCGGCTGGCGACCTCAATCGCGACACGCTCCTAAAAATCGGCCCGTGGATGGCCAAGCACCCTCGGTTGAAGGATGGCGCGAACGTGCAAATCGTGGCGGCCCGGCCTCCGGACGAAGCCGACATTCTTATCTGGGAGCGTGGCGTGGGAGTGACCAGCGCCTCAGGGACGAGCTCGTGTGCGGTGGCGGCCGCGATGGTCTCCGTAGGGCGGTTGGACCCGGGTTGGATCCGGATCTCGATGCCTGGAGGGGAGCTTCGGATCCATGTGGACACCGAGCTCGACGTAACCCTGCAGGGCCCGGTTCAAGAGGTGATGGAGGGAGAGCTTTCGGACGACCTCCTGTCGCGCATTACGTCCGGACGCGGGTAAGGGCGACCAGCCCAGCGATACCGAAGATCCCGTTCGGGAGCCAGGCGGCCATCAGGGGAGTGAGCGCCCCGGCTTCGCCGAGAGCCCCGGTGACACGCAGCGTCATGGTGAAGACGATCACCGTGGCGAGAGAAAGTGCGATCCCGTACGCCGCTCCCCCTCGCCGGCTACTCGTCGCGAACGGGGCCCCAAAGAGGATGATCACGAGCGTGGTGAAGGGGATCGCGATCTTCTGCTCCTTCTTCACGAGAAGCTCTCTCGCGTCCCCTCCCGTTCGCTCGATGATGTCGGCGAATCGATCGATTTCGCCGTACGTCATCTCGTCTGGTTCCGGGGGCACTTCGAGCAACTCGTTGGGCCGCTCCGTAATCGACGGAATGACCATCCGGTCGAACTCGTAGGTGGCGAGTGTCGAGTCCGACCCGAAGGACCGAAGATACCCTTGAGCGAGCGTCCAACCCGTTCCTTCCTCGAACCTGGCTCCCTCCGCCGCAACGTGCATGGCCCCTGCGGGGTGATTGGGGCCACGCTCGATGATCAAGTCGCTGATCCGACCGTCTGCCGCGGTAAGACGTTTCACCTGCCAGACCACGTCGTCTTCGGATCGATATACGAAGTCTGAACGCCACGATCGCCCTGGTGGCTCGGACCTCAAGATTTGAGCGGCGATCCGGTTTCCACGAGGCACGACCTCGGACAGGCCGAGGGCCGCCACGGTAAGGAGGCCGCCCGCCAAGAAGAGGGGAAGAACCAACCGATGGAACGAGATGCCACCGGCCTTCGCAGCGACGATCTCACGATGCGTCGTCATTCCGTGGATCGTGAACACCGTCGCCAGCAGGGCCGCGACCGGGAAGGACCACTGCACGAAGAGAGGGAGCTGATAGAGATACGACTGGGCCACCTCGAAGCCGGAGAGGCCCCGATCGATGTAGTCGTCGAGATGCTCGGCGATGTCCCCGATCACGAAGAGGGGAGGGGACGCGACCAAGACGAGGAGGAAGAGCTTCATGAAGCTCCTCACGACGAGTCGATCAAGGATGCGCATCATGATCCCACCTCGGCGGCCGCCTGGCGGCGTCCGAAGAACCGCGAGATGGCTTCGCCGGGCCCTCCTGAGCGTGTCGTCCCGGAGGAGTGGCCCATACGCAAGAGGAGGAAGATCCCCGTGATGAAAAAGACGACGTTCGCCAACCACATGGTGACGGCAGGGTCTGCGACGCGCCGGTCGGCGAGCGTCTCTCCACCCAACAACCCGACCCAATAGATGAAGAAGATGACGGCCGATGCCGCGACCACGAAGCCGACGCCCGCCCTAGGGAAGCGCAGCGCCAGCGGGGGGCCAATCAGCACGAAGATCAAGCAGGCGATCGCGATCGCCCACTTCTTATGGATCTCCACCTTGAATCGGTTGATCGATTGCTCCAAGGCGCCGCCGCGTGCGGCTCGTGCCCTAGTGCCGGCGACGATCTGCTGTGTGAGGGCATCGCCCGAGATCAACGTGCCCTGGTTCGCGCGCGCGCCTACGACGTCGCGTCGCTGACGGTTGTCGGTCCAAACCGAGTCGCTCGGAATCGGACGGTTCAAGGCAACGCGCAACGCCTGGTGGGTGAGATCCACGTTCTCGGCGCGGACCGTGTCGAGCTGTGATTGTCGGTCCCGCGCGTTCTCACCCAACAGTGCAAAGCCCATCTCTCGATCGGATCGGTCGGTGCCGCCAAGACGGCGCTCGAGCTCGTTCCCCACTTCTCTGAGGGGAATCACCTGCTTTTCAAAGTGGAGCCGGTGGAACTCCCCCTCTCGGTCGTGCCGCACTTCCCGCACCACGCCATTGTAGAGGGTCAAGTAGAGATCGGTGCGTGCTTGATTGAACTCCATCTCGCCATGTTCGGCGTACGTCGTGTTCTGGCGGTCAGGATCGTTGCTATTGAAGATCGTCACATTCTCGAGTTCGTTGGTCTCGTGATCGATCCGATCCGCAGTCAGGTAGTACCGATCGATGCCCGAGCCCGCTTGCAACTCGTTCACGACCTGCTCACGCAGATCCAAGGTCGGAGTCTTGCGACCGATGTCCAGCAGAAGGTTCTTTAGCGCGTGGTTTGACTCCGGAAGGACGGTGTCGTTGAAGAAGAGCATGACGAGCGTAGCAACGATGCCGAGGCCCACTACCGGTAACATGATCCGGCTCGGTCGGACGCCGCCCGCTGACATCGCCGTGATCTCGTTCGACGCGGCCATGTCGCTGAATGCGTACAGGACTGCGACTAGGACGGACATCGGGAGCGAGAGAGCGATCGTGTGCGGAAGCGACAGATACAGGAACTCGCCGATCACGCTCCATGGAAGTCCTTTCCCGACCAGCGAATCGACCCGCTGAGCGATTGCATTGACGAAGATGAGCCCGGTGATCGCGGTCAACGAGAAGAGAAACGGACCGAGGTGGGCCCTAATTAGGTACTTGGCTAAAACACCCTTCGGCATCGAACGAGCTCTCGCAGGGGCGTCGGGGACGATTTGATTCCGCGACTGGTTACCCTTCTCCTAGCCTCCGTGGTCCCTCCCTTCCTCGGGGAGGTGGGGCCGGTCTCTGTCGAGACTTGGGACGTGGCCCGCGATCGACCCGACTCTGTCGTCGCGGACACGATCTTGCGGCCGGACTTGAGCGTCTTCCCGACCGTGGTCTCCGCGGGGCTCAGCGCCGCTCCCGACGAACCACACGTGACGCTCGGACTTCGACGGATTCGGGTTACTCAGGAGGGCCTGACAACGGCTGTGCGTCCATCTCCGGCGCCCCGGGAGTGGAGAAGCGTGAGTCGGCAACTCCGGGTGGACCCGCTTCAGGAGGTGATGGCGCGCAGGGTGGCTGGCCGATTCTTGTCAGCAGGCCCCGTGCCTGCTCCCCGCCCCGCCACCGCCGTCGATGGCGACCGCTTCGTGACCGACTTCGCAGACCTAGCGCTAAGTGTCCGTAGCCGTATGGAACTTGGTGGCGATTGGGCTCGCTTCGAGCCGTGTGACGCCCGCTTTGGTACCGGGTGCAACCCGTCCCTGATCCCGCAGCTCCGGCCGGAGGTGCTCTTCGGGGTCCAGGTGAACGGCACGATTCTCGATCGGGTGCATGTGGATGTCGACTTTGACCAAAGCCGAGACGAAGCGAACAGAATCAACTTCTTCTATGAAGGTGGAGAGGACGATGTCCTGCAGCGCCTCGAGGTGGGAGACGTCACCTTCAACCTCCCCCGTTCGCGCTTTTTGACCGAAGGGGTACCAGCGGGGAATTTCGGGTTCCAGGCGGAAGGGCAGATCGGACCGGTCGACTTCCAGGGGGTGTGGGCTCAGCAGCGCGGGGACCTGAACACTCGAGTCTTTCAGCTTTCCGGGCTGGGCGACCAGCGTTCCTTCGTGCAGCAAGACACGATCGTGATCGACGACGCGGACTATGTGCGCGGGCAGTTCTTCTTCCTAGTAGATCCGACTGAGATTTCGGGATATCCGCACATCGACATCCAAGAGTTGGATCCTGGCTCGGCTCCCGCGTCCGTCGGCCCCGGTGACGAGCCGATCCAGCTCTATCGCTTTGAAGACGACCCAACCTTCAGGCAGCAGGTGGAGGGTTTTATCCAAGCCGATGCCGTCGCGGACCTGGCAGGGGAGACGGTTCGAGAATCGGGATGGTTTCGCTACCTCCAACAAGGAGTCGACTTCTTTGTGCACCCGAGCGGCTTGTGGATCACGCTTCGACAGCCGCTATCCCCGGACGAGATGCTGGCCACGGCATTCATCACCGCAGTGGGAGACACGATCGGGGACTACAACCCCGAGCTGATTTACAACCAGGGCGGCAGGCCTGAGCTACGGCTCTTGAAGGCATCGAGCGCGAATCACCAGCCCGGCCGACCGACGTGGGATCTGGAGATGCACCAGGTGTACCGCGTGTCGGGCTCCGCCGATGTCGAGCCGGGCTCCGTCGAGTTGACCGTTTCCCTGGGTGAACTCTCCGCGGGCCGGACGTTCAAAAGGCGGCCCTCGGGGGAAGACATCACCTTCTTGAGGTTGTTGGGGCTCGACGAGGAAGCGCCCATCGACCTGATCGACCCGTCAGCTCTGTTTTCGACGGATCAAGACCCGTTTGCGGGAGACCCGGTCGTGCCCGGCACCTTCATGATCTTTCCCACGCTAAGGCCCTTCGCGGAGCCAGGGCCGGTGCCGAGTTTACGGCTTGACGAGGCGGTGACGGGGTCGATTCTCGGGGACGATGCGAACCTCCGCATCTACGAAGAGGAAGACCCATTCGAGCGGGTCAACGCGGGGCGTTTCCGCTTGTCGATCTCGTATCGTATCCGCTCCGAGGGGCTCATTTCCTCGTTCTCACTCGGAGCCTTCGGCATTCGTGACGGGAGCGAACGGATACGGCTGGGCGACCGGCAGCTCCTAAGAGGCGTCGACTACGAGATCGACTACGATCTCGGCCAGATCAGCCTATTGGAACCTGAGATCCTCTTCGCTTCATCTCCAGAAGCCTCGATCCACGCAGCATGGGAGCAGCGATCGCTCTTCCAAGTGACACCGACGCAGGTCTTCGGACTTCGCGGGCACACGGCGCTGGGATCGAAAGCCTCGTTCGACATTCTCGGTCTGTATCAATCTGAGCGGTCTGTCGTGAATCGACCGGTACTGGGCACGGAGCCGGGGGCGGCGTTCATGGGTGGGGTGAGTGGATCGTTCGCTTCCGACGTGAGGTGGATGGACCGGGTATGGGACGCGGTGCCAGGGCTGCGTCTGGATGGACCATCGACCTTTCGAGCGGAGGGAGAGGTAGCCCTTTCGCTTCCGAACCCCAACACGGTGGGTACCAGCTTCGTCGACGACTTTGACGGGGCCGCTCAAACTCCGATCACCCTCCAGTCGGGCAACTGGCTCTTCGCGAGTGCTCCCGTGAATCGGGATGGTGCTGAGCTCGACCTTCCCGGTATGCTGGACGCCGCCAGCGCCGGATCCCTCGTGTGGCAGCACACGTGGATTCTGCAGGGGCCCGGCGGGGACAGCCTAGGCGTCCACGAGGGGTTGTTTCCGCGAGCGGACATCGACAACGAGATCAGAGTCGCGGGTTCCGAGGTCCGGGAACCCAGCCTTCTCGTCTCATTGGGAGAGCCTGCGAACGGAGAGGTGGGGTGGAGGTCTCTCATGACCCCCCTCGCCACGAACGGACTCGACCTCACGAAGACCGAATTCTTGGAGTTCTATGCGTCGGGCGGCAACGCTCTATCCGTGATCGTCGATCTGGGAACGGTCAGCGAAGATGCTTTTGTCCTGGATGATCTTGGAGGCGTCGCTGGGACGCGGACCGACGGGCGGCCGTGGGGCTTGGGCGTTCTCGATCAGGAAGCGGATCCTTCTCGGGGCGAGATCTGGAGTATCGCGAGGGATGGGGTGGGCGCGTGGAACGAGTCGTGTCTCGCGGAGCCGGGGCAGATCTACCCGATCGCGGATCCGAGGGCCGTATGTACGAGAGGCAACGGTCGGCCGGACTCCGAAGACCTCGACTCCGACGGGAATCTCGATGACATCGAGCGGCACCTGCGATTCGTGGTCAACCTGGGTCCGAATTCGCCGTTTCGAGTCCGGACTTCCGCCGAAACCGGCACGGATTTTCAGTTGTATAGGATCCCGATTCGAGGAGCGGGGGGGGTGGAGGTAGGCGGGACCATCACGGAGGCCGATCTCCGTGCTGTGCGACACCTCCGCTTGACTCTGGCCGGCCCTTCCGGCCGAGTGCACATCGCCCGTATGCGGCTGGTGGGTTCACGGTGGATCAAGCGGGCTGGAGAGGGGGTGCTCACGGGCATCATCGGAGATACTACGGCCATCTCGGGGCGGGTCGAGGTGACGACGGTGTCGGGTGTCACCGAACCGGATTACGTATCGCCGCCAGGGGTTCTCGAAGAGCTAGCCGACCCGAGCCGCGCCTTCTCCGGTGAGGGGATCGAGTTCAACGAGCGGTCGTTGGGCCTCCGCTACGAGGACGTGCCGCACGAGGGCCGTGCGGAGGTGTACTTCCGCTTTCCCCAGCGGCCACGTGACTTCCTTTCATACCGTGAGATCCGACTTTGGGCCCTTCCCAGAGCCGGGGACTTCGGTGGTGCCGTCAACAATCGATTCTTCGTAAAGGTGGGTACCGACTCGGAGAATTTCTATCTGTATCGGACGCATTTGCCGACGCCGGTAGCCGGGGCGGTCACTCCAGCAGACTGGCAGCCGGAGGTCGTGATCGACTTCGAGGAGTGGTTGGAGCTCCGGCGGCGGGCCGAAGAGCAGATTTCGCTCTCGCCGCCGGCCCCCGGGGACCCGGCGACGATGCTGTGGAGCGCGGACTCGACGTACGCAGTCGTGCTCGCGGACCGTGGTCGGGCACCCAACTTGGCGGCGGTCCGTGAGATGTCGATCGGTGTTTGGAATGAGTCCGGGCTTCCCTCGAGTGGGGAACTGTGGATCGACGAGTTGAGGCTCGGCAAGGCAGTCCGGGATGCCGGGATCGCAACGTCGTTCTCGGCGGTGTTCGATGGGTCGGGAGTCCTCCAAGCGCGGGTAGGATACACGGAAAGAGGGGCCTTCTTCAGGCAGTTGAGAGACCGAGCGACGTTCCAGGATGATCGGACGCTGGACATCAGCTCGACCCTTGCCCTGGATCGGTGGCTCCCTTCTGCCTGGGGGTTCGAGATGCCGGTGTCTTTCGAGCTCACGAAGGCCACTCAGGCCCCGGTGCTCTTGGCAGCCTCGGATGTCCGCGCGGGGGAGATCTCCGGTCTCCGAGACACGCGGGCAGATCAGATGCGCGTGGGCTTCTCCATGAGCAAGCGTACGCCGACGCCCAATCCCATTCTCGGCTTCGTACTCGACGGTCTCGACGTCCGAGCATCGTACTCACAAGCCGAAGGCTCGACGGTGACAACCGAGAACGAGTCGTCGACCGTGGATGCCTCAGTGGGGTGGGTGAGGGACCCAGAGGCTGTCGACGTCGCGCTGATTCCGGCTTTCGCTCAGGGGTTGGTTCGCACGCTCCTCCCCGGCTTCCTCGGCGATAAGGTGGCGGGCTCTCGGCTGCGCTTGAATCCTGTGCGCGTGTCTGTGGAAACGGCCTACTTCCAGCAGGACAGTCGGGTCCTTCGATTCGAGGAAATCGTTCGCCGACCCGATGACGGCTCGGCCCTTGCCACCCTGGTACCCCGCGAAGCCCTCCAACTGGCTGGCGATCTTCGACTTCGGCCGCTGGCCCCACTGACGGCCGACATCGCCTTCCTCGCGGTTCGAGATCTCCTCTCACCGGAGAAGGCCAGCGCGGACGAGGCCGTGCGGTCCCTCGTGGGTGCCGCACGCTCCGAGTTTGTCGGACTCGACCTCGGATGGGAGACGAACCGAACTCTGAGAACCCAGCTGGCGTATCGCCCATCCGTCTTCGACTGGCTGCGGACCGATTTTGACTGGACGACCGTCTACCAAAGTGACCGGAACACCAACTTCGTCGAATTCCGTGAGTTGACGAACGACAGTGTGGCGACGCTGACGCGGAACGCGCGCGGCCAGCGAGATTGGTCTGCGACAGTCGGAGTCACTCCTGCCCGAGTCGCTCTGAGTTGGTTTGGCGAGGCTGAGCCGAGCGAGAGCCGAGATGTAGCCCAACTCCGGGCGCTCGTGTCTGCGGTTCAGCCGATCACGATCACCCTTCGCGATGGGGTCACTTCGCGCTTCAATCGCGATCCGGTCGATCCCCGTTTCGACTACCAGCTCGGATGGGCGGGAGACGATGGATATCGGTTCGTGGATGCGGATACGGCCGCCTCTCTTACAGATCGACGGAGCTGGCAAGGGACAACAGGCGTGACGTTGCCCGGTGGTGCGGGCATCCAGGTCGGCTTCCGTTGGAGCGATGCGACCACGTTGGACACACGGAGCGATCGTCGCACACAGGAGTGGACGTGGCCGAGCGTACAGGCGTCGCTGCCGGTGATTTCGATGCCGTCCTTCTCCGGGATGCAGTCGATCCGCATCTCCTCTGGAGTGATTCAGAGTGAGCGTGAGACCGAGTTCGGAGGGCGTGCGCTCCAGCGGCGCTTCGAGTCCGACCGACAGGTCCCCCTGGAGATCTCCATCCAGTGGTTTCGGACGTTGGCAACGAGCTACCGGGGTGCGTTCCGTGTGGGGAAGGGGGTGGATCCAACGGGTGACACGGAGCGGGATGAAGCGATGCACCGATTCTCGCTCACCAGCCAGCTGCTTCCACCCGCATCACTGGCTCGCCGCCTCGACCGACCGATTCGACTCTCGCTTAGTGGGACGTTCTCTTCGGAAGTGAGCTGTCGTATCACGGTCTCCGGGGATGGGTGCGTGGCGTTCATCGACCTGCTTTCTCGGACGGCGAACCTCTCATTGGACACGAGTATTGGCGGCTTCGAACTCGGTATGATCGTGAGCTATGACGACCGCCAATCTTTCGTCGGGCAGCAGACAGGCTCGACTCAGTTCCAAGTGGGCCTCTTCGGACAGTTGGAGTTTGCGGCGGGGATGCTCCCCGGCGGCTGAGTCGGCGCGATCGGATATCCTTCGGCCCGGGCCCTGGGGCGAGACTAGGGCATGCGCGATCGTGAAGCCACATCCCTGGTGCGGGCCGCCGCTGCACTTCTCGTTGCGAGCTCTCTGCGCTGGGGAGCGCAGCTCGCGAGGCACGAAGCGGACCTCCGACCGCCCACACCACCGGAACACCTCGCTGCCACGGACTCCGCGACAGAGGCAGCACTTCGGGCATCTCTCCCACTCGCACCGGGTGAGCGCGTCGATCCAAACCGTGCCGACGCGGTGGAATTGGACCGGTTGCCCGGGATTGGGCCCGCGACCGCGTCCGCTATCGTTTCTGCCCGGGAGGCCGGCGAATTCTTCGCCGCGGCCGGCGATCTGGAGAAGGTTCGCGGGATCGGTCCCTCCACCGCGTTACGCCTCGAGCCCTTCCTCGACTTCACTCGTCCGCCACCGCCTGGCTCTAGAAGCCGCAGCAGGGGATCCGCCCATCAACTAGTCGACGTCAACACGGCCGACCCGGATGAACTACAGACGCTTCCCGGGATCGGTCCGGTCATGGCTCGTAGGATCGTGGAGGAGCGGACACGAAGGAGCTTCGCGACCCTCTCCGAACTGACTCGGGTCCAGGGAATAGGGGAGGCGACGGTCTCCCGCCTCCGCGGTGCGGCCGTCGTCGGATCTCGACGATAGGGGAGCCCTAGAATGCCGCCTCTCGGTTTACTGACGCGAAGCTTGTAGTGACGCGGTGACAGTCCGTATTCTGTACGCGGGTGAGGCTACCGGCCTAGCCCCTGACCTGAATGGGAATCGTGCATGGCAGCGAAGGTCGCGCAGGAACTCCGGCTCGGAGATCTCTTCGTGAAGGAGGGGTTGATCACCGAGCAGCAGCTCCAGGAGGGGCTTTCGGAATCCAGGACCTCCGGAAACCGCATCGGATACGCTCTGGTGCACCTCGGTTTCGTAGCCGAGGAAGAGCTGACGAGGATGCTCGCCAAGCAGTACCGCGTTCCCGCGGTTGACCTCGAGAAGGTGACGGTCGACCCCAAGATCCTCAAGCTCGTGCCCGGGAATGTCGCGACCAAGCACCTTGTCCTCCCGCTTCGGCGGGTAGGACGAATGCTCACGGTCGCCATGACCAATCCCACGGACTTCTCCGCGATCGATGACCTGAAGTTCATCACCAAGCTCGAGATCGAGCCGGTCATCGTCGGAGAGTACACGCTGCGGAAGCATCTCGAGTCGTACTATGGGGGTGCGGACGAAGCCCAGATGAGCGAGGTGCTCGCGGGTTGGGAGGACTTCGACGACGTCGAGGTGATCGAAGAGGATGAGGACGACGACTACTCCGCACTCGCAGCCGAGGTCGATTCAGCACCGGTCGTGAAGTTCATCAACGGACTACTCACGGATGCGGTGCAGAAGGGTGTCTCGGACATTCACATCGAGCCGTACGAGAAGGAGATCCGGGTCCGCTACCGCATCGACGGCGCATTGCAAGAGGTCATGAAGCCGCCCATGAAGATGAAGGCGGCGCTCACCTCGCGCGTGAAGATCCTCTCCGACCTCAACATCGCGGAGCGACGAGTCCCCCAAGATGGCCGCATCAAGTTGAAGATGCGGAACAAGGTGGTCGATTTCCGCGTCTCGACGCTCCCCGTGATCTTCGGCGAGAAGATCGTGCTCCGGATCTTGGACAAGGGGAATCTGACGTTCGATCTCACCAAGTTCGGGTTCGAACCCAAGGCTGAGAAAGACTTCATGTGGTCCATTTCTCGGCCGTACGGCATGGTGCTCGTGACCGGACCGACCGGGTCAGGGAAGACGACGACCCTGTACTCCGCCCTGTCGCAGATCAATACGATCGACACGAACATCATGACCGCGGAAGATCCGGTGGAGTACAACCTTCACGGGATCAATCAGGTGTTGGTGCGTCCCGAAATCGGCATGGACTTCCCGGCGGCACTCAAAGCCTTCCTCCGCCAGGATCCGAACATCATCATGGTCGGTGAGATCCGCGACCTCTCCACGGGCGGGATTGCGATCAAGGCTGCGCTCACCGGTCACCTCGTTCTGTCGACGCTCCACACGAACGACTGTCCTGGAACGGTTACCCGCATGCTCGATATGGGCTTGGAGCCGTTCAACGTCGCTTCGGCGCTCAACTTGATCTCGGCCCAGCGGCTAGCGCGCCGGATATGTACGAATTGCAAGACCGAAGCGACGTACGAGGAGGAGTACCTAAAGTCCGCGAAGATTGATCTGGACTGGGTTCACCGGACTACCCTGTACAAGGGAGAGGGGTGCGACAAGTGTGGCGGCATGGGTTATAAGGGCCGCTGCGGCTTCTATGAAGTGATGATCATGTCGACCGCACTTCGGAAAGCGATCATGAACGAGACGGGCACAGACGAGCTGCGCGAGCTCGCCCGCGCGGAGGGCATGCTCACCTTGCGCGAGGACGGCCTCAAGAAGGTAGAGCGCGGCATCACCAGCATCGAAGAAGTGGTGAAGGAAACGACGGTTGTCGACTAGACGGCATCCGATCCCGAACGCCAAGGGGACGACATGACGCAGCCGGGAGCACCGGCACAGAAGCAGGAGTTGAATCTTCGAATCCTGCTGCAGGAGATGATCTCGAGGGGAGCTTCGGATCTCCATATCACGGTGGGGAACCCGGCGAAAATCCGGATCGATGGGGCACTCACCAATTCGCAGACGAATCAGGTGCTGGCGCCTAAGGATACGCTTTCTCTCGCGTACTCGATTCTGACGGACAATCAAAAGAAGAGATTCGAGACCGAAGACGAGCTGGACTTCTCTTTCGGCGTCCAGAACCTCTCTCGCTTTCGCGGCAACGTGTATAAACAACGGGGCTGTGTCGCGATGGCGATCCGGCAGATTCCGTACGAAATCATCTCTCTTGAGAAACTCGGCCTGCCCCCCGTCGCGAACCAACTGGCCGAACGCCCCCGCGGGCTCGTGCTCGTCACCGGCCCTACGGGTTCGGGAAAGTCTACGACGCTCGCTGCGATGGTCGACAAGGTGAACCGCGAGCGACGCGGACACATCATCACGATCGAAGATCCGATCGAGTTCATCCACCGACACCAAGGGTGCATGATCAACCAGCGCGAGGTCGGGGCGGATACGCAGTCGTTCCGAGCCGCGCTGAAGTATGCACTTCGTCAGGACCCAGACGTGATCCTGGTCGGCGAGATGCGCGACCTGGAAACCATCTCCGCCGCCCTGACCATCGCGGAAACCGGTCACCTAGTCTTCGCGACACTCCACACGAATTCGGCTGCCGAGTCCATCAACCGTATCATCGACGCCTTTCCCGCTCACCAGCAGGGGCAGGTGCGGACGCAGTTGGCTTTCGTGCTGGAAGGGGTCATCACACAGACTCTGATCCCACGGGCCAAGGGGCGGGGTCGGGTGGTCGCGGCCGAGGTGATGATCTGTACACCCGCGATCCGTGCGGTCATTCGTGATGAGAAGATTCACCAGATCTACTCACTCATGCAGGCTGGAAAGAAGCACGGCATGCAAACGATGAACGACGCGCTTCAGCTCCTATATATGAAGGGGGAGGTCACACTCGATGAGGCACTCAAACGCTCGGGAGACCCGAACGAGCTCTTGAGAGCTGTCGGGGAGCCACTTCCCGGAGAGTGATATGAGACCGACCGCGATCGTAACGACCACCGCGCTAGATCCGAGGTAAGAAGAAGGCCATGCCTACCTTCACCTACAGTGCCCGCACGGCAACGAGCAGTGAGATCCAACAGGGCGAGCTCGATCTTCCGACCAAGGAAGACGTGATTGCCCACCTCCACCGCAACAAGCTGATCCCGGTATCGGTTCGGGAGAAGCCAAAGGAGATCTCTTTCTCCTTCGGGACGGGGATCACGACTCGCGACATCGTCATCTTTACGCGCCAGTTCGCCACCATGATCAACTCGGGGCTCCCGCTGGTGCAAAGCCTGGACATCCTGGCGGAGCAGACCGAGAACGATGCGCTGCGTAAGACGATCTCGGACGTGCTCTACGATGTCGAATCGGGTCATACGCTGGCCGATGCGATGGGGAAGCACCCGAAGGTCTTCACCGAGCTCTACGTGAATATGGTCGCGGCCGGTGAGGCCGGCGGTATCCTCGATACGATTCTCTTGAGGTTGGCGACGTTCTTGGAGAAGAACGACGCTCTCGTGCGGAAGATCAAAGGCGCGATGATTTACCCGGGAGTCATCTTCTCCGTGGCTGGCGCGGCGATCGTGATTCTCTTGATCTTCGTGATCCCCACCTTCCAGTCGATGTTCGAGTCGGCGGGCATCCCTCTGCCGCTCCCGACCCAGATCGTCATCGGGGCCTCTGCTTTCCTGCAGTCGTGGTGGTGGGCTTGTGGTGCGGGGCTGATCGCCTTGGTTGTCGGAATTCGGCAGTGGTACCAGACGGACACCGGTCAGCTCGCGATCGACAAGTTCTTGCTGGCGATGCCGATCTTGGGTGATCTGCAACGCAAGTCGGCGGTGGCCCGCTTCACGCGGACGCTCGGTACGCTCGTTTCCTCCGGTGTCTCGATTCTAGAGGGCTTGGAGATCACCGCGAAGACAGCGGGGAACCGGGTCATCCATGACGCGGTGATGGGGTCTCGAGCCTCGATCGCGGGGGGTGAGACGATTGCCGGTCCGCTTAAGGAGTCCGGTGTGTTCCCGCCGATGGTCGTGCAGATGATCAACGTCGGTGAGCAAACCGGCGGACTCGACGAGATGCTCTCGAAGATCGCGGACTTCTACGACGATGAGGTGGACACCGCGGTCGAGGCACTCCTTGCTGCGATGGAGCCGATCATGATCGTCGTGCTCGGCGTCGTGGTCGGTGGAATGATCGTCGCGATGTACCTGCCGATCTTCGACATGATCAACGCAGTTCAGTAGCGCTCCTCGCACGTACGGTTCACAGTGGCGGGCGTCGGCCGACGAGGTCGGCGCCCGCTCCGTTTTCGCATTGCCGACCCCAACCGTCAAGGAGTCCCATGTCCCGGCTCACGGGTATCGCGATGGTTATCGCTATGGTCGCGTCGCTGGCTGCCGTCGCGACCCCCGTTCGCGGCCAGCTTCTCGAGGTGACCGCAGGACCCCTGACGACAGCTCCTATCATCGATGGCCGGCTGGGGGACCCGGCGTGGGGGGAGGCAAGCGTCGTCTCCGGCTTCGTGCAGCGGGAGCCTCTCGAAGGGCAGCCCGTCTCGCAGCGAACCGAGGTGCGGGTGGCGTTCGATGAGAGCGCACTCTATGTAGCAGCATGGCTCTATGATGATGACCCGGAAGGCATCGTCTTTGGGCAGACTCGGAGGGACGCGTCTTTGAACGACTCCGACGCCTTTTCCTTCGTGCTCGATACGTACTTGGACCGCCAGAACGGCTACGTATTCGCCACGACACCGGCGGGGATCGAGTACGATGGGCAGGTGGCCAACGAGGGGCAGGGAGGTGGAGGGGGTGGAGGTCGACTCCAAAGGGGATCTGCCGGAGGCTTCAACCTGAACTGGGATGCCAGTTGGGAAGTTGCGACGAGTACCGACGCAGAAGGGTGGTATGCCGAGTTCCGGATCCCGTTTTCCACACTTCGATATGATGCAGGTGGCCCCCAAGCGTGGGGCTTGAACTTCGAGCGACGTATCAGACGGAACAACGAACAGTCCGTCTGGGCCCCGCTACCTCGCCAGTTCAATATCTACCGCGTCTCGCTCGCCGGGACAGTGAAGCTCGAGGCTCCGGCCAAACGGATCCTGACGGTTACGCCCTATGCGCTCGCTGAGACGTTTCGAGACTACGCGGCGAGCCCGTCGAATTGGGACGAGGACCTCGGCTTCGGTGCGGACGCGAAGGTCGGAGTCACACAGAGTCTCACGCTCGACCTGACGGTGAACACGGACTTTGCGCTCGCCGAGGTGGACGACCAGCAGGTCAATCTGACCCGCTTTCCGCTCTTTTTTCCAGAGAAGCGGGCGTTCTTCCTTGAGAATGCGGGGACGTTCACTGTGGGGAGTGGACGCGCCGCCGAGTTGTTCTTTTCTAGGCGGATCGGGCTCGTAGCGGGACGTGAGGTGCCGATACTTGGTGGAGCTCGCCTCACGGGCAAGCTCGGCGGTATGCAGGTCGGACTGTTGAGCATTCAGACCGATGACCTTGCACTCTCGGATGGCACCACCACAACTACGGTTTCACCGTCGAACAATTTCGGCGTGGTGCGGCTGTTCCAGGAGTTCGAGAACCGGTCGCGCCTCGGCGCCATCTTGGTCACACGCATCAACACGGACGACCCCGGCGATCACAATGTGACGTACGGGATCGATGGGCGCCTGGGGATCGGTCAAGACCTGACGCTGAATGGATGGGTGGGACTGACCCAGACGCCGTGGCAAGATGCCACGCCGGACGTTCGCACCGGGGTCAACCGAGGTGAGTACGGTGGCAACGTCAGTGGCTCGTACGTGACCCGAGACTGGCAGGTGAGTGCCGGGTACCGGCAGGTCGGTGAGAACTTCAATCCCGAGGTGGGGTTCCTGAGTCGTCGCGCCTATCGCCACTTCAATACACGCGTCCTGCGACACATTCGGACGCCGAACATCCCGTGGTTTCGAGAGTTCCGACCGCACGTTTCATGGAATCAGTACTGGGATCTCGGCGGCTTCTCCGAAGGGTATGTCGTACACGTCGACAACCACTTCGCATTCGAGAACGGCGCCTTTTTCCAGCTCCCGGGCTTCAACTTCATCGGAGAGGGGTTACGCGAAGACTTCGAGATCCGAGAAGGCATCGTGATCCCCGCGGGTAGCTACGACAACTACGATTGGGAGTTCCGCGCGAACACCAACCGGAGTGCTCCCCTTTCTGCGTCGGGAGGATGGGGGCTAGGAGGCTTCTTCAACGGATCTCGATTCGGGCCTAACGTGACGATCGCGTACCGGTTCCGTGATCGATTTACCTCATCGCTGCGTGTCGACTACTTCGATGTGCAGCTGGATCAGGGGGACTTCACGACTGCGGTCATGCGCTTCACCGGCTCGTATTCCTTCACGCCGCGCATCTATCTCCAGGCCAATATCCAGTACAACGACGATTCGCAGGACGTCGGTACCAATCTTCGGTTTGGATGGCTCGACACCGCAGGGACTGGACTATTCGTTGTGCTCAACGACGCCCAGCATCGAGGGAGCTTGTCGACGACAGGGATCGCAAGCGGACCGAGGCAACGGCAGTTGGTCGTGAAGTACACCAAGCTCTTCGACTTCACCAGATAGTGCTGCGGGAACGGTGTCCATGATCTCGCCCGACCAGCCGTGGACTGTGGTCCTCCTGGCCGCTGCCGGGTTGGTCGCAGGCACGATCAACTCGATCGCTGGCGGCGGCTCCCTACTCACCTTACCGCTTCTCATCTTCGTTGGTCTGCCTCCGACAGTGGCAAACGCCACCAACCGGATCGCGGTCTTCGTCGGCGGCATCGGGGCCACCATGAGCTTCCACAAGAGAGGGTTGATTCCCTTCGAGTGGGTACGCTTCGGTCTGATCCCGGCGCTCGTTGGTGTGGTGCTCGGGACGTGGGGTGCGACGGTGATCGGGGACGTCGCGTTCGAGCGGGCCCTGGCCTTGGTGCTGGTACTCGGTGCTGGATGGATGATCTGGCGCCCGAGCCCGCTCGAGGAAGGGGCGAATGCGGAGATCCCGACCGGAAGTCGCCGTCATGTGCTCCGTCTAATCTTCTTCGCCTTGGGTTGCTACAGCGGCTTTATTCAGGCCGGTGTGGGCTTTCTATTCCTCGCGGTACTTTCGTCGAACGGACTCGATCTGGTCCGGTGCAATGCCGTGAAGGTGCCCCTCGTGCTCACCTTTGCGGGGCTCGCGATCGTTTTGTTCGCCTTCAACGGGCTTCTCGATTGGACCGCCGGCCTTTCGCTTGCGGCGGGACAGTTCTTCGGAGCTCGCCTCGGGGTCCGGTTGCAAGTCCTGAAAGGCCAGGCGTGGGTCCGAAACGTGCTCACGGTGACGATTGTCGTCTTCGCGATCCGGCTCCTGACACGATAGCCGCGGACGCGATTGCGCCCGCGGCTATCGTACCCGCGTACCGTACGAGCCGGTACTTGTTAGTACCGGTAGTGCTCCGGCTTGTACGGGCCGTCCTTCGGCACATTGATGTACTCCGCCTGCTCAGCGCTCAACTCGGTGAGCCTTGCACCCAACTTGTCCAGGTGGAGTCTGGCGACCTTCTCGTCGAGGTGCTTCGGGAGAACGTACACCTTGTTCTGGTACCGATCGGGGTTCTGCGCCAACTCGATCTGGGCGATGACCTGATTCGTGAACGACGCCGACATGACGAAGCTCGGGTGCCCTGTCGCGCAGCCCAAGTTCATGAGGCGACCCTCGGCCAGAATCAGGACGGAGTGTCCATCCGGGAAGGTCCATTCGTGGTACTGCGGCTTGATCTCTTCCTTGCGCACTCCAGCCATCCGCTCCAACCCGGCCATGTCGATTTCGTTGTCGAAGTGACCGATGTTGGCGACGATCGCCTTGTCTTTCATCAGAGCCATATCGTCGGCCGTGATGATGTCTTTGTTTCCCGTGGCGGTAATGAAGACGTCCGCACTCCCGATCACGTCTTCGAGCCGGACGACGCCGTATCCCTCCATACATGCTTGGAGCGCGCAGATCGGGTCGATCTCGGTCACGAGCACCCGAGCTCCTTGAGCCTTGAGGGCCTGGGCGCAGCCTTTGCCGACGTCTCCGTATCCGAGCACGACGGCCGTTTTTCCGGAGAGCATGACATCGCTCGCGCGGTTGAGGCCGTCGATGACGGAGTGTCGGCAACCGTAGAGGTTGTCGAACTTCGACTTGGTCACCGAGTCGTTCACGTTGATGGCAGGGAAGAGGAGCGAGCCCGCGGCCTCCATCTCGTACAGGCGGTGAACGCCCGTCGTCGTCTCTTCACTGACGCCGCGCATGTTCTTGGTAATCCGAGCCCACTTGCCCGGGTCTTCCGTAAGCGTGCGCCGGAGCAGCTCGAGGATGACACCCCACTCCTCGGGCTCGGAGTCGGCGTCAAAGGAAGGCACGTTCTCCGGGGTCGCGTACTCGACTCCCTTGTGCATGAGGAGCGTAGCATCTCCACCATCATCGACGAGGAGATCGGGCCCGGAGCCGTCTGGCCAGGTCAGCATTTGGTCTGTGCACCACCAGTACTCCTCCAACGTTTCTCCCTTCCAGGCGAAGACGGCGGCCCCTTTCGGATCCTCAACCGTCCCGTCCTTCCCGACCGCCACTGCGGCTGCGGCGTGATCTTGGGTCGAAAAGATGTTGCACGAAGCCCAACGGACATCCGCCCCGAGCTCCATCAACGTCTCGATGAGCACTGCGGTCTGAATGGTCATGTGCAGCGAGCCGGCGACTTTGAGCCCAGCGAGCGGCTGCTCGGGCCCGTACTCGGCGCGGGCGGCCATGAGACCCGGCATCTCGTGCTCAGCCAGCCGAATCTCGTTGCGCCCCCACTCTGCGAGACCGAGGTCGGCGACCTTGAAGGCAGGTCGGTTGGTGGTCTGAGTAGCTGCCTCGGGCAGAACGGCGCTTTGTGTCATGGTTGGTTCTCGAGTTGATGGTGTGGACATTCGCGAATCACCGCGCGGTCACGCACGCGCGGTGGTGAGAAAGAGGAGTGGACCTGTGGCCTTTGGGTCGGGGGGCAGCGGGATCGAGCGGACCTCGCCGAAGCCGCACCCTCGGAGCCAACCTTCAACCCCGGATTGCTCGAACCCCGGCCATACGTGACCCATCTCAGTTGCGTACTCTGCGCCCTTGTCGTGGGACCTCATCTCGAGGAGGAGGAGTGTGCCCCCGGCGGTGAGTGCGCGATGGGCTTCGGCGAGTACGGCGGCGGGGTCCACGACGTAATGCAGGACTAATGCCAGGATGGCTAGGTCGAGCCGGCCATCCTCTATAGGGAGGGCCTCGAGCTCGCCGTCGCGCACTTCGACGTTGGTAAAGCCACTCAGCCTGGCCTTGGCCGCCGCCCTCATTTCCACCGATCGGTCGATGGCGATTACCCGAGAGACGAACGGCGCGATGCGTGCAGAGAGCTGGCCGGTTCCGGTCCCGAGGTCTCCAACGGTCCACGCGGAGTTCAAGAGCCCGAGGAGCGGAGCGAGTCCTGTCGCTGATCCGAAGAGTTCGACGCGGCGGTCGTCCCAATCCGCAGCGGTCGCCGCGAAGAAGGCGGCCGACCGCATCCGGCGATCGCGGAGCACCACCCGGGACCGCTCGGCGTCGGCCCTGTAGACGGCGTTGGTGCCCACCTCTTCCCGAACGATGTCCCAAACACCGCGCATCCACTCATCCGTGGAGCCCATGCGGTAGTGCCGACTACGGCCTTCGGCTCGCGACTCCACCCACCCGTCAGACGCCAGCTTCTTGAGGTGGCGACTCACGGTCGGCTGAGCCAGGCGGAGCACGGAGCAGAGCTCGGAGACCGTGAACTCGGAGCGATCCAGCAACGCCAAGATGCGGGTTCGGGTCTCGTCTCCGAGTGTCCCGAGGCGGCCCACGACCGGGGGAGTCATCGTCGTATTCATAAATGCGAATATAACAATGTATCGTCTCCGATTCTCTGTCAAACGAAGACTCGACCGGGATTGCGACCGGCTCTTCTTCTTGCCCCAGTGTCCGGGTGCGGGCATTCTTTCTCGCTTGCACAGCATTGGGGCGGCCCCGCGCCGCCTACACCTCATCTATCGGGGAACCCATGGAGTCGATCCTCAACCGTTTTCTGCAGCCGATCGTCGATTTTGCGAACACATATATCATCGAGATCGGGCCCAGTGTCGGAGGCGAGCGGATCGCCATCATGGTCATCCTCCTCCTCGGCACGGGACTCTACCTGACGCTGCGCACGGGCTTTGTGCAGCTGCGGTACTTCGGTCATGGATTGGGAGTGACGACGGGGAAGTACGATGACCCGGATGATCCCGGCGACGTGTCGCACTTTCAGGCACTCACTACGGCGCTCTCGGCGACGGTCGGCATCGGGAATATTGCTGGCGTGGCGATGGCGATTCACTGGGGTGGCCCCGGCGCCCTCTTCTGGATGTGGGTGACCGCCTTCCTTGGGATGGCGACCAAGTATGCAGAGGTGACGCTCGCTCAGAAGTACAGGACTACGGATGCGGTCGGCGCGGTCGCAGGTGGCCCCATGTACTACATCGAGCGGGGGTTAGGACCTCAGTGGAAGCCGATGGCCGTATTCTTTGCGGTGATGCTCGCCTTCACAGCGTTCTTCACCGGAAATGCGGTTCAGGCCAACACGGTGGCGGATCAGATGTTCACCGAGTTCGGCATCCCCATGATGGTGATGGGGGCGATTACGTCGGTGATCGTCGCGGGAGTCATTCTGGGAGGGATCGGGCGCATCGGGAAGGTGACCTCGATTCTCGCGCCCTTCATGGCGGCGATCTACGTGCTCGGTGCACTGACGATCATCGCGCTGAACATGGGATCGGTTCCGGGGGCTTTCGGGACGATCTTCGCCGAAGCGTTCAATCCGCAGGCCGGTGTAGCCGGGGTCGGTGCCGGGGTCTTCGTGGTCACACTCATGTGGGGTGTGCGTCGCGGCCTCTTCTCGAACGAGGCCGGTCAGGGATCCGCCCCGATCGCACACGCGGCCGCCAAGACAGACGAACCCGTTTCGGAGGGCGTAGTCGCACTCCTCGAGCCTTTTATCGACACAATCGTGATCTGCTCGCTGACGGGTTTGGTGATCATCATGACCGGAGCGCACGAGCAGCGCTTCCCCACGGAGCTCACCCTCGGCGGCGGGGATATCACATATACCGCTGAGGTGACCACGAATCGTTTCGAGGGTGTGGACGCGCCTGCCGAGATCTCGATCGTGAACGGCTCACATGAGGCGACGGGGGTCGGCGCCCCTCTCCTATCGTGGCACGAAGCGATGGTCGAGCCGCTCTTCACCGACGAAGGGCAGACCCAGCTCTTCACCGGGACGGTATACCCGGATCGCGGTGAAGCGGTGGCCTCAGACGGGACGACGTACTCGTCCCTTTATGGCGACGCGGTCGAGAACGGAGCGCCGGTTACCTCGGCGGCTTTCCGCCAGGGATTGGCACCGCTGGGCGATTGGGGGCACCTAATCGTGACGTTTGGCGTGCTCCTATTCGGAATCTCTACTGCGATCTCGTGGAGCTACTACGGTGACCGATGCGCGCAGTATCTTTTCGGACAGGGCGCGGTACTCCCCTACAAAGCGCTCTTCGTCGCGGCTCACTTCTTGGGGGCGGCCGTCCCATTGGCCGTGGTGTGGTCACTCGGCGACGTCGCGCTCGCGATCGTGATCTGGCCGAATCTGATCGCGCTCTTGCTCCTGACCCCGGTCGTGGTTGAGGAGACGAAGAGTTACTTCACGAGGAAGCCGTACGAGGCGATGGCCGCGAAGCGGGCGGCTCAGGGAGACTAACTAGGACCGAGTTCGAGCCCAGCGGGGTGGTGAGCCACTCCGCTGGGCACTCACCGGCTTTATCCGCGAGCCACTTCGACCATGCGCTTCGCTCGTGAGGGGTCGACCGGCGTCCCAGGACCCGCCGACATGATTGCGGAGCCTATGATGCACCCGAACGCCTCCGTGAGCAGACCTCTGACGGACGTCTCAGTGACCCCGGAGCCGACGAAGAGCGGAGCTTCGGGAGCGCCTTTCCTGGCGGCGTCGAGATCCGCGCTGGCAACCGGTCGGCCGGTTGCCGTGCCGGAGACGATCAACCCGTCTGCAAGTCCCCGATCCCAGGCGTCGCTGGCGGCTCCGGTTACCGAAGACCCTGCCGGTGGGATGCCGTGCTTCACGTGCACGTCCGCCAGGATGCGTGTCTCGAGCTGCAGCCTCGATCGAGTCCTCAGCGTCTCGCCCGCGGTTCCCTCAATGAGGCCCTGATCCGTCCACATCGATCCGGTGTGCACATTGACCCGGATGAATGCCGCGTCGGTGGCCCTAGCGATTGCCAAAGCCGATACGGCGTCGTTGCGGAGGACGTTCACCCCCAAGGGGAGGGCCGTCGCACGCCCAACCGCGTCAACGGCGACGGTCAGGGCGGCCATGCACTCTGGGCTGACCGCCGGCAAGAAAGGGGCGTCGCCGTAGTTCTCCACGATGATCCCGTCGAAGCCGGACTCGGTGAGGGCCTCCGCGTCGCGGAGCGCGTGATCGCGGACCGTAGCCATCGATCCGGACCAACGCGGCGTCCCCGGGAGTGGCGGCAAGTGGATCATGCCGATCAGGACCCCGTCTCGGGGCCAAATAGACGCCACGCCCTGTTCCGATTTCGTCATCCGTCGACTCGCTCGTCCGTGGTGAGGTCCGTTCCGCCCGAACGGTCGTGAGGTCGACCTCCGGGCCTCGCCCCAATCATTCGCCCGGAAACCACCGACCCGTGACCAAAGCGCTCGTCGAGCGCGTCGACGGTCCGGCTGACGGCACGCTCACGATCTGACTCGCCAAGCGTGTCGTCTGCGAATAGCGCGAGCTGGGGAGCCCCGCCCTCGTCGACCAAGTTGCTGAGACCCACGCCCAAGAGGCGGGCAGGTACTCGCCGTTGGGCTCGAAGCTCCGACAAGAGAACCGATGCTACGTCCCGCACCGTTGAACTCGCCTCGATCGGTGCTGGCAGCGTCCGGCTGTGTTGTCGTGTCTTGAAGTCGTGATCCCGAAGCTTCACGGTTACCGTGCGGGCGCGGAGCCCCTGCTTTCGCAGGGTGCTGCTTACGGACGAAGCGAGCTCCACGAGCCGGCGTTCGAGATCATCGTCCGTCTCCAAGTCGTGGAAGAATGTCCGCTCGGACGAGATCGATTTGCGACCGTGCGACGGATCGACGCGACTCCCGTCGACCCCCCGCACCCTCCGATAAAGCCAAGCGCCTCGGCGTTCTCCGAACCACCGCTGCAGCCACTCCTCTTCGACGCCCACGGCATCGGCGACACGCACCAAGCCCTTCTCGCGTAGGGCGTCGACCAGCGAGGGGCCGACACCGGGGAGTTCGGCTAGGTCGAGCGTGTTCAGGAAGTCCTGTTCGTCTCCGGGCGCAACAACCCACACACCTGCGGGCTTTGCTCGGGTCGCCGCGAGCTTGGCAATGATTCTGCGGGTTCCACCTCCGATCGAGACCGAGATGCCCGTGCGAGCCCGGACCGCACGCCGAATACGGTCTGCCGAGTCCTCTAGGCTTTCCTTGCCGAACAGTCGCTCCGTACCGGAGAGATCCAGGTAGAACTCGTCGACGGATGCAGCTTGTACGATCGGTGCCAACTCGGTAAGCGCGTGTTTCACTTCCCGGCTCCGCTCTGCGACCGCTCCTCGCGGAACGCCGACGACCGTTGCTCCTGGACATAGACGGAGAGCTCGAGCGGTGGGCATCGCAGATCGGACTCCATAAGCCCTGGCCTCATACGAGGCGGACGTGACAACGCCCCGCCCGGTTGCGGACCCTCCCACGATGAGCAGCGGGGCACGGCCCGCTCCGTCAGGGTCCTCCAGACGGGCAACCTGGACGAAGAACGCGTCGCAATCGACGAGGAGGATCCGGCGATGTGAGGCGGCTTGGGGCACGGTCGAGGAAGGCAATCAGAGGTTTGCTGACGGGAACCGCTTCGGGTAGACTTCTCCGCCGGCCCTACGGTGACAAGGTAGTACGACGCAGGAAGCACCGCGTGGCGCCCCGGATTCTACGATTGTGACTCAGGAGTATGGTTCAGGATGGCTCACCCTTTTGCACTGCCGGAGCTCGGTTACGCGCACGACGCGCTCGAGCCCCATATCGACGCTCGGACGATGGAAATCCACCACGGCAAGCATCACGCCGGGTACACCAACAAGCTCAACGCGGCCCTCGAGGGGCACACGGAGTTGCACGCGAAGTCGGCGATCGACCTCGTGTCGGATCTCGATGCACTTCCGGACTCGATCCGGACCGCGGTCCGCAACAACGGTGGGGGATACGTCAATCACTCCCTCTTTTGGGATATCATGACCCCGGGTGGGGCTGCTGAACCGAGCGGCGCGCTACGCACGGCGATCGACGCGGCGTTCGGATCGTTGGACGACTTCAAGGCGAAATTCCAGGCGGCGGCCGGGAGCCAGTTCGGGTCGGGATGGGGCTGGCTCTGCACCGATGGCGACGGTGCGGTGTCGGTGGTTGCGACTGCGAACCAGGATAGCCCGCACTCGCTCGGGTTGACCCCTCTGCTCGGCGTCGACGTGTGGGAGCATGCGTACTACTTGAACTATCAGAACCGGCGGCCCGACTACTTGGGTGCGTTTTGGAATGTCGTCAACTGGGATCGGGTTGCCGCCCGATACGCGGAGGCCACCAGCTAGCCGCCTCGCGCGACGCCTGGACCAGCGGAAAGGCGCGGCTGGGGCCCGGGAGGGCTCCAGCCGCGTTCTTGCGTTCGAGGACGAGCGTTCGGGGACCCTAGCGGGGCCCGCGTCAGTAGAATCTGTACTTCGACTCGTCGCATTTCGGAATTTCTTGTGTTGGTCGAAACATCTGTGTAAGTAGTGTCCCGACCCCCTCGACGGGTTGTGCACCTGCCGCGACATCAGCTCTACATGACTCCAGGCTCTCGCTCTCGAATATCACGAAGCGCCGTGCTACTCGCGGTGTGTGTGTGCGTGGGCGCGGCAGCTGAGGCACAGACGCTCCGTGGATCTACGGCGTCGATGGACCGTCAGAACCGCGTGGCGCGAGAGCACGACTTCACCTACATCGAGACGCCGGACCGTGTAGCCTTCTTCGCATCCCGTGGCTGGCTCGTCGAAGTGGAGTCGACGGGGTACTTCGAAGTGAAGGGCGATGTGTCGTTTCCGTACGCCCGTCCCGAGGTCGAACTCTTCGCGCGGAGGCTGGGCCAGCAGTACAAGGACGCGTGCGGTGAGCCGTTGGTCGTGACCAGCCTCACGCGACCGCTCAATCGACAGCCGCGCAACGCGTCGGACCGGACGGTACACCCGACGGGCATGGCGATCGATCTCAGGTACCCGTGGAGTCGCAGTTGTCGTCAGTGGCTCGAAGGCGTGCTCGTAAGCCTCGAGAGTGCAGGAGTCTTGGAGGCCACCCTGGAGCGGAACCCCCGCCACTATCACGTCGCAATCTTTCCGCGTCAGTACGCGGCGTACGTCGAGCAGCTTGTGGCTCGCGGAGTCAAGACTCCGGACACCGTGGAGTACAGGGTACGCTCCGGAGACTCGCTTTGGACGATCGCGAGACGGCACGGGGTCAGTGTGGAGCGCATCCGTTCCGCGAACGGGCTACAAGACAGTAGGATCTATCCGGGACAGCTCATCGACGTACCGCTCGGTAGCTAGCCGCCCGTCGGCTCACCACTCCAAATCGCTTCGATCCCCTCGTCGTAGGGGATCAGAGTTAGCGCACCGTTTTCGGCCGGAATGAGGAAGAAGGCCGCGTCGTGCGGCTCCAGTAGAAAGTCCCGGTTTCGGTCGGGCCCCAGGTCGCGGATCCATCTGGTTCCCTCATCCGCCGATCCCGAGAACTGCCACGCCAAGAGCTCCAGTTCCTGTACACCGAAGCGGTCCGCCTCGAGCTCTCGTCGACACTCGGGCGATGGGGGCTGGTCGCGCCCGACACGGACTCGGTTACCGGGAGACAACTCGAGTGCCTCGAGGTGGCTGGGGGTTCCCGGGAGCGGCACCAAGTCGAGGGTGGGCAAGGGAAGAGCGCCGTTGCGACGGAGCTCGGCATAGTGCAGGACGAGGCAGAAGTCGTTTCGACGGAGCGCGGTCTCGACCGAGTCGCGCCGCATTCCCTCAGCGACCAGCGTGGCCGCTACCCGAGAGGAGGCGCTCCCGTGCACGAAAACGAGCGAAGCCGGAGGCGCCGGGGGCAAGGCTTCCGCGATCTTCCCGCGATTCCCGACGAGGACGGCGGGCGTGAAGATCAAGCCGCCGACGAGCGTCAGTCCGAGACACCATCGGGCGAATCGTCGATCCTCTTTGAGAGGCTCAACTCGCGAGAACACCGAGGTGAGCGCCGTCGCGAAGAGCGCGACGAAGGCTGGCGTCGCCTCGTAGAGCATTCGGGGCCCGAAGTGGATTCCATGATGCCAATACAGCGCGTTGGCACCGAGTAAGGCCACGACCCACGCAACGAAGACCGCATTCGCTTTCGCGGGTCGCAAGAGGAGCAGACCGCCAACCACGGCGATGGCTGGGAGTGGCCCCTCGAAGAGGCGCAGCCCGAGTTGGGCGAGGTCAGCCATGGTGTACGCGAGAGCTTCGACTGTGCCGTACTGGTTACCCCACGGATCACGGTGGAAGCCCAGCCCATGATCTGGACCAAAGGCCGCTTGGTAGCCGAGGGCAAGAGGGTGCCCGAACAGGGTGTTGTTCCAGGCGAGGAGCAGGACCGCGAAGGGAAGCCCACCTAGCAGGAAGTAGATGACGTCGCGGCGCTCCGGGACGCCGCGAATAGCCCAGCTTCCCCCGAGAATCGCGATCGAACCGATCAGCCCTGTCCAGGGGCGAGCGCAGACCGCGATCCCGACGGCGACTCCGGTGAGAAGCGATGCTCGGGATCCGACTCGCTGGCTCGCGAGTAGAACGACGGACAGTCCCGCCACTGCTGTGGTATGGCTGAGGTGGGTAGCTCCGAGTAAGAGCCAATACGGAGAGGCCGCGAGGAGAAGCCCGGTCACCCTACCGGTGACGCGATCTAGAAGGCGTCCAGTCGCGAGTGTCACCGCACCCGTGGAGAGCGCGGTCAGCGCCGGACCGACCATCCAGGAGGCACCGAGCGCCGAACCGATGGCCAGCATGAGGGTGTGGCCGGGGGGGTAGATCGAGACCCAACCGAGCTGCCCCCGAACAACCGCCGACCACCCGTTCTGTAAGAACGATGCCGCGGGATCTCCTCGGAAAGGAACCAATAGCCGCCCGTCGGCGAGGGCTCGGGCGTGCACGAGCTGAGCCATCTCGTCCACGCTCGTCGGTTGGCCGCTGTGGACGAAGAAGGCCACAGCTCCCGAGAGCACCAGCACCAGGAGGCTGACCCCGGTTACGAAGGCAACGTCGGAGCCGCTCAGGAGTCGGCGCCAAAGCGCATCCACGATGTCGGCAATCCGCGTTCGCTCTCGTACCATTCGGGAGCCGAGCCAGGCAAGGACCACCACGATGAGAGATCCGGGTCCGCCAAGGCTCCATGCGATCTCAGCTGCCTCGCGTGTGGCGGCCCCCGCCGGACCGGCGACGGCGGGATCGAGGAGCCGATGCAGGGGGGCGAAAGCCGCGACGAGGAGCAACACGCCGAGGGCGCGCGAAGGAGCGAGCATGCGTGAATGTGGGTCTCGTAGAGAACCAAAGCCAGACAGTAGGCGCCGCGGCCGGGTCCGCTCGCAATCTGCGACGTCATGACCCTTGTACTTTGCCACGGTCCGGCCATACCCTGGGGTACTCTGGAGCCCCTGGGCGGTCGGACATGCCGGCTGCCCCCACCCGTCGAGACCGGCTGAGTGTCCGATCCCCTTGCTCCCTTTCCGCTAGAGCCCGACCCACAGCCGGTCCTTACTCGACCCGATCTGCTCCGTTGGCTCTACACCGGTCGGCTCACGCTCGCGAGTGGCATTCTGATCGCGGGCTTTCTTATGTGGTTCCAGACGAACCAGGCCGACACACTCCTCGTGAGTCTGCTCTTCATCGGTGCGGTCGGGGTAACGGGGGGCTCGTATTGGTTCACCGACCTTCAAGGCAGGGAGCCGGGAGCCAACTTTCTGTACGGCCAGGTGATTTTCGATGCCCTCCTCGTCACCGGGATCGTGCATGTGACCGGAGGGCCGTCGAGCGGCTTCGCGTCGCTATACGTGCTGGTGATCAGCGCAGGAGCCCTGCTCCTTCCTTTGTTCGGAGGGCTACTCACCGGAGCCCTCTCGATTCTACTCTACGCTGCGGATCTGGTCTGGGCGTACCAAGAGCCGTTCTCGGTATTCTTTGCGCTCCGCATGGTCCTCTTTGCGGTTGTGGCCGTCATCACAGCGCTCATCGGTGATCGACTCCGAAGCGCGGGGCAGGCGTTGGGCGCGGTGGCGTCGGAGCTTCGGCAACTTCGCCTCGACACCGGTGACATATTGGCGCACCTGTCGACGGGAGTGCTCACCGTCGACAGCGACGGACGACTCGCGTATGCGAACCCAGCCGCCGAGACCCTCCTCGGGTCCGAACTTCAGCGCGCCGTCGGGCGCCCGATTCTGGATCACCTCGATCGCATAGCACCGGCGATGGGCTCGATGCTCCAACAAGCGATTCATCGCGGGGCGCCCGTGTCGCGTGGGATCGTGGAAGTTCCCCGCGAGGATGGTCGGGCCCGGCTCGGAGTAAGCACCGCGGTCCTGGATCGTGGGGACGATCGCCTCCCGTCGGCGACGGCGCTCTTTCAGGACATCACGGATCGCGAACGGCTAGACGAGCTGAAGGTGCGAGCGGAGCGACTTCAGGCCGTAGCGACGCTCTCCGCTTCATTGGCCCACGAGATCAAGAATCCGCTTGCCTCGATACGTAGCGCGGTCGAGCAGTTGAGCCGGAACCGACTCTCGGTCGAAGATCGCGGAGTGCTCGAGCGACTGGTGCTTGCCGAGTCCGATCGGTTGAGTCGCCTCCTTTCGGAGTTTCTCGATTACTCGGGGCTCGGAATGGGTGCTCGCGAGGACGTCGATGTGCGTGCGTTGGTAAAGGGATGCCTCCTCATCGCAAAGCAGCACCCGGACCTGAAGGGAGTCGAGGTTGTCGCCATCCTCGACAACGGCCCGATTCGAGTGATCGGCGACGCCGACCTCCTCCATCGGGCAGTCTTCAATTTGGTGTTGAACGCGGCTCAATCGTCTGGGAGGGACGGGCGCGTGACTGTGCGTTTGGAGGATGCTCGAGGTCGTCGCAACTCGAGGGGGATCGGGATTGAGCGCCCCGTCTTACTCTCCGTCGGGGACAGCGGGCCAGGGATCTCGCCCGAACAGCGAGCCAAGATCTTCGACCCCTTCTATACCACGAAGATCGGAGGGAGCGGGTTGGGGTTGGCGGTCGTCCACCGAGCTGTCGAGGCCCATTCCGGTGCCACCTTCGTCGAGGAGAGCGACGATGGCGGCGCGAAGTTCGTGATCTTTTTACCCGGAGCGCCGGAAGGCGCCGACACCGTTGCTGGATTGGTATCGTGAAGATTCTCCTAGTCGACGACGAGACGGCGATCCTCGACACACTCCAGATCCTCTTTCGAGGGGAGGGGTACGAAGTTGCGGTCGCGGACTCGGGGCCGAAGGCCCTCGCAGCGCTTGAGGACGAGCAACCCGATCTGGTCCTGACGGACATCCGGATGCCGGGGGCAACCGGATTGGACGTCCTCGCCCATGCCCGGGAGGTCGATCCGCAGCTGCCGGTGATCCTCATGACAGCACAGGCATCGTTGCAGTCCGCGGTGCGAGCGGTGAATGAAGGGGCGTACTACTACCTACAGAAGCCGTTCGCCAACGACGAACTCCTCGCCATCTGTCGTCGGGCATGCGAGACCCGTGAGCTGAAGGTCGAAAACACGCGTCTCAAACAGGAAATCCGAAGCAGGGACAAGCGGGCAGCGTCCCGGCCGACCGGAACCGCTCCCTCCTTCACCGACATACTCGAGCTGGCGGAGACGGTGGCGGGCACGGATTCGACCGTGTTGATCTCGGGGGAGAGCGGCACCGGGAAGGAAGTCGTGGCTCGTTACATCCATTCGCTCTCCCCGCGAGCGAGCGGTTCGTTCCTTTCGATCAACTGCGGCGCCCTCCCGGAGAGTCTCCTGGAGAGCGAGCTGTTTGGGCACGTGAAGGGATCATTCACAGGCGCTGTGAAAGATCGTGACGGGCTTTTGGTCTCCGCGGCAGGGGGGACCTTCTTCCTCGACGAGATTGGGGAGATGACGGCGGCGACGCAGGTGAAGCTCCTGAGGGCGTTGCAAGAACGCGAGGTCATCCCGGTGGGTTCTTCGGAAGCTGTGCCCGTGGATGTCCGGATCGTGGCCGCCACGAACCGTGATTTGGAGGAGGAGATCTCTCGGGGAAGCTTCCGGAGTGATCTGTACTATCGTCTGAATGTCATCCAGCTGCGCCTCCCGCCGCTCCGTGAACGGAGGGAAGACATCCCTCTGCTTGCGCAGCACTTTCTGCAGAGGTCGTCCGACGAAGAGCGATCGTTCACCCTGAGTGATGCCGCGCATCGGACACTCTCCGAGTACGACTGGCCCGGGAACGTGCGGGAGCTGGAGAACGCTCTCGAGCGTGCGGTCGTCGTCTCCAAGGGCGACGTCATCGAGGCGGGTGCGTTGCCTGACCGGGTGCGTGAAGCTCCCCGTCCACGGCTCGCGTCGGTGGAGTTGCCTCCGAATCCAACTATGGAAGTCGTCGAACGGGCGTACATCTTGTGGGTGCTCGAGTCTGAAGGGGGGAACAAGACGAAGGCGGCCGAAGTCCTCGGCATCGATCCCTCGACCCTTTATCGCAAGCTCAACCGATACGGAATAGACGAATGATCAATCTGGGCAGGCGCCGAACTGACGAGAAGCCTCCGGAGGAGCTGGCGTGGGATCGCGTGCACCTATCCGTCGTGATCCCGGTCTACAATGAGGTGCGGACCGTCGAGACACTTCTGAAGAGGGTGCGGGAGGTCCCTCTTCATCTGGAGGTCATCTGCGTCGATGACGGCTCGACTGATGGCACACGGGATTTGCTCCCACGTCTCGAGGGGACACTCATCGACACCTTGGTCATGCACGACAAGAACCAGGGGAAGGGAGCCGCGCTCCGGACCGGATTCCAACATGCTTCCGGAGACGTCGTCGTGGTCCAAGATGCGGACATGGAGTACGACCCACGCGAATTCCCGATGCTTCTTCAGCCGATCTTGGCCGGAAAGGCGGACGCGGTGTACGGATCCCGCTTCCTGGGAGGGCCGCACCGGGTCCTTTTCTTCTGGCACTCGGTGGGGAACCGCTTCTTGACCCTTCTGTCGAACATGTTCACCGACTTGAATCTGACCGACATGGAGACGTGCTATAAGATGGTGCGCCGCGAACTGCTTCAGGAGCTGCCGCTCTCGGCGAACCGCTTCGGGATCGAGCCGGAGTTGACCGCTCGGCTGGCCCAATCGGGAGCCCGCATCTACGAACTCCAGATCAGCTACGACGGCCGCTCGTACGAGGAGGGAAAGAAGATCGGGTGGAAAGATGGAGTCTCAGCTCTCTGGAGCATCTTCAAGTACAACGTCTTGGGGCCAAAGGCCCAACGTTGGAATCCGCCGGCGGTGCCACTCTGGGACGCTCCGGACCGGTTGGCGTCAGGGGCTGAGAGCACACCCTCCGCCCTCTCGGAAGGACCATCCGATGACGGGGTCGGCATTGGAGCGAGCGCGACTGGGTCGTCGTCTTGATCGCAACATGGTTGGAGCGAGTCGGATCTCCCCTGCGGAACCGAGGCGCGGCTCTCTTGACGGTCGGAGTCGTTGCTGGCGCGGTATACCTGAATTCACTGCCGAATGGCTTTGCCTACGATGATCATCACATCGTGGCGACCAATGCCAACATCCAGTCGCTGGAGACCCTCCCGACGGCGCTGACAACGCCGTATTGGCCGGGGTTATACGGGCGTGAGCTCGGGTTGTGGCGCCCTGTGACGACAGGCCTCTTCGGGGTCCAATACCTCATCGGGGGTGGTGGCCCACTCATCTACCACGTCGTAAACGTTTTGGCCCACGTGGCCGCGTCCCTGTTGGCTCTTCTCGTGTTCTGGGAGTTGTTGGCGGCCCCGGCGGCATTCGCGGGCGCTCTGCTATTCGCGGTACATCCTATTCATGTGGAGGCGGTGGCCAACGTCGTCGGCTTTTCCGAGGTGTTCTCCACCGCGGCCCTCCTAGGTGCATGTCTCGTACACCTCCGTAGTGGTGCCGTAAGCGGTTGGCGCGCCGCGTGGATGATCGGACTGCTGTACGCCCTCGGCTTCGGAGCGAAGGAGTCGGGGGTGACATTGCCTGGGCTCATCTTTTTGCTGGATGCTGCACGAGGCCGGCTCGGGATGAGCGACGTCCCCAGGTATCTGCGGGATCGGTGGCGCACCTATCTGGTGATGCTCTTGGTGGCGGCCGCACTCCTCGCGGGCCGCTTCGCGATTTTGGGGAGTATCGCGAATCCGTTCGCGCCCCTGGGTGCCGATCTCCTCCGAGAGATACCGCGAATTTGGACGCTCGGTGAGATCTGGCTGCACTACGTACGACTGTGGGTCTTCCCGCTCGATCTCGCCGCAGATTACACACCGAACGTGCTCCCGATCTCGGTTGGTTGGAATCTCACCAACACCGTGGGCGCGGCGTTGTCCGTGCTGATCTTGGCGACCGCGTTGATCGCCTGGCGGCGCCCCGCGATGTCGAGTGGCTCGGTGACTGCTCGAGCTGCCGCCTTTGGCGTCGTCTGGTTCGTGATCGCGATCTCCCCGACGTCCAACACACTCTTCCTGTCGGGTATCCTTCTGGCCGAACGCACCCTGTACCTACCCTCCGTCGGTCTCGCTGCCGCCACGGGTTGGCTAATTGTGCGTCTGGCGCAGGATCGACGTCGCGTGGCATGGGGTGCGCTTGCCGTCGCGGTGATGCTTTCCTCTGCTCGGACGTGGACCCGCAACCCCACGTGGGTGGATACAGATACCGTCTTCCGCACCCTCCTCGCGGAGCATCCCCACTCCGGGCGCTCACAGTGGGCTATCGGCGACCAGTTCATCCGGGGGGGACAGAGATCCGAGGGACTCCTCTCTTACCGTGCCGCGATCAACTTGCTGGGGACCTCGTACCAGCTCATGACCGAGATCGCACGAAGCATGATGAATTACGAGGAGTACCGAGGGGCGGAGAACATTCTCAAGTTCGCGATCCAAGACAGCCCCCAATTCGCCCTCGGATATAGTCTGGTCGCTGCGGTTCGGGCGGAATACGGTGATGCTCAGGGGACCGAAGAGTGGTCTCGACTATCGCTCGAACGGTACGAACCGGATGCCGCCCGGCAGCACCTGCTCGCGTGGTCCTTAGCAGCCCAAGGAGACTTTGAGGAGGCGGCTGTGGTTCGCGAGCGTGCCGAGGAGATCGCTCGAGGAGTCTTCTGGCAGGCCTTCATGTATACGGCGTATGCGGCGCGCGAGACCGGGGACACAGCCACAGCTCTGGCTGCGATTGATACGGCTTGGGCCCAAGTGATGACGGAGACCGGGCGATTCGCGATTGATTCGGTCAGAGTGGCCGATTTTGGTCTAGAATCGTACCGGATCGAGGGTGCGGAAGACGAACGACCCCCGGCCTCGGGTGGGGGCCGGAGGCCCTAACGGGTCTTGCAAGGTGCGGGAGCTTTGCAAATTCCCACGATGAAAGTGCTGTTTCCAACCCTCGGACTCAGATGTCGGTACGTGTATCTCATTGTTGTACAACGATTTGAGCATTATGGCACACTTTTGGACCATTGCTTGCCATAATGCCGTGCGAATGACAACAAAGTGTTTCACTCACACCTGGAGTTACACCGATGCGGGACAACAAGGGTTTCACCTTGATCGAGCTCCTCATCGTGGTCGTGATCATCGGAATCCTGGCGGCCATCGCCATTCCGAAGTTCTCCGCCACGCGTGAGAAGGCTTATTTCGCGGCCATGAAGTCTGACCTCAAGAACCTGGCCAGCCAGCAGGAGATCTACTACTCGGACGCGTACGCTTACACGTCGTCCGCCGATGACCTCGCGTTCACGAACTCGGACGGCGTGACCGTCACGATGTCGGCCGTTTCCTCCTCGGGTTGGGCGGCAGCTGCTACGCACGCTGCGCTCGGCACCGCCGAGGGTTGCGCGATCTACTACGGCACCGCGACGGCTCCGACGAGCCCGACCACGCCGGGTCAGCCGGGTGAGGTCGCCTGCACCAGCTGACCCTCGGGTCAACTGACAGGCCCCCGCACCTCGGTGCGGGTGTGACATGAAGCGCTAGGGTGGTCCGGGCTTGCCTGGGCCACCCTTCGCTTCACCCCCCAAGAACGGAGAAACGAGAGCGATGAACGACAAGAGACGAGGCTTCACCCTCATCGAGCTGCTGATTGTGGTGGTGATCATCGGAATCCTTGCCGCGATCGCCATTCCGAAGTTCAACGAGACCCGCGAGAAGGCGTTTATCTCGGCGGCCAAGAGCGACCTGCGCAATCTCGCCAGCCAGCAAGAGGTGTATTACAACACCAACTACAGCTTCTCCACAGATCTGACCCGGCTCGAGTTCGTGGAGAGCGAAGGGGTGACGGTCACGGTGGGAGAGGCAACGAACCGTGGATGGTCAGCAACAGCGGCTCACGCAGGCCTCCCGACCCAGACTTGCGCCATCTATCACGGGAACGCGACGCAGGTCTCCCCGGCGACGGTCCCCAGCGCGGTCGAGTGCACCAGCTGATTCAGTCGCCCAGCGCACTCCGGTGACGTCGACGGCCCCGAGGCTCGCGCTCTTCGTACTTCTCAGCCAAGCCGCCGCGCTCCTAGGAGCGTATCTTGCCCTCGACTCTCCTCCGTCGCCGCCCGTCGAACTCCTCGCGATGCTCCTTGTCGCCGATATAGTCGTCGTGGCTCTCCTGGCTCGGTGGCTGGATGATCGATGGATCCAGGCTCCACGCGAGGCCGACCGACTCAAGCTCGCGAAGAATATCGACTCGCTCGAGACCACCAACCGCGAGTTACGCGCCGCACGCGACCAGGTCATTCACTCTGCGCGCCTGGCCTCAGTCGGCACGTTGGCCGCCGGGATCGCCCATGAGGTCGGCAACCCCCTCGGCGCGATCATCGGTTTTGCCGATGTCGCGAAACAGCGGGCTGAGCGCGCAGGCGAAGATACCGAGCTAATCACCTCGATCCGCTCCGAGGCGGGGAGGATCGATCGTATCGTGAGGGGCCTTCTCGACCACGCCAGGCCCCGGAGCGGGGCCTCTGAAGTGGCTGCCGTCCAGGATGTCGTCTCCAGAGTGCGCGACCTGCTCGACTCGCAGGGACGGCTCTCAGATGTGAGTGACGAGTGGCTGATTCGATCCGGCGGCACGGAGTTGGTCCGGGAGCCACATCAACTCGAACAGGTGCTGGTCAACCTTTTGGTCAACGCACTCCATGCGGTTTCCGACGCTCCGGACCCGACCGTCCACGTCAGCGTCGAGATCGAGGATGGCGCGATGCGTCGCCTCCCTCGAAGCCGGCGCAATGACCCTCCGGGAATCAACTACCTGCACCGACGTCGCGAGAGCGCGGACGAAGAAGGGGTCGCGTCCGTCGCGGCGGCCGAACGACTCATCGCGATCGCCATCACAGACAATGGTCACGGTGTTCCGGAAGAACTCACCGATCAACTCTTCGATCCATTCTTCACGACCAAAGAACCGGGCGAGGGAACGGGACTCGGACTCTCGATCTGCGCGCGATTGGTGGAGGGGATGGGGGGAGTGCTCGACTTCTCTCCGGGCATCGGGAGTGGAGCATGCTTCACAATCCGCCTTCCAATGATGTACGATGTCCCCGACCCCCCACCCGAAGACACGCGCTCATGAAGATCCTCATCGTCGATGACGACGCTGGACTTAGGAAATCGTTGTCGCTGATCCTGTCTGATGCCGGGTACGATGTGCTCCAGGCCGAGGACGGCGAGCAGGGGCTTGCGACAGCCAAAGAACAAGATCCCGACATCATCTTGTGTGACGTGAAGATGCCACGGCTCGGTGGGATCGAGTTCCTAGAGGCGTATCGAGAGTATGGGGGAGGCGCGCTCGTCTTGGTGATGACCGCGTACGGCGGCCTCGACCTCGCGATGGAAGCGATGAAGAAGGGAGCGTACGACTACATCCCCAAGCCTTTCGGGGCCGATGATGTCCTCCTGATTGTGCGAAAGGCCGAAGAGCGCGAACAGCTGCGACGAGAAGTAGGGCGGCTTCGACAAGAGGTCCGTGCGGGAGCGCGTTTCGCGGAGATCGTCGTGGGGTCCCCTGCGATGCAACGGGCGATCGATGTGGTAGAGAAGGTGGCTCCGTACGATTCGGCGGTGTTGATCACCGGGGCGAGTGGGACCGGGAAGGAGCTCGTGGCGCGTATGTTGCACCGCCAGTCGGGCCGCTCCGAGGCGCCGTTCATTCCGGTGAACTGTGGTGGCGTACCCGAGCAGCTCTTGGAGTCTGAGTTCTTCGGTTTCCGAAAGGGGGCGTTCACAGGCGCCGACCGCGACAAGGAGGGCCTCTTCGAAGCGGCCGACGGCGGGACCCTCTTCCTGGATGAGGTGGGCGAACTACCGGGCGCCTTGCAGGTCAAGCTTCTTAGAGCTCTTCAAGAGGGAGAGGTACGTAGGATCGGAGCGACCGAGACGACGCCGGTCGACGTTCGCATCATTGCCGCCACCAATCTCGATCTCGAAGACGCGGTCGAGAAAGGGAACTTCCGAAAGGACCTCTACTACCGTCTGGCTGTGGTGCCGGTGCACCTCCCTCAACTCCGAGCCAGAAGAGAAGAAATCCCCCAGTTAGTGGAGCACCTGCTCGAACGACACCGCCAGAGACTCGGTGTCGAGGTAGAGGGGGTCGCCCCAGAGGCGATGGCGGTTCTCTTGGAGTACTCGTGGCCGGGAAATATCCGCGAGCTCGAGAATGTGCTCGAGAGGGCCGTGGTCCTGATGGAGGAGGAGCGCATCCGGCTCGAGGACTTGCCTGAGGCTGTACGGCGTCCGGCGCCCGAAAGTACTGGCATCGGAGTGGACTCCGACGACCTGTCGGTCAAGAAGCACGGTGCCCGCTTGGAACGTCACCTAATTCAGCTTGCGCTCGACCGCACCGCCGGGAACAAGACCCAAGCAGCAGATCTCTTGGAGCTCTCGCCGCGGGCCCTCCGATACAAGATCCAGGAGTACGGGATCGGCTGATCGCGGCTCGGAAGGAGTCGCGCCTCGCCATCTGACCGCCCGAGGATGATGGCGAGGTTGGTTCATGCGAAACGGGACCACTGTAGCTGAGGCGATTGTCGTTCTCCTTCTGCTCGGCATCGTCGTCGGGCTTGCGGTCCCGTCGGCACGCGAAGTCAGTGAGCGCTGGGCGGTCGAGTCGGCCCGGGACCGACTTCGGGGCCGAGTCTCTGGCGCTCGGTTCGCTGCTGTGACACACGGCGGGTCCAATGTTCAGTTCTTCTCCGATCCCCCCGCCTATCGGAGAAGCTGGGTCCCGGGCGACTCGATTCCCCAGCACTTCGACTTCCAGCCCGGGGTGAGTCTGGCACTCCCCCGAAGCCGAGACTCCCTCACCTTGCGATTCGATCCATTGGGGATCGGGCGCTTTGCTTCGGCCACCCTTGAGCTGCGTCGAGGCGGGACCCGGAGCGAGCTGATCGTCTCGTCGTACGGACGGATTCGGACCCGATGAGGCCGTTTCAGCCGAGCGCTTGGGCAAACGGTTTTACGCTTGCCGAGGTGGTGGTTGCCGTCGTCCTGATCCAGATCGGGGTGCTCGGATCGGCCGCCATACTCACTCAGGCAAGTCGGGTCCTCGCTCGTGCTGAGGAGTTGGAGGTCGGAGTGGCGACACTCGCCGCCGAGGTGTGGGGCCCCCGGGCCGAGGAGATCGTCGGTCTCGAGCCGGTGTGCGGCGATGCGACGCCGCTGCCGCCGCCGACCGTGACTTCCGTGGGGAACGTCTCGTGGGGAAAGAGCGCGGACGGCACTATCGAAGTCGGTTTGAGCCTGGACGGCCGGCACATCGGTGTAGTCGTAGGTCGTTGCGATGGACCGTAAGACGGGCTTCACCGTTCTCGAGCTGGTGGTCGCGCTCACGATCGCGCTCGTGGCGCTCTCACTCGCGATGCGTCAGATCGCGTCCCTAGTGCGTGCACACAGCCGAGTCGTCCATAGGGTGGACCAGCTGGAGTCGGCCCGAACCGCTCGACACGTCTTGTCGGGAGAGGTGAGCGCCGGGGTGTACGGGCGGGATTGGACCGTAGTGGACTCAGACTCCCTTCGTGTCCGGGCGTTCCGGGGGCTTGGGCAGGTGCTGGGCCAGCACGGTCCAGGAGTGTGTGTGCGGTGGGAGGGGGACCGAGAGCCAGAGCCCGCGAAGGACTCCGTCCTCCTCCTGGAGTCGGAGACGGTCTGGCGAGCGCATCGGCTGCAGGCGGTCGGCTCCGAGTGTAGTGGGCGAGGGAGCAGCGGGATCTGGTGGACGGTCGAGCCTGCTCCCACCGCGCCAGTGCTCGTGCGGCTCTTCGAACCCGTGTCGTACCACGTGGGCGATGGGTCACTCCGAGTTCGAAGTGGGAGAGGCGGGCGCCAGCCGATCACCGCGACACTTGACGACCCGCCGCGGCTCTTCTCCAGGAGCGGGAGCGCGATGGCTCAACTGACGGTCGCGCGTTTCGATACGGTTACGTGGCTTCTCGGTCCATCGTGAGCTGCAACCGACCGCGTTCCAGAGGCGGCGCTCTCGTGCTTGCGGTGCTTCTGCTCCTGGCCGGAAATCTTCTCGCCCACCTGACGCTCGTCATGGCGAGGCACCAACTCGCGGCATCCGTCGCCGCGCAGGAGGTCCTCGCGGTGACGCTAGGAGCTCGACAAGGCGTCCGAGATCTCCTGCATACGGGGCAGTTCTCCGATTCGACGGCCATCGGTGCTGAAGGGGACCGTCTCGGGGGGCAACTCGGGGCCGTGCGATACACGGGCCATAGTCAGAGGCTTTCCGCTGAGGTATGGCTCCTCACGGGTGAAGGGCAGGGGCCCCGCTCGTCTCTTACCCGGTCACTACCTGTGTGGACGCTCGACCCCGAGACTCGATCCGGACGGTTCACCGGGGGAGTGGCCGAGGGGGCTGGCGCCATCTCGACCGTGTTTGGACCGCTCACGCTCGACGAGGCTATCGACGCTGTCCCCGAGGTGGCCGACTCGATCGGCACGCCGTCTCCTTCTGAAGGGGCGGGAGTCTGCCTGCCCGATCCGTGGAACTGGGGCGACCCCGCCGGTGGCGTGTGCGGGGAGGAATTTCAGGCGAGGGGGCGCAACGGAGACCTATTCCTCGAGAACGGGACAGGGCAGGGGCTCCTGCTGGTAACCGGATCTGTGACGCTCCGAGCCACCGACTTCCATGGCTTGATCGTCGCTACCGGCGCCGTTGCTCTGGTGGACGGCTCATCGGTGACCGGTGGGATCGTTACGGATTCTACCCTCTCGCTGAGTCTAGATGCCGAATTGGCACCCTCTTCGCACATGATCGAAGCCGCGCTTCGCAACCTCCCGTTCAAGGGACCGATTCCAATCAGGGAATCAGTCTTAATGCGACATTGAGGATGCGGGCATCAGCGACGATAGGGTGGCGGCGGATAGCCCCAAGAGACGAGGCTCTTCGGTCCCCTGATCGAGGGTGGAAAAAGCTGCCGTGAACACCAAATGTTTATCGATTTTTGCACCTGGCGTGGCCGGCATTTTGTTCTTGACTTGGCTCGACATTTCGTGGTAACCTGCCAACCAGATTCCCAGGAAATTCAGATCCCATCCCCCGGCTGAAGGCGGACCATGGGTCTCTTCGGACGAAAGCGAAACGTCATCGGGCTCGATATCGGCTCTGGTTTCGTGAAGGTGGTAGAAGTCGACCACTCGGGTGACCAGCCCGAGGTGGTACGCGTAGCCATGCGCCCACTCCTCCCGGATGCGATCGTGGAGGGTGAGATCATGGATTATGGTCTCGTGTCCGACGCGGTTCAGAACGTATTTCAGGATCTCGGCATGAAGGGGGCTGAAGTCGTCACCGCGGTGGGTGGCCACGATGTGATCATCAAGAAGATCCAGATGGAGCGGGTGAAGGAGTCTGACGCTCGCGACATGATCCGGTGGGAAGCGGAGCAGCACGTCCCGTTCGACATCAAGAGTGTCGAGCTGGACTTTCAGATCCTCGACCCGAATGGTGACGGTCGTCAGATGGAGGTGCTCCTCGTAGCCGCGAAGCGCGAACTCATCGACAACAAGGTTGGCCTCTTGCAAGACGCAGGGGTTGAGCCGGTCGTGATCGACGTTGATGCGTTCGCGCTCCACAACGCCTTCGAGTTCAACTATCCGGACGACCAGGACGGGATCGTTGCTCTGGTGAACATCGGACACGAGACCACCAATGTGAGCGTCCTTGAGCGGGGTGTCCCCATCCTCACTCGCGACATTCCGTTCGGATCGCGTAAAATCCGTGAAGATCTCCAACGGGAGCGGGGGCTTACCGCGGAGCAGGCTGAAGATGTGGTACAGGCCCGCGAGAGTGCGACCGATCTGGCCAGCTTCGTTCAAGCCTCGGCTGACGAGGTCGCGATTGGGATCGAGCGAGCCAGCGCATTCTTAATGACGCGCGAGGACGGGAACTCAGTCGGGCGAATCTTCCTCAGCGGTGGCGGGGCCCGGATTCCGGGCATGAGCCAGATGCTGAGCACGCGCATGAACGTTCAGACGGAGGTGGTGAATCCCTTCGAGCGGGTTCCTGTTCGCCCGAATGCGGCCGACTTCCCGATCGATGAAGCCGCTCCGATGCTGCTACTTCCGTTAGGGCTCGGCCTCCGGGCCTAGGACGAGGACACGACACGTGATCGAAGTCAATCTGCTTCCAGGGGGCCGCAAGGGCGGTGGGGGAGATCGCTTCTCTCTCGGATCGCTCGCCGGAGCGATCAAGGGCCTCCGCGATCGAGGAGGCGGGGGAGGCGGCGTGGGCCCCTCCTTCGACGGGTACATGGGATTTTTCGCCGCTGCCGCGGCGATTTCCATCGGCTTCATGGCCTTTTCGTTTTTGAGTGTCCGTGGGGAGAACGAAGAGCTCAACGTTCAACTCGAGGCCGAGATCCAGGATTCGATCGTAAACGCCGCGACGATCCAGAATGCGAATCGCTTGCGTGCTCGGGGGGATTCGATCCAACAGCGGGTCGCGATCATCCAAGAGATCGACGCCGATCGCTATACCTGGCCGCACCTCCTGGATGAGATCGCATCAGCAGTTCCGGACTACACCTGGCTTCGCGAGGTCATCTACCAGAGCGAGAACCCTCTGACGGCTAGGGTCGCCGGGCGTGCGGGATCGATCTTCGCCATTACCCGGTTCATGCGTCGCCTCGAGGCCTCGCGTTTCCTCCGAGGAGTCGACGCGGTCACGATTCAAGAGATGCCCTCTGAAGAGGACTCGGCAGATCTCGTCTTCATGTTCGAGCTCACGATGATCTACGACCCGCCCTCCTTGGACGAACTCGAATCTGTGCCGCTCTTCTCGGATGGTACGACTCAGGCTCAGACATCCGGATCGGGGGGGTGATCGATGGCTTGGTATAACCCGACGGACCCGACGAAGCGGTATTACATGCTCGGGGGGATTCTTTTTCTTGCCGCGCTGTACCCCTTCTACAGCTATTGGCTGACTCCGAAGAACGAAGAGAACGACACGATCCGCGAACGGGTCGAGGAGCTCAATCGGCAGAACCGCCAGGCGGGAATCATCGCGACGCAGGGCGGAGGAGATCTCGAAGCCCGCTTGCAGCTCTACGAACGCCACGTGGATCGCCTCGAAGAGCTCATTCCGACGGACGAAGAAGTAACCGTCCTGCTCGACGACATTCAATCGCTCGCCCGAGGGGCGGGAGTCGACGTCCAAGAACTCAACCCCGAGCCTGCCGAGTCCGCTGGGCCGTATGACCGGAAGGGCTATCAGATGGCGGTCGTCGGGGAGTACCACTCGGTGGCGCGCTTTTTGACCGAGGTCGCGAACCTCGACCGCATCGTAAACACGGTGCAGATGGATATGGAACTCTTCGGGCAGCCTGAGTCGCGGCCAGACATGGAAGATCCAGTACAGGCGACCTTCCGGATCGAGACGTATGTCTTGCCTGATCCCTCGACCCTGCCGCCGGCAGAAATGCCCGGAGGCTGAGCATAATGATGACTCGCGCCCTAATGGGCACCGCGGTGGCCGCTCTCCTCATCGCCACTCCCGGCCTTGCCCAAGACCCGCCGCCGCCCCCTCCGCAACAGACGGAAACGGAGCTGGTCTTCGAGCGGGAGATCTTTCGGTACCCGACCTTCCAACGCCGAAACCCCTTCCGTCCCCTAGTGGGCGCAGCGGGCGGGGTGCGTTTCGAACAGCTCTCGTTGATCGGGATCGTGTACTCACCCGATCAATCGGGGAGCGTGGCGGTCCTAACCACGGGTGGCGTGCAGGTCGCTGAGGACGGAACGACCAGCCCCATCGAGGGCGACAGCTATCAGCTAAAGGTCGGGCAGACCGTTGGGAACACGCGGATCGTACAGATAAGACGCGACGCGGTAGTCGTCGACGTCACGCTCTTCGACGAAGTCGAGAGACACACAATGACGCTAGAATCCAGGCGAGATGGAGGCACCCCATGACGTCGATGTTCGCTCTATGGGCGGGCACGCTTATGGCCCTAAGTGGGCCCGTCACCGAGGTCACGATTACACCGATGGCCTCGCAGACCAGCATCCTGATCGCGGTCGACGGCGACGTGTCTTATCGAGACTTCGTAATGGAGGGGCCTCACCGCCTCGTCCTCGACCTGATCGGTGCTGAGCATGCACTTCCGGCGGACGACTTCGCTGCGCTGAACCGGGGCGGGATCCTTTCCATGCGCACCAGTCAGTACTCGGACGATGTCGTTCGGATCGTCTTCGTGCTCGACCAGGCACTTGGTTACACGATCTACCCAGATGAGCGGGGCCTGCGGCTCTCCCTCGAGAACCCGGTAGGCGACTTCGAGCCCTGGTCGTCGGCTGCGTTGGCGATGGCGCGGCCGGAGTTCGACCCGACGGAGTTGATGCCCGCCGCGCCCGTTCAAGAGGCGCGTCGCTTCTCCGTGACGTTCACCGAGACTCCGATGAAAGACGTGCTGCAGACGTTCGCAGCCGTGTCTGGCAAGTCGATCGTGCCCGGTGAGAATGTCGATGGTTTCGTCTCTGCGACGATCAACGACCAACCGTGGGACGTCGCACTACGCTCCATCCTCCAGGGGCATGGCCTAGCCGGCGAGGAAAACGACGCGGGGATCATCCGAGTCGACAACATCGAGGACATCAACAACCGGGAATCGATCTCTCCGATCGTGACCACGGCGTACCGTATCTCGTACGGAACCGCGGATGAGGCCCAGAATATGATCAACCCGCTGCTCACTGAGCGCGGGAGGGTCACCTCGAGCGGCGGCACGAATACCCTCATCGTTTCAGATATTCAGCGGGTTCAGGATGCGGTAGGTGAGCTGCTGAACCAGATCGATACCGAGACGCCCCAAGTATCGATTTCCGCGAAGATCATCTTCGTGAACCGCACCCGACTCGACGAGTTGGGTGTCACGTACGAGCTGAAAGATTCGCGCGGTAACCAGATCAACGCGCTTACCGACGGCCGGGCTGACCTGGATGGCGACGGGGTCGCTGAAGTCGTGGAGCAAGGCGAGATGGCGGTGTCGCTCGGCGGAAACTCGATCGCAGCGTTGGGGAACGCCTCAGCACGGGTCGCAGCGCCGTCCCTCACGCTCCTGACCTCGTTTGTGATGGGTCGTCACCAACTGATCTCCTTCCTCGACGCTCTCGAGTCCGTGCAGCTCAGTGACGTGGAAGCGACGCCGCAGGTGACCGTGCTGGACAACCAAGAGGCCGACCTGCTCGTGGGTGAGCTGACACCGATCCGAACGATCGATGCCGGGGCCGGTGGTGGTGGGGCTGGTGGCGGCTTCCCCGTCGCGCAGGTGGACCAGCAGGAGACCGGGATCAAGCTGACCGCAACCCCGCACGTCACGCCGGATGGGAACATCTTGCTCGAGGTCTTGGCGGAGCGGTCGGCCGCAGAGCTCGCAGACTCAGACGCCGGCTTCATTTTCCGTACGCAACGGGTCACGACCCGGGTGATCGTCGAAGACGGTGAGACGGTCGTGATGGGCGGCCTGCAGCAGACTGAACGCACGGAGGCCGAGGCCGGAATTCCGGTTCTGAAGGACCTGCCCCTCCTCGGTGGCCTCTTCCGAACCCGTCGTGAACAGGAAATCCAGCGGGACCTCATCATTCTTGTGACGCCTACGATCGTTCGCTGACGTGATTGCTACTCTGCCCAAGCGGGGGACACTTCTGATGGCGATTCGCTCTCCCGTTCGCATCGGAGTGCCACTCCTTCTCGCGCTGGCTGCGGCCGGTTGTGCTGGCGAGAACCTCTTTCTCGGCCCCGTGGGGGGCGGCGAGGGCGGGGGAATTACGATCACCATCACGTCGCCGGCGGAGAATACCGAATTCGTGCTGGGCGCGTCCGCTCAGCTCGAGGCGAGCATCGTCGCGCCGCAGGGGCTTCAGGGGATCACCTACGCGGGGCGCTACCCAGACCAGTCCGCGGCGTACACCTCGATCACCGACGCATCGTTCAATGGGGAGGCGGCTACGTCGGTCGTGGCGATCCTTCCGCCCGTCCTCGGGCAGACTGAAGGATCCGCTTATCTCGTCGTCGAGGTGCTGGACGTAGGCGGGAATCAAGCTGCAGACTCGGTGAAGGTCTCCATCACGCCTTAGGGGAGCTGTCGCTCCTCGAACGGAGCGACGTCCGGTCATGCAGCACTTCCGCTTCCACACCGCTGGCGAGTCACACGGACGGGCTCTGACGGCGTTGGTCGAGGGCGTTCCCGCAGGGCTCGACTTCGACGTCACACGCGACGTCGACCCCGAGTTGGCACGGCGACAGCGAGGGCACGGTCGAGGACGCCGCATGCAAATCGAACGGGATCGGGTAGAGCTTCTGTCCGGCGTGCGCCTAGGAGAGACGCTCGGATCGCCAATCTCCATGCTCATCTGGAATCGGGATTGGGAGAACTGGGAGACGGCAATGGCGCATGGCCGCCCCGACGAGAGCGACAACCCGAAGGCGCTCCGGCCGCACTACCTGCCCAGACCCGGCCACGCAGATCTCGTCGGCGCGCTCAAGTACGACCGTCGCGACGTCCGCGACGTCTTGGAGCGAGCGAGCGCTCGGGAGACTGCGGCGCGCGTCGCGTGCGGGGCGATCGCCAAACGTCTACTCCGAGTCATCGGCGTCACGGTGTCGAGTCATGTCCGGTCAATCGGTGACATTGCTGCATCGGTCGAAGACCTCCCTGAGGATATGAATGCGATTGCCGACCAGAGTCCGGTCCGGTGCCTCGACCCGATCGCGGCCGAGGCGATGGTCGCTGCGATTGACCACGCGAAGGCGGACGGCGACACACTCGGTGGCGTGTTCGAGGTGATCGCAGAAGGGCTCCCGGTGGGGTTGGGCAGCTACGTCTCGTGGGATCGAAGGCTCGACGGGCGCTTGGCGGGAGCTCTGATGTCGATTCAGGCCGTGAAGGGAGTCGAGGTCGGCCTCGGCTTCGAGGGATCGGATCGGCGAGGCAGTCGGGTACACGACCCGATTGTCCGAGCCCCCGAGAAACCACGGTCCGGAGGACTTGGCAGGGCTTCCAACCGAGCGGGGGGACTCGAAGGTGGCGTCACCACCGGGGAGACTCTCGTGGTCCGAGGGGCGATGAAACCGATCTCCACCCTCCGTAAGCGTTTGCCGAGCGTAGACTTGCGGGACGGTTCGGTGGGCGACGCAGCTGTGGAACGGAGTGACGTGTGCGCGGTGCCCGCCGCCGGCGTGGTAGGGGAAGCAATGGTCGCCTTGGTGCTTGCCGATGCCGTGCTCGAGAAGTTTGGCGGGGACTCGATGACCGAAGTCGAGCGGAATTTGGACGCGTATCTGGACCACCTCGGGACGCGTGGTTTCCGAGGTCGGTGAGCACCGCCTCGATCGACCGTATCGTCTTAGTCGGCTTCATGGGTGCCGGGAAGAGCTCCGTGGGCGCGCTCTGTGCGGCGAGGCTACAGTGGCGTTTCGTCGACACGGACCAGGTAGTCGAAGACGGCGAGGGCCGATCGATTCCGGAGATCTTCACCGCGGACGGTGAGGACCACTTCCGCACCTTGGAGGCCCGCGTCACGCGCAAGGCCGTTTTGGGCCGTCACATCGTAGTGGCCACAGGGGGCGGCTGGCCCATGGCTTCCGATTGGCGCAACGACCTTCCTCCAGGGTCGCTCGCGGTATGGCTCGACGTCACTCGGGACGTCGTGCTCGATAGGGTCGGGAATGACCTCGAGTCGAGGCCTCTATTGTCCGGCGCAGGCGGGCTCGGTGGGGTGTCCCAGCTCATGGATTTTCGTCGGTCGTATTATTCGTTGGCGGACGTGAGAGTGGACACGGACGGCCGGACCGTAGATGATGTCACGGCGCAGATCCTGGTGTTGCTCGGTGGCGACCCACCCTGACGGGACCGAATGAGCAAGAACGGCGGAAAGCATCTAGTGATTGTCGAGTCGCCCGCGAAAGCGCGGACGATCGGCAAGTACCTGGGCTCGAACTACGAGGTTCAGGCATCCGTAGGTCACGTCCGTGACCTCCCTCCAAAGGAGTTGGGGGTCGATGTCGAGCACGACTTCGAGCCGAAGTACGTCACGATCCGGGGCAAGGCCAAGGTCATCTCCGAACTGCGCAAGGCCGCGAAGTCGGTGGACTCCGTCATCTTGGCGACGGACCCCGATCGCGAGGGTGAAGCGATCGCGTATCACGTGGCAGAGCAGCTGGGCTACGGCAAGAACGCCCAGAAAGATCAGGAACGCTTCCAGCGTGTGACATTCCGCGAGATTACGAAGAGCGCCGTCCAGAGCGCATTGGAGAGCCCTGGCGAGCTCGATCTCAAGAAGATCGAGGCGCAGCAGGCGAGGAGGATCCTGGATCGCCTCGTGGGCTATAAGGTCAGCCCGCTCCTCTGGCGGCCGATTCGACCGGGGCTGTCCGCAGGTCGCGTACAGACCGTCGCGCTCCGAGTCATCTGCGAACGTGAGGACGAGATCCGAGCGTTCGTGCAAGAAGAGTACTGGTCGATCCAAGCGCACTTGGAGCGGGAAGGTCAGGCGTTCGACGCGAAGCTCCACCAGATCGACGGCAAGTCGTTCACGCTCGAGAATGAAGCGCAGGCCGCCGCAGCCGTGGCCGCGGTCAGCGATGTCGCCTTCGAGGTCACGTCGGTCAAGAGACGGGAGCGGCGGAAGAATCCGGCGGCTCCGTTCACCACATCGACGCTACAGCAAGCCGCGGCGAAGCGCCTTCGCTTCTCCGCCCGCCGTACCATGTCGAACGCCCAGCGTCTCTACGAGGGACAAGAGATCGGAGGGCGGGGACATACGGGTCTGATCACTTACATGCGAACGGACTCGACGCGCGTGTCCCCGACGGCTGTCGAGCAAGCCCGCGGGTGGGTAAAGGGGGAGTTCGGAGACGACTACATCCCGGCCTCGCCGCGGTTGTACGGTGGTCGCAACCAGCGCGCAGCACAGGACGCCCACGAGGCGATCCGACCCACAGACGTCACGATTCTCCCATCTGAGGTGGAGAAGTACGTCGAGCCCGATCAAGCCCGGCTGTACGAGCTGATCTGGCTACGTTTCGTCGCGTCGCAGATGTCGCCCGCCGTGTACGACACCACAACGGCCGACTTCGACGTCGGTGGAGCGGACGGTCGTTCCTATCTGTACCGGGCCACCGGCTCGATCGTGAAGTTCCAGGGCTTTACCCGGCTATACCTAGAGGCGACCGAAGACGGGGAGAAGCGTCGTCTCGACGATCTCGAGCCACTCCCGGAGCTGGCGGACGGTGACGGTGCCCGTACGCTCGGTATCGAACCGAAGCAGCACTTCACGCAACCGCCGCCGAGGTATTCGGAAGCATCACTGGTCAAGGAGCTCGAGAAGCAGGGAATCGGCCGACCGTCTACCTACGCATCGATCATCTCGGTGATCGTCGACCGGGGGTACGTCGAGCTCGAACAGCGACGCTTCCATCCGACGGACCTCGGTGAGGTCGTGTCCAAGCTGCTGGTTCGTGTCTTGCCCAACATCTTCGACGTCGAGTTCACGAGCCGCATGGAGGGCGAGCTCGATCGGGTAGAGGATGGTGAGGTCGAGTGGCGCGCCCTCCTGCACGACTTCTACCCTCGGTTCATGGAACGGATCGAGGCGGGGGAGGCGAACTCCGATGAGATCATCAAGGAGATTCTCGCCGCGGACGGAGAGGTTTGTGACAAGTGCGGTCGACCGATGCTGGTGCGGTGGAACCGGTACGGACGCTTCCTCGGATGCTCCGGCTATCCAGAGTGCAAAAGCTCGCGCTCGTTGGACGGGTTCAACCCTGAAGGCGAGGAGCTCGGCCTCCACCCCGACGAGCAGCGCTTGGTTCGTCTCAAGTACGGGCCGTATGGGCCGTACGTGGAGATGGACGCGCCCACCGAGGATGAGAAGCCGAAGCGGGTAAGCGTACCGAAGGACCGAGATCCAACCGATGTCGACTTCGACTACGCGGTGAAGCTGCTCGAGCTACCCCGGAGCGTGGGCGTCGACCCCGAGTCCGGTGAGAACATCGTCGCCGGTATCGGTCGTTTCGGTCCGTTCGTGAGACGCGGGAAGATCTTTGCTTCCCTCGATTCGACCGAAGCCCTGTGGAGCGTGACCGTCCCTGAGGCGGTGGAGCTCGTAAAGGCGAAGCTCCCACTGAAAGAGCTCGGTCCACACCCTGACTCTGGCGCGGACGTGGTCATCAAGCCGGGACGCTACGGACCTTACGTGACCGACGGGAAGGTGAACGCGACGCTCCCGAAGGATGCCGACCCCCAGGCGATCGACATGGAGGCGGCGGTCCAACTGCTGGCTGAGAAGGCCGCACGAGGAGGCGGTCGCGGACGGGGTAGGAAAGCCGCGAAGAAAAAGGCTCCAGCCAAGAAAAAGGCCGCGAAGAAGAAGCCCGCGAAGAAGAAGACGGCCAAGAAGAAGGCCGCGAAGAAGAAGCCTAGCACGAAGAAAGCAGACTCGTGACGGAGGTGACGGTAGTCGGCGGAGGGCTCGCCGGCTGCGAAGCTGCGCTACGACTTGCTCGAGCGGGCTATCGGGTCCGCGTGGTCGAGATGCGCCCTACGACGGGAACGGATGCGCACCAAACCGGTGACCTCGGCGAGCTGGTGTGCACGAACTCGTTCAAGAGTGAGGCCCCGGAGAATGCTCACGGGCAGCTGAAACGCGAGATGCGGCTGTTGGGTTCGACGCTCCTGGCCAGCGCAGACCGGACGCGCGTACCGGCGGGCTCGGCGCTCGCGGTGGACCGCGCCCTCTTTGCCGCCGAGATGACTCGACGAATCGAGGAGTCGTCGTCGATCCACATTGTGCGCGAGGAGTGCTCGGATATACCGGATGGGCCCACCGTGATCGCAACCGGGCCCCTGACATCGGGCGCGCTAGCAAGCGCGATCGAACGCGAAACCGGAGACGGGGGCCTAGCCTTCTTCGACGCGATCGCTCCGATTCTTGATCGGGACACTCTCGACGAGTCTGTGGTCTTCGCAGCGGGTCGCTTCGGTGAAGACGCGGACTACCTCAACTGTCCCATGTCGAAGAACGAGTACGAAGCGTTTATCGGGGAGCTCCGTAGTGGGGAGGCGCACGAAGGGCACGATTGGGACGCGGTCCCCTACTTCGAGGGCTGTCTTCCGATCGAGGTGATGGCGAGCCGAGGCGTCGAAACGCTCCGCTTCGGACCTATGAAGCCCATCGGACTTGTGGATCCCCGGACAGGGGATCGTCCCTGGGCCGTCGTCCAGTTGAGGCGGGAAGACCAGGCGGGTCAGATGTGGAACATGGTCGGCTTCCAGACGCGCCTGAAGATTGGCGAGCAGCGACGCATCTTCCGGATGATTCCCGGTCTTGCCGACGTCGACTTCTTTCGGTGGGGGTCGATCCACCGAAACAGCTACCTGAACTTTCCGGAACGGTTGTCCGAGGCTGGCGCGCTCCCCGGACGACGCGATGTGATCTTCGCCGGACAGCTGACCGGGGTAGAGGGATACACCGAGAGTGCGGCGAGTGGAATCTTGGCTGGAATCAACATGGACCGGACCATCAGGGGGCTGGATCCTGTCGTGCCGCCACCGACATCCATGCTAGGGGGCCTGTACCGGTATCTGCGAGATGCCAAGCCCGGTCGTTTCCAACCGATGAACTCCAACTGGGGTCTCGTAGATCCGCTCAACCGCCGGATCCGCGACAAGAAGGAGAAACGAGCGGCACTAGCGGAGAGAGCGATGGAAGACTTCACGCAGTGGGCGCACAAAGTCGGGGCGTTGGACGGGGCGTTCTCGGCCTCCTGACGTGATATCGGCTTCCGGTTCCGAGGAGGGTCGCGAGCAACGCGTCGAGGAATTCCTCCACCATCTCGAACATGAACGCCGGCTCGCCGACAACACGCTTGCCGCCTACCGGCGAGACCTGGCGGACTTGGACGCCTTCCTGAGCGACCACCTTGGGCACGACGATTGGATGTGGGGTGATCCCTCGGTCGACCGCACCGCACTACGATCCTTCCTCGGCTGGTGCAGCCGACGAGGATGGTCTCGCCGCACCGCGGCCCGAAAGCTCGCAGCCGTGAGGGGGTTTTTCTCGTTCATGCACTTGGATGAGATCATACCGAGTGATCCGTCGAGGACGATTCGGGCTCCGAAGGTGGAGAGGCGACTGCCTGGCCACCTCACGTCCTCCGACGTTGGCGCGGTCTTCGACTACGCATCGGCGCGAGCCGCTGAGAATTCCCTCACGGGAACCCGAACGCTCCTGATCCTCGAGTTGGTCTACGGGAGCGGTCTCAGGTTAGCCGAAGCCCACCAACTCGACCTAGGTGACTGGGACCGGAGCACGGGGCAGCTCCGCGTGACGGGGAAGGGGGCGAAGGAGCGGATCGTACCCGTCACCGGGAAGGCGCTGACGAGTCTCGAACGGTACGAGCCCCGCCGCTCCGAGGTGGTGATGAGCGGGGAGTCGGCCCTCCTCGTGAATCGACGGGGTGCGAGACTCTCCCGCCGATCGATTCAGTCGTCCGTTCGCGGATGTCTGAAGAAGGCAGCCGGGGCGCGCGGCTTGTCCACGCATGCGCTCCGCCACTCCTTCGCCACCCACCTACTCGAGGCCGGGGCTGACCTTCTCGCGGTCAAGGAACTGTTGGGGCACGTCTCCCTATCGACCACGCAAATCTACACGCATACGAGCCGCGAGAGGCTCCTACGGGTCTATGAGGAGTCCCATCCTCGCTCCGGCACGCCAGAGTGACCCTCCTACGCTCCCTACCAGGTAAGGCATCTGCCAAATCGGCAGAAAACCGATTAGATTCGTGGCCCCGCGATTGCCTGACGTAACTACGAACGTCCAATCCCAAGATCCGGAAGCTGCATGAGTCTCCCAGATGTACGAGCTACGACCGTTCTCGCCGTCCGCAAGGGTGGGCATGTCGCGATGGGCGGAGATGGACAGGTCACGATGGGTGATACCGTCGTGAAGGGGACGGCCAGGAAGGTTCGCGCGCTCAAGGATGGTCGAATCCTCGCGGGATTCGCCGGAGCAGTGGCCGATGCCTTCACCCTCTTCGAGAAACTCGAAGAAAAGTTGGAGCGGTACCCGGCGAACATGACCAAAGCTGTGGTCGAACTAGCCAAGGACTGGCGGATGGACCGCTATCTGCGCCGCCTCGATGCTCTACTCGCCGTAGCCGATGCAGACCATCTCTTCTTGGTTTCAGGGACCGGGGATGTGATCGAGCCAGACGATGACGTAATCGCGATCGGGTCGGGCGGCTCCTTCGCTCTCGCTGCGGCGAGGGCCCTGAAAGAGCACTCGGATCTCTCCGCGCCGGAGCTCGTGAGGAGTGCGCTCGAGATCGCGGGTGACATCTGCATCTACACGAACCGGGACATCGTCGTGCTCGAGCTCGGGCAAGACGGGGGAGGGAGCTGACCATGTCGGAAGTGGCGATCTCAACGGAGACCCCCCCCGAGCAGCGCGCAGAGGGCGATGAGCCGGTCTGGCTCGACGAGCTTACACCTCGCCAGATCGTCGGGGAGCTGGACAAGTACATCGTCGGTCAGGGCGATGCCAAGAAGGCGGTAGCGATCGTCCTCAGGAATCGATGGAGGCGTCAGAGAGTCGCCGACGAGATGAGGCACGAGATCGCCCCCAACAATCTGATCCTGATCGGACCCACTGGGGTCGGGAAGACTGAGATCGCTCGTCGGTTGGCTCGACTCGCGGGGGCGCCCTTCCTCAAGGTAGAAGCATCGAAGTTCACCGAGGTCGGGTACGTCGGTAGAGATGTGGAGTCGATGATCCGAGATCTGGTCGACATCTCCATCAACCTCGTTCGGGCGGACCGAGAGTACGAAGTACAGGGGATCGCCGAAGAGAGAGTACACGAGCGACTCTTGGATCTGTTGATCCCTCGTACGAATCCCGAGCCGCCCACGTCAGATGACGCGGTCAGCGTCTTCGTAGCCGGCCCGAGCGGGGTGCAGGCAACGGAGGGTGAAGAGGTCCAAGACCGACGAGCCCGGACTCGCGAAAAGCTGGGTGATCTGCTCCGGGACGGAAAACTCGAAGAGCGCGAGGTCGAGATCGAGGTAACTCAATCTGCTTCGATCGACGGGATGATGATCCCGATGGGGGGCGGTGAAGGAATGGATCACAACTTCACCGAGATGCTCCAGGACATGCTGCCGAAGAAGAAGAAGCGGCGCGTCGTTTCTGTCGCTGAAGCCCGACGGATTCTCCTTCAGGACGAACTGGACAAGCTCGTCGATATGGACGAGGTCGTGAATGAAGCGCTGTACCGGGCCGAAGAAATGGGGATCGTCTTTCTCGATGAGATCGACAAGGTGGCCGGAGACCGGGGCGGACACGGACCCGATGTGAGTCGGGAAGGAGTCCAGCGAGACCTACTCCCGATCGTCGAAGGTTCGACGGTCGCGACCAAGTATGGACTCGTCCGGACCGATCACATCCTATTCATCGCGGCCGGTGCCTTCCACGTGGCGAAGCCGTCCGACTTGATTCCGGAGCTTCAGGGCCGCTTCCCGATACGGGTCGAGTTGCACACGCTCGGTGAGGAGGAGTTCGTGAGAATTCTGACGGAACCGAAGAACGCACTGATCGAACAGTACAAGGCACTGGTCGAGACCGAAGGAGGGAGCCTCGACTTCCGGGACGAAGGAATCGACGAGGTCGCCAAGATCGCGATGGAGCTAAACGAGCGGATGGAGAATATCGGAGCTCGTAGGCTTCGGACGGTACTCACGACGCTGCTCGAAGAAGTCATGTTCGACCTTCCCGAGGCCGCGGGTCAGCCTGTGGTCGTCGATCGAGCTTTTGTTCGAGAGAGGCTCGCAGACGTGGCCGAGAACGAGGACCTCAGCCGTTACATCCTATAGCCCCTCCGGGCGCCGACTTTCTACGGTGGCTCAGCCCGCCGTCCATGGAGAGACAATCCGAATGAATGACGAACTCAAGCGCACGCCCCTGTACTCGGCACACGTGGAGCTCGGCGGAAAGATGGTCCCGTTCGCCGGCTTCTCGATGCCAGTTCAGTACCCGAGCGGGATCACCGCCGAGCATCAGGCCGTTCGTGAAGCATGTGGGCTCTTCGACGTGTCCCACATGGGTGAGTTCATCGTGACCGGGCCGGAGGCACTTGAACTCGTTCAGCGGATCTCGGTGAACGACGCGGCACGAGTCGAGGTCGGTCAGGCCCAATACAGCGCGATGTGCCTGGAGAACGGCTGTGTAATCGACGATCTGATCATCTACCGCTTCGATGACCGCTTCATGCTCGTCGTAAACGCGGCGAACCTTCACAAGGATTGGGAGTGGGTTTCGAAGCACGCCGCGGACTTCGACGTGGAGCTGGAGGATGCGTCCGAGCGGATCGCCCTCTTAGCGCTCCAAGGGCCTTCCGCCCGTGAGGCTCTCCGACCATTGGCGAGCTTGGACGTCGACGAGGTCGCGTACTACCGCTTCAAGGAGGGGCAGGTGTGCGGGCGAGACGCGGTGATCTCGGGCACGGGATACACGGGCGAGGACGGATTCGAGCTCTATGTCGCCGCTGAAGATGCCCCGACCATTTGGGCCGAACTGCTTCGAGCGGGTGCGGACGATGGTCTTGTTCCGGCCGGCCTCGGTGCGCGCGACTCGCTTCGGCTCGAGGTCGGGTACGCGCTGTACGGGAACGACATCGACGATCAGCACACGACTTTGGAATCGGGATTGGGTTGGATTACCAAGATCGACAAAGGAGACTTCGTCGGCAGGGACGCGCTAGCTGCGCAGAAGGAAGAAGGTGTGCGTCGGAAGCTCGTCGGACTGCGCGTAGAGGGCCGGGGCTTTCCGCGGCCTGGGTACGCCATCGTCTCCGAAGGACAGGAGGTCGGGTCGGTGACGAGTGGGACGGTCTCGCCAACGCTCGGGGTCGGAGTGGCACTCGGGTACGTGCCGACTGATTTGGCCAAGAGCGGGACGCAGCTCCAGATCGACGCGAGGGGACGCCACGTCGACGCAGTCGTGGAGCGGCCCCCGTTTTACAAGCACGGCTCGATTCGGAGATAAGGCTCCCTCGATGGGTGATGAAGCGACTACCGTCGTACGCGTTGGCGTGCTCACCGTGAGCGACCGCTGTCACGCCGGCACGTACTCCGACCGGAGTGGTCCCGTGATCGAAGCGTGGTGCAGTGAGCGGGAGTACGAAGTGGTTCACCGCGCCATCGTCCCTGACGAGACTTCCGAGATCGTGCGCACGCTTCGCACGTGGTGCGACGCAGGTATCGGAGTCGTCTTGACGACCGGAGGCACGGGCTTCAGTCCGCGAGACGTGACGCCCGAGGCGACACGGGTTGTGATCGAACGGGAGGCTCCAGGAATAGCGGAACGGATCCGCCAGCGGGGAGCCGAGAGTACCCCTTTCGCCGCCCTTTCCCGCGGGGTCGCGGGCATACGAGGGCACACGCTCGTCGTGAATCTGCCGGGGAGTCCTGCGGGCGTGGGTGATGGGCTCACCGTTTTGGAGCCACTCTTGGAGCATGCGATCCAGCTCGCGAGAGGCGAAGAGTCGTCGCATGACGCCAACCCACGACGCGGGGGGGCGGCGTGAGTAGTGGGGCAGTGCTGATCTCGACGCACGATCTACCGCAAGCGGGGCGGCTACGGGAGGGTTTCGTGAACGCCGGGTACGAGACCGAACTCGTGACCCCTCACGAGGAGATCGGTGCGTCCGTCGAAGCCGGGCTTCTCATTCTCACCGGGGGCTCTGCGCAAGATCGGAAGTATCTGACCGCCCAAGCCACCGAGCGCCTCCACGTTCCGGTGTTCGTGATACGCGGCGAGGGTGAAGATTCGAGTTCGATACTCGCGAGCTATGAAGAGGTCTTTCCCCATGGGGTTGCGACCGAGGACGTCGTGCTCCTGGGTAGTCGAGCATTGGAGCGGATGCGACTCCGGAACGTCACGGGAATCGTGGGCCAGACGGACGCCATGCGTCAGGTATTGGAGCGGGTGGTTCAGATTGCTCCCGTGGGCTCCACGGTACTGGTCACCGGAGAGTCGGGGACAGGTAAGGAGTTGGTGTCACGAGGACTCCACGCGCTCTCCCCCAGGCGGCACAAGCCGTTTATCGCGGTCAATGTGGCGGCCCTCTCTGAGACTCTCCTGGAGTCTGAACTCTTCGGTCACGAGAAGGGTGCGTTCACTGGAGCGATCGACGCACGAAAGGGACTCTTCGAGCTTGCGGACGGAGGGACGATCTTCCTCGACGAGATCGGCGAGATGCCGGTCGCGACGCAAACGAAGCTCCTCCGGGTCCTCGAGCAGCGGGAGTTCCATCGGGTCGGGGGAGAACAGCCGATCAAGGTGGATGTCCGGATTGTCGCGGCTACGAACCAAGAGCTGAGACAGCTTGTCGCGATCGGAGAGTTCAGGAGGGATCTGTACTTCCGTTTGAACGTCCTCAACATCGAGCTACCACCCCTCCGGGAGCGGCGCGCCGATATCCCGCTCCTCGTAGAGAACTACGTGCGGGACGTGTCGGATCGTAACGACCGTCCCTTTCCTGGGATCTCGCCGGAAGCGATGGAGATCCTGATCGAGTACAGCTGGCCGGGCAACGTGCGCGAGCTCCGTAACTTGGTCGAGTCGATGGTCGTACTCGCTCCCGGCCGTGTGATTCGCCCGGAGGACATCCCAGACGAAGTGAGATCGGGAGGGAGGGCCCTCTTGCCGGTCGCGCCGGTCCGCTCGGGTACCGATCCGGACAATGGGCAGGGCACAGCACTTCGTCCGGAGCTCGAGTTTGTCTTCAGAACGCTCGTAGACTTACGTCTGGACGTAGACGACCTGCGGCGCGACTTCGACGCGTACAGGGCGGCGGAAGAGGCGTACCCGCTGGTGCCCGGCGAAATCGTGTCGCACGTCGACCCTACCGACCCACAGCGTTCGAGCGGCGGGCCGCGCGGGATTGAGATTCCGGCGTATACGCCCAACGCGGAGGTCTCGATCGCTCCGCCGGAAGAAGAGGAGCGGGTCGTGGTGTTCCGCCCTGGGATGACGATCGACGAGATGGAGCGCGAGGCAATCGCAGCGGCTCTTGCTCAAGTGTCGGGGAACCGTAGAAAGGCTGCCGAACTCCTCGGGATCGGCGAGAGGACGCTGTACCGGAAGATTTCCAAGTACGACTTGGAAGCTTAGGAAGAGCCTCCGCGCGATCGTGCGAGGGCACGACTGCGCTCAGCTCGAACCCGTGTGAGGATTCCCGCCCATTCGTTGGATTGCGCGGTACCGTACGCGACGACGAGGTCCGAATCGAGGGCTACTCCGGGCCCGTAGCCGTACACGGCCATCTCTGGACTCTGCTGCCGGACGCGCTGTTGTCCCCACGAAGGGGTAATCGGCACCACGGCCGAAGGTCGGGCTCTCAGACCTCTCGAGATGATATGGACGTCGTTCGGTAGGAAAGCGCGATCGGGTTCGTCCGAGTAGAACGAGACGAGAAAGAGTTCAGTCTCGTCCGGGATCGCGTCTCCGTGGGCGGCCACGACCCCCGCGAGCCGAGTGTACACATCGGGTGCTGCCACCCGGATGACGGACTCGGAGAGGGGAGTGACGTGCAGCTCGAGGTCGGCACTCCGCACGGTAATCGTGATCTCTTCCTGGAGCAGGGTACCGTATCCGGCCGGCGGCATCTCGCTCGGTGCGAGCGAATCTGTTGTCGGTGTGGCCGGCGCGATCGTACAAGCGCCGCATGCGAATACGGCGACGAAGAGGCGAACACCGGGGGATCCCCACACAGGAGTGTTACCCGTCGGCGCCATGACCGTCTCCCTCCACCAGCTCGGTGATGGCTTCTAGGAGTTCTGATCGACCTTCGCCGGTCTTCGAAGAGAATGGGATCAACTGCGAGCCGTCGACTTGGAGTGTGCTTTCAGCCCGAGAGAGAGACTTCCCACGTTCACCGCGCTTCAGCTTGTCGATCTTGGTGAGTGCGACGACGGCTGGAAGCCCCACTTCCGCGAGGTAGCCGACCATGTGAAGGTCGTGTCGGGTGGGTTCGTGGCGTGCGTCGACAAGGTGCACCACACCCACCGGGTGGCCAGACGTGCCCAGATACCACTCGATGAGCTCTGCCCAGGCATGGCGAGTGGCCTCGGGCACCCGAGCAAAGCCGTATCCCGGGAGATCGACGAGGAAGAAGAGATCGTTCACCAGGTAGAAGTTCAGCGCCTGTGTCTTCCCGGGGCGGGACGATACTCGGGCGACCTTGCTCTGGGTGCGGCGCAGGAGCGTATTGATCAACGACGATTTCCCGACGTTTGAACGCCCCGAGAATGCGATCTGGGGCAGACCCGCTGGAGAGGGAAGGGGACCGTCCGGCTCCGCCACCGTCCCGGCGTACTCCACCGATCGGATGATCATCCTGGTGAGATCGCGATTCCGATCCCGGGATTCGTCTCGGCCGAAACGGCTTGTGTTGCCAGAACGGCGTCCATGACTTCGTCCATCGTACGTACCAAGTCGAAGTCGACTTGGTCGAGTACCTCCTGGGGAAGTGTCTCCAGGTCGTTCTCGTTGGCGTGCGGGAGCACCACTCGCTTCATCCCGCCACGGAGCGCCGCGACCGCCTTCTCCTTTACGCCCCCGACTGCGATGACGCGACCTCGGAGGGTGATCTCGCCAGTCATCGCCACGTCGGCGCGCGTTGGGGTATCGGTCAGCGCGGAGATCAGCGCGACGGCGATCGTAATTCCCGCCGACGGGCCGTCTTTCGGGGTCGCGCCCTCGGGGATGTGGATGTGCACATCGATCTTCTCGTGAAAATGAGGATCGAGTCCCAGCATCTGAGCTCGAGAACGGGCGTACGTGACGGCCGCTTGGGCCGACTCCTTCATCACGTCGCCGAGCGTCCCGGTAAGACGGAGCCCCCCACTTCCTTCGACGACCGCGACCTCCACGTCCATGACCTGTCCTCCGGCGGTGGTCCACGCCAACCCGTTGGCGATTCCCACCCGGTCGTCGTCTCGGTCACGATCCGGTGGCTGGTACGGTGGGGGACCGAGCAGCTCTTTGAGGGCTGAGCCGTGTACCTTCGCCGGCAACTCTTCGCCGTCCGCTGCGCTCCTCGCCAGCTTCCGAGCGACTCTCGAGAGGCGACGGTTCAGCTCCCGCACCCCCGCCTCGCGCGTGTACCGTTCGATCATCGTGTGGAGCGCTTCGTCCGAAAGGCCGATACCGGCCTCGACCAGCCCGTGGCTCTCTGACTGTCTCGGCCAGAGAAAGCGCCGGGCGATCTCCCGCTTCTCGGTGTCGAGGTACCCGGGAAGTCGGATGACTTCCATGCGATCCCGCAAAGGCTCGGGTACCCCCTGGAGCGTGTTGGCGGTCGCGACGAAGAGCACGTCCGAGAGGTCGTACTCGAGTTCCAGGTAGTGGTCTGCAAACGACTTGTTCTGCTCCGGATCGAGCACTTCGAGAAGCGCGGCACCCGGGTCGCCGTGAAAGTCGCGAGCGAGCTTGTCGATCTCGTCGAGGAGGAAGACGGGGTTCACAGACCCGCTTCGACGCATCCCCTGGATCACGCGTCCGGGCATGGCGCCTACATAGGTGCGACGATGCCCACGGATCTCGGCTTCGTCACGAACACCCCCTAAGCTCACACGTACGAACTCCCGGCCCAACGCGTGCGCGATGCTGCGACCCAACGAGGTCTTGCCTACCCCCGGGGGACCGACGAGGCAGAGGATCGGTCCCCGCATCGCCCCAACCAGGGAGAGGACCGCCACGTGGTCGAGGATCCGCTCCTTCACTTCACTCACACCGAAGTGTTCGGCTTCGAGAACGTCCGCCGCGTGTGCTACGTCGAGGTTGTCCTGCGAGCGAGTGGCCCACGGCAGCGCCAGAAGCCAATCGAGGTACGTACGGATGACCGCGGCTTCCGGAGCAACCGGATTGAGCCTCCTGAGCCTTTTCAACTCCTTCTCGGCCCGCTCCGCTGCCGGCGGCGGGAGATGCCCACTCTCGATCTGCTCCGCGATCTCTTCCCAATCCTCGGGCTCTTGCTTCGTCGACGCGGTAGCGTCCCCCTTTGGACTCAGGTCGAAAGGAGAGTCACGCCCCCCCAACTGGAGCTGGATCTGGCGCTCGAGCTTCTGTTCGATGCGGAGGATCTCCAATTCCCGCACGAGCATCTCGCGGATAATCTCGAGCTGATCGGCTAGCTTGTCCGCTTCGAGGATCTCTTGCTTCTCCAACGCCGGCACAATGAGGTGACCCGCCACGAGGTGCGCAAATCGGACGCGATCTCCGTCGGCGGCCAACATCGCGCTCAGTTCCTCCGGGATGCGTTCGTGCAAGCGGGCGTACTCGGCGTAGAGCCGACGCACATCTTCGCAAGCCGACTTGAGGGCCCGACGCCCGGCGACCGCTTTCGCGATCTCAGCCGCACTTTGCGCCGGTGACTTCGGGGCGGCGCCGGCAGCGGACGGACGAGTCTCCGTTTGAGCTTCCGATTCGCTCGGCACGAACACCTCGACCGTGGCGCGTAGCGCTTCAGTTGTCGTGGTCAGGCGCTTGATCTTGGCTCGGCCAAGACCCTCCAACACCACACGGCGCGTGCCGTCCGGGAGTTGGGTGATCTGTACCACTCGCGCCACGGTGCCTACCCGGAAGAGCTCGCTACCACTCGGGTCGTCGACCGATGGGTCACGCTGGGCGACGAGCAAGACCAGGTCGTCGGTAGCGCGACTCTGATCGAGCGCGGCCACCGACCGAGCCCGACCCACGAGGATGGGAAGTACGATGTACGGGAAGAAGACGAGGTCCCGAAGAGCTACGACCGGGAGTCGGTCGGGAATCTCGACCTGATCTTCAGCCCGGATAAGGGTGGGCATGCGCGCGGAAGCCCTTCGTGCGGAATACGGCGACAGCTGTATCGTAGGGCGACGTGGTGCGGCGCAACAGGGACTGGGTCGACTAAGAAACGATCAGTCTACTTCTTGTCGTCCAGCCAACAAGAAAGTCGGGGTCCTTCGAGGCCGATTACGCTTCGAGCGCGCGCTCTTCCGCGTGGAGGACGAGGAGCGGAGGCACACCTTCCTCGATGCACTCGCGGGTCACGACCACTTCGCGCACGTCAGACCGTGAGGGGATTTCGAACATGATGTCGCGCATCGTCGTCTCGATGATCGACCGGAGTCCTCGAGCACCCGTGCTTCGCTCGAGTGTCTTCAACGCGATAGCCCGGATCGCCTCGGGGTCGAAGGTCAGCCCGATCCCCTCGAGCTCGAACATCTTCTCGTACTGTTTCACGAGCGCGTTCTTCGGTTCTCCTAGGATCCGCACCAATGCTTCCTCGTCCAGATCGTCGAGATGGACGCTGACGGGAAGACGACCCACGAGCTCCGGGATCAATCCGTACCGCTGAAGGTCTTCAGGCTCGACGTACTGCATGAGGCCGCCGTCGGTGTCCTCGCGCGGACCGGTATCGGAGAAGCCTATCGCTTTCTTCCCGAGTCGAGCTTCGATGATCTGCTCCATGCCATCGAAAGCACCCCCGCAGATGAAGAGGATATTCTTCGTGTTGATCTGGATGTACTCCTGCTGCGGATGCTTTCGTCCACCTTGAGGAGGTACACTCGCGACAGTGCCTTCCAAGATCTTGAGAAGTGCTTGCTGGACGCCTTCGCCCGAAACGTCTCGGGTGATGGAGGGGTTCTCAGACTTGCGGGCGATCTTGTCCATCTCGTCGATGTAGACGATTCCCCGCTCGCATTCGGCCACGTTGAAGTCGGCTGCCTGCAGCAGGCGCACGAGGATGTTCTCCACGTCCTCACCTACGTATCCGGCCTCCGTCAACGTCGTCGCGTCAGCGATCGTGAAGGGCACATGGAGGGTGCGGGCCAGCGTCTGGGCCAGGAGCGTCTTCCCGACTCCCGTCGGTCCGATGAGAAGGATGTTCGCTTTGTCGAGCTCGACGTCGTCCAGGACGCCCTGATGCCCCACGCGCTTGTAGTGGTTGTAGACGGACACCGCCAACGCCTTCTTCGCGGCCTCCTGACCGATCACGTACTGGTCGAGCGTCGCCTTGATCTCCTCCGGGGTCGGGGAGGGGACCGTCTGTTCATGAGCTTCGCGCTCTTCTTCCTCCGCCAGGATCTCGTTACAGAGCGAGATGCACTCGTTGCAGATGTAGACGTTCGGCCCGGAGATGAACTTCTTGACGCTCTCCTTCGACTTTCCGCAAAAGCTGCAGCGCAGGTGCTTGTCGGTCATCTAATCCTCGGCGCTATCCGAATCGGTCGGTTTGCCTGTCGTGTGTTGCACCGGGCCTTCCAACACGCGGTCGATGAGCCCGTACTCCACTGCGGCATCCGGGCTCATGAACCGGTCCCGATCGATGTCGCTCGCGATCCGATCTACAGGCTGGCCCGAATGCTTAGAGACAATACCGTTCAACTTCTCACGAATATGCAAGATTTCCTGTGCGGCGATCTCGATGTCCGCTGCCGTACCCTGTGACCCACCGGACGGCTGATGGATCATAATCCGTGAGTTCGGTAGCGCGTTTCTCTTGCCCGGTTCTCCGGCCGCGAGGAGGATGGCGGCCATCGAAGCGGCCATCCCGACACAGAAGGTCGATACAGGCGCGCGTAAGTGCTGCATCGTGTCGTAAATCGCGAGGCCGGCATACACGCTTCCGCCCGGCGAGTTGATGTACATGAAGATGTCGCGCTCGGGGTCTTCAGCATCGAGGAAGAGGAGTTGCGCCAGGATGATGTTCGCGACGTTGTCGTCGATTCCCGTCCCCAGGAAGACGATGCGGTCCATGAGAAGGCGACTGAAGATGTCGTAGCTGCGCTCACCACGACTGGTGCGTTCAATGACGTACGGTGGGTAGATCGCCATGCGGTCGGCGTCCTCAGGTTCCGGGTTGGTCGGTGATTTCAGATTGCTCGGTCAGAAACGCGAAGACCGCGTCCTCGGTGAGCTCTCGCTCGATCGTCTCGAGTCGTCCCGCCTTTTGTAACTCTGCATACACTTTGGCCGGCTCGGTGTTGTTCGCTGAGGCGATTTCCTCGATCCGGCCGTCGATCGCATCATCATCGGCCGCTAGCCCATGGTGCTCCGCGATGCGGTCGATCATGAGGAACCGCTTGACCGCGCGTTCGGCTTCGGGGCGTATCCGCTCACGCAATTCGTGAAGCTGCTCCTCAGGGAGCTCTTGTGCGTTCCCGAGCAGGCCATCCGTGTACCGATGGATCATGGAGCGCGGTACCTCGAAGTCATTCGCGTCGACGACATGATCGATGAGCTGACTTCGAACGGCAGACTCCGCTTGTTGCGCCGCTTCCTTTTGCAGATCCTCCCGCACCCGAGCGGTGAGCTCTTCGAGGGTGTCGAAGTCGCCGACCTGCTTCGCCAGGTCGTCGTCCAAGTCGGGGACGTCCAGGGTACGTCGGGACTCGAGCTGGATCCGGACCCGGTCCTTCTCACCCCTTCGGCTTTCGTCTGCGAAGTCTTCGGGAAAGTGGATGTCGAAGTCGTTCGTCTGACCGGGCTCGAGCGTGCGGATCGCCGCCTCGATATCCGGCAGCGCGTCTCCTTGGGCGACGATCAACTCGTAGTCCCGCGCCTCATCGATCGGTTCATCGTCTTCGCCGAGACGTGTGATCTTCACCGACACGAGGTCTTTGTCTTCAGGGAGGCCTTCCTCCAGCGGGCGCCACACGCCGTTCTGTTCCTGGATGCGTGCCAGCACGGCGTCGACCTGAGCGTCGTCGACGTCGGAGCTAGGGCGCTGCACGACGAAGCCACCGACGCGCTCCACCTCGAAGACCGGCTCCACGTCGAAGGAGATCGCGAAGCTGAGATCTTCATTCGGTTCGTAGCGGAAGTGCTGGGCCTCGACTTCGATGTCCGAGATCGGCCGGAGGGCTTGGGCGGCGAGAGCTTCCCGTGACGCCTCGTTGACCAGCTTGTCGAGGGCTTCCTGACGGAGTGCTCCGCCGAATCTCGACTCGATGACGCGGGCCGGGACCCGACCCTTTCGAAAGCCCTTGAGGCGGGCCCGGGAGGCGAGCTTGCTGGCCGCCCGCTGCTCCTCGGCTTGCACGATCGAGGCGGGGACGGTGACGTGCATCGTCCGCCGCCACGCGGCCTCTTCCTCGACCGAAACCTGCAATTCTGATACGTCCAACGTCATGGTGTCAGCTCACCTCGGGGCATCTCCGGTACGCACGACACCGGATCGATCGGATGCGAAAGGGGGGACTCGAACCCCCACGGCACGGGGCCACGGGATCCTAAATCCCGCGCGTCTACCAATTCCGCCACTTTCGCGCGTGGACAGGAAAGATACACCCCTGTTCGGAGTCGTTGAAGCGGGCTCATGAACGAGAACGGCCCGCGCCCGAGTAGCTCGGGTGCGGGCCGCGCCGGAAGATGGTCCAGGAACTGCGTGCCCCTAAGGCATCCGTACGTTCACAACCCTTTCGGTCCCGGTCGGATCGGTGAAGTGCAGAGACGCGATCTCTCCTGACGAGAGAGTGTCGAGTGCGTCGCGCACGTCGGCGGGGGACGCGATCGTCCGTTCGTTGATCTGGGACAGCTTCGTGCCCAGGAATCCCCCGACACCCCTCCGCTCGGCGGCGCTACCGCGAGCCACCCCGGTGAGCACCACCCCGGAAGTGTCGGACCACCCGACTCTCGCCGCGGTCTCCGCGTCCAACATCTCGACCTGAATGCCGAGGCGTTCCTCCACAGTCCGCGCCGGGCGAGATGCTACCGTCTGGACGTTGTTGATCGGAGCCTCACCCAACCGCACGTCGAGTTCGATTGGCTGCCGGTCTCGGTAGACGGTGAGCGCGACCCGATCGCCGGGGCGCCGTTCAGCGATCTCCGCCTGTAACTCGGCGACGTAGCCAACCGGTCGGCCATCCAGCGACACGATGACGTCCTCGATTTCGAGGATCCCTACGGATGGTCCGTCGTCCGGCACGTCCTGCACCAGAATGCCCGAGACCGACGGGAGCCCGTAGACCTCTGCGTCTTCCGGGCTGACGTCCGTGATCGAGACGCCGATGCGCGGTCGTAGTACATGGCCGTACTCCACGAGGTCTTCCATGACCCGGCGGGCCAGATTGACCGGGATCGCGAAGCCGTACCCTTGGTAGGCTCCCGTGCTGGACGCGATCGCAGAGTTGATTCCCACCACCTGGCCCCGAAGGTTGACCATGGGGCCACCGGAGTTGCCGGGGTTGATGACGGCGTCGGTCTGGATGAAGTCTTCAATCGCATACCCCGCGGCCGCCCGGTCGAACCGCGGGTCGTTTGCGATATCGTTCTGAAGGAGCCGGAGGCCGCGACCCCGAGCGCTTATGATCCCGGCTGTAACCGTAAAGTCGAGTTGCGTCGACGCCCCGAACCCTGGATTCCCGATCGCGAGGACCCACTCTCCGACATCAATGTCGTCGGAGTCTCCGAAGGCCATCGTTGGGAGCACTTCGTCGACATCGACTTTGATCACGGCGACGTCCGTGAAGGGGTCGGCTCCGACGACTCTCGCTTCGAAGTAGCGTCGGTCGGGGAAGTACACGCGAAGGTCGGTCGCCCCTTCGACGACGTGATTATTGGTGAGGATATATCCGTCCTCAGATACGATGAAGCCTGAGCCCCCTGAGATCGCCGACCGTGGTCTCCCGTCTCGGTTCTCATCGTAGAACTGGCGAAACTGCTCCGGGACCTCATCTCGGCTCCGCGCTGCGACGGTACGCCGTGTCTCGATTCGAACCACGGCGGGCGTGACCGCCTCGGCAAGATTCGTGAACGCTTCGCTCAGATCGAGGGCCGGACGAACTGCAGATTCGGGGACCTGGGGCGCCGAACCGAGCGCCGGCATCGCGTGCGAAGTGCTTGTCCACCCCAGACCTGCCGCGAGGAGCGCAACGAACAAGAATACCCCGCCAGCGGTCAGGACGATTCGGGACTTCGCCTTCACCGGGTCATACATGCCGACACCTCCCCCTTGCTTCTGTTCGTTCCGTGCGCGGCGCGCTCTTGGCCCATACACGCGACGATCGGCTGAGGTTCGATTCGTCGGTACGTGGGCGAGTCACGGTACGCGTCCCTACGACTACACCTGTCTTCGACTACAGGGAGGGACGAGCGGGTTGCCCGTCCCTCCCCGCCAGTGGGCCTACTTCTCTTCGTCTACGATCTCGTAGTCGGCTTCGACGACGTCCTCGTCTCCCTCGGCGGCTGCCTCGTCGGTCACCTCAGCTTCCTGGTCATCGAAGTCTGAGTCGCCTTCGGCTTCCGCGCCCTCGGCCTCCGCTGCTTCCGCGGCCTGGGACTGATACATCTCCTGTCCGGCCGCACTGAACGCCTGCATGAGTTCGTCGCGAGCCGAGTTGATGGTGTCCAAGTCGTCGCCCTTGAGCGCCTCCTTGGCGGCCGCGGTCGCCTCGTCTAGGCGCGACTTCGAGTCTTCCGAGACCATGTCGCCCCACTCCGCCGAGTCTTTCTCGACCTGGTAGACGAGCGAATCCAGCTGGTTCCGTGACTCCACCTTCTGGCGGCGTTCCTCGTCCTCGGACGCATGCGCTTCCGCATCTTTGACCATCTTCTCGATTTCGGCGTCCGAAAGACCGCTCGACGCCTCGATCCGGATCTTTTGCTCCTTGCCGGTCGTCCGGTCCTGCGCCGAGACGTGCAGGATGCCGTTCGCGTCGATGTCGAATGTCACTTCGACCTGTGGCATCCCCCGAGGTGCCGGCGGGATCCCGGTGAGTTGGAACTTTCCGATCGTCTTGTTGTCGAGCGCCATCTTCCGCTCGCCCTGTAGGACGTGGATCTCCACTGTGGTCTGGTTGTCTTCGGCGGTTGAGAAGACCTCGGCCTTCTTCGTCGGAATCGTCGTGTTCCGCTCGATGAGCGTGGTCATCACTCCGCCCAACGTCTCGATACCGAGTGAGAGCGGCGTCACGTCGAGCAGCAGGACGTCCGTGACGTCGCCCGACAACACACCGCCCTGGATCGCCGCGCCGACACCCACGACCTCGTCCGGGTTCACCCCTTTATGGGGCTCTTTGCCGAAGAAGTCCTTCACGATCTCCTGGAGCTTGGGCATCCTCGTCGAGCCCCCAACCAGGATCACCTCATCGATGTCCTCCTTCGAAAGGCCGGCGTCCTTCAAGGCGGCCTCCATCGGAGGAATCGTCCGCTGGTTCAGGTCGTCGACGAGCTGCTCGAACTTGGCCCGCGAGAGGCTGTAGTTGAGGTGCTTGGGACCGTCTTGCGTCGCCGTGATGAACGGAAGATTGATGTCCGACGACATCGTGGTCGACAGCTCCATCTTGGCCTTCTCGGCCGCTTCCTTGAGGCGCTGGAGCGCCATGGCATCCTGCGACAGGTCGATGCCCTGGTCCTTTTTGAACTCGTCGACCAGCCAGTTGATCACTCTCTGGTCGTAGTCGTCTCCACCGAGGTGTGTGTCTCCATTCGTCGACTTCACCTCGAAGACCCCATCGCCCAGCTCGAGGATGGAGATGTCGTACGTGCCTCCACCCAGATCGAATACAGCGATCTTCTCTTCGGCTTGCTTGTCGAGCCCGTACGCCAACGCGGCAGCCGTGGGCTCGTTAATGATTCTCAGCACCTCGAGTCCGGCGATCTTGCCGGCATCCTTCGTGGCCTGACGCTGAGCGTCGTTGAAGTACGCCGGGACGGTGATGACGGCTTGATTCACCTTCGTGCCAAGGTAGTCCTCGGCGGTCTGGCGCATCTTTTGAAGGATCATCGCCGAAATCTCGGGCGGCGTGAACGACTTGTCCGCGTTCGGGATCTTCACCACGACACGGTCCTTGGCGCCCTTCTCGACGTCGTACGGCACGAGCTTTTCCTCGTCCATGACCTCGTCGTGGCGCCGCCCCATGAACCGCTTGATCGAGAAGATGGTGTTCTCGGGGTTGGTGATCGCCTGACGCCGAGCGACCTGGCCGACGAGACGCTCTCCATCCTTCGTAAAGGCGACGACAGACGGTGTCGTGCGACCTCCCTCGGCATTTGGGATGACGACGGGCTCTCCGCCCTCCATGACTGCGACCACCGAGTTGGTCGTTCCCAGGTCGATCCCGATGACTTTACCCATGCGCTCCTCAATCCTTAATGCGTGATGCGACGATTCTCTATGTGCGCGAAGTGCAATCCGCGTGCCGGCGATAGGGCCTCGGAACATGCCGGAATGGCGGGGCTTGTCGCCGGAGTACTGCCAATCTGGCGTGTCTGCTAAGAGGCTTGAAGCTAGTCTCGGCGTTTTGGCGAGACCGCGGTGTCGGGTCTACCTTCCCGCGTTCCTTTGATGGGTTACCGAGACCTCTGCTCACGAGGCGTCCGTGTTTCCTCTGCGCGACCACAATCCGACCGAACTGACCCCGGTCCTAACGGTGGTCTTGGGCGTCGTCACGATTGCCGTGTGGTTGGTGGTGCAGGGTGCGGGGGCGCCTGAAGCTTTGCTCTCGTCCGTGTGTACTCTTGGCGCCGTTCCTACCGATGTCGTCGGGAGCGACGCGACGAGGTCTGTCGACACGATGTGCTCGAACCCGAGTATCGGGTGGCCCGGGGTGCTGACCTCCATCTTCCTCCACGGAGGCTGGATGCACCTTCTCGGCAACATGTGGTTCCTGTGGGTTTTCGGGAACAACATCGAGGACTCGATGGGACACCTACGCTTCCTCGTGTTCTACTTGGCGTGTGGCGCCGGCGCCGCCGCGGCTCAGATCGCGATGGATCCTAGCTCGGCGGTCCCGATGGTCGGCGCCTCCGGTGCGATCAGTGGTGTCATGGGCGCGTACCTCGTGCTCTACCCGAAGACGCGGGTCGACACTCTGGTCGGATTCTGGGTAGTGCCGCTCCCCGCTTGGATCATGCTCGGCTATTGGTTCATCCTCCAGTTGACGGGCGTCCTCAACCCGGGGGGCGTGGGTGGAGGAGTCGCCTATGGCGCCCACGTCGGCGGGTTCGTGGTCGGGCTCGTACTCATAGGTTGGTTCCGGAACCCCCAGCTCGTGACTGCGAAGCGCTCCGGGATCGTCCTTCAGAAGGGGGAGATCCGCGGTAGGGGATGGTGGTGATGGGAGAAGGCCTGAATGAGGTGGCGGTCGCTTCTCTACAGGTCATCGTTCCCCAAGGAGGCTTGGACACTCCGTGGCCGGCACGTCTTCGTTCCTTGGTCGGCTTGCTCTTCCTGCTTGCTTTGGCTTGGGGCTTGAGCACCCAGCGAAGCGCAGTCCGGTGGCGGGTGGTGGGGTGGGGTGTCGCACTCCAGTTCATCTTCGCCCTCTTCATTCTCAAGACCGCAGTTGGGGCGGCATTCTTCGACGCGGCCGGTGGGCTTGTGGTGGCCCTTCTGGGCTTCACGGCAGCGGGCGCGGAGTTCGTGTTCGGGAACCTGGTCCAGGACGTGGTGCCGGTCGGCGTCGTAGGTGAGGGCGGCTTTACTGCGCTGCCCGGTCAGGTCGCCCGGACCGGCGGCGTGGTGGCTTTCTTCGTACTGCCCACCATCATCTTTTTCTCGTCACTCATGACCGTGATGTATCACCTCGGAGTGATGCAGCGGCTCGTGCAGGGCTCCGCTTGGATCATGCAGCGGACTATGGGTACCTCGGGTGCCGAGACTCTTTCCGTCGCGGGAAACATCTTCGTGGGGCAGACCGAAGCGCCCCTCCTCGTGAAGCCCTTCGTCGAGAGGATGACCGAATCCGAGCTCATGGCGGTCATGACCGGGGGCTTTGCGACAGTGGCCGGCGGGGTAATGGCCAGCTACGTAGGCATGTTGCTCGGCGTGTTCCCGGATATTGCCGGGCACCTGATCGCCGCGTCGGTCATGTCGGCTCCGGCGTCTCTCGTGGTCGCGAAGCTCATGGTCCCGGAGCGCGAAGATCCGGAGACGGCCTCCACTCTGACCGTGGACGTCGAGCGTCCCGATGTGAACATCATCGATGCTGCGGCCCGGGGCGCCTCGGAGGGGCTGCACCTCGCGCTCAACGTCGGTGCGATGCTGCTCGCGTTTGTGGCGCTGATCCATATGGGGAACGGGATTCTGGCTTGGGTCGGTGCGTGGGTAGGGTGGGAGGCTCTCTCGCTCGAGGGCATCTTGGGAACGGCGTTGGCTCCACTAGCTTGGCTCATTGGCGTTCCGTGGGCCGATGCGCATCTCGTGGGATCGCTGATGGGTGTGAAGACGGTGCTCAACGAGTTCATCGCCTACCTCCAGCTCGCCGATGTCTTGGGGTCGGGCCAGGAGGTCGACGCTCGGTCCGTGATCATCGCGACGTATGCGCTCTCTGGTTTCGCGAACTTCGGATCGATCGCCGTGCAGATCGGAGGAATCGGAGGGATCGCCCCGAGTCGGCGGCAGGATCTATCTCGGTTGGGGCTCCGAGCGATGATCGGTGGGTCGATCGCCGCGTTCATGACGGCGAGTATCGCGGCGTTCCTTCTATGATGATGCCCGCAGCCGTAGTCGAGCGAGTCCGAGGCATCTGCTCAGACCGACCCCAATTGGGCATCGTCTTGGGATCGGGGTTGGGGGCGGTCGCGGAGAGGATGCACACGGTCGAGAGTGTGGACTTCCGTGAGCTTCACGGCTTCGGAGCCGCAAGCGTGCCCGGACATGTGGGTCGCTTCGTGGCCGGGTACATCGACGAGGTCCCCGTCTTGGTGCAGCTCGGGAGAATCCATGCGTACGAGGGCGAGTCCCTCGACGTCCTCGCGGCTCCATTCCACGTCATGTCTGCTCTGGGCGTACGAGCTGTGGTGTCGACGAACGCGGCGGGGTCGCTCACTCGATTGCTCAGGCCGGGAGACCTCGTTCTGATCGCGGACGTTGTGAATGCGGACGGCCACGGGCCCGCCAAGGCGCCCGGCGGTCTCGCCATGAGCAGGGGAGGTGGCACCCGACCGTCCTTCGACTCGGAGCTGTCACGCCTTGTGGAAGACGCCGCTAAGGCGAGCGGGGTGCGGATCACCCGTGGCGTGTATGCCGCCACGCGGGGGCCGGCGTACGAGACTCGCGCGGAGGTCTCCCGTCTGCGGAATTTAGGCGCTCACGTCGTGGGCATGTCGCTGCTCGCGGAGCTGCATGCAGCGACTGCGGCCGGTCTCCCTTTCGTGGGCCTAAGCGTTGTTACGAATCTAGCGACTGGCCTCGGGGGTGGCGCCCTTCGACACCGCGACGTGCTCGAGAAGAGTCGTCAAGCCAGCCGAGACCTTGGGGCCGTTCTGGAGCTCTTGGCTCGTCACGTCGCCTCGTTCGAGCGGGCCCAATGATTAACCGGTCCGCGGCCCTCACCGAGGTCTGGGGCGGTCGCGATCGCCGCGTGAACGAAGCCGATCGAGGCCTCCGTCGCCTGTGCGAGAGGGACGCCTCGAGCCAAGTGCGCCGCGATCGCCGCCGAGAGGGTGCACCCCGTTCCATGCGTATTGCGAGACTCGACCCGGGAGTGGCGGTAGAGTTGCTCACGGACTCCGTCGAAGAGGACGTCCACGATCGTATCCCCGTCGGAGTGTCCTCCCTTGACGAGCGCTGCTCCCGCCCCGAGAGAGACCAGCGCCCGAGCCGCGCTGATCATTCCGTCGACCGACTCGATCTTAAACCCCGTCAGAATGCGAGCTTCGGGAAGGTTCGGCGTCACCAGTGTGGCGCGCGGCAGGAGGAGCTCCCGCAGAGCCGACTCCGCTTCTTCTTCAAGGAGACGATCCCCACTCGTCGCCACCATGACCGGATCCATGACGTATCCTTCGAGCGTGTGTCGCTCGATCCCGGCACAGATCTCGAGCGCCAGCTCCTTGGAGGCGACCATCCCGGTCTTGAAGGCATTGGGGCGGAGGTCGGTCGCGACCGCATCGATCTGGTCCCGGACCATCGCGCGCGGGAGCGGGTGGATCGAGTGCACGCCGACCGTGTTTTGCGCGGTGACCGCGGTCACCGCGGAGACCCCGAAGACTCCGAATCGGTGAAAGGTTTTCAGGTCGGCTTGCACCCCTGCGCCGCCTCCCGAATCACTTCCGGCGATGGTCAGGGCGATCGGGATCGTGTCGGATTCCATGTCGGAAGGTCGCGAGGATCATGACGCTGAGCCAGCGGCGGGCTCGGGTGATTCGACGGTTGCACACGCGCCGCTCGAGGGTCAAAGAGGGGTTGGTGCTCGTGGAGGGGGTGCGTGCCGTGCGCGAGGTGCTCGCCATCGATGCCGCTCCTCGTTTCGCGGTCGTTTCGGAGACGTTCCGTCGAACGGGCGAGGGCCAGGCGCTCTGCGCGGAGTTGGATCGAAGGGTGGAGACCCACAAGGTCGAGGACTCCACGATGGCGGAGTTGGCCGCGACCGAGCGACCCCAAGGGGTTCTACTCGTGTGTGCCGAACCCAGCGCTCCGCTCTCTCTTGCCGCTGGGGGGCGCTATCTCGTGATGGACGCGCTCCAGGACCCGGGGAACGTAGGAACGCTGATTCGGTCCGCGGTCGCATTTGGTTTCACCGCCGTTCTCTGCCTCGATGGCACGGCCGACCCCTGGTCTGCGAAGGCTGTTCGATCGTCGGCTGGCTTGGCCTTCCGCATTCCCATACGGGCGTGTGAACTTTCCCACTTCATACGAGATGTCGAGGGTACCGTGCCGGTGTGGGTTGCTGATGCTGCCCCGCTGGCGCGGGTGGCGAAGACAGATGCGGCAGCTCAGGGCTTTGCGCTGGTGGTCGGCAACGAAGGGGCAGGGGTTCGCGATGAGTTGCGAGAAGTCGCCCACGGTGCGCGTTCGGTGAGGATGGTGAAGGGCGCCGAGTCCCTGAACGCGGCGGTAGCGGGCTCGATTCTCATGCACGAACTGACGGGACCGAAGATCGATGAGACGAAGGCGGACTGAGTGACGTACCTCCCGGCGGCGTTGGCCGGCCTGTACGGCCTCCTCTTCGGTTCGTTTCTGAACGTGTGTTCGCTCCGATGGCCGGTCGACGAATCGGTGATTCGACCGCGGTCGCGATGCCCAGGGTGCGCGGCCCCGGTACAGTGGTACGACAACGTGCCCGTCGTGTCTTGGCTCAGGCTTCGGGGTCGATGCCGGCACTGCCAAGCGGGGATCTCGGTTCAGTACCCGCTCGTCGAGCTCTCCACCGGACTCATGTGGGCCGGTGCCTTCGCCCTCCATGGCGCGTCATGGGAAGCGTTACGTGGAGCGCTTTTCCTCACGATTCTCTTTGGTATCTCCATCTCGGATGCTCGCTACTACATCATCCCCGACCAGTTCTCACTCGGTGGGACCGTCCTCGGCGTCGGGTTGTCGCTTGCGCCGGGTGGGTTGTACTGGGCGCACTCGGCGTTCGGCGGGAACGAACTCCTTGCCGAGCTCGCACCCTCGGTGCTCGGAGCCGTCGTGGGATATGGCGTCCTCTGGGGCGTGGGAGCCGTCGGGACCGCCATGATTCGGAAGATGCAGCCGGGGCGCCTCGAGGAGGCGGGGGTGGATCAAGCGATGGGGGGAGGCGACATCAAGATGATGGCCATGGTCGGAGCTTTTGTAGGCGTATGGGGCGTCGCCCTCACGATCTTTCTAGGCTCCGTCTTCGCGATCCTCACCATGCTCGCTCGAGCGACCATCTCTGCGCTACGCACCGGGTCCCGTGGGGACACCATGGAGCGGCTCATCCCCTTCGGGGTCTTTCTCGCGGCGGGTGGGGGCGTATCCTGGGTCTGGGGAGATGTCCTCGTCCGGTGGTACCTAACGAGTGTGCTCGGGCTCGCTCCCTAGAACGGATCTAAGGATCCGAGCAGTCTCGTTTGTACCCACACTGCTTGCAAATCAGTTTGCAGTGCAGGTCGACCATCTCGTGGCCGCACAGGTCACACACTGGCTTGGGGGCCGGCCGATCGGTCGCCCTACCGGTCATCGGCGATCGACCCCGTATCGCAGGTATTCGCGAGACAGCGCGACGTAGTGCTCTCCGCCCCCGGCGATCCACTCGGCGGCCGACCCGTCGAGGGTCTTCTTCACGACCCCTGGCACCCCTGCTACTACGCTGCGAGCGGGAATGCGAGCTTGCTCGAGCACCACCGTGTTGGCCGCCAAAAGGCACTCAGCCCCCACCTCGGCTCGCTGCAGAATCGTCGCATTCATTCCGACGACGGACCGATCGCCGATCGAGCAGCTTTCGAATTTGGCTCCGTGCCCGATCGTGACGTCGGCGCCTACGATGGTCGGCGCCCAGCCTCCGACGTGGACGACGCACTGGTCCTGGATGCTCGTCCGAGGACCCACCACGATCCCGTGGTCTGGATGATCGCCACGAAGCACGGCTCCGAACCAAACCGACGACTCGGCACCGATCTCGACGTCACCGATGATGACCGCATTCGGGGCGATGAAAGCGGACGGGTCGATTCGCGGTTCTTTCCCCTGGAAGGGGAGTATCAGCGCCATTATCCGCCACCTTGGAGAGTGAGACGGGTCACCCGAGCTCGGAGCACCTGAGTCTCGGAGGCATCGAGCACGTCGATGCGGAGATCCGCCGTCTCCAGCGTTTCTCCTGGGGCCGGAACGTGGCCGAGCTCATCGAGAAGGAATCCGTTCAGAGATCGATGTTCGCCCTGCGGGATCGTGACGTCGAGCGCTTCTTCGAGATCACGGAGATCGACACCCGCGTCGCACTCCACCGTGTCGTCCGAGAGGCGAGCGATCTCCTCTTCCTCTTCGTCCGTCTCATCACGGATCTCCCCAACGAGCTCCTCGAGGACATCCTCCAAAGTCACCAGGCCGTCGATGCCACCGTGCTCGTCTGCGACGATCCCCATGTGAATTCGACGGGCTTGAAAATCTTCGAGGAGTCGCGTGCATGAGGCCGATCCGGGCACGAAGAAAGGCTCGTGGGCGATGTCGGCGAGGCGGAGCTGGCTTTCGCCCTTGGCAAAGCGTGCATACACCTCACGGAGGTACACGACTCCCGTAACGTCGTCGATCGTTTCGCTATAGATGGGGACGCGGCTGAAGCGAACGTCCGGGAGGTCGTCGACGAGCTCCGAGATTCGACGGTCTTGCTCCCACCCGAAGATATCGACGCGAGGTACCATGACGTCCCAAGCCGTCAGGTCGTCGAGGCGGAACGCACGCTCCACGAGATGACTCTCGCCTTCGTCGAGTAGACCCTCTTCCTCTCCGATCTCCTGGATCTCACGCAGCTCGCGATGCTCGTCGTTCAGCCCATCTTCCCGTCCCCCGATCCGCTCCTCTAGAGCCTCTACTGGGGCGGTAAGCGGCCTCGTCAATCGAGAAACTCTGAGGAGCATGGAGGAGGCGGAGAGCGCCAATCGCACCGGGGAGCGGGCCGCGATCAGATGGGGAATAAGGTCTGCGATCGCCACGACCAAGAAGCCCCCGACGATGATGCTGGGAATCTGGCCTAGCCGGCCCCACGTCGAGACGCCCGTCACTGCGATCACTCCGAGGGCGGCCAAGTCCAGCGCCTGCGTCACGACACGGACACTCGCTTGGACGGAGTGCTCGTCATCGCGGACGGCGTTGAGGGCTGCAGCGCCATCGAACCCTTCCTCGGCGAGCGCGCGCACGTGCCCGCGGGACATCCCGAATGCGGCGTCGTGTGCAGCCGTGAGCACGGCCGACGCTATTAACAACGCGACTACGACGACGGCAGCGAGCCCCATTTATCCGCGTCTCGCCACGGACAAATGGTCGACAACCCATCGCTGGGGCCGTCTACTCGGAGGTTGGTCTTCTTGTGCCGATCTGGGGCCGCCGGAACTACCTACGTCCAACCCTGGCTCTCCTCCAGGAGTTCACGAATTACGTCCCGTGTGCTGCGGCCGTCGGCTTCCGCCTCGAAGTTGAGGACGAGGCGGTGCGCCAAGACGGCCGGTGCCACGGCACGGACATCATCATACGAAGGGAGGGCCGCTCCGCGCGATGCCGCCCGCGCCTTTGCCCCCAATACGAGATACTGCGACGCCCGCGGACCTGCGCCCCACGAGACGTACTTCTGGGTCACGGCCGCCTGCTCGTCACCCGGACGGGTAGCCCGCACGAGTCTGACTGCGAGTGAGACCAGTGAGGGCGGAGCCGGTACCCGGCGAACGAGCTTTTGCAGAGCGATCAGCTCAGTCGCGGAGATAACCGGTTCCACCGTCACGTCTTCATCGCCGGTCGTTCGGGTTGCGACCTGCTCTTCCTCTTCCCGCGTGGGGTAATGGATCGGGAGCTCCAGCATGAAGCGATCGAGCTGGGCTTCGGGCAGCGGGTACGTGCCTTCCTGCTCGATCGGGTTCTGGGTCGCGAGCACGAAGAATGGGGGGGGAAGGGTGTAATTGTCGCCCGCCGCGGTCACCGACCGCTCTTGCATTGCCTCCAGGAGCGCCGCCTGCGTTTTCGGGGGCGTCCGATTGATCTCGTCTGCCAAGACGATGTTCGCGAAGATCGGACCTTTTACGAAGCGGAAGACGCGACGTCCCGTAGTACGATCCTCTTCAATGACCTCCGTGCCCGTGATATCGGTGGGCATGAGATCCGGTGTGAACTGGATCCGGCTGAACTCCAGATCGAGGGCTTCGGCAACGGTCTGGACCAGAAGGGTCTTCGCCAGGCCGGGAACGCCGACCAGGAGCGCGTGCCCGTTTGCGAGCAACGCGACGAGCATCTCGTCGATGACCTCGCGCTGTCCCACGATCTTCTTTTCGACCTCGCGGCGCATCTGACCGGTGACTTCGGCCGCGCGTTCGAGAAGTTCGACGTCGCGGTCGACGACCGCAGCTTCATCTGTTGGCGTCATGCGGCGAGGGTGGGAGGTCGCCCGTGGGCGATGATGGCGGCGAAGAATGGACGCCGCGTCGTGGTGCGTCAAGCAGGAGCGTTGCTTTCTCGGCGCTCTGGCTGGCGTCGTGAAGGCAACCGGTCCGGGCCTATCGGAAGCCTTGTGTAGCGCGATGGATCCGGGCCCCGTGGCCGCTTGCGCTTTTTTTCACAAGCACTACCTTTTTCTGGCTACGGACACCTCGAAACCCGTGTAATTGCGCCGGGAATCGGAGCGTTCGGAAGCCCGGGGGAGCACCGTGTGACTGAAGGCCGCGACGATTCCCAGCAGACCCGTGAAATGATGCGGGCTTCCGGGCAGTTCATGGGTCACGGTCTCACATGGGCTCTCGCCGTGTTGATGTTCATGGGCGGGGGCGCGTGGGTCGATCAGAAGATCGGGAGCGCTCCCTTCTTAATGATCATTGGAGCGTTCGTGGGTGGCGGCGCCGGCTTCTACAGTCTGTACTATCACATCGTGATCGAACCGCGAGAGCGGGGGGATGACCCCCAATGAGCACCACGCTGAAGTATGCGGCCTGCGGCGGAATCGCTGTCTTGGCAGTGATCGGCGTATCCTGGCCCTTCTTGACGCCTGCCTCGAGGGGCGGGATGGCACTCGCGGCGGCCATCGCTCTCCCGGTCCAAGTGATCGCGTTCGCGATTCTCGTCCGATCCCGTGGGAAGCTGAACGGCTTCCTGGCCGCATGGGTCGGAGGCACACTCGCGCGCATGGTCGTGCTCGGCGTGGTAGCCGTGCTCCTGATCCGCTCCGGTTCCGAAGGAGCGATGGCGGCTCTGCTCTCACTGGCTGGCTTCTTCTTCGCACTCCTCTTGATTGAGCCGATCTGGTTCAATGAAGAGACGCCGCGGACAGCGGAGGCATAGATGAGACTCTTCGCGATGATGCAGGGTGGGGCTCAGGCCGCTCAAGAGCACGGCGCCGAGGCTCCCCCGGACTTGCAGGGGATGCTCATGCATCACCTGCTCGATGGGAGCGAGATCGAGTTCGAGGTTCTCGGACGTGGCTTCGTCTGGCACCTCCCGCACTGGGAACCGATCCACCTTGGACCGCTGACGTTGGACCTCTCGCCGACCAAGCACGTCGTCTTCCTCTTCCTGGCGGCGTTTCTTTGCCTTGTGATCTTCATTCCGCTTGCCCAGGCGGTTCGGAAGAAGTACACGGCGAAAGCCCCGACCGGTCTCGCGAACGCCATCGAGGCGATGGTCGTGTACTTTAGAGATGAGGTCGTGCGCCGAAACATCGGTCACGGTGCTGATGCGTACACGGGGTACATCCTCACCCTCTTCTTCTTCATCCTATTTATGAATCTTCTCGGTCTCGTGCCCTTCGGGGCGACGGCGACCGGAAACTTCATGGTGACCGGAGCCCTCGCGCTGATCACCTTCGTAGTCACGGAAATTTCGGGTATGCGGACGCTCGGATTCGCCGGCTATATGGGCACCATCTTCTACGCTCCCAAGGGACTCAACCCCGTGGGAACGGCCATCATGCTGGTCATCCTCACTCCGGTGGAGTTCCTGGGGAAGCTTACCAAGCCGTTCGCTCTGATGATTCGATTGTTCGCGAACATGATGGCAGGTCACACCCTGGTCCTGTCGCTCCTCGGCTTGATCTTCATGTTTGCCGGTGGCGGTGCGGCCGTGGCAGGGGGTGTGACGGTGGCATCTATCGCGATGGTCTCGGGCATCATGGTTCTCGAGGTGTTCGTCGCATTTCTTCAAGCCTACATCTTCGCCATGCTGACGGCCGTGTTCATCGGCCTGATTCAAGCGCACTGATTCGTTTTTGAACCAACCTGATTCACCCGTCTTTCAACGACATCTTTCAAGGAAGCACTGACATGCTGCTGCTCGAAGCCATGCTCTCCGTCGCGCAGGACGCCGCTGTGATGGATGCGGCCACTGCGAAGAACAACTTGAGCCTGCTCGGCGCCGGTATCGGTATCGGACTTTGTGTGATCGGAGCCGGTATTGGCATCGGTCAGATCGGTAACGGCGTGGCGCAGGGTATCGCGCGCCAGCCGGAGTCGGCCGCCACGATCCAGACCGCGGGAATCATTCTTGCCGCGCTGATTGAGGGTGCTGCGCTCTTCGGTCTCGTGATCACGATCCTCTACAAGTTCTTCGGTTAGTCCGCGACCCAGCTCTTGAGCTGGGCCGTGCCATTCTGATGCTCGGCGATCCGGGCGTCCTAGGCCGAAGAACTACGGAGTTATCATGAGAGCGAGTCGAATGTTTGCGTTAGCGCTCGCCGCCCTGGGCAGTGTGCCGGAGGGAGTTTGGGCACAAGGCGGCGATGGGGGCGGTGGTATCTACGACATGAACACGGGGCTGTCCTTTTGGACGCTCGTGGTCTTCGGGATCCTCGTATTCATCCTCGGGAAGTTCGCGTGGGGACCGATCCTCGGGGCCGTGGAAGCCCGGGAGCAAGGAATCCAGTCGGCTCTCGACGAGGCGGCTGCCCGCAACGCAGAAGCTGCAAAGCTTCTCGCCGAACACAAAGAGCAGCTCGCGGATGCCCGTCGGCAGTCCAGTGAGTTGATCGCCGAAGGGAAGGTGGCCGGAGATTCGCTCCGCAAGGAGATCGAAGAGAAGGCCCGGGCTGAAGCTCAGGCGATCATCGATCGGGCGCGGGCGGAGATCGAGCGCGAGAAGGACCAGGCCGTTCAGGAGATCCGCAAAGAGTCCGTCGATCTTGCGCTAGCCGCTGCGTCTCGGTTGATGGACGAGAAGTTGGATCAAGCTGCGGACAGGCAGCTGGTCGAGCGATACCTGACCGAGCTCGGGGCAGGGTAAGATGCGGGACGAGACGGTCGCGAAGAATTACGCGGAGACGCTCTTCGACTTAGCCACGCGACATGACGGGCTCCAGAGCTACGGCGATGCCATTGAGACGATCGCGGGGTTGGTCGAACAAGACCCGAAGTTCCGCAACTTCCTCGAGACACCGCGGATTGACGACGCCGAGAAGAAGTCGGTGATCAAGAAGGCGTTCGGCGGGTCATTGCCCAAGCACGTCGTGAACTTCGTGCTGGTTACGATCGACAAGCGGCGTCAGCGGCTTCTTCGCGCGATCGCCGTGCAGTACCACGCGCTCCTCGACGCCCACATGGGTCGTGAGCATGTGGAAGTGACGGTGGCCCGACCCGTCGACGATGCGACGAAGACGGTAATCACCGAGCGCCTCACGCGTGCGCTCGGCAAGGAAGCGATCCCCCACATTCGGGTCGACCCCGGCATTGTGGGCGGGATCGTCGTACGAACCGGTGACACGATCTATGACGGATCCGTGCGACGCAGGCTGGAGGGACTCCGCCGGCGATTGCTCGGAGCCGAGGTGCCCGCTTCGGCGGACGCCTGACCGATCCATACGCAATAGGAACTCAATAGAGATGGCCAACGACTCCCAACTCCGCGCTAGCGAGATCAAGGACGTCCTCCTCAACGAAATCGAGCGGTACGAGGACGAACTCCAAGCCGAGGAGATCGGCGAGGTGCTCGAAGTGAAGGACGGCATCGCCCGCATCTACGGACTGACCAAGGCGATGGCATCCGAGATGCTGGAGATCACCTCTTCCGACTCGGGCGAGGTAGTGTCGGCTTTGGCGTTGAACCTCGAAGAGGACAACATCGGCGCCGTCATCATGGGTGAGTGGACTCGCCTCCATGAGGGTGACCAGGTTCGCCGCACAGGGCGCGTTCTAGACGTTCCGGTGGGGGCGGGTTACCTCGGACGGGTGGTCGACTCGCTAGGCGAGCCGCAAGACGGTGCGGGCGCGATCGATGGGATCGAAGGTCGCCGCCAGATTGACATCGTCGCTCCCGGGATCGTGAAGCGGCAGCCAGTCGGCGAACCGATGCAGACGGGGATCAAGGCGATCGACTCGATGATTCCGGTCGGTCGGGGACAGCGCGAGTTGATCATCGGTGATCGAGGCACGGGCAAGACCGCCGTTGCGATCGATGCGATCATCAACCAGAAAGATACCGATGTGATCTGCATCTACTGTGCGATCGGGCAGCGTGCAGGGAAGGTGAGGAGCGTGGTCGAGACGCTCCGCGAACACGGCGCGATGGATTACACGATCGTCGTGACGGCGAACGCCTCCGATCCCGCTCCGATGCAGTACATCGCCCCGTATTCCGCGACCGCGCTCGCGGAGCACTTCATGTGGCAGGGCAAGCACACATTGGTCGTGTACGACGATCTCTCCAAGCAGGCTCAGGCGTATCGTCAGCTCTCGCTGGTCCTACGCCGCCCGCCGGGACGCGAAGCGTACCCGGGCGACGTCTTCTACCTCCACTCCAGGCTCCTCGAACGGGCTGCGAAGCTTTCCGATGAGCTCGGTGGTGGATCGCTAACGGCGCTCCCGATCATCGAGACCCAGGGCGGGGACGTCTCCGCGTACATCCCGACCAACGTGATCTCGATTACGGACGGACAGATCTTCTTGGAGCCGGATCTCTTCTTCTCGGGTGTCCGTCCGGCGGTGAACGTCGGAATTTCGGTCTCCCGCGTCGGTGGATCTGCCCAGATCAAGGCGATGAAGAAGGTCGCTGGACGCTTGCGGCTCGACCTGGCCCAGTTCTCGGGAACTCGAAGCCTTCGCTCAGTTCGGCTCGGACCTCGACGCCGCGACGCAGCGACAGCTCGCTCGCGGAGCCCGGACGGTCGAGATCCTGAAGCAGCCCCAGTATCAGCCGATGCCGGTGCAGAATCAGGTGGCCGTGATCTACGCTGTGACGAACGGGTATTTGGATGACGTTGCGCTCGAGAAGGTTCGCGAGTGGGAGCGCGGATTCCTCGAGGTGATGTCCGCGAAGCACTCGGAGGTGCTCGACGCGATCCGAAACGAAGGCCAGATGTCGGACGAGATTGCGGAGAAGCTGGTATCGGCGATCGAAGGGTACAATGCCGCTTTCGCCGCGGAGCACGAGATGGCCGCGGTTCCGGCCTGACCGAAACGGATCCCTAGGGGAGAGTCGACGTGGCAGGCTCACGAGACGTAAAGAGACGGATCAAATCCGTCGAGAACACGCGGCAGATCACGCGCACGATGGAGCTGGTTGCGACATCGAAACTCAAGCGCGCGACCGATCGCGTTCATGCGGCTCGCCCGTATGCGGACGCCTTGCACGAGATCGTGGGGGGACTCTACTCACCCGAACTGAGTGAGAAGTATCCGATTCTTCGGAGGCCCGAAGAGACCAAGAGGGCCGCAGTCCTTCTTCTCACCGCGAACCGCGGACTGTGCGGCGGCTTCAATACGAATCTGATCAAGCAGGCTCGCAACCTGATGGATGACCTGCGAGGCCAGGGGATCGAGACCGACCTCCATATCGCCGGGAAGAAAGGGGTCGCGTACTTCCGCTTCCGGGGGGAAGCGATCGAGACCGAGCGGTCCGACGTCTCCGACCACCCGACGGTAGACGACGCAGAGGCGATCGTCGCCCCCGTCCGCGAGGCATTCGAGAACGGCGATGTAGATGCCGTGTACCTCGTGAGCTCAAAGTTCAAATCCGCGATGTCGACGCCGCCGCACACGAGGGACCTCCTTCCGATCCAGGGAGACGAGGGAGCGTCTTCGGCCGACGTCTACATTCTGAGTCCGAGCGGGGACATGATTCTCGAGCGGATTCTTCCGGCGTACATCCGCAATGCGGTGTACACGGCTCTGGTCGAGAACGCCGCCGCCGAGCAAGGCGCTCGGCGTTCGGCGATGAAGTCAGCAACGGATAACGCCGGTGACGTGCTCGAGCACCTCACTCGGACGTATAACCGGGCCCGCCAGGCCCAGATCACGCAGGAGATCGCCGAAATCGTCGGTGGCTCCGCCGCCCTTGAGTAGCAACCAGCGAGTAGGGATACAGAGCAATCATGGCTGAACACAACGGAAAGGTCGTCCAGGTCATCGGTCCGGTGCTCGACGTCGAGTTCGACGCGGCCCACCTCCGGGAGATTTACAACGCGCTTTCGCTCAAGACGACGAACGAAGCCGGTCAGGAGATCGAGCTCGTCGCCGAGGTGCAACAGCACATCGGTCGGGGCCAGGTACGGGCGGTCTCGATGTCGTCGACCGATGGAGTCACGCGCGGGATGGAGGTCGTCGATACGGGCGCTTCCATCTCCGTACCCGTGGGTGAGCCCGCGCTCGGACGGATCTTGAACGTGCTCGGCGAACCTGTCGACGAGCAGGGTCCGGTCGGTGGGGAGAACGCAGCCGATGTGGAACGGTGGCCGATCCATCGCCTCGCCCCGAAGTTCGACCAGCTCGAGCCGAAGACCGAGATCTTCGAGACCGGTATCAAGGTCGTCGATCTACTCGCGCCGTACGTGAAAGGTGGAAAGACCGGCCTCTTCGGTGGCGCTGGCGTGGGAAAGACCGTCATCATCCAGGAGCTCATCAACAACATCGCGATGGAGCACGGCGGTAAGTCCGTCTTCTGCGGGGTGGGTGAACGGACGCGCGAGGCAACGACCTCTGGCTCGAGTTCAAAGAGGCCGGCGTCCTAGGCTCGACGGCACTGGTGTACGGCCAGATGAACGAGCCTCCGGGAGCCCGACTTCGCGTCGGCCTGTCTGGTCTCACCATGGCGGAGTACTTCCGCGACGTGGAGGGACAGGACGTCCTGCTCTTCGTCGACAACATCTTCCGCTTCACTCAGGCCGGATCGGAGGTGTCTGCCCTTCTTGGACGCATGCCGTCGGCGGTGGGATACCAGCCCACCCTAGCCACGGAGATGGGTGAGCTCCAGGAGCGCATCACTTCGACAGCATCCGGCTCAATCACGTCGGTGCAAGCGATTTTACGTGCCTGCGGACGATCTCACCGATCCAGCTCCGGCGACCGCCTTCACGCACCTCGATGCTACCACGGTGTTGTCGCGTTCGATCTCGGAGCAGGGCATCTACCCGGCGGTCGATCCGCTCGACTCGACCTCTCGGATTCTCGACCCACAGTTCGTGGGTGAACGCCACTACCGTGTAGCGACTCAGGTGCAGGCCATCCTGCAGCGGTACAAGGATCTGCAAGACATCATCGCGATTCTCGGAATGGACGAGCTCACCGAGGAAGACAAGATCATCGTGGGGCGTGCTCGCCGGATCGCCCGCTTCCTCTCGCAGCCGTTCTTCGTTGCTGAGCAGTTCACAGGCATCACGGGGCAGTATGTGAAGCTCGACGAAACGATCGAGTCGTTCGAGCGGGTCGCGAACGGTGAGTTCGACCACCTTCCTGAGCAGGCCTTCTACATGCAGGCGGTATCGACGGGGTGATCGCCGAGGCCGAGCGCCTGGCCGCGGAGGGATAACGTGGCGACGCTCAACGTTCGCGTAGTGTCTGCCGAGCGAATGTCTTCGAAGGTGAGGCATCCGCGGTCGTGGCCCGGCGTGGGACGGCAAGGTGGGTATCCTCCCGGGTCATGCGCCGATGCTCGCACTTCTCGGGAGCGGTGAGCTGAACGTGCGATACGCCGGGTGGGGAAGCGCCACCTTCCATGTGGCCGGTGGTGTGATGAAGGTGGAGCGAAACGTCGTCACCCTTCTCGCCGAGTACGCGGCGAGGTGCCCCGGCGGAGGTGCCCGCTTCCGCGATCGTCTTCGCGGAGGACGTCGAGTAGGGGCGGGTGAGACTCGATCTACACCTACACACCACGATCTCGGACGGGGCTTGGGCTCCGTCCGCGGTCGTACGTGGGGCGATCGCTGGTGGGCTCGATCTCATCGCGATCCACGGATCACGACCATGTCGGTGGAGTGTTACCCGCCCAGGAAGCAGCCGTCGGTCACTCGCTTCAGGTCGTGGCCGGGATCGAGTGTCAACCACCCACGTAGACCGCGACGTCCACATTCTCGGCTACTTCATCGACCCGACAGCTCCATCCTTCTCGCGCACGGGGTGTGGGCTGCGGAGCGAAGGGCAGCTCGAATGCGCCGAGATGGTGAGCGACTCAACGTGCCGGCGTCCGTGTGACATATCGGGATGTCGAGATCGCGGCGGGTCCGGACCGAGGGGTCATTGGGAGGCCACACTTGGCCAAAGCGCTCGTCGGACTGGGCTACGCGTCCAACACGGCGACGCGTTTAGCCGCTGGATCGGAGACGATAGCGAAGCGTTTGTGCCGACCCAGCTGCTCACCCCCGCCGAGGGAGTCGCGCTGATTCTCTCGGGGGGTGGTCTGCCCGTATGGGCTCACCCTCCGCGAGACCTGATCGAAGAAGTGCTTCCGTCGCTGATCGACGCAGGGTTGGGAGGACTCGAGGTGTACCGCCCCCCGATCGCGGCGGTCGGACGTGGCGAAGTTGGAGGCCATTGCGAAGGCTCATGGACTCGTCATGAGTGGTGGGTCGGATTGGCACAGCCCGGAGAAGGGCAGCCAGCTCGGGGACTTTTTCGTCGAGGCGAGCTCCGTGTCCGACTTCATGCGTGCGGGGGCTTCACGACGTAGGACTAGAGGAGGGCCCTCACGCTCCCTTCCACATCGGTGGCACGCATCACTGCGGAGATCACGGCGACCCCGGTTGCTCCGGACTGCTCCCGAACCACGCGTGCTCGATCGGCGTCGATGCCGCCGATCGCCACGACTGGGAGCGCAACCGCCTCCACGACCCGGGTGAGTCCATCGAGCCCCGATGACCTCCCCCGCATCGTCCTTCGATTGGGTGGGATGCACGGCTCCACAGCCGATGTAGCTCGCCCCATCCCTTTCCAATCTGGCCGCACGGCTCGGGTCGTCCGTCGATGCTCCGATCAGGAAGTCGGGCGACACCACGGACCTGAGTGCATGGACCGGCACATCATCCGGCCCGACGTGGACTCCGTCCGCTCCGATCGCGAGGGCGACATCGTACCGGTCGTTCACGAAAAGGAGCGCGTCGGCGGCGCGAGTCACTTCTCGAAGAC
>CBDCVV010000013.1:0-8120 GCA_965223235.1 Longimicrobiales bacterium
CCGTCGGAAGAACGAAGACGCGGTTTGGGCGCCGATGGATCGTCGCTGGCAGCTGTACGTCAGCTCGCGTGGCGGGACGCTCCGCGGCCTCGCCGACTTGCGCCCTCAGCGGAACCTATCGATCAAGCCCTTCGCCCTCACGTCGCGCCCCTCCGGAGTTCTTGCCTCGGGGGAGGCGGACTTCGACGCGGGCTTGGACCTCAAGTACGGCGTCACCCCGGGTATCACGTTGGATCTGACCGTCAACACGGACTTCAGTCAGGTCGAGGTCGATGAAGAGCAAGTAAATCTGACTCGATTCTCTCTCTTTTTCCCGGAGAAACGCGAGTTCTTCCTCGAGAATTCGGGACTCTTTCAGTTCGGGGACCAGGGCAACCGCCAAACGAGGTCCGGAGTATCGAACCGAGATTTCACGCTCTTCCACTCACGGCGGATCGGTCTCACCCCCACAGGGGCGCCCCTCCCGATCCTCGGGGGAGGGCGGGTGTCGGGGACCGTCGGCGACCTCTCGATCGGTCTCCTGAACATGCAGACCCGAGCCGACGGCGCTTTCGCGGCCGAGAACTTCTCTGTGGCACGTGTGAGAGGGGAGCCCGCTGAGGGGCTCTCTCTTGGCGGAATCTTTGTGAACCGGATGGAGACGGGCGGTGGCTCGGCGGATCACCGCAGCTACGGAGTCGACGCGGACGTCCAGGCACTCAACGGTTATCTGCTCGTCCAGTCGTACTTGGCTGCGACGGAGGGTACGGCCGCCGACGGAGCGACGCTCGATCGTTCGATGGCCGGGCGGCTGTCCGCTGGTTGGCGCGACCCTTTTTGGGAGGTGTTCGCGCTGTATCGGCACTTCGACGACGGATTTTCGCCGAGCGTCGGCTTCGTCCGACGTACCGGCATGCGGCACGCCTACGGGACTCTGGGCGTGCGCCCGAGGCTCGATCGTGCCGGGATCCTGGGATTAAACCCGTACGTCGAAGCTCATCGCTTTACCGACCCCAGAGGTGGGGTTCAAACACGCTCCCGGACTTTGGGACTCGGGTGGGAATTCAGCGATGGTGGGATGGGGAACGTGACGGTGACGGACCGCTTTGAACGCGTCGATGATCCGTTTTCGGTGCGAGGCATCGAGGTCGCAGCCGGGCGATACGACTTTGTCGAGGCGTCCGCCTTCTATCAGCTGAGCGGGGCTCGCCCGATTTCAGGGCGTATATCTGCGACCGGTGGTAGCTACTTCGGTGGTGATCGGCGCTCATTGGGAGGGTCACTCGTGGGGCGTCTTGGGCCCCGACCTGAGCTTGAACCTTTCGGCGAACCACAACCGAATCACCATTCCTGGACAAGGGTCGACGACAGCGGACGTCTTCGGGGCGAAGCTCGATGCCTTTTTCTCCACCGAGTTGCTCACCAGTGCGATCGTGCAGTACAACGAAGCGGTGCAGGAGGTCGTCACCAATCTCCGCTTTCGTTGGATCCACGCGCCTCTCTCCGACTTGTACTTCGTTGTCACCGACCGTTGGGACACCGAATCAGGGACGAGCTTGGAACGCTTACTGACGATCAAGGTGACGGGACTCGTTCCGTCTCTGACCCGTAGTCGGAGTAGATCGCCATGGAGCTTCCCGGTCGACCCCTCTGCCTTCTGTCTCGCGCCGTGCGTTCCTGACGGCAGGAGTCACCACAACAGCGCTCCTCGGATGCGCACCTGACTCCATTCCCGCCCCGGAGCGAGAAGGTCCCGCCGACCAGACCGACGGCGGACGACGATGCTGCGTGGGCCCACGTGCGAGCTCGCTTCATGCTCGATGAGGGCGTGACCTACATGAACAACGCGAGCCTCGGATTGCCTCCTCGCGAGGTCGCGCGCGCGGTTTGCGATGGATACGAGGCCATTTCACGCGAGCCCTTGCACGGTAAGCACGATCTACAAGAAGTCATCGCGCAGGACGTGGTACCCGGTCTAGCGAGCTTCGTGGGCGCTGACGCCGACGAGATCTCTCTGACCCGGAACGCGACAGAAGGCCTTCACCTTCAAGCGGTTGGGCTACAGCTCGAACCGGGCGACGAGGTGTTGATTACGACCCAAGAGCATCCGGCGGGGAACGCTCCGTGGAGGTTTCGAGAGGAGCGCGACGGGATCCGTGTAACTGAAGTTTTTGTGCCGAGTCCCCTACCGTCGGCGGACGAGGTGGTCGAGCTGATGGCGGCGGCGGTGACCGCTCGCACCAGGGCCATCTCCTTTTGCCACGCCACCCGGGGGCGGTCACGTCTATCCGGTGAGAGCGCTGACCGAGATGGCTCACGCTCGTGGCCTTTTATGTCTCGTGGATGGGGCCCAGGCGCTGGGTCAATTCCCCATCGATCTGCACGAAGTCGGTTGCGACGCGTACTCGGCCAGCCTTCACAAGTGGGCGTTCGGTCCAGTCGGGACCGGATTCATGTACGTGAGCGTGGCGGCTCGAGATCGGATCCGCCACCTCGTTTGCCCCGAATGCGACGGTCGAAGCTCCTGCGCTGGCTCCTGGCGGCACGGCGGACTTCCCGGTGCGAGCCGCCTTGGCCACCTCCCTGGACTTCTGCAACGCGTTGGGACTCGACCGGATTGAGCGTCGTTGCCGCTACCTCTCCGATCACCTCAAGGCTGGCCTGCAGCAGATCCCGGGCATCACCATCCTGAGCGGCGCAACGGACGACATCTCCGCCTCCAGGCTCGACGATCTTCGAGAAGGCGGGCTTGGACGCCATGGAAGCGGTGCCCTGGTTGGAAGAGGTCGCGGGGACCCACATCGACGAACACCAACGGGATGGTCACAACGCGATTCGGGTATCGACGCACGTGTACAACACGACAGGAGAAATCGATCGACTGCTTGATGCGGTGTCGACGTCCTGATGGATTCCCGAGCGCTTCTCCAGCCACCATTTCGAGAGACTCATGGACCCAACAGTTAGCCACTACGAACTCCTCGGCGGCGACGAAGGAGTCCGCTCACTCGTCGACCGCTTCTACGATGTGATGGACGTCGAGTCTTTCGCGGCCGGGATCCGAAGCCTGCATCCTCCCGACCTCGGCACGTCGCGTGACAAGCTGTACGAATTCCTCAGCGGATGGACCGGAGGACCGCAGCTTTACGTCGAGAAACACGGACACCCGAGATTGCGAGCCCGCCACCTACCGTTCCCGATCGGTGTGGCCGAACGCGACGCGTGGGTCGCGTGCATGGATCGCGCGCTCGAAAATCATTCGATGCCCGAAGAGTTGCGCGCCTATCTGAAGCAGCGGTTCCGGGGCTGTTGCAGACCACATGCGAAACCGGGACGAGAGCACCCCCTGACCGGGAGCGTTACCTCCGGCCCTGTCGGACCGTCTCCCTACTGACTGCCACCGGACGCGGGTCCGGGGCAGAAGAGACACCCGAGAACCTTGGGGGAACGATGTACCGTTCAGCAACTCGACTTATGCTCCTCTTGCCTCTGCTGGCCGTTCTAGGAGCGTGTGACGAAGACACCTTCGAGCCGGAAGTCGATGCGCCCGCCGATGAGCTGGCCGTCACGGATCCGGATGCCGCTCTCGTGGCCGCGATCGAAGAGATCACCGACCAGATCGGGATTCAGGAGGCTAGCTCCCTCGCGGGAGCTTCCGAGGGAAATGAAGCACCAGCGTTCGGTAGCCAGCTCTTTGCCGATGCCTTCGCGGGCTCCGATGCTCCGGAGCTGACGGCGAGCGTCGAGACGGACACGGCGATTGCAGTGCTCCCGACGGACCAGGTCAAGATCTACAACGTGTTGGCCCTTTGGGGTCGGATTCGGCCCAACGATCGAACCGAGTGGTCCCCGCTCCAATGGGATCCGGCGTTGCAGGTAGCCGAGGGAGACGCACTTCGCGTGCGACGGACCCTCCTTTTTGAATCCGGAGACGAGGTGCATCCGCAGGAAGAGCGGAATCTCGTCACCATGACGTCGTGGACCGGTCCGCACGTCGATGGCGTGACCGCCCAGGTCGCGATCGTCGGGCCGACTCTGACGCCTACGGATGCGGCGGATGTCACTTCGTCGGCCGACGAGCAGTTCCTGGCCTTCCGCAGCCACACCTTTCTCCACCCGTATCCCCGCCTCTGAGCTAGGTGGTCTACACGTGGCCGAGGTGATCGACAACACCGGGAACGGCGTACTCCTCGCGTCGGTACTGCAGCCACCCCATCCGTGTGGAGTCGGGTTCATGAAGGGGCGGTGGGCCCGCACGAGCGATCGTGGCGGTGTGTTCGGCGGCCTCTGGGTGCAGTCGAATGGTCGGCGCGAGGGTTATCTGGCTGGTCGCTGGGGCGTGAACGCTGACGGGAAACAGGTCTTCCACGGCAAGATCGTGAACCTGCAGGGCGAGTTTCTCGCCTTCCTCGCCGGTACGTACGCCGACGGAGTGTATGAGGGAGAGATCTACGGGAAGAACCGGGTGCTGCTCGGGTATACACGGGGTCGATACACCGCGGAGGACGGCCATGGTCAGTTCCTCGGTGCGTGGCGCCAGGCCTGCGTGAAGGATGCGCCCACCCGCACCTGCCAGCTAACAGACGATGGCGTCCGGGTCTGCAGTGCGGCGCTCCCGGAGGGCACGCCGTAAGCGAGGCGAAACAGTGCGGCTCGAGGTGGCCGCACCCGGCACACCCCCTTGGTAAAGAAGCGGCGGATCGCGTAGCGGTCCGTCGCTTCTTGTGCGTCGGGTGGCGCGCTCCGGCTCCGCGTTCAGAAGGCGAAGAGTTTCGTGACCTTCAGGGTGAGCCCTCGCTCCAACACGGAATTCGCCACCCCGCTCGTTAGGCTGCGCCGCTCCGTATACACGAGAAAGATGTCGGATAGGGGCGCATGTATGATGTTGACGCGTGCGTTGGAAACGAGCTCATCGGTGGCTTCATTGTATTGCACGAACGCCAAGAGAAACGCTTGCGTGTTCAATGCGAGACGAACTCCAGCACTGTAGATGTCCGCAGTGAAGGCGGAGCCTCCCAAGGTGAGATCGTTCCTCTGCCCTCCAACCTCGATGGAGACGTGCTCGTTCGGCCGCACCGTCAAATCGGCGGACAAGGAGGTGCGTGACCCGTCGTAGAAGTCGCCCCACTGGGCGTTGCCCCGCACGAAGACCGGAAGGTCGCCCCTTGTCGCTAGCGTGACACCCGGCTCGAGCCACTCATAGGTACCCTGGGCGATGTCCACTCCCCCGATCGTAGTGGTCTCGAAGAGACGCTCGTATCGGTCGCGAACGCGTACCGCGATCTGACCGCCCGCCAGCAAAGACATGATGGCGCCGGCTTCGACGCCCCGACTCTCCAACGCATCGTCGAGGTTGGTGTATACGTCGACGTCGACGTAGGGGTTGATCTCCCGAACACCGAGAGCGTCGACCTGAGGGTGGATGCCGACCTTACCGAAGTATCGGCGCAACGCGGTACGGTCGACGAAACCGGTTTCCGGGTTGAAGCCGTCACCGACGTGCTTGAAGAGGGCAGATGCGTCCCAGAAGGCTTCGCGCCAGGCGGTTTGCACCATGGCGGCGTTTTCATCTGATCCGGTGGGCGAGTCGTCGTCCGTGTGCGCCCAGTAGGTCGAGAGGAGAACGTTGGATGCCAGTTGGATGTTGGCATCGACCCCGTAGGAGCGATTGTACGACGAACGTTGTCCCCCTCCCGTTTCTTGGCGATTGATGAACATGCCACCGATCGTCGCTGGCCCGAACGTGCCCTTCATTCGACCGACTGCAAAGTTCTCGGCCTGATAGCTCGACCCGTCCGAGAGTTCCGGAGCCGATCGGGTCTGCATGTCGAGTAGACCGATCTCGAGGCGCTCACCGATGCGACCGGTTAGGCGCGCTCCTCCCCCGATCGGGAGCGCTTCACGCGTCCGTGAGAGTCCAATTCGTCGTGAGTTGAAGAGCCTAAAGTTTCTCGGGCTGCTCCCGGTTCGATAGTTCCGGATCGCGGTGTCTTGGAAGCCGAAGGTGCCTTCGTTCTCGAGGAAGAAGTCGCGTCGTTCGGGGAAGAAGAGGGAGAAGCGAGAGAGGTTCACCTGCTCGCGATCGACCTCGACCTGGCTGAAGTCAGTGTTGGCGGTGAGATCGAGAGTGAGTCGCGGGGTGAGGCCCCACTTTGCATCCAACCCGAAGTCTGCGCTCTCGTCGCTCTGGGGGTTTCGGGCGCCGCTGAGCCGATCACCCAACGCGTACGGCTTGACCCACAGGTTGCGGCCCCTGGGTAGGTCGCGGAGTCCCTCCATCGTCCCAGCAAGCGAGAACTTGTAGACCCGGTACTGAATCGGGACTGGCGCCCACAATGCATCCTCGTTTCGCCGTCGGATTCTTCGGGAGAAGTTGATCCCCCAGACCTGGTCCCCCTCGACTGGGTTGAAGCGCATCGTTGCGAAAGGAATCGCCATCTCGACGACCCAGGTCGAGTCGTTGATGGTGGTTCGAGCTTCCACGATCCCTTCCCACGCTGGCGCGAGATCACGCTGATCGTTGAACGCCTGAGCGTCCCAGAGGGCACCCCCCGGATTCACGGCCCAGAGGAATCCATTCTGCCGATCGAGGTAGGTATCGATCGCAACTCCGAAAATGTCGGAGTTCGGAGTGTCGAAGTCCTGCTCGAGTCCCGGGACGGCCAACGATCGCGTGTCTTCGTCAAAGAGCTCTGCCCCGATGTACAGGGTCTCGTCGTCGTACACGATCCGAAGGATCGTCGGCTGAGAGGCCGGCATGCCGAGGTCGGGGATCGTTTGGATCCAGGGACGCGTATCCGCTCGAGCTTCAGCCCACACCGTATCATCCAACACTCCATCGATCTGGATCGGACCGTCCACTCGTGTGGCGTGGATCACTGGGCGGGGGAGGGAGAGCGGGTCGACAGGGTACGTCCCGCTCGGCTCGACGGATTGTCCAATGACGGAGGTCGGCTGCAACCCAACGAGTGTTGCCAGCGTGAGTCCCACCGCTAGGCGCGTCAGCTCACTGGGCCGGGAGTCAACCGCCGGCGAAATCGCCCCCTGGTGCCGAGATCGGTGCTTGCAGACCGCCGACGCCCCAGCCGAGACAGACCACGAGCCAGGTAACTGCGAGTGCTCCGTGGAATACGCGATTGGAGGTGCGAGTGGCCACCAAGAACGCAGCTCCAAACGCGACAAGTGAGAGCGAGTGAAGCGGATTCAGCGGTGTCCCCAGCGCACTTCGTTCGAGGAGCGCGTCTGCGAGGTCCACGAACTGAAAGGCGATCGCGAGGCCGAAGAATCGTGGTCGGTTCGCCTCGAAGTGCTCCCGGAAGTCCACGATCTCGCTTCCGCGGACGGGGTAGAGTAGGCCGGCCAGCAAGTACAAGACGACCGCGTACGCCACCAGCGTCAGAAAGTGGGGGAGCGTCCAGACCTCGACCGAGGCGAGACCGAAGTTGAACCACCAGACGAGCAGCGTCGTGACGAAGATGTTGCCGGTCCACACTGCGTGAATCCAGTCGACGCGCTCCTTCACCCGCGTATCGAGTATCAAGGCGACACCACTCAATAGGTGCACGATGGCCAGGCCGACAACGACCGAGACGAAGACGGTCAGATACTCGTAGGGGGTCATGGCAGGCCAATCTGTGCGCTGGGCGAGCGCGGGACCAGTCGCTCGTCCCGGTCGGGCATAAGCAAGAGTCGGGAGTGTTAGTGCGTCACCGTCTCGGCGATCTTGATGACCTCGTCCTTCACGCTCATCAGGGCGTCGACGCACACGGGGTCGTAGTGCATTCCCGCCTCTTGTTGAAGGTTCGAGAACGCGGCGTCGTAGGTCCAAGCCTTCTTGTACGGTCGCGACGAGGTGAGCGCGTCGAAGACGTCCGCGATCGCGACGATGCGTCCGACCAACGGAATGTCATCGCCCTTGAGCCCCTTGGGATACCCGGAGCCGTTCAACCGCTCATGATGGGTCAGCGCGATGAGACTGCCGAGCTTCAGCACTTCGCCATTGCAGTCTTGAAGGATCTCGTAGCCAATCTCGGCATGACGCTGCATCGCTTTGTACTCGTCGTCCGTCAGTGACGAGGGTTTGAGCAGGATGTGATCCGGCACACCGATTTTCCCCAGGTCGTGGAGCGGAGCAGCCTTGT
>CBDCVV010000014.1:0-23299 GCA_965223235.1 Longimicrobiales bacterium
CGCGACCCGCGAGGGAGAACGACTGGCACGGCAACTTCGTCGCCACCGTGAGGAGCACGAGGAAGTCGAGTCGGAACGGGCGGCCTTCGTGAGCCGTATGGGGATCGCGGATAGGGACCCGACACACGACGAGCTGGAAGTGACGAAAAGGCGGATCAAGGCGCTCAACAGCGCGGAGCGCCTCGAAGAAGAGGTCGATCGAGGCTTCGTCGACTTGGAGGGAGCTCAACGTCGCATCACCGATGCGGAACGGGGTGGTCGAGCATGGGAGCTCACTCCCGAAGCTCTTAGCACGTATAAGGCACGCATCGTAGAACACGACGAGCTGATCGAGTCGCTGGTCGCGGAAGCCGAAGCACTCGACCGTGACGCAGCACACCTCCGCGAGCAAGAAACGGTCGACTCCATCGACAGTAGCATCTTGGCACTGGAGGAAGAGGAGGGCGCACCTCACCCGCGACCGTGATCGGAAGTGGGTCCTGGCCCAACTCATCCGGACCGCCGATCGACGCTTTCGGGAAGAACATCAACCCGACCTCATGCGTCGGGCTTCCGGCTACTTGGAGCGGCTCACCGGGGGCCGATACGATCGCCTTCTCGTGGACGAGCAAGGCAAGGGAGACCTTTTCCATCTGGCCGGGCCTGGCTTCCCGAAACCCATCCCGCTGGCGGCACCCGTCTCGACCGGAACTCTCGAGCAAGCGTACCTGAGCCTCCGACTCGCCATCGTCGACCATCTGGACCCCGGCGAAGAGCGGCTCCCACTCTTCTTGGACGAGGCGTTCGTGAACTGGGACGACGAGCGAAGAGCACGCGGTCTCGAGGTCGTCGCAGAGATCGCGGAGCGCAGGCAGGTCTTCGCCTTCACCTGTCATCCGTCGATGGCCTCCAGACTAGAGAGCCTCGGCGCGACCGTGCTGCCCCTCCAGCGGTGAGGACGTACGCCGGCGAGGCTGGCCAACGCTACGCGACCGAGCTCCCTCTCTATGTGGAAGTGGTTGGTGCGAAAGATTCCGAGGACACCTTCCTCCTCATCCACGGGTACGGGTCGACATCGTGGACGTGGCGACACTGGGCACCCCCGCCTCGCTCAGCTCGGGCGCGTTGTCTTAGTCGACCTAAAAGGCTTCGGCCAAGCCCCGAAACCGGACGACGACGCGTATGACCCGGCCACCCTCGCGCGGCTGGTCGAAGAGTTGGTCCGTGAGATGGAGATCGACGCGCTCACGATGATCGGACATTCGCTCGGTGGCGGGGTCGCGCTCTTGGCCGCGCTCGGCCTCGGTTCGGGTCCGGATTCGTGTCTGAAGCGGATGGTACTGGTCGCGTCTGCAACCCACCCGCAGCGACTGCCTCCACTCGTGCCTCTGTCGAAAAGACCCCGACTCACAGCCGCGGCAGTTCGCATCGTCGGCATCGAACGGGTCATGCGAAACGCTCTGCGCGCGATCGTTCACGATCCCGACGCGATCACGGACGAACAGATCGCCGCGTACGCACATCCGCTCTCGACGAAGAAGGGGCTGAGTGCGGCGATGGCCATCGGTCGGCGCATTCTCCCGGAGAACATCGAAGAGATCACCGCTCGGTATCCCGAGGTCGACGTACCGACACTCCTCCTCTGGGGAGACAGCGACCCCGTCATCCCGATGGCTACCGCGCGAGCGCTCCTGTCACAGCTGCCGCAGGCCGAGTTGAGGATCGTGCCGCGGTGCGGACACCTCCCTCAGGAGGAGTGGCCGCACGAGGCTTGGGAGATGCTCCGGCACTTTCTCTCGGCTACCGAGTCGACCTGAGCCGCTCCCGGGCCAACGTCCAGAACATCTTGGCTCCCACACGGACGGACATCACGAGCGACCCCGAGATCTTCGAGCGACCGAGAGTGCGCCGTTGATGGGGCACCTCGATCTCGCGTATCCGCAGACCCATACGGTGGGCACGAATCTGCATCTGCAACGTCCACCCCCAGTTCTGGTCATCCATCTGGAGGGCTCGAAGGCTCTCGAAAGAGATCGCTCGGAACGGGGGCAGGTCCGAGAAGCTTCGGCCAAAGAGGAGCGTGCACAGACCGAGTACGATCCAGTTGCCGGCGCGGGCGTGAGGAAGGATGGTTCCGACTCCGTCAGACCCTCGCCGCACACCGAGTACCATATCCGCTTCCCCGTCGACAATCGGAGCCACCAAACGTGCCATATCTTCGGTTCGCTCACTCCCATCGGCATCAATGAAGACGATGATGCCGGGTGTCGGCTCGTGGTTCTCGAGGTGACGGAGGGCGGCGAGACACGCGGCCCCATACCCGCGTCGACCCTCGTGGACGACCATGGCGCCGCCGGCGTGAGCGAGCTCGGGCGTCCCGTCGGTGGAGCCGTTGTCGGCGACGACGACGTCGTCGATGAACGTCGGCATCGCGGCGAGAACAGTGGGAAGAGCTTCAGCCTCGTTGAGAGCAGGAATGACGACGGCGACGCGAGGCCGACTCATGGCACGCCTCCCGAGAAAGGCTGGAGAAGAAATTGAGCTGGCGCGCCTTGGGCGGATGGGGAGTCGCCGAGATCCTCTTCTTGGTTCTCCTCGGCCAAACATCCGTCGAGCAGTACCCGTGGCCAGGACTGCTCCTCTTCGGAGGCGCGTTCGCTTGCTACCTCGGTGCCGCCCGCGGCGTGTGGGCGGGCGTCGCCCCTCCGCACTCTGTCCGGACCCATCAGGTGATCTGGCTCGTCGCCATCGCCGGGCGACTCGCTCTCCTTCCCGTCGCTCCACTCCTCAGCGACGACTTCTACCGATACCTGTGGGATGGGTGGGTTCAAACGAACGGGGTGAACCCGTACCTGTACGCCCCAGGGGCGCCCCAGCTCGAGTCGCTTCGGACTGCGTGGCACGCCCTGATCAACAACCCGACCGTCCCCACGATCTACCCGCCCTTCGCCCAGAGCCTTTTCGCCGTGCTCGCCACTATCGGGGTCGGCATCGCGGGGATGAAGGGCGTGTGGGTGGCGTTCGACCTCGCGACGGCGTGGGTGCTCGCGGCGGTCGCACGCCGCACCGGTCGGTCCCCGACTGCCACGCTTCTCCTCTACCTCTGGTCGCCCCTCCTGATGGTCGAGGTCGCGTGGAGCGGGCATTTGGAATCGATTGGCCTCTTCGTGATGGCGCTCGCGATCCTCTGGTCGACTGCCCCTGAAGGGGAGAGCGAGCCCTCGAGCGCCGGCCACCCGGACTTCGCCTCGGACCGACCCGCTCCCGCCGACCGACCTGCTACTGCCGCGCGACCCGTGCTCGCCGGAGGCGCGCTCGCGCTCGCGGCGCTGACCAAGTTCGCGCCGGCGGCCGCGCTCCCGGCGCTCCTTCGCCGCAGTGGCTGGCGTGCCGGAGCCGGCTTCGCGGCCGTCGCGATCGTGCTCTACCTCCCGTACGTCTCCGCAGGTGAGGCGCTCTTCACGGGACTCCGTACCTACAGCGAGCATTGGTGGTTCATGAAAGGGCCGTTCGTGCTTCTCGAGACGGTCTTCGGCGAGCCCATCGCCGCACGACGCGCCGCCGCCGCGATCGTGATCGGGGTCGTCGGCCTCACGGTGCTAAGACGGTTCGATCTGGAACGCAGCCTCTTCTGGACGCTTGGCGCGGGGATGATCCTCACACCAACGCTCCACCCGTGGTACGTCCTCTGGATGCTCCCCATGGCCGCCCTCCGTCGGAGCCCTGCCTGGCTGCTGTTAAGCGGCCTCGTATTCATCGGCTACTTCGGTCTCGGTGACTGGCATATGGCCGGCGAGTGGAGCCAACCCCCACTCGCCCGGGCCGCCCTCTGGCTTCCCTTCCTGACCCTGCTCGGTATCGACGCCTTCGGCGGAATGGGGCGCGACTTGCTCCCGGAGAGAAGCCAGACCGAGACCCGCGTAGCCAGAGAGGAAGAGCACGATGAAGGGGAGCTGCCCCCAGTAGCCACCGACCACCGCAGCGACTAGGTACCCGAAGAGCACAGCGGCGGTCAGGAGCTGCAGCCCGGTGTCGACGGGAGCGCCTGGGGCCCGATAACGAAGGCGGGCCCCTCCGCCTCCTCGCTTCGGCGTACGCTCGAAGACCCGGCTCCCTCGACCGAGCGCGCTCGCGAGCGATCGCGTCACCGGGACCGACAGGCCGACACCGAGCGCGAGTGTGCGCACCACGGAGAAGAGCCGGCCCGCCCGCGGACGGCCCCGTCGCTCGGCAGCGGTCCAATAGAAGACGACAAAGGGGATCGTCGCGACGAGAAAGAGCAGAGCGTCGAGGCCCAAGAGGTGCTCGAGGTCGAGCGCCCTTCGGGCTACTGCCGACGGAAAGAGGAGGATCGCGAGCAGCCATGTGAGTGGATGGGCGAGGTGTCCAAGGAGGTGGACGGCCGCCTCCACCTTGATGCGCACGGGCCACGGCCCTCGCAGCAAGGTCGGGAGGATCTTCTTTCCCGTCTGGACCGCGCCCTTCGCCCACCGACGCTGTTGAACGCCGAGGGCCAGAGCCGTCTCGGGCACCTCTGAGGGAACGTGCACGTCGTCGCGGTAGACGAATCGCCATCCGGCCATCTGCGCTCGGTAGCTGACGTCGAGGTCTTCCGTCACGGTGTCCGAACTCCACCCACCGGCGTCCATGAGGCATCGCCGTCTCCAGAGTCCGGCCGTGCCGTTGAAGTTGAAGAAGAGTCCTTCCGCGTAGCGGCCGCCCTGCTCGTGCACAAAGTGACCGTCGAGGAGATACCGCTGCGACTCGGTGAGCCAGGAGTCGACCCCATCCAGATGCGACCACGAGGCCTGAACCATGCCGACCTCCGCATCGCGCATCGGCTCGAGGAGGCGGTGGAGGAGGTCCGGACGAGGCACGAAGTCGGCGTCGAGAATGAGCACGAAGTCACCCCGCGCCTGCGCGAGCCCCACTCCGAGTGCGCCCGCCTTGAAGCCGTCCCGAGTCGCCCGCCGCAGAACGCGCACGTCCCGGCCCCGACGCCTCCACATGTCGACCCGACGATCGACGATCTCGACCGTCTCGTCGTTCGAGTCGTCGAGCACCTGGACTTCCAAAAGGGCATCGGGATAGTCGAGTGACGCGGCCGCGTCGATCGCACGCGCAGCAACGGCCGACTCGTTGAACATCGGCAGCTGGACCGTCACCGACGGAAGCTCGCCACCTCCCCCTACGTTCCAAGTGGCCGCTGGCACGCGGCGCGACCGTCTCACCAGCCGAGCCCGGTGGAGGGCGAAAGGAATCAGGCAGCAAAAGACGGCGCCGACAGCGGTGAGCACGAGGTACGCCGAGGCCGGGTTCATGCTGGGTCGAATCCCCTCACCGATCGTGGAGTTCCGCTGGGCGAATAGTCGGCGCGCGGATCAGAGTCAGCGACCTCGCAACCGGAGCGGCCCAGAGTTAGTCCAAGGATAGACGGGGACCGTGTCGCGACCCGGCCCACGACGTTGGCGTCCATTGAGCGGGAGCAACCCATGTTCGACGGCCTCGAGGCAGAACTGCGGTACATCGTGCGTGTCCTCCGGCGAAGCCCGGGCTTCACCGCCGTTGCGATCCTTTCGCTCGCCATCGGGATCGGAGCCAACGTCTCCGTCTTCAGCGTGGTACGCACGCTACTTCTTCAGCCGCTTCCGGTTGAGGCGCCGGATGAGCTCAGGCTCGTGGGATGGGACCGCGAAGGCGACTTCTCGATCTCTCAGAACGGTTCCACGAACTACGTGGATGACGACACCGGGCAGAACTACCGGAGCAACTACAGCTACCCGATCTACCGGGCGCTCGTCGAAGCTGCACCACCCGGCACCGACGTCTTCGCCTTTGCCTTCCTACGTGGCGTAAGCGTCGCCGTTGGGGACCGACCGGCCTTCCTAGCTGGTGGAGCGCTCGCCGACGGCCGTTACTTCTCATCGTTGGGAGTTCCCATGGCGCTGGGACGACCGCTGACCGAGGCGGACGACGCGCCCGGTCAGCCACTCGTCGCCGTCCTTAGTCACGCATTCTGGATGAAAGCGTTTGGTGGGGACCCCGATGTCCTCGGCACCACGCTACGACTGAACGGGAGCCCCACGGAGGTCGTCGGCGTCACGGGCGAGGGCTTCATCGGCATGTCGATGGGTGGATTCTTTCCCCAGACCGAGGTCACCGTCCCGCTGTCCGCTCAACCGCAGGTCTATCCACGCCTCTCTTCGGCGGCATCACTCTTCACGTCGGACGACGTGTTCTGGCTTCGGGTCATGGCTCGGGTCCGGGCAGGCACCTCGATTGGGGACGCCGAGCAAGCTCTAGAGCGAGCGGCACGCGCGCATCCGTCGCCGCTCAGCGTCGCGGACGGACACGTCATCGAGGTCCGACTCCTCGACGGCGCGCACGGTGCACAGCCTGTGCGGGCGGAAACCGGCCGACTGCTCCTCCTACTCCAAGCCGTTGTCGGAATCATTCTCCTCATCGCGTGTCTCAACCTCACCAGTCTCATGCTGGCGCGCGGTGTGGCCCGCCAGCGGGAGATGGCAGTTCGGCGGGCGTTGGGCGGAGGGCGAGCGAGACTCGCCCGCACGGCCCTTCTCGAGAGTCTGGTTCTCGGCGGGATCGGGACGGCCGTAGGCGTCGCACTCTCGTTCGGTACCCGGAGCCAGCTCGGAGATCTGCTCAGTGGGAGCCTCGGTTCCGGCGCATTCGGGGATCTCGTCATGGGCGTGGAGATCGACGCCACGCTCATAGCGGCAAGTGCGCTGCTCGGGATGACAGCCACCGTTTTATGCGGCCTTGCTCCTGCGCTGCGACTGTCGGAAGTGGATCCGATCACGTGGCTAAAGAACCGAACAACCGGATCGGCGGCACCTCGACAGACCGTCGGGCGGGTGCTCATTGCCCTCCAAATCGCCGTGTCGGTACCTCTGGTCGTCGGCGCAGGGCTCTTTCTACGAACCGTCTCAAATCTCGGCGCTGTCGAACTTGGCTTCGACCCCGACGGTCTCGCTTCCTTCGCGGTGGACCCGGGCTACACCACGCTCGACGAAGACGAGTACGACGACCTCTACCTCGCGCTACTCTCTTCGGTCGAACGCATTCCCGGGGTCACCTCGGTCACACTCCTGGAGAACGCGCTCATGAGCGGCATCGTCTCCAACGGTTCTGTCGAGGTCGACGGAGAGACGAGAATGGTGCACCGGAATGCCATCGGACCCGCCTATCGAGAGACCCTTGGTGTGGAACTCATAGCCGGCCGCATGCCCGGCATCCAAGACGTTCGCGGCGCAGAGAGGGTGGGCGTGGTGAACCAGACCGCCGTGCGCGAGCTCTACGGAGGATCATCGCCCATCGGGCGCACCATCGGGTCATCCGGTGATGAGGTGCGGATTGTCGGAGTGGTTGGAGACACCCCTTACCGCAATCAGCGCGACCCGGTACCCGCCACCCTTTATGAGTCTGCCCTCCAGCGAGACGGATACGGTGGTCACAACATTGTCGTGCGATCGGAGATCCCTCTGGCCCGACTCGAGCCTCTCATTCGCGACGCCGTCTATCAGGTCGACCCCGATGTCCCCGTGCCCACGATCCGCAGCCAAGTCGAGATCATGGAGCAGACCAGCGCGCGCGAGCGCGTCTTCACCCAAATGCTGACGCTCTTCGGTGCCTTTGCGCTCCTCCTCGCCACCATCGGTCTGCACGGCGTCACCTCGTACGCTGTCGCCCGGCGCACCAGCGAAATCGGGGTGCGGGTTGCGGTCGGCGCTCGGCCGGGGCAGATCCTGGCCTCCGTGCTACGAAGGGTCGTGGGGCTCGCCCTGATCGGCGTAGCCATCGGAATACCCATCGCGCTCGCTACCGGACCGCTCGTGGCGAGCCTCCTCTTCGGCGTGGCGCCAACCGACCCGTTCGCCGTGGCGGGGGCAGCACTAGCCATGCTAGTGGTCGCTGCCGGAGCGGGTCTTGTGCCGGCGGTTCGGGCCGCGCGCCTAGACGTGCTGGAGGCTTTGCAGAGTGAGTAAGAGAGGCTGAAGGCTTCGACGTGGCGTGAGATCACTCTCCCCGCCACGTTCCCGAGCCTATGGCTACTCGTCGTCGACCGAGCCTGATCCGCGTCATCGTCCCATCTGCGGCACTCTCGTGTGTCGCACTCTCAGGCACCGCCTGTGGACCCGATGAGCGCGCTGAGACAGAGCAAGGATCTCGGGCCTCGTTCGTCGGAGGCGATGCGTGCGCGACGTGTCATAGTGAGGAGTATGCGGCCTGGTCGGGCTCGCACCACGACCTAGCCATGCAGCGGGCCAACGTGAGCACCGTTCTAGGGACCTTCGATGGACTGGAGGTAGGCACCGGACTCAACGCGGCCACCTTTCTTACCCGTGGGGACTCCTTCTTCGTCCGCACGACCGGACCGGACGGAGAGGTCGGGGACTTCCCCGTTCTCTACACTTTCGGCGTCGAGCCACTCCAACAGTACCTCGTCCCGATCGGTGACGGTCGGCTGCAGGCCTTTTCGTGGGCGTACGACACTCGACCATCGGATGATGGGGGTCAAAGATGGTTCGACCTGACCCCTGACTCCCTCGCCACACCGGGAGACCCTCTGCATTGGACGGGTCGCATGTTCAACTGGAACTCGAACTGTGCAGAGTGTCACTCCACCAATCTCGACAAGGGCTACGACGCCACGTCGCGCAGCTATTCCACGACGTGGACGGATGTGGACGTCTCGTGCGAAGCGTGTCACGGGCCTGGATCCGATCACATCGCGCTTGCCGAGCGAGTCGCAAGCGGGGGTATCGCCCCCTCCGGTGGATGGGGATTCCGGACGACCCAGTCGTCTTCGCGCGCTCCATGGGTATTGGCCGACGGCGAAGCGACCGCAGAGCGTCGGGGCGAAAGCGAAGGACGCACCGAGACAGTAGGCGCCGAGATCGGTACGTGCGCGAGCTGTCACTCCCATCGCACACGGATGACCGATGAGGCTGGCGCGGGGCTGCACGACCAGATCCACATCACTCTCCTCGACTCTGAGCTCTACCACCCAGACGGACAGATCGACGGCGAGGTCTACGTAGCGGGTTCGTTCCTCCAGAGCCGCATGTACCAGGCTGGCGTGACGTGCTCGGACTGCCACGACCCGCATACCGCGCAGCTGCGGGTGGAGGGAAACGGGTTGTGCACCCAGTGCCATCAAGGCGCACTGTTCGACGCGCGCGAGCATCACGGGCACGCATCCGGGTCCAGCGGCGCTGAATGCGTCTCGTGTCACACGCCGGCGAAGACGTACATGCAAGTCGATCCCCGAAGGGATCACTCGTTCCGAGTGCCGGACCCACTCCTGAGCGCCGAGCTCGGCACGCCGGATCCGTGTAGTACGTGCCATGCCGAGTCGGGGGTGAAGGTCGACTTCAGCGCTGCTCGACCGATAGGGCACGTCGCAGGCCGACTCTCCGACGAGCCACGCCCTATGGCGGCTGGAAGCATCGCGTTGGCGGCGGGCCGAGCAGGATCTCCAGGTGCGCCTCAACAGCTCCGGGAGTTGGCGATGCACGACGAGGCTTCAGCGATAGCTCGGGCCACAGCGCTATCGTTGCTGGAAGGGTATCCGTCTTCTGAAACCGCATCGGTCGCGAACAACCTGAGCGGGCATCCCGATCCGCTGGTCCGGGCCAGCGCGCTCGTCGCCCTACGCGGGGCCAGCGCACGCGCGGCGCTGCCGGTCGCCCTCCAATCCCTCGACGACCCCGTCCGGAGAGTCCGCACGGAAGCACTCAGAACCGCGGTCCAACATCTGAACACCGGATTCACCGCCGGGGACCCGACTGCCGATGACCAAGCGCTCCTCGATCGGGCTTCGGATGAGTACCTGGCAGGTCTCACACTGAACCAAGACACCCCCGAGGCTCGACTCGAGCGGGCGCTCTTCTACGCAGCGACCGGCCAACTCGCCCTCTCGGAGGAAGACCTCCGCGAAGCAATCGCATTGGATCCCACCTTCGCACCTGCCTACGTGAATCTCTCCGATATGCTGCGGGCCAACGGGAGAGATGCCGAGGGAGGCGCGCTCGTCGAAGAGGGGCTCCGCGCAGCGCCAGGGAGTGCGGTCCTTCATCATACGCTCGGCCTTTACCGGGTCAGGCTCGGTGAGGGTACGACGGCACTCGGACTTCTACGACGAGCCACCCTGCTCGACCCCAGCTCGACGCGCTTCGCGTACGTACTCGCCGTCGCGCTCAACTCAGCTGGGCAGAGCGAAGAGGCACTCGCAGAGATCGAGCGCTCGTTGACAACCAACCCCTACGACCGCGATCTCCTCACCTTGGCTGCGGCGATCCATCGCGATCAGGGCCGGCCGACCCTAGGGCTTACCTTTGCTCAGCGTCTCCGAGAGCTGGAACCGAATGACCCGACAGCCGAGGCACTCGTGAGGGAACTGGAGGAGGCATCATCGACAGGTCGGTAGTGGGCAGAGTCGTCGTCCTCGCGTCGTTCACGCTCTTGAGCGGATGCGCCTCTGTCGAGATCGCGCACGAGTGGGATGAAGCCTTCGGGTTCGAGGAGCTGAAGACCTTCGCCTGGATGACGCAGTCGAGCGGGCGACGCGGCCGAGAGGGGATCGACAGCGCGGAGCTCCACCAACGGTTCCGAGACGCCGTCATCGAAGTGCTCGAGGAGCAGGGGTACGAGTACCAACAGTTCGGTGAACCTGACTTCCGCGTCGGATACCATTTCGCCATCGGCGAAGAGATCAACCAGGCCACCATCAGCGAGTACTACGGTCCGGCGTGGGGATTCCAGAGCCTATACGGGCGGCGCCAACCGCGCGTAGGCCCGACCCAAGTCGTGGAACGACGCTACCACATAGGCACCGTCGTCATCGACATGTTCGACGTCGAGTCGAAAGAGCTCGTGTGGCGAGGCTCGGGAGAGGGGAATCTCGGACAGCAAGAGAAGGAGCTCGATCCGGAGCGAGCCGAAGAGAACGCAGTGTCGTCGGTACGGAAGATCTTGGAAGGGTTTCCGCCGGGCGAGGGCAGCGACTAGCGCCCCTCACCACCCAACACGGGTGAACACCGTGAGCGACTTCGGAGCGTCCCCGTAGGCGCCGGAGCGCCGATCGGAGCCGCGTACACCATCACCCACGCCTCGTCTTCCACTTCAGTTGCCCACGACGCCCCCAAACCCATGATGAAGTCGTGAGGATGCTGGCGGTCCACGAGCGGCGTCAGACCGTCGGCTGTCTCACCCGTCTGCATCAGGAGCGGATATCCTTCTGCTCCTAGGAAGGGCTCCGTGGACAACATCGCCTCGACCTTCAACCACCCTCCACCGACCGGACGGGTAGCGCGCCCCATCAGCATACTCGTATGGAACCATTCCGACACACCGCGAGGCGCGGGATCGCGTCGTGCTCCCACGACAGCGAAGCCGTGGGTCATCGCGCTCCACGCCCCAAGCTGAGCGTGAGCGCCCTCCATAGCCTCTACCGGCAAACGAGGATCGGTCGCAGTGCCCACACACCTCAGTCCGACGCAACTCGCCCCCTCTGACGCTGGTGCGTGTTCGTGCTGAGCCGAGGCGGATTGAGCCACAAGCGCGATCCACAGCGTCGCGAGCCCGAGCGACTTGAGCGCCTGAGCCAGACTCCGCGTAGTCGGCGTCACTGAGCAGGGCCGTCAGTCTCGAGACCGGCGTAGTGTGGGTCACACCAGGCTAGTGTCACAGGCTTACTCGGATGAGCTCGGGTATGTCCGGGCTCCCCGCACTCCACGCAGAGTCCGCAGAACCCCTCTGGCACGCCCTGAGACCGCAGGAGCTCGGGGTCCTTGTCCCAAAGGCCGCAGTAACAGAAGGGCTCGTACCGCGATTCCCCTGCTGAGAAGTCGCTATCGCCGAGGTCCCCCGTGAGCCCATGAATCTCCCATGCGAAGAGTCGATCGAAGAGTTCCACGTCCGAGGTGTCCGGCCACTGGGTCACCTCTACCGTGTTCATCATCAACTCCTGCTCGAACACTCGAGGGATCTGAGCCTCCCACTCGACGTCCGTCGTGCCCCGCTCAGCGAACTGCTCTGGAGTCGAAGGCACGCGTCGTCGATCAATCAGGTAGACTCTGGCGGCCCGCTCGAAGAACTCCCCTTCGGGTGCCCACCCCCTCAGGGCTAGCAGCCACTCCCTGAACGCCGGGCGAGCTCGGACGATCACGGCCCGTCGGTTCGTCCATAGTTCGTGGGGCATGGTAGCGGTCTAGTGGGGTTGGGTCGGGCGGTCTGGGCCTAAGAAGGATCGATGTGTGGTGGAGGGTTCGAAAGTGGTCAGGCCGTCTGGGATTGGGCGGCGGTGCCTTGATCCGCCGGTGGGACTAGACGAGTGCGCGCGGGATCGTCCTACTCAGAGGCCCCCGTCGGGAGGGTCGCGGTTCGTGAGCGAGCTGCGTGACGGGAGTCGGGACGGGCTTCGGCCCTTGTGGGCTGACGCGATTAGGCTGTCGGTGGTGGGGTTTCCGTCTATGTTCGTAAGGTTTCCGTTACGCGACATGTCCCTGAGATCAGTTGACGCCCGTGGCTCGTAACATCCCAAAGCCCATCCAGTCACTGAATGAGATCCTCGGTATCAGCTCGGCGCCAGCTGCCGATGACTGGCCTCTCGCTCACCGCGTGTTCGCAGCGGGATCTAAGCCACTCTCGGCACTCACGGACTGGGACCTTGGGTTGCTCCTCCGTCAACGCATAGGCGCACCGCACGTTCTCCCGCTCGCCTTTCGACGGTTGCGCGACGACCTGTGGAACGAAGCGGGCCTTTATCCTGGCGGCCTGGCGATCGCTGCCCTTCGAAATCGGGGCAGGGTCAGTTCAGTCGAGTTAGGTGCTCAGTTGGAGTTGTTAGTCGGGGAAGTGCGATCTAGGGCCGGCGAGCTTCCTGACTCCGACCGAAGAGTCTTTGAGCAAGAACTCGACACGGTCCTCGCTGGGCCGGCGTGATGACCCTACCCGGTTCGCGCCGACCGGGACACATCGCGTAACGCCGGTCTCACGCACTCGCCTCTGCTCCAATCGGCGGGTAGACTGAAGGCAACCAGCGGCTCGGCCGCTTCGCGGACACTACGGTGAGCGCTCGCACGCTCACCTCCGCGTCGTGAGTCCGTTAGCCCGTTATCATGGCATCTCGCGCTGCACCTACGTGAAGCCCGATGACCCGTGGTTGGTTCAAGAGAATCAAGAGCATCCTAACTTTGGGCGGGATCGGAGCCGCCTTCACGAGGCTTGGCCGCCGGCGCTTGGATCACGCATTGTCAGGCATCGCCTCGGGCTATTTGATGGGCGATCCAGGTGCTTGCGAGCGTACTAGCGTCTGCCACCTTCTTCGGGGGATTCTCATCGCCGCCTGGAATGGCCGAAACAACGGCGCACTTCGGCCCGATACTATCTCGGAGCTGAGCGATGAGCAGTTCACGCAATTGCGGACAGTTCTTGAGGATCTCCGTCCCCTGTGACCGCCGGGCGCGCGAACGACGGATAACGCCTGACTCAAGCTCTCGCCTACGATACGCCGGCGAGCTGCACCCAAGTAGGTGTCTCGGTCACACTTCATTCCGCGCCCGCGAATCCTCGCGTCGCCATGTTCCGTGGCGCTCGCCGGCTATCCCTTCGGCGCCTAGACTGAAGACGACCTAACGGCTCGGCCGCTTCGCGGACGCTTACGCGTCTCTGAGTCATTTGGGTCGTTGACCTGACATGGGCCAGCCTCGAAGCAGCTTAGTGCCGATGCCTTGGTACAAAGTGCTCAAGAGTGTCGCTCACAACCTCGGACACTCGTTCCTCAGCGATATGAACGCTGTCCCGAGCGCGTCGTAGCACGATGGTCAGGCATCGTACCTCGGGCACATCTACGACGTCGGCAAGGAGACGGGTGTGTCGAGAGTCTGAGATCTGGATTTCCTATCGGGCGGATGATCCACCCGGACGTCTTCGCAACTAGAGAGGTGTGTCAATCTGTCACTGGCTACCACAAGTCTTCTACGTAACTCTGGTGGAGAGCCAGGGGGCGGCATGGGAGTGCGTGAGAGGAGTGACACTAGAACTCGACTTCGGACCTCACAAAGTCGACGCAGACCAAGTATCGCCCGCCCCGCGAATCGGCCCGTCTTCACGTGTCGCACGGAGATCCTCGATGATCGAGGCGTCGTCCATGCAGCTCGGCCCGACATACTGGTGGGCCGAATAACCCGGCCCACATCATGTAACGCCGGTCTCACGCTCTCGCCTCTGCTCCAATCGGCGCATAGACTGAAGACAACCAACGGCTCGGCCGCTGCGCGGACACTCCGGTGAGCGCTCGCACGCTCACCTCCGCGTCGTGAGTCCGTTTGACCGTTAACGCGACATCCTCTCGGCCCAGCAGTGGTGCGTGGATACGTTTCGCCTGGAGGTATTTGCCGTCCAAAGCAGGGGGACTGGCCGGATCGCTGTGTACTGGTCCCGGTGGTGAATGGCCGCGCCCTGTTCGAGCTGTTGACGCCCAATCGACGAAGGCGTTCGGCGCTGGAGACATCGCCGGGGCCTACGACGGCATTTCGACCATCGAGCACCCCGACGACCGATCGCACCTCCTTAGTCAAGCCAAGCCCGACTACTATCACGGGAAGGTCGCGGTACTCGGTTGTGAGTGCGGAGTCACGGAGTGCTGGCCGCTGGTCGTACGCATCATCGTGACCGACCAGCACATTGTCTCGGACCGGACTTCGAGCAACCACACCGTTCGGGCCGTGAGGGAGGTGAGTCCTGGTCTTACGGGGATCTCAGCTTCCGATTCGGCCAGCGCGAATATGATGAAGTTCTCACCTCCGTCGCTCGCCAATTGGCTCATCGATACGCCGTCTCCTGGGTTCGAAGAACACGAGGACTGAGGACGTCAGTTAACGCCGGTCTCACGCTCTCGCCTCTGCTCCAATCGGCGCATAGACTGAAGGCAACCAACGGCTCGGCCGCTTCGCGGACACTACGGTGAGCGCTCGCACGCTCACCTCCGCGTCGTGAGTCCGTTTGACCGTTATCGGACATAGCCTCTCAGCTCGCACGTAACACCCGCCCCGTGCCCTTCCCCTTTCCGAACGTTCTCCAGACTGAAGAAGGCTTCGCATTCTAGGCTCGCACATTATTGGCGCGACTTGGTCTGACTCGGTAGCCCGAGAGCGGCCCCAGTCCGGCGACTGGGTCGACTGGTTGGAGCAACGGTGGGCTGATGGACGCCCAATGGACCTCGAATTCAGAGACGTCTTGATTGCGCGTTCGTCCGTCCTCCCAAGAGCACTGCGTATCAGGCAGACCCCCGACGGCAGTGGCCCGGTCATGCCCGGCTGGTGGTTCGACGAGTTCCAGGGCTTCGAAGGCATCCCCGACGGAATCGTACAGCTCACGATTCACGTGTTCCTGACCGAAGCATCGGCCTCGGGCGTCCGAAGGATCCTCCGGGAGTGGTTCGATCCAGCGGCGTCTACAGCTTCGGTTGATGCAGTCGCGGAAGCCCTCGAGTGACATTGACCACCCACTGCCCGCGCGCGACCGCGGCTACGTCCGCTAACGCCGGTCTCACGCTCTCGCCTCTGCTCCAATCGGCGCATAGACTGAAGACAACCAACGGCTCGGCCGCTTCGCGGACACTACGGTGAGCGCTCGCACGCTCACCTCCGCGTCGTGAGTCCGTTAGCCCGTTATGTGACGCCACTTCAGCTTCCTTCCACCGATGCCCCCATCCAGACTGTTTAGGTCACCCACCCCACAGCTTCATGCCATTTTCGCCGCGAGCGTCTTCGTGGCCCTGTCGCCCGAATGCCTCGCTGCCTCACAACCCTCTGCACAACAGATGGCTCTTGGATGGGATAGCTATATCGTCTCGATTGACGACCAGTACGCGTCGATCGTGGTCGACCTTGATCCTCCAACGAAAGAAGTCGTCGAGGGGCTCCCCTACCTCCTCGTCGTCCGAACCCCTCTCCGAGCCGCCGGCGAGCAGGGGCTCCCCACCGACGAGGAATCGGAGCGACTCAACCCGCTAGAGCGTCAACTCGACAAAGCATTCGCCTCGCTCGGCGCTCACGTCGGAAGGTACGCGTACGACGGAGAGAGAATCTACTTCGTCTACGTGGCTACCGATCAACCCGATGTCACCGAGGTTAGGTCTGTCATGCGGGAGCACGGATACGAGCCAGAGATGTGGACCGAGCCAGATGTGGGTTGGCCTCGGTACTTCAGTTGGATGTATCCGTCCGCGCTCGATCTCCGTCGCATCTTGGACTGGCGAGTGATCGACCGCCTCAGCCAGCACGGGGACGACCTACAAACGGCACGCGAAGTCTCACATTGGATCTACTTCCCGACCACAGAAGAGAGGTCGAGCTTCCTCAACGATCTCCAAGCCGCTGGGTATCAGTCCGAGTCCCTCGGGTCTGAGTCCCCTTTCGGCGTTCGAGTCGTCACGCACCAAGCGGTCGACATCAACTCCATAGCGGCCGTAGTGGACGACCTCACCGAGCACGCAGTTCGATCGGGGGGGAGATACGACGGTTGGGAGACTGTCGTAGTCCGGCCTGCGCGCTCCTAGTGTCGACGGTGCGCACAACGGCTTCTCTGGGCCATCCCCCCCACGTGACATCACATAACGCCGGTCTCACGCTCTCGCCTCTGCTCCAATCGGCGGGTAGACTGAAGGCAACCAACGGCTCGGCCGCTTCGCGGACACTACGGTGAGCGCTCACACGCTCACCTCCGCGTCGTGAGCCCGTTTGACCGTTACGCGACACGGTTCCCCGCAGATCTCTCGATGTTTTCAAGGTGCCATCCAAGACGTTTCTCCTCTTCACTGGTCAGTCGCACGATGTCGCCGCGCGTCGTTTGCGCGCCCTTGTGGAGCGGACAGTTGAAGAACCATGGCACCATAGATCGGGGCTGATCGGCACGGTTCACGAGCATTCCTTTCGCCTGAAATGGAGCGGTGACGAAAGGGGGCTCCGCGTTCTTGGATCGGTTCGCCAAACCCCCGACGGGTCAGTCGTCGACGTGACGGTACGATTGAGCCCGTTCCATTCGATCGTCGCGGCACTCGGGGTCGTCACTATGGTACTCGCCCGCGGAACAATCGGACTTGGTCCCAGCTTGATAGGAATCCTCGCCATGCTCATCGGAACGCCTCTCATGGACCGCCGCATTCTTCGCAAGGCACAGTTGGAAGTGGAGTCCTACTTCAGGGACCAATTGGGCTGGGCTAGCGACTGAGATCGGGGTACAGAAAGCGTATTCTGCATGCGCCCCACTCATGTTGGCAGGCCTGGCCCGGGCTTGACGCCTCGGAGGCCGCGGGAAACCGCATCGCGTAATTTCCGTTAACTGACACTGCTCCGACCGAGCGTACGACCCTATGTGAGCATGGCGGAGCCCGGAGAGCACACTTAGGGTAAGACAGCTGCCCCTGTCAGAGAGTCTACAATGCCACTCACACCCGAACAGCTAGAAGTTGAGGCCCGAGGACTCCCACGTGAGGAGCGGGCCCGGTTGGCTCAAGCGCTTATCTCGTCGCTCGATGAAGAATCGAGTCTGGAGCGCGCGTGGTTCGAGGAAGCTGAGCGGCGTGCCGCCGAGCTAGACTCTGACACCGTCAAAGCAATTCCGGCACACGAAGCCCTCGCTGAACTGGACGCTCTGCTCCGCGAGTGAAGGATGTTTCCTTCCACCCAGAGGCGCTAGCAGAACTCAGGGCAGCCGCACGCTTCTACCGCAGCGAGAGCCCCGCCTTGAGCCAGACGTTCGTAGCGGAGGTCCGTGCGGCTACGGGGCACATCGCACGGTTCCCACTGAGCGGGTCGCCAACGTCGTCCGGGATCAGGCGGATTCTACTTCGGCGCTTTCCCTTCGCTCTGATGTATCGGGAGAGCGATGGCTCTCTACAGATTCTCGCGGCCATGCACCAGCGTCGAGAACCTGGATACTGGCGCGGTCGCCTTGAGGGATGAATCCGCAGCGTCAGTTAACGCCGGTCTCACGCTCTCGTCTATGCGCCAATCGGCGGGTAGACTGAAGCCGACCAACGGCTCGGCCGCTTCGCGGACACTACGCAGGGCTCCGCCCTGCTCCGCGTCGTGAGTCCGTTTGACCGTTATCGGACGCGAAGTCTTGCTTCCCGGCCGCAGCGACCGCTTTCACCGCTGAGTGAATGGAACTGATTGAGATGGCGTCGTGGTCGTTCCCGTTCTGGATACCTATGGCCCTGTTTGTAACGGCCTCGGCGCGGCTCGCCGCAGCTAGAAGTGACAAGCGCTTCGTCGCCGCCTCCACTAGCCTCCTTCTGGTCGGCCTCTACCTCTTCGGTCTGCTGTACTACCCAGAGGCTTGGACCGGAGACGTCAGCACCTGGCGACACGGCTTGGCCGGGCTATTGGCGGGATGCCATTACGTTCTCCTGAACGTCGCCGCCGGTCTCGTTGTCACTGTGTTTCCAGTGAAGCCGGAGCGCGCGACAATCGGAGTCCTCCTCACAAGCGTGCTCGTGAGTCCTTTCACTGGAGTCGCACTCCTCGGGGCGGAGTGCTCACTAGGAAACTGTCTGTAGTTGACCTTCACCGCCCCGTCGCATCCGACAGCGCCTGATTCACGCTCTCGCCTCAGATACGCCGGCTCGCTGCAACCAACCAGGAGCTCGGTCACACTTCATTCCGCGCCCGCAGGTCCTCGCGTTCCTTCTCGGGTGGCGCTCGCCGTCTATCCCTGCGGCGGATAGACCGAAGGCGACCAACGGCTCGGCCGCTGCGCCCATCGGCCATCATCCGCCCGATCCGGAACACACGAGGCTATGACTAGATCCACGCTCACCGTATCTTAGTTCATACGCCCCAGCGGTGTGCCCTGTAAATCGTTGAACTGATGACGGTTACGCTACTCGACGAGAAAGACCTTACCCTCTACGGGGACCGCGACCCCCGGGACGAGCCGCGTTACTCATACCCCGAGTCCGGTCGCGCCACCGGGATTCCGCCCAGCACGTTGCGCGCTTGGACGGCCGGGATGACCTACGGACCGAAGAACGACAAGGGCTTCTTCCAGCCTGTCATCGCTCGTCCCAGCGAGTCAGACCCCCGTCTTTCGTTCACGAACCTCATCGAGGCGCACGTCCTTCGGGCTTTACGGACGGTCCATGAGGTGAAGCTGAGCTACATCAGAGAGGCCGTGGATCTCGCGGAGCGCGAATACGGAGTCTCACGGCTCCTGGTGAGTCCCGACCTCCGCGCGTCGCCGGGTCAGCTTTTTTTGGACCAGTACACACACTTCCTTGAGCTCTCTAACGCTCAGCAATTGGCGATGAAGAGCATCTTAGACCAGTTCTTGGATCGCATCGAGTTCGATGCCACCCGCCTTCCGGCCGAGTTCTTTCCATTCGAGCGTAGTCCCCGGAACGCCGGCAACCGCATCATCTCCTTGTCTCCGTATATCTCGTTTGGCGATCCTGTGATTCAGCGGGTCGGTATCTCGACGCGCGCCGTCGTGAAGCGGATTGAGGCCGGTGAGCGAGTTGAGGACGTCACGAGCGACTACGGATTGACCGAGACGGAGCTCGAAGAGGCGATTCTCTACGAAGCCGCTGCCTAGCCCCGTCTTCTTCACCGATCGTGACCTCGGTCGCTCAGTGCCGGAGGCCCTACGAGCGTCCGGACTCAACGTCGAGCGACACGACGATCACTTCGGTCCGCACACCTTGGACACAGAGTGGCTAGGTGAAGTCGGAGCACGTGGATGGGTAGCACTGAGCCACAACAAGGCCATACGGTACAATACAATCGAGCGCGATGCGTGCATGCGAGCTGGGGTGCCGCTGTTCATGTTAATCGGGGCCACGACACACGCGGAACTGGCCCAGAATTTCATTCGGACGGTGGACAAAGTCTTTCGGTTCCTAGACGAGAACTCGCCGCCGTTCATCGCGAAGATCCACCGACCGCCCCATGAGGAGCTCGTTCAGGGCAAGCCCGGACGCGTCTCGATGTGGCTGTCCTATGAGGATTAGGTGGCCGGGCCGGGGAACCCCAGTGGTCGTCCGGGGGACGGGTAACGCCGGTCTCACGCTCTCGCCTCGGCTCCAATCGGCGCATAGACTGATAGCAACCAACGGCTCGGCCGCTTCGCGGACACTACGGTGGGCGCTCGCACGCTCACCTCCGCGTCGTGAGTCCGTTTGACCGTCACCTGACATCCTATGGACGCTCGGGTGCTTTGAGCGCTTTGACTTGTTCGATGAGCGGCCTAAGTCACCTTATGGGGCGGCTGCGCTCTCATAAGGTTTGCGCCTCTTTCTTATGAGAGATATCGCTTCTCATAAGCTTCCTTAGGTATGCCCAAACCATCAAGCAATCGGGCTGGAGTCTTCCGAAAGCAGGCGAGTGGGTTCTCCGCCTTCCTACCAGGCGCGTTCCCGCCAACAGACATCCAGCTGGAGGATCTGTCCGAGCCGTTGGAAAGGGCCACCTTGGGCCGACTCCCGAGCTCATCGAAGTAGTGAGGATCGGGGTTGGCTGAGCACGGAGTCTTGTCGCGTTGACCCAGCCATCAGAGCAGAAGGACCTGCGCGCCATCGCCCTGCTGGATCAGCTGAATGCGATCGACGCCCAGATGGACAGCCTGGAACTTGGAAGTAAGCACAGGCTCATAACTCAGCTGATTTCCGTGGGGTTGGGCACAATGTTCTGGATGCTCACCCCGCAGTACCGATGGGCTGTCGCCATCTACGTCGTGGGCATGTTGTCGTTCGAGCCGCTCCTCCGAATCCGGAAGAGAAGGAAGTTGGCCCAGGATCGCGATCGCCTGCTGGCGCAACATGCTCGGATCGTAGAGCTAGCTGAGCACCGCCACTCATCCGCTGCCCCCGACTGAGGCGGCGCCGATTGGGCATGTTCCGCATTGAACGGTACCCACGGCCGTGGAGGCTGACGCTAGCGCTCCCACCTCGCCGGATCGAGACCGCCCGGCTCGTTCTTCGCTGCTGGGAAGCTGGCGATGCGCCACACTTCGCAACCTCGTTCCGCCAAAGTCGGGCACATGTCGGTGCTTGGATCGCTCCGGCCAACGACGAGTCTCTTGAGGCTCACGCGATCGAGACTCGAATCGCAACGTTCCAAGCGGACTTCGAGCAAGGGATCGGCTTCGTCTACGCGATCTTCGATCGTGCGGAGCAGATGCTCCTTGGTGAGATCGGCCTTATGCCAAGGCGCGGGCCGGCGTCTCTAGAGATCGGGTACTGGATTCACGTCGACCACGTCGGGCATGGGCTCGCTACGGAGGCGACCCGTGCGCTCACAATTGTGGCACTGTCACTACCGGAGGTCGACCGGGTCGAGATCCATTGCGACCCGAGAAATGCCGCGAGCGCGGCGGTGCCCCGGAAGCTCGGTTATCGGCTGGCCGCTCAACGCTCCCGCCGGAGCCCGGGGGACGAGTCGGGACACGACGATACGGTCGTGTTCGTGTTCGCTACATCCGATCACGCCGATGGGCCGCCGACCGACGAGCCGACGCAAGGTCCACCGATGTAATCCCGGTCACGCGGATACCCGCGTGACACGAGCGGACGGGATGCGCTCTTGTCCGCTCGGAAGCCCTACTTGTACCGGTACGTCACCCGTCCACGGGACAGGTCGTACGGCGACATCTCCACCTTCACCCGATCGCCCTCGAGGACGCGGATGTAGTGCCTGCGCATCTTGCCGGACAGGTGCGCCAAGATCTTGTGGTCGTTCTCGAGTACTACTCGGAAGTTCGTGTTGGGGAGGACCTCGGTAACGATGCCCTCCGCCTCAATTGCGTCTTTTGCCACGTGTGCTAACCCAGTTGACGGTCGAATCTAGAAGTAAGGGTACACCGAAGAGCCCCATAAGGTCGAGTACCGGAGACTCGAGGACCCCGCTCACGTCCCGACTAACTCGCGAGCCCGCACCCCGCTGAGTCGTCACATCACGACATCTGGGTTACTCGGAACGGAGCGACGCCACGGGATCGACTCGTGTCGCTCGCCGAGCCGGTAGCCAGGAAGCGAGCAGCGCGATCGCCCCGAGAAGTGCGACCACCACGACGAGGGTGGACGGGTCCGTGGGCTCGACGCCGAAGAGCATGGACTCGAGCGATCGGGTAGCGAAGAGGCTCCCGACGAGTCCTACGATCAGACCGACACTGATCACTCCGAGTCCCTGCCGAAGCATGAGGGCTAGGACGTCTCTTCCGCTGGCTCCCAGCGCCATGCGGATGCCGATCTCTTGCGTGCGGCCACGCGCCACCTGCGAGGTCACGCCATACACTCCGACCGCTGCAAGAAGGAGCGCCACGATCCCGAAAATGGTGAGGAGCTTCAAAACGAACTCTTCACGGGCCATGGAACGGCTCCAGACATCGTGCAGCGTCTCCGAGCGTGCTATGGGAATGAGCGGGTCCATCTCCGCGAGGGCGTCTCGAATCACGGGGAAGAGGGCTGCAGCCTCGGTATCCCCTCGAACGACAACCCAACTGGAACGTCCCCAATCCTGATCACGATTCTCGAACACCTCCGCTCGAGCCGGAAGCGACGGGCTCTCTTGCTGCTGGTCTGCTACGATTCCGATGATCTCATACCAATACCGCGCCTCCGCCGCATCCGTCTCGTACGCGATGCGCTGGCCGATCGGGTCTTCGTCGGCGGTGAAGTGCTCGTGCGCGAAGGTCTCGTTGATCACCACCACGAGGGGGTCGTCGGGACCGTCGTCGGGGCCGAACAACCGGCCCCGGATGAGCGGTGTCTGGACCGTCTCGAAGTACGACGCGTCGGCCCGCCGATGGAGGATCTCGTACCCGACACGATCGTCGGGCCACGTCTCTGCCCGGAACGAAGAAGACCAGCTGGTGCCGCCGAGGGGGAGCTGCTGCACGGTCCCCGCGCTCTGGATGCCCGGCCGCGCCTCGAGGTTTTCGAGGAAACGGTCGTAGAACGACAGAACCTGATCGCGCTCGGAGTAGCGAGAAGAGGGGATTCCGAACTGCACTGCGACAACCCCCATCCGATCGAAGCCAGGATCGACGGAACGCAGGGATGCAAACGTCCGCACCATGAGTCCCGCGCCCACGACAAGCATCAGAGCTAGCGCCAACTCCAGCGCGACTAAGCTCGATGCGGTGCGGACGCCGCCCCGGCTCGACGAGTTGGCCCGACCCTGGTCGCGCAACGCTGCCTCGACGCCGACGCCCATGGAACGAATCGCCGGAGCCACACCGAAGAGGAGTCCCGAAAGCACGGCGACACCGACCGTGAAAAGGACAACCCGATGATCGA
>CBDCVV010000015.1:0-35810 GCA_965223235.1 Longimicrobiales bacterium
CGACTCCCGGAGACCGCCTGATGTCACGCGATTGAAGCGGGCGGTGGTGCGCAACTCGTCGATCGAGCCGACGCCACAGTATCCCATGCCGCTTCGGAGGCCGCCCACAAGCTGATAAATCGTATCCGAAACCGGTCCCTTGTACGGCACCCGCGCTTCGATCCCTTCAGGCACGAGCTTCTTCTTCTCTTCACCCTCTTGGAAGTAGCGGTCCGCAGACCCTTCCTCCATCGCGGAGAGAGAACCCATACCCCGCACAGTCTTGAAGCGGCGCCCCTCGAGGAGAAAGCTCTCCCCCGGAGACTCATCGGTACCGGCGAACATCGACCCCATCATCACGGAATGGGCTCCGGCAGCCAGCGCTTTTACCAGATCTCCGGAGTAGCGAATCCCTCCATCGGCGATACACGGGACTGAATCGTCCACCCCCGCCACGGCGTCCATGATCGCAGTGAGTTGCGGAAGCCCAACGCCGGTCACGACTCGGGTCGTGCAGATGGAGCCTGGACCGACCCCCACCTTCACGGCGTCTACGCCCCGTTCAGCGAGAGCCCTGGCCCCCTCCGCCGTTCCCACATTCCCGCCAATGAGCTGAATGTCGGGAAAGCGCTCACGAACTCTGCTCACCGCTTGCAGGACACCTTCGGAGTGCCCGTGCGCGGTATCGACGACAATCAGGTCCACCCCGGCGTCGACCAGAAGCGCCGCGCGCTCCAGGTCGGCGTGGGAAGCGCCTACCGCAGCACCTGCCCGGAGCCTGCCGTGCTCGTCTTTGCACGCGTTCGGGTACATTCTCCGCTTGAAGATGTCCTTCACGGTGATCAGGCCGTGAAGGTGTCCTCTCTCGTCGACCACCGGGAGCTTCTCGATGCGGTGGCGATGTAGGATCTCCTGAGCCTGGTCGAGGGTCGTGCCTCTCGGAACGGTGACGAGGTTCTCGGAGGTCATCACCTCGACAATGGGCCGGGAGAGATCCGTTTCGAATTGCAGGTCTCGGTTGGTGATAATCCCGATCAGGCGCCCGTCCCCTTCCACGATCGGCACGCCGCTGATCGAGAAGCGAGCCATGAGCTCGTGTGCATCCTGGAGGGTGGCACCCGGCTTCAATGTGATGGGGTCGAGGATCATCCCACTCTCGGACCGCTTCACCCGGTCTACCTCTTCGGCTTGACGAGCTGGCGAGAGGTTCTTGTGGATGATGCCGATCCCACCTTCACGCGCCATCTGGATCGCCATCGCCGACTCCGTCACGGTATCCATCGCGGCTGCCAACAACGGGATGTTCATCCGGATGGAGCGGGTCACCAGAGTCGAGATGTCCGTGTCCTTCGGGTGCACCTCCGAGTGACCGGGTATCAAGAGCACATCATCGAACGTGAGTGCTTCCTTCACGATCCTCGCGTAGGCAGAGGGTTCGGTCATGGCGTCACCGATGGCGGAAATGACGAACGCCCGCGCTGGTCATGCTCCGGGGGAGCGGCTCGACGCGGGCGAACGAGGTCGCACAAAAGGGCCTTGCTGGATGCATCGAAAACGATATCCGGACCCTCGGAAACCGTCAACGTACGACCGCTAGCTCTTGTCCTTGCGCGGGTCGGCTTCGATATGGACCGCCTCGTCCTCGGACGGGGCCTGGCCATCGGGGTCGGACTCCACCACTTGGTTGAGGTCGTTGAGTATCTGTCGCCCCGCCGACGATACGCCGGACAGTACTCGATCGGCGGCCGAGATGAGTTGAAAGGCCTCCCGAATCGTGCTGGGGCTTACGGCACGCCGACGCATCTTGTCCTCGAGGCCCTCGGCAAACTTCTGTAAGCCGGACGCTTCGACATCAGGCGCCACCGCATACTTCCCTTCCAAGAACTCGATGTAGTCGAGCACTTGATAGATTTGCTCGTCCGGGAGGGTCTCGATCTTTCGGATCAGTCGCTGTCTGAGGACGTCGTGCATCTTCTGAACTCGTTGAGGTTGACCTGCGGTAAGTCTAATGGGGTGCGAGCAGCCTGACAGCCTTGCCACCAGATCCATTCCCGTTAGCGTCCAGCCATGTCCTTCTTACCTCTGCGAGCGGCCCCCGTTGCGCCGGATGCCGACTCCCTGTATCGCGAGTGGCTCGCCTGGCTCGGCGAGGCCCTGACAGACCCTACGGTCGACCGGAACGACTTGGTTCGGGACATTCTGACGGACCTCTACTTTCCAGGTCTCTCCGCTACCGATCGCGCGACTCTGGGCCTCACGCAGCGTGTAGCCCTGGCTCAGCTCGATCCCCGCAACGTGACGCTGGAGCCCGAGTACTACGAGGAGCTCGACGAGAAGCGCTACGCTCCGCGTAAGCCTCTCCTGTGGCTTTGGGAGATGTTCGATCGCAGCGCCTTGGGAGAGAACGTCGACCTCGGAATCCGTCTGCGCCGGCTCCTTGCTCGGCACGTCTTCGGTCGTGTGGGAAAGAACTTCAAGGCGTTCACACACGTCCGAGTCTCCTACGGCTACAACTTGGAGCTCGGAGACAACGTCGTGATCCACAGACATGTCTTGCTCGATGACCGGGGAGGGATCGAGATCGGCGACGGGTCGTCGGTGTCCGACTTCGCCAACATCTACTCCCACTCCCACAACATTGTGGACGGCAGGATCGTCTATCTACCGAAGACGGTAATCGGACGGGGGGTTCGGATCACCTATCACGCCACGGTGCTCGCAGGGACGCACGTCGCCGACGACTCGATGGTCGGGGCGGGCTCCATGCTCACCAAGAGTACCGAGCCCCATTGGGTGTACGTCGGGGTGCCCGCGAGAAAGATCAAGGAGAAGTCAGCGGAGGAACGCGCCCGCAAGGCTCCTCCGATTCCAGATCCCATGGCGGAGTCGTAGCCGGAGCTACAGGCCGACTCTACTCCTCCTCGTGCAGCTGTTGCAGACGACGCACGACGGCCGGGTCTGCGAGAGTGGTGGTGTCTCCCACGGCGCGCCCTTCCGCAATGTCGCGGAGGAGTCTTCGCATGATCTTCCCGGATCGCGTCTTCGGGAGGTCCGCGGTAAAGACCACCATCTCCGGCTTCGCGATCGCACCGATTTTGAGGCCGACGTGGTTTCTCAGTTCGGCCATGAGCTCGTCGGAAGAAGGGATCCCCTCTTTGAGCGTCACGAAGGCGGCGATCGATTCCCCTTTGATCTCATGGCTCTTTCCGACCACGGCCGACTCCACCACGGCGGGGTGGTCGACCAGCGCGCTCTCCACCTCCATCGTACCAATACGATGTCCCGCGACGTTCAGGACATCGTCGACGCGACCCAAAATCCAGAAGTACCCATCCTCGTCTTGCTTGGCCCCATCCCCAGGGAAGTAGACGTTCTCCCACTTGGACCAGTAGGTCTCCCGAAAACGCTCGTCATCCCCCCACACGGTGCGGAGCATCGAAGGCCAGGGAGAGGTAATCGCTAGGTATCCGGCCGAAGCGGGAGAGCCGTCTTCCGTGCGAATCTCGGCTTCGATCCCCGGGAAGGGCCGGGTAGCGGTGCCTGGCTTGGTCTCGGTGATCCCGGGGAGCGGGGTGATCATCATCGCGCCGGTCTCGGTCTGCCACCACGTATCCACGATCGGACACTGTTCTGCGCCGATCACCTCGTGATACCACATCCACGCCTCGGGATTGATCGGCTCTCCGACCGTTCCGAGGAGTCGTAGCCGAGAGAGGTCCGACCTCTCTGGCCACTCGTCGCCCCAGCGCATGAACGCGCGAATCGCAGTGGGTGCAGTGTAGAAGATCGTGACTCCATACTTCTCGCAGAGCTCCCAAAACCGCCCTCTCGTCGGTGTGTCCGGAGCTCCCTCGTACATGACGACCTGAGCACAATTCGCGAGCGGGCCGTACACGATGTAGCTGTGGCCGGTGATCCACCCGACGTCGGCCGTACACCAGTACACGTCGTCGTCCTTCAGATCGAAGACGACCTTCGTGGTCGCGTACGCCTGCGTGAGGTAGCCGCCCGTGGTGTGCACGACGCCCTTTGGCTTCCCGGTCGTGCCCGAGGTATAGAGGATGAAGAGCGTATCTTCGGCGTCCATCGACTCCGGTGGACAATCGTCCGACTCGGCGGCAAGCAGCTCGTGATACCAAAAGTCCCGCCCCTCCATCATGTCGACAGGGGTCCGCTCTGTGAGTTCCCCTCCCCTTGCCACCACAACCACACTCTCCACGGTGGGTGAATGGAGGAGCGCCTGATCGGCATTCTCCTTGAGGGCGACCACACCGCCTCGCCGCCAGCCCCCGTCAGCGGTGATGAGCACCTTCGATTCTGCATCGTTGTTACGGTCCGCGAGCGAATCCGGACTGAAGCCTCCGAATACCACGGAGTGAATCGCACCGATCCGAGTACACGCCAGCATCGCCACGGCCGCCTCGGGAATCATCGGGAGGTAGATCGTGACTCGATCGCCTTTTTCGACCCCCAGCCTCCGCAACGCGTTCGCGAAACGGGAGACTTCCTTCAGTAGCTCTTCATACGTGTAGCTCCGAGTGTCTCCCGGCTCACCCTCCCAGATCAGGGCGGTCCGAGAGCCTCGCCCGGCCTCGACGTGTCGATCGAGGCAGTTGTGGGAGACGTTGAGGCGACCGCCGACGAACCACTTGGCGTGAGGCGGCGTCCACTCTGAGACGGTGTGCCAGGGCTCGAACCAATCGAGCTCCGCGGCCCAATCGGCCCAGTACCCCTCCCGATCCGCAGCCGCCCGTTCATAGACATCGTGCTCGGACACCACCGCGTCCGCCGCGAAAGCGGCCGGCGGAGCAAAACGCCGGTTCTCTTGAAGAAGGGCGTCGAGTGCTCCGGATTTGCTACTCATGTGCGGCTGGTCTCCCCGTTCGACGGGATGGGCATGTTGTTAAGCCCAATCTGCACCGAGCGACGGACAGCGCCAAGATCGATCGTATTCACGGGAGGACCGCTACGGCGATACGGCGTACCGGCTCAGCGACGATTGGAGTACCTTATCAATAATCATTCTCGATAAGGCCGATGGGGACTCACTGCTGCAACGAGCTGACCAGCTCGAAACCGGACCGCCTCGACGTTCAGCTCACTGCGACTCTCGTAGCGCTGGGAGGCTTGTTGGTGGGATGGCTGGCGCCCGTCGCTGGCCTCGCCGAGGCGACACTCCCGGCACTTCTGGTCGCATACATAGCGGCCGGTTCCGACGCATCGGTCCGTGCCGTGAAAGCGATGGCGCGGAAAGAAGTGGACGTCGATGCCTTGATGATCTTGGCGGCTCTAGGGGCAGCCGCCGTTGGGCACTGGCTCGAGGGCGCCGTGCTCCTCTTCCTTTTCTCACTGGGCAACACGCTCGAGACGTATGCCTTCCGGCGCACTCGCACCTCGATTCAGAGTCTCGTTGAGCTGCGCCCGGAAGAAGCGCTTCTCGTCAGTGAGGGCCCGCCCCGCTCGACACCCCTGGCCGACCTCGAACCCGGGAATGTGGTGCGCGTACTGCCCGGTGACCGGATCCCGGTGGATGGGACCGTCGTCTTAGGCGCTTCATCTGTAGACGAATCCACACTCACCGGTGAGTCGATTCCGGTGCAAAAAGAAGTTGGATCAGCAGTCTTCGCCGGCACACTGAACGGAGCAGGGTCGATTGACCTGCAGATGACGCGGCCGGCAGACGACACGGCGCTAGAACGCATCATCCGCCTTGTGGAGGAAGCCCGCGACGCCAAGGCGCCTACCCAGAGCTGGATCGAAGATGTCGAGGGTCGTTACGCAGTCGCCGTCATCGTCGCCGCTATCCTGGCGATTCTAATTCCGTGGCTCGGATTCGGGGAACCATTCGACGACGCGTTCTATCGAGCTATGACGCTCCTCGTAGTCGCCTCCCCATGTGCTCTCGTGATCTCGATCCCTGCCACCATTGTATCGGCTGTGTCCAACGGCGCCCGCCACGGCATCCTATTCAAGGGCGGCGCGCATCTCGACGCCCTCGCGGATGTCCACTCATTCGCGCTGGACAAGACCGGGACGGTGACCGTAGGCAGGCCCGAGGTGATCGAGATTCGGACAGCCGAGCAGACGCCCGATTCCGTACACAGGCTCCTCCGGCTCGCGGCGGCCGCGGAGTCCCGATCCGAGCACCACTTAGGCAAAGCGATCTCGATTGCCGCGACTGAGCGACGTATTCCCATCCCTGAACCGTCCACATTCGCCTCGACCACGGGGATGGGTGTACAGGCTCGTGTGGAGGGATTCGATGTGGCGGTTGGCCGACAGACTTGGGTCGAAGAGCAAACAGGGTCGGCCGTCGCCGCGCCAGCGCCGAGCGAGCACACGGTGGGGGCCACTGAGGTACACGTAGCGGTCGACGGTCGTTGGAGCGGGGTGATCTCGATTCGGGACCGGGCCCGAGATTACGCCCGCGATGCAATCGAGGAGCTACGCGCGCTCGACGTGACGCAGGTGGTCATGCTCACCGGAGACGGGGAGGCGGCTGCACAGGCAATCGCTGAGGAGGTCGGTATCGACACGGTACACGCCTCGCTTCGACCCGAGGGCAAGACCGTTCTCCTCCGCGACCTACAACGACACGGACCGGTGGCGATGGTGGGAGACGGGGTCAACGATGCACCGGCCCTAGCCACGGCCGATGTTGGCGTCGCGATGGGCGGCGCGGGCACCGACGTAGCCCTCGAAACGGCCGACGTGGTGATCATGGGGGAAGACCTTCGATCGTTAGCCCGGGCAATTCGATTGAGCCGGCGAACAAGGAGGATCGTGCGTCAGAACCTCGCCTTCTCTGTTGCGATGATGGGCCTTCTCGTGATCGCAGCACTCGCGGGGTGGATCGGGCTGACTGCGGGGGTCCTCGGCCATGAGGGCTCGACCATCGTAGTCGTCGCCAATGGTCTGCGGCTCCTGCGGGATCCGCGGAGACTTTGACCCTACCCTACTCCTCGACGAGGTCGACGAGGTCGATCAACTCCTGAACTCGGAGCAAAGCCGCGAACGAATCCATGATTTCGCGTATCTGTGCGGTCGTCGCTGTAACTCCGGCTTTGAGCCCCGTTGCCGGCAGCCGCACCTTCAATCGGAGCTCTACCTCTGATTCCGAGACTTCTGCTGCTGCGTCGTCCATCCGGAGTCGGAGCGTGACCGGTCGACGAAGCTTCTCGGGGAGCGCCAACGCGGATGCTCGTGCAACTCGTTGGAGCACTTCCGGCACGTCCCCAAGCTCTCGGAGCGGAAGGAGATCGAGAACGAGGGCGATGTTCCCCCTCAGACCGCGAGACGTCTCGTCAAGGTAGACATCCACACTAACCCACTCGGGTCCATTCGCCCTATGGAAGAACGCATACGCGCTGCGTGTCGCCTCGCCTTCCCACCTCCCCTCGAACTGGTGGCTCGTCGTTTTTTGTAGTCCGGACAGGGACCAGCCTTCCGATTCCACGGCCCCCCGCACTGTTTCGATCAGGGGCTCTAAAGTGAGGATCGGTGGTTCTCCAGGTGCGGCCGTCATATTCTTACTCTCTACACGTTCCCGTTGTGATCATGAACTCGACTTCCAACGACGCACTCCTCCGCCAGGCGCTGGAGCAAAGCGGCCACCGCTTCACCGAGCAGCGCGCCGCAGTGTACCGCTACCTAGCCACTACCACCCTCCACCCGACCGCCGATGAGGTGTTCTCGGCGGTGAGGGCGGAGCTACCGGCAATATCGTTGGCTACGGTATACAAGAGCCTCGAGACACTCGTCGGGTGCGGCCTCGCTGTGAAGCTCACCTACGCCGACCAATCGGCTCGGTACGACGGCCGTACAGACCCCCACCACCACGCTCGTTGCCTGGGTTGCGGAGCGGTCATGGATCTCGTGGGAGACATCGACGCGCGCCAGATCGAGAGGTTGCGTCATCCGGCTGGCGGCTTCGTCGTGACGGGGTATCGGATCGAGCTTGCCGGGTATTGCCCGGAGTGCGCGCCAGGGCCTGCGACGAGGAACGCATACGCCTAGTCGGAGCTGATGACGACGAGGCTTCCTCACCGCCGGGCCGAGTCCAACGCCTCAACCACGGTATGCATTTGCGGAAGCGTATTGTAGAAGTGTGGTGCGAGCCGTAAGACACCTTCCCGAATCGAGAAGACGACACCCGCCGCCTGGAGCGCTTCAGAGGCGCGATCCATCGACGGCGGAACGAAAGAAAGAATCCCGCCCCTGTGCCGCTCGTCCACAGGCGTGACGAAGCGAGCACCAGGCGTCCGGTCGATCCAATCGAGGACAGGCTCGTGAAGCGCCAACACATGAGCCCGGATCGCGTCGACGCCAGCCTCGGCGAAGATCTCCGCCGACCGGGCCAGTCCCAAGTAGTCTTGAAGCCCCAACGTCGCCAGCTCGAACTTCCTAGCGTTCCCCCGCCAATCCATCCGGTAGTGGAGCATGTCGTTGAAGTCTGCCCCACTCGCCGTTGCGAGCCAGCTCACCATCGGTGGCGGGAAGGCCGGTTGGACGTCGGGACGTATCCATGCGAAGCCCGAGCCCCACGGAGCGCATAGCCACTTCTGACCTCCACACGCCACGATGTCCGCGCCTAGCGCTGAGACGTCGATAGGGACGACTCCGACCGACTGAATGGCATCGACGAAGACCCTCAGTCCCTTCGACCGGCACGCGTTGATGAGGGGAGGCAAGTCGGCTCGATACCCGGTGGCGAACTGGACCGAGGACACGGTCAGTGCCACCGCGTTCGGGTGATCGATCTCGTCGAGAAGACGTTGCTCGTCAGGTAATCCATCGGCCCCTGCTGGGACCACCACGACCTGGAAGCCATCGCTCTCCAGCTGTCGGAACGGAAGCACGTTCGCTGGGAACTCACCCTCGGTAAGAACGATCCGACCGGGTGGACCCCTTCGCAGGAGTGAAGCGGCGAGGTTCACCCCGAAGGAAGTGTTCGGCGCAAGGGCAACGTCCGACGAATCCGCACCGACGAGGCGTGCGACCGCAGAACGGGCTCGATGCTGGATCGACCCTGCCTCCACCTCTTCGAAGCCCGCAGCGCGATTTCGACGGAGTATCAGGTCACTGACCTCTCTTGCCGCCGACATGGGGAGCAAACCCCAACTCGCAGCGTTCAGAAAGATCGTGTCCGAGGCTTCGGGATACTCTATGGCTCGGATCTCGTCGAGCCGGGTGGACCCCCGGTGCGCGGCGATCGTGCCGCGGTCTAGCGGGCGCCGCCGCGCCCGGATGCCGATCGCAGCCGCCGCCGGAGCTCGACGGTCGACATGGTATCTACCGTGCGACGAGCGGTCCGCTCGCTGTTCCACCGGATGTCCGTGAGTTCGACCTTTGCCGAGCCGTCCTCAGAGGCGAGCACGAGGTGGTATCGTCCCTTGTAATCTGGCCCACTCGACTCCCGAGCCAAGGCCACCCAGCTTCGCCCTTCCGAATCCGTGAATTGTCTCATCTTCGTCTTATTCGACACCAATCGGTGTGGGGTCAGGCACGACTCGGCCTGCAGGAACGCTAGGACTCCCAACAGTTTCGTCAAGAAAGGCTCGACACGCTACCGGAAACCCGCCATCGGAGATCAGCTGAGACGGGGTACGGTTCAAGTAGTTGCGAAGTGTGCGGCGGAAGACGGCTCCGTTGGCGTAACCCAACTGTCGGGACACGCTCTCAGCGGTCCGGCCACGCTCTGGAAGCCATCGAGCCGCATGCAGTACGCGAGCCCACACGAGTAGGTGACCCGGCGACGGCAATCCGGCCTGCTTGAGACGCACCCCGAAATGGGCGCGCGTCCACCCGAACTTTCGCGCGAGATCGTCCGCACCCCATCCGAAAAGAGCTCCGGACATCGCCGCCGAAGCGGCTCGGCGGCCGAGCGGCCCGCCTCGGGTTCTCATCGCTCGCAAGAGACGTGCACTGGTATTCCTCCGTACCGACGCCGCGAGCGCGACCTGAACACCGGACATTCCCCCGTCGTACCCTGCGAGCGTGAGCCCCGGAACCGTGGCCCGAGCGAGCCGGAGCATCGTGCGGGGTCCCACACCGGCACGGGCCACGAACAGGACCCCGACGCTAGGAAAGCGACGACGTACGTCCTGAAGTAGAGCACTCGGATCGGCCCCGGCTTCGAGTGCCGCAGAGTCGACTACCAAATCTGTGATCGGTCGCTCCCGGAGCAGCCACAGGACCCGGCTCCACGACCGCGCCCGCGCGACGACCGGCGTGAACGGCACTGTGGCAACCGAGCTGTATAACGCCGGGTCACGGGACAGAAGGGTAACGAACACCACGGATCTTCGAAAAAGACATAGCTCAAGGAGAAAAGGATACTACAGCGTCTCCCAGCCGTTCGAAAGTTCAGGTCCCGATTCGCGCTCGGCGGAATGATCCATCTCCAGTGCCGAGGCCCACCTCCCCGAGGAACCGCCCGATGAAATCAACACTACGGATGCTACTGGTCTGCTTCACCGTATTCGGAATGGCCGCATGCGGCACACAAAGCATCACGGGGCCTCACACCCCGGACCCAGGCGCGCACACACCTGACCCCGGTGCTCATACCCCGGATCCTGGTGCTCACACCCCGGATCCCGGCGCCTAGAAGCCGGGTTCGGGCAAGCTGACCAAGATCGGAATAGGCTAAGAGACTCCTGCGCCTACGAGGGCCTCTCGCATCGCCCGGAGACCATCCCGCACTTCGGGCGGTGCCGAGGGGAGAGGCTCGATCGACGGAGTCGAGCGAGAGGACAGCGTAGCGAGGGCCTCCTCGGCCAAGAAGAGAGTCCTCGCGAATCCGTGCTTCCCGCAAAAATCGACCGCTCGCGAAAGCCACTCGCGAGCTTCTCCCAAACGCCCGAGCTCTCGGTACGAAAGCCCTCGGAAGTATAAAATCTCGGCCTTCGCGGAGAGCGGACCGGTCTCCCAGCCGAGACGGTCACATTCGCGCGCCCTCGCCTCGAAAGCGACGTCGTCCCCTTGGGTTGCGGCCAGGTAGGCCAGCGCGTCGTACGCGTACACCAAGTAGTACACCTCTTCAGACATGGCCGTGACGACCCGATACGCATCCTCCGCAGCGTCATGATCGCCCATTTCCATGAGAACGCCCGCTACACCGGCGAGGCACCGCGTCCTCGACCGTGGATCCTGGTAACTTCCTAGTGCTTGCCACCCACGGCGGATCGCTTGTGTCCGGTCTCCAGCCACCAGCTCAAGGAGCATGGCATCGTGGTGGACAAGTCCGATCGCCTCCGGATCGCCGGATCTGTTGGCGATCGCCTCGGTCTCCTCCAGCGTCGCACGCGCAGCTGGAAGATTTCCGCGCTCGCGCTGGATCACGCTCACACCAACCATTGCACGAGCGACGAGGTCGTGGGCCTGGATCGCCACTGCGACCTCAGACGCTAGCCTGTACAGCTCGATCGCCTCCCCCCACATCGCGCGCCGACGTAGCACCCTTCCCTGGAGGCGTGCGGCCTCAAACGCCACCCGAGCGTCCGCAAGCTCAGCGGCGACTCGGAAGGCAAGCCGGTAGAACTCCATGGCGCCCGCAACGTGGTCTGCACGTTCTGCCGATGCTCCAGCTGTGACCAATGCCGTCGCCAACGAAGAGAGTTCTCCCCGCTCGTACGCGTCGAGCACCGCCAACAGCTCTCGAGAATCCGCGGACGCCGCAAGTCCTAGCTCCTCCCGAACCCGGGCGACCTGCTCCGTACGCTGATACTCCGGAACGACGAGATCGTCATCGAGGTACATTGTAACAATGCGCCCGACCATGAAACGCTCATGGATCTCGCGGTCGTGCGCGTCCCCTGGTCGGTCGTCGAGGTCCTCGAGAATTCGCCACCCGGGAAAGCGGGTGGCCTGTTCAGTATCGTCCGCGTCGAGGTCCCGATGCAGGACAATCGCCGAGCACTCGCCTGCGAGGAAGAGGATCTGTTCCCTCGTGGCATCGTCCAGTACATCTCGTGTCGTCGTCGTGTCCGCGATCAAGAACCACCCGCGTCCCCCGTCGCTGCCAAGAGCCACGGCGAACGCACCGCCAAACGGAGTGCTCCGATCGCCAACCTCGTCACAGGTGCCGGGCACTCCCGCCTGCCACGCAAGATGGAGTGGGCCTTCTGGAAAGTGCCGACGGGGCTGGTCACTCGCCAAGTCCACCACCAAGTGCGGATGGACCTGCCCCGGGCCGTACTCGTCGATCCATACGATTGCGGCACGATCCGCGCCCGCGAGACGAAGTACCTCTACGAGGTTATCGTGAAGCGCTGAGCGCTGCTCATTCCACGCCGAGAGAACTCGACTCAGCGATGATCTCTGTTGCCTCCGATCCCGATACTCATCGAGCCGGAGTACTTTGGCTACGGACATGCACCACTTTGTGCTTGGTGGGCCGCTCAGAACTCTTCAAACTTATCGCAATGCAACCGCGATACACAACAGCCATGTGTCCCTGGTGCGACTAAGCAGGCCGAGGGGCACAGCGGACCTCTCGCTGTTGGTGCTCACCTTGATTTGGGGCGTCAACTTCTCGGTTGTGAAAGCCGCTTTGGCGACGGTAGAGCCACTCGCCTTCAACGCGCTCCGATTCCCGCTCGCGGCATGCACGCTCGCCGTACTGTTGCGTAGGGGTCCGTGCCGCCCTCGCCTCGATCGCGCGGACCTTCCCCGCATCTTGGTCCTCGGCACTCTCGGGAACCTAGCCTACCAGCTCTGCTTTATTGTCGGGATCGACTGGACGCTCGCGGGGAACGCATCCCTCCTCCTGGCCACCACGCCGGTCTGGACAGTGGCCTTCTCAGCGATCGCCGGTCACGAGCGCCCGTCACCCTGGCTACTAACCGGTGTGGTGGGCACTCTGGTGGGCATGACCCTCGTTGTTGTCGGCGGTCCACACGGACTAGCACTCTCCGTCGATACCCTCAAGGGCGACATCCTGATGGTCGTTGCCGCCGTCCTTTGGTCGGCCTACACCGTCGGGGGCCGCTCCCCCGTTGAGAAGTACGGGGCGCTGCGTGTCACAGCATGGACGCTCTATGTGGGCACTCCGCCCATCGTCATGATGGGGCTCCCGCAACTGGCCCGCACACCGCTCGCGGATCTAACGCCAGACATCTGGGCAGCGGTCGTCTACGGAGGCGTGCTCGCCGTAGGGATCGCCTACCTCATCTGGTATCGAGGGGTCGAGCGACTCGGGAACAATCGGACCGCGGTTTACTCGAATCTCGTCCCCGTCGCGGCACTGGTCGTCGCGTGGCTCTGGCTAGGAGAGGTCCCGACTAGACTCCAGATCGTCGGGGCGGGCACGATCCTCGTAAGCCTGACGCTCGCCCGCATCGCTCAGTCGCCGGGGCCGATCCTCCGTCCCGAGGCCAACGCATCGAGCTCCTTCCGGTGAACGATTTCAGGGAACTCGTAGTACAGGACACCGTCCTTCGAGATGTCGGAGCGGACTCGGAACCCGTCGTCCATCGACTCGAGAATCTTCTCGGCAGCGGGGAGAGCCACGTCGAGATCCGCTGCGACGTCGGTGACGGTCAGCGTACCACCGCGAAGGTTGGCTAGCCTCAAGATCTTCCGCTGCAACCCTTGCATGATGGCTTTCCGACGGGACTGAAGCCCTTGCCATCCCCAGTAGAAAGTCAGCGACCCTCCTCCACCGAGAACCGACCCGAAGGCCACCATCACCATTTCCCAGTTCACGAACCCGATTAGCACCATCAAGCTGGCCATCAAGACCATGATCGTGCCGAGTGCGCGGCGCTTCATCCCTCCGCTGGGTAGAACTTCCTCAGGCTGTGAGGCGATCAGCTTCTGTTCCGGCTCCGGCCCGGTAACGGCGAGAGCGCGAGACGCGTTCTCCCACCCAAGACCACACCTCGGACAAACAAGGTGCTTTCGGCGGGCGAGCCAATAAACCAGACCACCAAAGCCGTAGGTGAAGAGCGAGGCCCCGACCAGGAGTCCCACATGGCCAGCCCGGCGAAAGTACGGCATCCCCTCGCCTTGGTACGAGCAACGGGGACATCTACGAACCCCTGATGGACGGGCGATTGCCATACCCACGGGCGTCGACGTGCCACACGTCGGGCACCGCACCGCCCCAGGCTGGAGCGTCTCTCCGCATGTCGAGCAACGCATCTCGTACCGCCGTAACCCCTTACGCGTGAACCTTGGTCCCTACGTCGGCCAAGTGGGGAAGATTCAGTGCATTGTCACTGAATCGTCCATTGAACGTAACTACCCACCACTACCCAGAAGAAACACTCATTCGATCCGGATGATCCGCAGTCGGGTTCCGGCGACCGGCAAGCTAGCCCCTCCCGCGTACCCAGCGACACGGAGAATCGTAGATCCGTCCGCGGGCGGCGCCACAGTGTAGTAGGCAACCGAGGAGGAGCGCATCGAGCGGGTCAGCCAAAACGTCTGCTGACCTAGATCCATGGCCTCGAGCGGATAGGGAGTTCCCACAAAGGCGCGCAGATCCACGTCACCGTAGGCCAGTTCCGGTGAGGGTGGAGGGTCCGAGGGATCATCCAACCAGACGGCGGACCACCAGTCCGAAAGGAGGTCGCTCCACTCCGCCCCGGTCTCACCAACTACATTCTCCACCCCCGTCCTCGTCGTGCTCACGAGCTCCCCTGGGAGCTCCACCCCGAAACGGTCGGCCAAGTACAGCGTGAAAAGAAATCCACCCCCCCGCTCAGCCAACGAACCCTGCCCGACCGACACGATCAGCGAGACCGTATCGGGACCGCTGAGATAGCGCCTGGAACGATCCTGCGTACCTCGCCGGAAGAGGACCGCGCCTTCTGTGTCCCCGGCATCTTCGTATGCGCGGGCCACCAGCTCCTCAGCATACTGGGCCAACCCTTCGGAGAGCCAAACCGCTTCGTTCGCTTCGGCGCCGGCCTTCAACACGCGTTCGTTGAAGTTCACCATGTGCTGGTACTCGTGCGCCAGGATGGCCGGGATCAGCTCCAGGAGTTGGTCTCTGGGACGAGGGTCGGAGTGCACCCCGTTCGGATCCGGCACCAAGGAGTAGAAGATCTCTGCCGCATTGCTTCCCTCCTGCTCCGGAAGGAGATCCAATCCGAAGAAGAAGCCGGCTACGAAGCCCAGCGAGCCACGGGGCGTAAGCGCGTTCACCTCGGGAGAAAGGAGAATGACGATCCTCTCGTTGCCGTCTAGATCCGAAGCGTTGCCGAAGGTCTCATCGACTGTGGGCCCGATGAAGTCGTCGAAACGAGCGGAAAACTCGGCGAGGTCCGCGGTGGTGTACCCGCCTGTAGGAGCAGCCTCATCCACGAAGAATGCGGCTCTCTCTCCTACGAATTGGGCCACAGCCGAGACCTCGCTGAACAGGCCTGGAGCCTCAAAGATCTGGAACGTCCGGCGCTCACCGACGCTCGGTATTCGCGCCGGCCCTTCCAGCGCGGACGCGCCCAGGCTTCCGGTTGGACGACCTCGCGTCATGCGACGTTCTTCCCTTCGGAGCTCCTCGTCCCAAAGTGTCTGGCGATCGGGTATTGCACCCAGCCCGGTGACCGACTCCGACTCGACACGCAGGCGTGCCATCGGATTGACCTCGTGGGGCCCGGTCGGCGACCACGCAGACCCGATCACTTCGACGGGGTGGCTCGCGGCTCCAACTGAGCTCGTCGATTGCGCGATCACGAGGTAGCGAGCGTCTGAACTCCCGGACACAGCCACGCAATCGAAGCCGTCTGGATCTGTCAGGTCACGGACTTCACCGACTGCCATCTCCGTGGGAGGCTGACCACCGGCGACGGATAAGCTCCGAGAAACACTCGCGACCCCGCCGAGCTGGGCCGTAACCTCCGTCTGCATCGGCATCAGACACGGTGGAACCGTCACGGTCAACGACGAAGTCGTTGCCTCTGTAACCCGGCCCCTGAAGCCAGAGAACAAGACCACGTTCGCATCTGGCTCAGGACTGAAGTTCCGACCGGAGAGCACCACGGACGCTCCAGGCGCCGCCGAAGCCGGTACGATGGCGTCGACTTCCGGCCGATCGACCACATGGAGTTGAAAGAGAGCGCTCGCCCCGTTGTCGACATCCGCCTGTGCGCGGACCGTTACTTCGCCGACCGTCGTTCCCAGGCGAACCGTCGTCTTCGCCGACCCGACAGAGTCGGTGAACATTCGTTCGACCCCGACGATCTCGGCGTCACCCGACTCGACACTCCACACAATGGGCACGTCGACGCGGGGTAACCGGGTCGTCAGTACACGGGCAACCACCTGGAGCGGGGCTTGGAGCTGCTGGCCGACCGTCCCATACTGCTGGTCGCCCGCCGCCACGACCATCTCGAGTGGCGGTAGCACCACCGCCGTCTGGCTTCCGGAGCACGCCAAACCGCCTCCGAGCAGTACCCAGATGGCCGGGATGCGCCCCAGCCTCCACCGCCCACCCGCATGTCCCGTTCCCATTCTCACCTACCTAGCGGGTCCTTTCGATCGACATGAGATCGAGAATCGGGGCCCCAGTCAGCCGTGACGCTCCGGTCCGCACTCGACCCGTAACCAAGACTCTCTCTAGAGGTACGAGTCCGTCGACCTCCGTCACCCGAGCAGGCGGGACGGCCACGTACACGAATGGGCCATCCGAGTCACCGAAGCGAGTGAGCAAGAACGGTTCGCCTTCGAAAAAGTCCGTGCGCACGACCTCGGCACGCTCGAGAGAGATGAACTGCACGGTCCACGCGACCACCCGTCCCGCGTACGCCTCGGGGTCGGCCGCGAGGTCGGCCGGCTCCAGGGCGGTCGGCTGCGCAGGGGTACTCGGTCCGGCCTCTTGGCCTTGGGGCATCCACATCCACCCCTCGAGGCGCACCCGCGCCCAACTGCCCTCCCGACGGACCACCTCTAAGTCAGCAGCTGCTTCGGCGATCGCGAGCGTGTCTCCGTCCGGGGCCGCCAGGATCGGGCCTCCCTGCGGTGCGCTACGGACGCCCCCAGGTGTCTGTGCTGCCGCAGCCGCGGTGGGCTCTCTCTCCACCGGCTCCGACCCAGCGCTGGAGGATGCCGGTCCACCGCTTGCCGCGGCGTCCGAGAGGGAGGCCGACCAGATCCATCCGACCCGACTCACCCTTCCCCAAGCCGGGTCACGACCAAGCTCCTCGAGTAACGTACCCTCTTCGAGGCGAGCGAGGATCGTCCCGGAGGGTCCGGCCCTCAGATTCTCTCCCCCAGGCTCGGTGACGACGAGGTCCATTCCCTGGTCGTCGGTACGCTGCATCGACCGGAGCCAGACCCACCCCTCGAGTTCGACCTGGGTCCAATTCGCCTCCACCGCCAGCACCCGGACCTCGGTACCTGCAGAGACTTGCGCCAGGACGAGTCCGTTGGGCTCACGCCGGAAGTTCTCCTCGAGGGAGACCGTCGCGCGTTCCTGAGCGGCCAACGAGAATGGGGCCGGCACACACACACAACCAAAGGCGAGCAACATCCTGGGGAAGAGCCCGCGTCGAAGTAACATCGCGCTGAAACGATCGTGTGCTGGAGGGGTTAAAGTGTGCGACGGAGACACCGCAACCGTCGCCACCCCAAGAATTTGCCGGTCGCGCCCCAGAGCGTCAATCATTGCATTTTCCGCCGAATCCGGACTGATTCTCTCGCATGCAGTTATCCGAACTTCGAAGTCACGCGATTTGTGCCGCGATTCTCCTCATCGCAGCGCTGCCTCTCGACGCACAGTCTATACCATCTCCGTTCAAGTACTTGGAGCGTGGCCAGGAGGCCGGGCCCTTCGGCGGGTACGCCTCGACCAGTACGGGTCGGTTCGGCTACGGACCCGGGAGTGGACCGCTCCTTGGACTCAGGTACGCAGTCGAACTGAGTGGCCCCCTCTCGTTCGAAGGGGTCGCGAGCTATCTCAAGGCCGACCGAGATGTCGTCGACCCTGGGAGAGAGGAGGGAGATCGAGTCATCGGTGTAGCAGACGGGTCCGTCATGATGCTGGACGCCCGCCTACGCTTCACCTTTACGGGCCGACGGTCGTGGAACCGCCTCGCCCCATTCTTGTCGGCCGGGGGCGGGATGGCATTTGGAGCCGCGTCAGGGTCGGATCTCGACGACCAGTTGTTGGCCGAAGATGTCTTCGACTTCGGGACATCCTTTTACGGGAGTCTGGGGCTCGGCTCCCGACTGTTCCTGACCGACCGATTCGCGCTCAGAGGCGAGTGGCTCTTCTCCCTCTGGGAGTTGGATACACCTCCGGGCTACGCTGATCCGGAGCGGAATTTCACCGCGGTCGACGACGGGGAGTGGCTCTGGAAGAGTGCCTTGGTAGTCTCCTTACTCTACCGGTGGTAGCCGAGCCCCGATGAACGCGCCGCGGTCCGCGTCCAGCTTCGAGGGCCGGTCCGCCGATTGGCTGGACGTGCGCGAAGCGCGGGCCCGGGTTCTCGAGGCCGCCTCCCCCCTCGAACACGAAGAGCGGGAGCTCGAGGCCGTCTTGGGGTGTGCACTCGCCACCGAGGTGAAGGCAACGGCCACGCTACCCCCTTGGAACAACAGCGCGATGGATGGCTACGCGGTCCGGGCGGCGGACGTAGCCGGAGCGACTGAAGCGCACCCAGTGCGTCTTCGGGTTACGGGAGTCGTGCGGGCCGGCGGCGACGCCGACATCGAGCTCGTTGCCGGGACCGCGGTACGTATCATGACAGGCGCGCCGGTCCCCTCTGGAGCCGACTCGATCGTGCGAGTGGAAGACACGGACGCCGAAGTGATCACGGGCACGGTCGAGATCCGCAGTGATCGGGATCAAAGACGACACATCCGCGAAGCAGGCCAAGACATGCAGCGGGGTGACCCCCTGCTGTTACCAGGACATACCGTCACGGCGGGAACGGTAGGCGTACTGGCGGCGGCCGGGCGTACGCGCGTGACCGTTCATCGGGCACCCGTCGTCGCGCTCCTGAGCACAGGGGACGAGCTCAAGACGTCGGAGGAGTACGACGAAGTCCGAGCGGGCCGCGGAGTTCCAGAATCGAACCGGCCTATGCTCGCCGCGATGGCCGAAGCGATTGGCGCGAGGGTGACCGACTGTGGAATCGCGAAGGACACCGAGGCATCTCTCCGCGAAGGGGTCGCCCTCGCAGCAGATGCGGATGTACTCGTAACGATCGGCGGCGCTTCCATGGGCGAAGCCGACCTCGTGAAGGGTGTCCTCGATACGCTGGGCTATCGACAAGACTTTTGGCGGGTTCGCATGCGCCCCGGGTCTCCGATCAGCTTCGGCTGGCTCCCCCGAGCAGGCCGCTTGCAGCCCGTCTTTGGTCTCCCCGGCAACCCCTCTTCGGCCTTCGTCACGTTCGAACTCTTTGTCCGACCTTTCCTCCTTCGGCTGGCAGGGCATCAACACGTCGAACGTCGAACGATCCGCTGCCCTGCGGGCGAACGCTTCGACGCTCCGGCTGACCTCACGTACTTCCAGCGAGTCCGAATCACCCGTGAGGGGTCCGCAATGACGGCCCGACTCACCGGTCCACAGCTCTCGGGACTCGTCCGTGGGCTCGCCTCCGCGGACGGCCTGGCCGTGATCCCTCCCGAGAAAGCCACGGTAGAGGTCGGCGATCCCGTCGACGTCATCCTGCTCGACCAGGGATTGTCCACGCCGGCGGTGCCGGCGATCTAGCGTGCGGGTCCCAAGGGTCGTTTGGGTCGCGGCAGCCGTCCTATCGTCCGGATGCCAGCTTCCCCGTTGGCCGGTCGAGGCCTCATTGACGAGTGGCTTCGGATTCAGGGTGCTCGGCAGGTCCCCGGACATCCATCGAGGGGTCGACCTCGACGTCCCGACGGGAACTCCCGTCGGGGCGATGTTCCGCGGCCGGGTGACCTTCGCTGGCACCCAATCGGGCTTCGGTCAGATCGTTTGGCTCGATCACTCGGATGGCATCCGATCAGGCTACGCCCACCTCTCCGAAATCGTGGTGACCGTCGGACAAGAGGTGCAGGCCGGTGAGACGGTAGGGTCGAGCGGAGCAACAGGTAACGTCACCGCACCTCACCTACACTTCGAGGTGTGGCGATGGGGGCGACCTATCGATCCCATTCCACTCCTTGGCGGGCGACCCCATCCCTGAGAGAACGCCCACTAAGTGAAGGGAGGCCCCCATTCAGTGAGGGGAGGCCCCGATCACTCCGCCGCTACCGAGCAGACACCCTCACCTCAGCCGTCGGCTCGAAGTGCCGCAATCTCCGTGGTGAGACGAGGGACGACCTCGAAGAGGTCTCCCACGATACCGTAGTCGGCCACACCGAAGATCGGAGCGTCCGCATCTCGGTTGACCGCAACGATCGTCTTCGCGGTCCTCATCCCGGCCAGGTGCTGGATGGCACCCGAAATACCAACCGCGATGTAGAGCTTGGGCGCCACAGTCTTGCCCGTTTGGCCGACTTGCTCTCCGTGGGGGCGCCACCCCGCGTCAACGACGGCCCGAGATGCACCCAAAGCCGCATCGGACCCAATCGCATCACGAAGCTCTTCCAATAGGGTCCAATTCTCAGGGTCTTTCATCCCGCGGCCACCCGACACCACGACGGAGGCTTCGGCCACGTCCTTGGCCCCACCCTGCGCTGCCTCCGTTCCCGTCACACGTACCTTCCAGGCAGAAGCGTTCACCTCGGGTGTGACGGTTGTGACCGAGCCTGCAGCCGCGGGGGCGTCCTCGCTGAATACGTTCGGTCGGATCGAGATCATCGCAGGGGTTGCTTCGATCGCGAGTCGCGCGAACGCCTTCCCGGAAAACACCGGTCGCACGGCGGTTACCGTACCGCCCTCTGCGTCCACATCGGTAACATCCGTCGCCAGCGGGACGTCGAGCTGTGCAGCCACCCGAGGCGCCAGATCCTTCCCATTCGTCGTCGCAGCGAACACCACTGCGCCGTAGTCACCATCTCGAATGTGGGCGACCAGAACGTCCGCGTACCCCTCCGGGTTGTATCCGGAGAGTGCGTCGTGCTCCGCGACGGTGACACTCTCGGCGCCATTATCTCCCAACTCGGAGACCGCCCCGGATTGACCCGGCCCGCCGATGACGAGTGCATGTGCACTGCCACCGATCTGGGCCGCCAAACGGGCAGCTACGGCGACGGCCTCACGGGCGGCGGCACCGACGACTCCATCTCTCTGCTCTACGAAGGCGAGAACGTTCGCCATAGTATTCCGTCCAAACGTTGGGGTGGGGTTCCTACTAGAGCGCGTTCGCTTCTTCGCGAAGGAGTCGCACGAGCTCGGGAACTGCGTCCGCGCCTTCGCCTACGACGCGTCCAGCTGCCCGGGCCGGTGGCTCTGAAAGCCCAACCAGGCGGAGGCGAGGTTCGACCCCCAGACTCGGCTTCTCTTCGAGAGGCTTCTTCTTCGCGGCCATGATTCCCTTGAGCGCCGCGAGGCGAGGTTCGTTCGGCCCTTTCGTCATCGTCAGGACCGCAGGCAGATCCACCTCGACGGTCTCGCTGCCTCCTTCGACCTGACGAGTGCATACGGCCATGTTGCCCTGGACTTCGAAGGTGGCCACGCCCGTGACGCACGGCCGACCCGTGAGGGTCGCGACCATGGGACCGACCTGGCTCTGGTCGTCGTCCGCCGCCTTGACTCCGAAGAGGAAGAGGTCGGCGTCGGACTCGGCGAGTTGCGCGGCGAGCGCTTTAGCCGTGGCGAGCCCGTCGAGGCTTACATCCCCGGTCAAGAGCACCGCCCGGTCCGCTCCCATAGCGAGTCCCTTTCGCAGCGTTTCTTGAGCCGTGGACTCGCCGAGCGTCACGAGTGTCACCTCGCCGTCGCCGCGGGCCTCTTTCAGACGGAGCGCCGCCTCGACAGCGAAGGCGTCGTACGGGCTCATCTCGTACTTGACCCCCGACGCGTCGATCGCGGCTCCCGACGCGTCTACCCGGATACGGGCCTCGGTGTCGGGGACTCTCTTCACGCAAACGATGACGTTCACACCACTCGCTCCACAAACGGTGAAACCGAGCCCGAGCTGTTGCCGGACAGACCTCAATTATAGTGAAAGTCAGCCGTCCTTTGGAGCGTGCCGGGGGGAACCGGTCCCCACCCCGGGGTGCCCTACATCGTCGCACCCAGGATCGCGAAGCCGATCGCCGCGATCGAGCCCCCGATGAGAGCATACGGGATCTGGGTACGCACGTGGTCGACGTGGTCGGTCGCGGCCGCCATCGACGAAATGATCGTGGTGTCCGAGATCGGTGAGCAGTGGTCTCCGAAGATCCCTCCAGCCAGCGAGGCTGCCACGAAGGGGGCCAACGGGAGGCCCAGAGTCGCCGCCGCCGGCACCGCGATCGGGAGCATGATCGCGAAGGTCCCCCAGCTGGTACCTGTCGAAAATGCGATTCCGCCCGAGACGGCGAAGAGCAGCGGTAGGTACACGAAATTCGGCATCGTGCCGGCCGTGACCTGAGCGACGAACTGCCCTGTGCCTAAGTCCCGAATGGCATCACCGAGCGCGAGTGCTAGTAGAAGGATCAACGCCAGCGGAACCAACGCGCCCGCCCCTCTCAATCCAACTTTCACGAGCTCATCCACCGTGAAGATCCCCTGCATCTTCAACATCGCCCAGGAGACGGCGAGACCGGCCCCCACCGCCCACAGTACGCTCGTCGAGCCCGAGCCTTCTCGGATGTCCCCGCCTCCCGTGATGTACAGCGCCACGGGCATGAAGAGAACCATGGCAGCGATCGGCAGGATCATGTTGCGGGCCCGCGCGGGGAGATCCGGATCGAGGTCAGAGGAGAGCACGTCTTCGTCGATCATCGGGGTCGCGCCCTCCCGAAGTACCTTACCTGTCGCCGCCCGAGCTTCCGCCGCGCGCATCGGGCCGATGTCGATCTTGAAGAGAATGACGGCCAACACCAGCCCCTACCGCCGCAAACGCGTAGAAGTTGTACGCGATCGATTGGATGAACACGCCGAGGGCATCCTCGACACCCAGTCCCTCGAGGAGCTGAAGGTTGTAGGCGCCCCACGCGTTGAGCGGGATCAGGATGCAGATGGGCGCCGATGTCGAGTCGATGATGTACGCGAGCTTCTCGCGTGAGCACCGGTATCGGTCGAAGAGCGGCCGAGCCACGGTTCCCGCGACCAACACGGTGATATTCGATTCGATGAAGATGACGACGCCGGCGATCCAAGCCAGCAGTTGGGACCGCTTGGCTGAATCGACCCACCTCCGGTCTTCGAGCAGCTGCACGAATCCCTGAACGCCACCCGACGCTTGGACCGTGGCAATCAATGCCCCGATCACGAGCGTGAACATGATGACGCGCGCATCGCCCGCATCGCCCAGGACGGCGACAGTTCCCTCGATGGTCGACCCGATCCCGGCGAGCGGATTCCATCCCTCCAAGATCGTCCACGCGAGCCACAGGCCTCCGGCTAGCGATAGGTAGACCTGGCGGGTCCAAATCGCGAGTCCGATGGCCAGTACTGGAGGTAGGACGGAGATCCAGCCGAGGTCGGTCATCACCACGCTCTCATCGACGAGTTGTAGAGCCACGAGGGGTCACACCCTCTGCGCCGACAACATAGAACCGCAAGAGTCGGTCCGCTGCCTTCGTGATCCCAACGCGCGGAGTCTGCCGCACCTGTTCGTCCCCGACGCGCCATCCGGCCACGAGGCGAAGCGGAGCTTTGCTGAGGTCGTGTTCGTACTGCGTACGGTCGACCCCTAGAGCCTGGCAAAGTCGGCCGGGCCCCGCCGCAGTTGGGAGTACCCCTCCCCGCCGCTCCATCATGTGTTCCACCCCGGAGAGGGGCTGAAGCCCTCGAATAAGGACGGCTTCCGCACGCCCACGAGGGCCGGTGACGACGTTCAAGCACCAGTGTACCCCATAGGACCGATATATGTACGCACACCCTGGTGCCCCGAACATCGCCCGATTCCGCTCGGTGACACCGGAGCGCGTCGCGGCATGAGACGCGGGGTCTTCGGGCCCACCGTACGCTTCGGTCTCGACGATCATCCCGGTGCATCGCACGCCCCCGATCGTCGACACGAGAACCGTGCCCAAGAGCTGGCGCGCCACGCCGTCCACCGGTTGAAGAAAGAAGCCCTCCGGTAGTGCAACCTCCGACGGCTCCGAGCTACGCCCGTCCCCGGAATAGAGGGTCCGCCTCAGCTCCTTCCACGCCTCCCACGAGAGCGTCCGCCACGACGGCCTCCGGAAGACGCTCCACCCTTGCTCAGTCCGCTACGTCGCTCGTAGTCGGAGCGCCAAGCTTCGAGCACTTGGTCGGCTCGCTGCGGAACGATCCGAGCGATCTCCTCCGGTCGTTCGTGCATGGCCTGAAAGACGTCGGCGCCCAAGGCATCGACGAGAGCTTCTGCTGTTTTCTCACCGACGCCCTTGTACCGGTGGGTCAGGTATCGGGCGATCGCTCCCGGATCCGAAGGGAGACCGAGACCCTCGAGGGGCGTAGATGAAGTCTCGACGCGTGCGCCCTCCTCTTCCACGTCGTCATCCTCTCCATACTCGACCGCATCTTCGTCCGTGCGGAGATCGTACAGGTCGGGATCGGCACTCTCCTCGACGTCGACGAAGTCGCCCGTCGCTGCAACACCGGTCCCTTTAGGGGAGTCATCCGTCTCCGATTCCGTCGAGTCCGACTTCGTCGGTGTGGGGTCGCTGGGTGTCGAGCCCGTCACGAGCCCAAAAAAGGACGAACCCCCTTCGTCACCACGGCGCCTGGTCGAACCACGCCGTGGTCCTAGCCTCAAGCCGAAGATGCCTCTCTTCGGCGGTTCCACGTCGACAACCGCCGCCTGCGATTCCGCCTCGGTGGCGGGCGTCTCGTCAGGTGTCGCTACCTCGTCGCCGGTCGCGGATGCTGGCGTCTCCACGAACGCCTCCTCCGGAGCCTCCGTCGTCGCCTCGATCGTCTCCTCTTCGAGCATCGTGACGTCGAGGTTGCCCGCTTCCGATCGCTCGAGGCGGACGACGCGGTCCGCCTCCGCCTGCTCCAGGAAGCGACTAAACTTCGGGAAGCCGAGCTCGGCCTCATCGAAGCCGCGGTGCAGCGAGAGGATCTTCCGCTTCACGTCCGAGTCGCGCGCCGGCTCCCGTCCTGCTTCGCGCAGCGCCGTAAGCGCTTCACGCAGCGTCGAATACGCGGCGGCCATCGGGTCGCCTCCCTCGGGAGAGGAGGCACCGTCTCCAGCACGCGGTGCTTCCCTCTGGCTCTCGCGAGACGACCCACGCGAACGCCCACCCCTTCTACCACGTCCACGGTCTCGTCTGCCGCGCCCCTCTTCAGACCGGCTACTCGCCTTGCCGCCCTCGATCTCGTATTGACCGTTCTCGAGTTTCCTTAGCCGGACCAACCCTCGTGACGAAGCCTCGGCGAGGAATTTGGAGAACTTCGAGAAGCCGATCGACTTCTCATCGAAGGTCGGATCCATCTCCTGCATCACCTGCTTCAGGCGATCCGACCGCATCACGTCCCCACGCTGCACCATCTTCGCGACTGCGTCCTTCACCAACACCCAGGGGTCCCGCGAATCCCGGTTCAGCTCGGTCGTCTTGGTCAGGCCCGTCAGACTCGTGTACGAGTAGTACTCGTCACAGTTCTGGACGAGGATATCCGAACTAGACTCTTGAATCCCGACACCGATCACATACTTCCCGTACTCCTTGAGTTTGAGGACGAGCGACGAGAAGTCCGAGTCTCCGGTAAGCAGGATATACGTCGCGATCTCTGGCCGGATGAAGACCAACTCCAGAGCGTCGATCGCCATCCGGATGTCGGTCGCGTTCTTCTTGTTGCTCCCGTACGCCGGAGCATAGATCAGATCGACGGATGCTTCGGAGAGCGGCACGATGTACTGCGGGTAGCGGCGCCAATCGGCGTACGCTCGCTGGACGCTCACCTTCCCCTTGATTACGTCCGTATCGAGGAGGCTCTTGAGCTCCTTCGAAAGGTCGCTCCGCATGCCCATCGTGACATTGTCGAAGTCGATGAGAAGAGCGGCGTGGCTCGATTCCGGTCCGGCGAAGCCAGCGCCCTGATGGGGCGCGCGCGTGTACGGCATGTTCATTAAGTGTCTCGCAAATCAGCTGTTCTTCGCGAGACCTCCCCACCTCGGCCACGTCCTGAGATCATGACGAGGTCGGGGAAGCCTTCCGGGAGTGCCCCCAACGGGCACTGCGATCCCTTGACCGAGCGCCGCCCCGCCTTACAAGGCGCGAGACAACTCGACCCGCCGTACCTGCCCCGTGTCCGTTCTCGGAAGCTCATCGAGGAATCGAACCAGATCGGGGACCTTCTCGGCTACCAAGACTTCTCGGCACCAGTCCACGATCTCGCGGTCCGTGACGATCGCTCCCTCCACGGGGACGACGCAGGCACAGATGGCCTCGCCGAGCAACTCGTCGGTCACACCGACCGCCGCTGCTTCCTGTACCGCAGGGTGAGCCTCGATTCGAGTCTCGACCTCCCTGGGATACACGTTGAGGCCAGATCGAATGATAACGTCGCGGGTTCGGCCCACCAAATGGAGATACCCGTCCTCGTCGAGTAGTCCGAGGTCGCCCGTCTTGTAGTACCCCTCCTGATCCAACGACTCCGCGGTCAGCTTCGGTTGCCGGTAGTAACCGACCATGACACCCGGACCGCGCACTCGGATCTCGCCGACACTCTCCTCGGGGAGATCCACCTCGCCAGCTTGACCCATTTCGACGACCCGGACCTCGGTACCCGGGAGTGGTCTCCCCACGGTGAATCTCCGCTTACCGGCTTGGTCACAGGGGACGGCGGTGCTCACCGTGGAAGCGGTTTCTGTCACCGAGTACCCCGCGAGCGCGATGACATCGAGCGTCTCGGCGAGGGACTCCACCAGCTCGTCGTTCACCGGTGCCCCTGAAACGACCGCCAACCTCAGTGAGGTCGGAGCCTCTCCCCGCTTCTTGAGGTGATCGAGCTCGGAAAGGAAGAGGGTCGGTGTGCCGAAGTGGACGGTCGCCCCGTGGGTCTCCACGGCGCGGAGCACCTCCTCGGGCGTCAGCTCAGGTACCAGGATCAGCTGCGCGTTCGTAAGTAAGGAGCCAAGAAGTCCCGGTGCCAACCCGAAGACGTGGAAGAACGCCGAGATCCCGACGATCGAATCTTTGCTCGTTAACCCAATCGCCTCGGCGGTCGAGGACGCAGTGTACAGAAGGTTGTCATGGCTCAACTCCACACCCTTCGGCTTGCCACTCGTACCTGAGGTGTAGAGAAGCGCGAGCCGATCGTCTGGCGAGATCTCCACCGGCGCCACGGCGCGCCCTTCCCCGGCGGACACGAGATCTTCGTACTGAAAGATCCGGTCGTCGTACCAAAGGTCCTCTTCGCCTACCGTGACGAGAAAGCGCAACTCAGGGAGCTGCGGCATGATCTCCTCGAAGAGCTGAAGGAAGTCGGAATCGCCGTCCTGTTCGATCGTCACGGCCCCCACGGCTTGCGAGTGGCGGAGCATGTACTGGAGCTCCGGCACGGCTTGCCTCGGATTGAGTGGAACCACAATCGCCCCGATCTTCGCGGCCGCGAAAAAGGCGACCGCGAACTCCACGCACGTGTTCAGCACCAGGGCGATTCGGTCACCCTGCTCGACACCGAGCCCTTGGAGAGACGCCGCCAATGCACGCGCCTGCTCCTCCACCTCACGTGACGACATGGAGGCGGATTCGGATACCAACCAAGGACTCCCCTCACCCCGCTCCGCCTGCCCGGTCAAAACCGCGCCGACTGTTCGTGCTCCTACGCGCTCTAAGCGCGCCATCGCCCCCCCTGACTGTGGCGTTCGGCGCCCGCGGATGCGGGCAGCTCGCAAGTATAGGGGTTCTGCACCGTTCGCCGAATCCTCACCCCGCGAAGGCCCGGATCACGTCGTCGACGAGATGGTCCGGTGCCGCATGGGTCCACGGGGGCGCGCCTGCGATCTTCCCCAAATTCTTTAGCAGAACGAAGCGAAGTCGTCCTTCTCGAGCCTTCTTGTCCACGACCATTCGCTCGCGCACCGATGCCGCCGTCACTCGGTCCCACGCGGCTCGGGTGGGCACCGCCAGGAGGCGATCCAGGATCGCCTCGAGGTGGCGGGCCGTCCCCTCCTTCGTCACTCCCATCCGTTCGCCCAACTCAGCCTCGGCCACCATCCCGGCCGCGACCGCGCTCCCGTGGCCGACCCGAAAGTCGGACGCGGACTCGATCGCGTGACCGATCGTATGTCCGAAATTCAAGATCTGTCGGGGCCCGGATTCGTACTCGTCTTGCTCGACCACGTTCGCCTTGATGCGAACCGACTGTACCAGGAGAGGAATGAGGGTCTTGGGAGAAGGCTTTGGAAGTGAGTAGATCACCTCCTCTAGCGCATCGAGGTGGCCTGCCTGACGAATCACCCCGTGCTTCACCGCTTCTACCAGACCGGCCCGAACTTCAAGCTCCGGGAGCGTTTCCAGTCTCGAGACATCGGCGAGCACACCCGCCGGCGCATGAAAGGCTCCTACCAAATTCTTGCCGTTGCGGACGTCGACACCGGTCTTGCTCCCCACCGATGCGTCGACCATCGCGAGCGTCGACGTCGGTAGCTGCACCACGGGGATCCCCCGCATGAAGGTGGCGGCGACGAAGCCCGCAAGGTCGGTCGTCACGCCCCCTCCTAGAGCGACGACGCACGCGTCCCGCCCGAGGCCAGCATCGAGCATCTGGTCAGTCAGAATCGACCACTGTTTTCTCGTCTTCGACGCTTCCCCGGAGGGAAAGACGAGTGGAAGTACGTCGACCCCACTCCTCTCCAACGTCTCTTGAACAGAAGCCCCATGGAGAGGGGCGACATTCGAATCCGAGATAAGAGCCACACGACCGCCCGGACATACTCCCTTGAGCAACGTCGGAAGGTGGCTGGTGGCATCGCTACCGACGCGTACCGAGTACGCCTGCGGGGTCCCGGCCCCTACCTCGACGAGACCGTCCGACTCCCCTCCTTCCACTGGACGGGTCACCGGATGTCGAAACGAACGGTCGACGCCGCCTCCCCGATGCGAAGCACAGTGGCGGGTGCGTTCCCAATCGTGACCCGTTCCACAGCGACTGCGTCACCGAAGTTGTCAGACGATCCCTCCACGAGGGCCGCGAACGCGTCACGCTCGCTCGCGGTGCTCCACAGCGTCGCATACGCCAAGCCCTGTTCTCCTTCAGCCGACACGAGTGCGTACAGGTCTCCGTCCCACCCCGGGACGCCGGCCTCCGTCGGCGTATGGCCCAGCACGTCTTCCATCAAGATGCGAAGCTCGAGGACTCCTAGCTGATCGGAGAGGAGGACCTCGCCTCGATCCGTGGACGATCGCAGGAAGATGGGAGCGTCCGCGCCCGCGCTAAGGACCTGCTCCGTGGAGGTCGGTATGGACTCGGCGAAGGCCTTGTCCCGCCCCTCTCGCGTCCACAGACGCTGCATATAGATCGCCCCGTCGACGTACGGGAAGAGCAGTGATTCACGGATGATCCGCGGCGCGGACGCGAGCGCCGGAAACTGCGCGGTCATCTCCAGAGCCGGCCGAATCTGGTTCGCAAAGTCTCCGACCGTCGCGAGGTCCACGGGGCCGCCCGACATTTGCTCGGCTAGGTACTCGAACATGACGAGGGTGGCCTGGCCCTCGATCGCCGCCATGGCTGCGGTGGCCTGATCATTACCCTGGTCAGGATCGCTCAAGGCGCTTAGGTCCACCGCCTGATCTTGCACGGCGTGCACGAGCTCGTGTACGAGGAGGGGAACGAGGGCGTCACCCCCCTGCCCCTCAATGAGGAAAAAGGCGGTCGAGTCTGGCTCGTAGAATCCGGCCACCTGCTCCGTATAGAGCCCCATCAGGAGCTCGTGCAAGTCGATCTCCGGTTCGAGAAGCCCCAGGAACGCGTACACGTCCGTGCGCGCTCGAGCCTCGGCGGGAGGCAACTCTTCTTGGAGCTTGAACCGTAGGTAGCTCTGGAGCTCTTCGACCGATCGGGTCTCGAACCGAACCGGTTCCCGTAACGAGAGGCCGGATCGGCGGGCGACGTCTGGGAGGACCTCGGCGGCGAGCTTGGCAAGTTCGGGGTCCGAAGAGACCACGTACCGTGAAGCCTCCGATGGCTTCTGCGCACTACAGCCGGTACTGAACGCGAAGACGAGAGCAATAGGGAGGAGTCGCGCCTGGAGCTTCATACCGTGCCGGATCCCGAGAGTGGCGTGCACAATCGCACCTACGTTAGGCGATAACCCCTTCTTCACCCACCCTGGATACCACGCTTGAGCTCGGGGGTTGCGCTTGAGTAGCTTCACACCGTGCGACTGGCATCCGATTTGCACAATCGCCAGGTATCCCTAAGAGGCGAAGGTTGGAGCGCACATCATGGTCCGAGCCGAACCGAAGAAGAAGGCCGAGGTTCCCGCAGGCGTAAGAGCGCTCTTGGCGAAGCTTTGGTATCCCAAGGAGATCCTTTTCGCTGTTGCCTTCTTCGGAGCCCTCGGGTTAGGAGGCGCATGGGGATCGTGGCGGAATCTGTGTGCAGACGACGCCTGCCCTTCCATCGCCCAGATCAGCACGTTCGAGCACGAGCAGAAGAGCAAAGTGTTCGCCGCCGATGGGACTCAGATTTCGGACATCGGATTTCAAAGTCGGACGCCCGTCTCCGTCGCCGACTTGCCGGACTACGTCGCTCAGGCGGTGATCGCGACCGAAGACAAGCGCTTTTATCGGCACCGGGGCTTCGACCCGATCGGTATCGCCCGGGCTGCGGTGGGCGTCTTGACGTTCAACTACGCGGGGGGTGGCTCCACGATCACCCAACAGCTCGCGCGCAACCTCTTCTCCGAGATCGGGTTCGAGAGGAAGGCGATCCGGAAGCTCAAGGAGATCCAGGTCGCCCTCGAGTTGGAGCAGTCGTACTCGAAGGAGCAGATCCTCGAGGCGTACCTCAACGAGATCTGGATGGGCGGCCGCGGCTACTACGGCTTCCAAAGCGCGGCTCGCGGTTACTTGGGGAAGGACGCTTCGGAGATGAACGTCGCCGAGGCCGCGCTCCTCACGGCGATCCTGAACGTGCCGGGCCGGTATAACCCCTTTACCCATCCGGAGAATGCCCTCCGTCGGCGAAACCTCGTCTTGGGCCTGATGGCTCGGGAGGGGTATCTCACCGACGATGAAGCAGATCGCTGGAGGGAGTTTCCCCTCCCTGAGAGCGAGCCAGCTCCTGCGTCCGCCGGCGTTGCCCCATACTTCACCGAATGGGTGCGCCAGATTCTAGACGATCGCTTCGGAGACGCGATCTACCGTCGGGGTTTTCAGGTCTACACGACGTTGGATGTCGACGTCCAGGAAGCAGCGCGCATCGCGATGGAGGAGGGGTGGGCGAGAATCGAGGCGGATGCCCGATTCCGTCATCCGCTGTACGCGGAATTTGACACGGTCACCTCATTCCCCGGCCAAACGCCGTACCTACAGGGGGCGCTCGTCGCATTAGACCCCGCGACCGGACACGTCAAAGCAATGATCGGGGGCCGTGACTTCGGGCAATCCAAGTTCGACAGAGCCCGCCTCGCCCAGCGCCAGGCAGGGTCAGCCTTCAAGCCGTTCGTGTACGCCGCCGCGATCGACGCCGGGATCCCCGCATCTCACATTCTCGAGGACAATGCCGTCGTCTACCCGCAGAACACGGGTGAGGACTGGCGGCCGTCGAATTTCGGCGAGGTGTTTAAGGGGCCGATGACGATTCGCGAAGGGCTGTACAGCTCCACGAACATGATCGCGATCAAGCTGGGCTGGGAGGAAGTCGGCATCGAATCCGTCGCCCAGACCGCCCAAAGACTGGGAATCCAGACCCCGATCAACCGCTTTCCGTCCACGACGATCGGTGCCGCCGAGGTGATCCCGCTTCAACTGGCGGAAGCCTACTCCGCCTTCCCGAACATGGGAACGAAAGCCCGCCCCTTCCCCATTCTCCGCGTGGAGGACGACCAAGGGAACGTGATCTGGGAGCCGCAGCCCGAGCGTAGTGAGGTGCTCGATGAGCTCCCGACGCGGATCATGGTCCACATGCTCCAGGATGTCGTCCAGCGTGGCACGGGAGCGACGGCCATCCGGTCGACTGCGGGCCTAAGCTACTCGGTTCCGGCAGCGGGCAAGACCGGCACCACGAACGACGGCACGGACATCTGGTTTGCGGGCTTCACTCCAAACCTGCTCGCTACGGTTTGGTTCGGGATGGACCAGCCACGACCGATCTTCGACCTCGCGAGCAGGACCGTTGCCACCGGTGGCGCGCAGGCTGCCCCGGTGTGGGGTGACTTCATGCGCCGCGTGTACCAGGGCGCCGAGGCCGACGAAGACAGCGGGTGGGAGGAACGCCCGCCGTTGATGGCCGTGCCGGAAGCCTGGTCGATGGCTGGCCTGACCACAGCTCGAGTGGACAAGCGAACCGGTCACCTAGCCTCGCGCTGGTGTCCTGAGGAAGATGCCTACACAGAGTACTACCTCCCTGGCACGGAACCCACGGAAGTGTGTGATCGATCGAACAGGCGCTTCCGCTTCCCTCGTCTACGCGGCGGGCGCGACTGAGGGAGTCAGGGAACGGACGCGGTCGTGTTAGGGGAGGCCGGCTCGGGCAGCTTCAAGCGTATCGTCGATACGGCCCTTCAAGTCGGCCGCGAGTTCGTCCCACCGTCCCGACGAGCGGCTCCGGAGTCTGTGCGCCCGTCGGCGGATCCGTCGACGAGTCCGCCTCCCGGACTGTGGAGTGGTAAGCATGGCCACCCCCGCGCCGATAACGGCTCCGAGGACGAGCCCCGAGACGAAGCTGGCTACCTGACGCTCCTGTTCGGAGTCCATGGTTCTTCCTGAGATCGGTTGAAGGCAATTGATCCTATATATTAGCCCGGCTCACACCGTTGGTGCCGAACGACCACGAGACCGCCGTCAGGAGTCCGCATGAAGAAGAGCCGGATCGGAGGTAGAGAAGTCGCCGTTCCTGCCTCCATTTTCGAGGCGCTGCGCGGGGAACTCGTCGCCGAGGTCGGCACGTTGCAGTCCGTGCGCTCCCTTCATCAGGCCGGGTATCAGGCGGGCCTGGCTGCGGCTGCGGCGGTGCACGAAGTCGCAGGCGGCGACTCTTTTCGGCTCTCAGAGGCAGGTTTCTGGTCGAACCTCGCGGAGTACTTCTCACTGCGCGGCTGGGGCTCGCTGACCCACGACACCCCGCACCCGGCGGTCGGTCGATTGAGTGCACCGGATTGGGCCGAGGCGAAGCCGGGCGCCCACGACCCCGACGCCTCCTGCTCCTTCAGCTCAGGCTTCTTGTCGGGCCTCCTCTCTCAACTCGCCGGCGGCGCCGTGGCGGTGTTGGAAGTCAGCTGTCGCAGCCGAGGCGATCGCACGTGCGACTTCGCTTTCGGCTCCGAGTCCGCGATTCATGACCTTTATGGGCGCCTTCTCGAGGGTGACGACGTGGAAACCGCCCTCACGGCGCTCTGATCGGACCAGGAACGTCTCCTATGCACGTCGAAGGCGGCAGGGCTCTCGGAGTCGACTACGGGGCCAAGCGGATCGGCCTCGCGCTAAGTGATCCGACGGGCACGCTCGCGACCCCGTGGGAGACGATGACGCGACGCGCCGGCAAGCGCCCCCCCGTGGCTCGCCTTGCGCAGGTCGCGACCGAGAAGCGGGTGGCCGCCATCGTCTTCGGCTTACCGCTCGGCCTGGATGGGGAAGAGAACGAATGGTGCGCAGAGGTGCGAAGTGTCGGCGAAGCCGTGGGAGACCGAGCAGAGCTCCCCGTATGGTTCGTGGACGAGCGCATGACCTCGGTACGGGCAGAGCGAGAGATCCGATCGTCCGGACTCAAAAAGACCGACCGCGAAGACAAAGCCCGAATCGACGCAACCGCGGCCAGCATCATCTTGCAAGCGTGGCTCGATTCACCCGGGATCGCCCGATGATGACCACTCGATCCCCCGGGGCGTCGTGTTCGGTCAGTTCATGAATCGACGGCGCGTCACGCTGGCTGTCGCAGGCGTTCTCCTCGCGATGGTGCTCTTCATTGTACGGACGGGTGCTCCGGGCCCGACCGTCACGATCGAGATCCCACGAGGGGCTTCGTCCCAGGCTGTGGCCGAGATTCTGGCCGACGCCGACGTGATCGGGAATGAGACCTTGTTCCGGGCGTATGTTCGGCTACGTGGGGCAGACCGCGACCTAAAAGCCGGTCGGTACGCGATGGCCACGGAGTCGCCCATGCGGACCGTGCTCGAGCAACTCACGCGGGGCGCGGTAGAGACGCACCCGATCACGATCCCGGAGGGCTATCAGTTGGCCCAGATGGCTCCGCTCTTCGCGGAGCTTACGGGGGAGTCCCCGGAGGCCGTGCTCACCGTGCTCCGTGACTCGTCGTTGGTCACGCAACACCAACTCCCCGGCCCCCACGCTCGAGGGCTACCTCTTCCCTGAGACGTACCGCTTTCGCGGAAGGGGTTCCGCTCGAGCGGATCATCGAGACGCTCATTGAGCGGTATCGCGCGGTCTGGACTCCTGAGCGACGCGCTCAACTCGCCGAGTCCGGAATGACCGAGACCGAGAATCGTGGCCTTAGCATCGATCATCCAAGCCGAAGCTCGGCAGGTCACAGAGATGCCACGGATATCCGGCGTGTATCACAATCGGATCCGCCAAGGGTGGCCTCTGCAGGCCGATCCGACGGTGATCTACGCATTAGGGGGATACCGCGCCCGGCTCCTCTTCGCGGCTATCGACTCCGTGGCGGACAACCCGTACAACACCTATACCCAGCCAGGACTTCCGCCTGGACCGATCGGGTCCCCCGGCGAGGCTGCGATCGACGCCGCGCTTTCCCCGGAGCGGCACGGCTATTGGTACTTCGTAGCACAGCCGGACGGGTACCACACCCTTCTCGGAGACGTTGGCACAACACAACGCAGCGGCCCGGAGAGCGAGGGGCCGCGCTCGACGCCCGCGCGCTGACGTGCCTCGTGAACCGGATGTAATTCGTGACCGATTGAGTCTCATCGTCATCACGGACGCGGCCGCCGCCGCCCCGCGATCCATCATCGATGTGGTAGCCCGCGCGGTCGCGGCAGGTGCACCCGCGATCCAGCTCCGTGACAAAGGAGCGTCCGCCCGAGAACTCCACGAGGTAGGGCTCCGTCTTCGAGAAGTGACTCGCGCCGCCGACGCGCTCCTTTTCGTGAACGACCGGTACGATGTCGCCCTCGCGATCGGAGCGGACGGAGTCCACGTCGGGCCGGATGATGTGCCGGTCCATGCACTCAGGTCCGTGGTGTCGCCCGACTTCCTGATCGGAGCATCGACGGACGACCCGAGCCGTGCGGCCAGATTGGAAAGGGATGGGGCGAGCTACATCGGCTGTGGAGCCGTGCATCCCACCCAATCGAAGGACGATGCGGGGGGAGGTCATCGGGCTCGATGGACTCACCCGGGTCGTGGAGGCGGTTTGCGCTCCCAGTCGTGGCGATCGGCGGCATCGACGCCGATCGAGCACGCGTGGTTCGGGAGCAGTCCGGAGCAACCGGGGTCGCCGTGATCTCCGCAGTGATGCGTGCCACCGATGTGGAAGGGAGCGTGAGGGCCCTCCTCTAGTCCTACGTCGTGAAGCCCCCCGCACGCATGAAGTCGGACACGGAGCTCGCCTCGACGAAAAAGTCCCCGAGCTGGCTGCCCTTCTCCGGGCTGTGCCAATCCGACCCACCACTCATGACGAGTCCATGAGCCTTCGCAATGGCCTCCAACTTCGCCACGTCCGACCGCCGCGA
>CBDCVV010000016.1:0-271645 GCA_965223235.1 Longimicrobiales bacterium
GAGCTGGAGTAGATTTCTTTAAATAATAAACTGAACACCACTAAGTAAAACAAAATGGACAACTATATGTAACATTCTTCAGGATTGCTAGGGACTGACTCATGTGTACAAAAATGTTTGAAGAAACACACAAGTATAGGTAGATGTGAAATAAATGTCTCTGTCACCTGGAAGTATTTAGGAACAACTTTCAGGTCTGGATTTTTATAGAATCTCTTTGGATCAAGGATTTTCCTCATCTGAAGCACTGTGAGGTCATTCTTTTTGTCTTCAGTCATTTCTGTAGCAGGCATGTGGTACCAGTTTTTACCCTTGGACAGTTCTTTTTCTTTCTACAATGAAAAATACATTGTACTTATCATTTTGTTTAAGATTTACTTAAGAGTACATGGAGTATATGCATCTGGAAGAGAAAAGATACAACTTGTCATGATCATGGTGTAATTACCTTTTTGCGTTTCCTGGCCTGCCGCACCCCTTCTTGGTAAGGAGGCACTGTGTTTTTCTTCTCAAAATCTGGTGTGATGACACTTTTCTTCATGATCTACACTTACAATTAAGAGACATGCCAACAAATAACAATTATATAGAACTTTAAGAAAAATTCTGTTTAACTATAAATACATGTATGTTTAATCCTACACGTCCCATACAAACCTCATCATTTTTGGGAAGTAACAGCCTCTGTTTTAACCTGACAGATGATTTTGGCTTCTTGTAAGCTTCTAAATCCACATAAAGGTTACTTGTATCTACACTGTGTTTTAATTCAGTTGACAAGTCATACCTACATTAAACAAAGTACACATACAATAAAGTGAGAATATTTTAACATTACACACTGTGTCACTAATCTCAACTTTTAAAATATCAAAATGAGATCTGAGACCAACCAAAGTAATAGCTTTTTACCTTTCCTCTTCTGTTTCATCTGCTGTACTTGATTCTGGAATGTCAAAATCAGAGTCAGAATCGCTTCCATTATTATTACATGTATTCATGTTTTGAGGTCCTGATAAATCATATGAGGGAATCATCACATTAGTGTTGCTATTGCTACTTTTGTCTATCACAAATAAATTAGAAGAATCCATTGGCTGTTTATCTGGGCAGCTGTTATCATTATCATCATCTTCATTATTAGCATGTTCATCTTCATCTTCATTATCACTGTCACTTGATGTATCTAGATCCATGCCTTCACAGGCATTTTTGACCAAAGTGTCAACTTCAGAATCATTACAAGATTCACTGTCTGTATCATGTGTATTTATACCTGAACTTGATTCAACTTCAATAACAGCTTTTTTGACTTTTTCATTTTGTGCAGATGGTATTCTCCGACTTCTTAATCTGGGCATTTTTCTGAAATATATGTACAACAGGTAAACATCACAAGGGTCCCCTCATTTGTTAAAATATGAAAAAGGCAAATTATGAAATAGAAAAGGCAAATTGTGAAACGAAATTATTTCAACTATGTAGAGTGATGATTTCAATCTATCAGTATTACATGTACATGTAGTTTTGTTAATTTTGGGTTGTGTTAACTAAGTAATCTGCCACATTATTTTGTGATTCAAAATGAGGTTCTTGCCTCAAAATTTTGATTTTACCTGTCAACAAATTCCATTTGATTGATGTCATTTTAATGCAAATAGTAAATTGATATTCTGTGCAAAATAATCCCAGGGGATGCCATTTTCTGTAATGGCATGCTCCAAGCTAATGTATAGTTATGTCAACCACAAATGCCAAAATTAAGAAAACACTGAATATTTTGTGTAACAACAGTTATGAAACCCTATTTATTCTATTTGATAAACGTTTTGGTATTAACAATGTAATATTGCAAGGTAAAGTTGAGGATAAGATATTAAACAAGGCTAGACAGAGACATATTACAGAAAAAAATTCAGAATTTTGGGACATGGAATTGCACAACATTACAGCGAGTTGTTTTATCTGATTAATTGTGGCACATACAGGGCCATGGTTAAATGGCTAGTGTCTACCTCTACCCATGACATGTATGATAACATAATAAAAATATATAATATTTCTAGGTGTAAATTTTTATAGTTGTGGTTTATCAACTGCAACTATAGAGCACTCATGTCTGTGTGTGTGTGTGTGTGTGTGTGTGTGTGTGTGTGAGTGTGTGTGAGTGTGTGTGAGTGTGTGTGAGTGTGTGTGTGTGTGTGTGTGTGTGTGTGTGTGTGTGTGTGTGTGTGTGTGTGTGTGTGTGTGTGTGTGTGTGTGTGTGTGTGTGTGTGTGTGTGTGTGTGTGTGTGTGTGTGTGTGTGTGTGTGTGTGTGTGTGTGTGTGTGTGTGTGTGTGTGTGTGTGTGTGTGTGTGTGTGTGTGTGTGTGTGTGTGTGTGTGTGTGTGTGTGTGTGTGTGTGTGTGTGTGTGTGTGTGTGTGTGTGTGTGTGTGTGTGTGTGTGTGTGTGTGTGTGTGTGTGTGTGTGTGTGTGTGTGTGTGTGTGTGTGTGTGTGTGTGTGTGTGTGTGTGTGTGTGTGTGTGTGTGTGTGTGTGTGTGTGTGGTGTGTGTGTGTGTGTGTGTGTGTGTGTGTGTGTGTGTGTGTGTGTGTGTGTGTGTGTGTGTGTGTGTGTGTGTGTGTGTGTGTGTGTGTGTGTGTGTGTGTGTGTGTGTGTGTGTGTGTGTGTGTGTGTGTGTGTGTGTGTGTGTGTGTGTGTGTGTGTGTGTGTGTGTGTGTGTGTGTGTGTGTGTGTGTGTGTGTGTGTGTGTGTGTGTGTGTGTGTGGTGTGTGTGTGTGTGTGTGTGTGTGTGTGTGTGTGTGTGTGTGTGTGTGTGTGTGTGTGTGGCTAAAACTTAAACTGGCTAAAGTGTATATCCCACTATTCAGGAAAAGGGACAGATGATTCTTGCCCAGCTGTAACTATAGGGAATGTTAAATGACCCCCAAGACATGTTAATTAGATATGGCCATGGCTACGATGCTCAAACATGGCAGGCTTCATCATAATTTGCTTGAACAAACAAGTGCAGTAAACTAAAATGGGATTTTTAAGACAATTATGCATGTTTAATATACTACTCATGTCATCTTGAGATTTACTAAACTGTCCCTGGTTATATTACATGTACAACAAGCAGACTCTAGTTACCAGCTGGTATCAAACATTCTGTTACAAATAATTAGAATAATTCATAAACCTTTACAAGAGGTCTCTTTGGAACATCTGACTTTGAGATCGGTTTTCCTTCTAGTCATGGCCTCAGCCAGAAGATGCAAAGAACTTTTAAAAACATTAGTGTTTGACCAGAAATATAGTCAGTTCAAAACCTAAAGGGGGCTGGTGTTGCTAAGGCCATGCACAATTAATTCTATGTTTCGGGTCACCCGCCCGCTTACAAAATGAATCCCCCAGCTAATATATTAAGTATATACCGCTTACATTTTCTACCAATTTTCACACTAATTTGGTTTAAGTATTTCTAGCCTAACAGTAATATTCAACTGCCTGTAGTGGGCTGTCGCGCCGACCGGCTCTCTGCCATGGTCCAAGATCTGGAATCGGCGAGGCGTGCCATCCAATGCAGTGCGTACGTTCGGCGGCCAGGGAATCTGGCGTGGTCCACTCGCCGACGAGCCCGGGTCGTGGTTCCCTGTGGCGTAGACGAGGGTGATTTCGTGGTTTGCCAGTCGCTCCGCTTGTTCGAGCAGGAAGCGCTCGGTTCGGAAGGAAAGGCGGTCTCCATCGAAGAGATCCCCGGCCACCAAGATCGCATGAACGTCCTCTCGGATCGCCACGTCGACGGCGCGACGAAACGCGGCACGAGAGGCGTCCCGGAGCCGGGCGCGTACGTCGTCGGATCGACCTCCGAACGAGGTGTCCAGGTGAACGTCGGCGATGTGCAAGAAGCGCATGGCGCAAGCTAGCTGAGCATCGAGCTGGCGGAAGAGGTCCGGTGCCGAGCCCCGTGACTTTTTTTTCTACCGTCGGTCGAGGTATTGGGTATCGTTAGAGCAGCGCTCGACCCGTTCCACGGCGGCCGCCACTGGTGGCCTTACCCCCGCCCGATAGCTGACTACATGAGCGACACAACGGGAGCTGCTTCGCGCAGGCTCGACGTGGATTCGCCGAAGATCGAAGAGGTGGCTCGACTCGCCGGAGCAACTGGCGATCCTGACGCCGCCTTACTGGCTGACTTCACCCGGTTGTTTCTTTCCCGCGCTCCCGAAGACCTTCTCCACGGGCGCCCCGCTGGAGAACTGGCCTCGACGGTCCGCGGCGCCTTCGACTTTCTCATCGATTCGCGTCCGTTCCGCGTGGATGTCTCGGTCCGCAACCCGGACGGCGAAGACGTCACGGTCATTCGCTCGAATGTCAGCGAGCGTCCGTTCATTATCGATTCGCTTCGAGAGTATCTCGCCTCGGAGGAGCTGCCCATCGTCCGGATGGTGTACCCCATCCTGGACGTGGACCGTGACGATGATGGTCACGTCGTTGCCGTGGGGGCGCCCACCGACGGCGGTTCGAAGGAGTCGATTGTCCACTGCGAGGTCGATCGGATCGACGAGAGTCGTCTCGAGGGCGTCGAGACGGAGCTGACCTCACGACTGCAGGACGTCGTACGCGCGACCGACGACTTTGGGCCCATGCTCGAGCGGGTGGAGGGAGTCATCCGCTCGATGTCGTTGAACATCGATCGACTCCGCGATCGTCGCGAAGAGTTCGTCGAGATCCAACACTTCCTCGCCTGGTTGCGAGACGGTGGCTTCGTCTTCCTCGGATACCGTGGGTACGACCTGGTCGCGGGGGACAGCGAGTCTGCCGTCGTGGTTGAGCCCGGCTCTGGATTGGGACTGTTGCGGAACGAGGGTGATTCGCGCTTCGCACAGCCGGTGCCGCTATCGAAGCTCAGCGAGGGGATGCGGTCACTCGCGTTGGCCGGCCCCGTCTTGATCATCAACAAGACGAATGCAGAATCGACGGTTCACCGCCGCGCTCGGATGGACTACGTCGGGGTGAAGAAGCTCGACCGTGAAGGGGCGGTCGTCGGCGAACACCGCTTCATTGGCCTCTTCACGTCGAAGGCGTATGCCGAGCCGGCTCGATCGATCCCGATCGTGCGGCGGAAGCTGGACTGGGTGCTCGAGGCGGAAGGTGTGCGGGAAGGCTCGCACGACTACAAAGAGATCATCACGATCTTCGATACGCTCCCCAAAGAGCAGCTCTTCGTCTCCGGGGCAGACGTGCTCGCCGAGGACGTGCGGGCCGTCTTGAATTCGTACGGCGGGGCGAACGTTCGCGTCACGTTGAGGGAAGACCCCCTCAAACGCGGCGTCTCCGTGATGGTCATCCTTCCGCGCGACCGCTTCTCGGGCTCTGTGAGAAAGTCGATCGAAAGAGCACTCATCGAGGCGTACGGTGGCGAGCTCCTCAACTACCACCTCTCGATGGGGGAAGGCGATCAGGCGCGGCTCCACTTCTACGTCGGTGCGCCTTCGGAGCGGCTTGCGGGAGTTAGTGCCGCTGATCTAGAGCAGGCCGTCGCCGCGATCATTCGCACGTGGGCCGACCGAGTGCACGTCGGGCTGGATGAACACTACTCCAGTGAGGACGCGAAGCGTTTGGCCGCCCACTACGGTGAGGCCTTCAGTCGTGAGTACCAGGCGGCATCGGAGGCGGAGATCGCGGTCGCCGACATCCTCGAGTTGGAGGCGATGGCCGACGAGGAGCGGGACGTGTCGATTCGCCTCACGAATCGCGGTCCCGAATCGCCGATCGCGGGCGTCACCGGCGTCACCGAGTTGAAGCTGATCCTGCGGGATGAGCGACTCGTGCTCTCCGACTTCATGCCCATCCTGGAGGCTGCCGGCCTCAGGGTCTTGGCGATGAAGCCGTACGAGGTGGGTGGTAACGGGTCTCCCGACGCGACCATCTACGTCTTCGCAGTACAAGACCAGGACGGCCAAGAACTCGAAGTCGGGCCGATCGGGGACCTTCTTTCGGAGGCGTTGCTCGCTGCCCGCCGGGGAGATGCGCTCAGCGATACACTCAACGCGCTCGTCGTGCGGGCTGGCCTGCACTGGCGCGAGGTCGATGTGCTCCGGGGCATCGTGGGGTACGCCTTCCAAGTCGGCGCCGTCCCGAGCCGTACAGCGCTCCCCAACGCGCTCGTCCAGTATCCGGCCATTGCGAAGCGCCTCTTCGAACTCTTCCAAACGAAGTTCGACCCGGACTCGAAGGCCTCCAAGTCGGAGCGTCTAGCAAGTGTCGCCCGCAGTCGGAGGGCGTTTCACCGATCCCTTCGTGACGTCGCGATCCTAGCGGACGATCGGGCACTTCGAAGTCTCGAAGAGCTCATCACCTCGTGTGTTCGCACGAACTACTACAGGCACGGTGGGCCGGCACCCACCGGGCGTTCGGGCGGTGTGCCGTACCTCTCCTTCAAGTTCCTCGTGGGAGATCTCGAGAACTCCCGGCCGACCGAGTTGCTCTTCGAGGTTTGGGTGCATTCGGCCCGGATGGAGGGCGTTCACCTGAGGGGCGCCACCGTCGCCAGGGGGGGCATTCGGTGGAGTGATCGTCCCGATGACTTCCGCACGGAGATTCTCGGGCTCGTGAACACCCAGATGGTGAAAAACGCGGTGATCGTGCCGGGCGGTTCGAAGGGGGGCTTCGTCACCCGCGTGATCCCGGCGAACCGTGACGAGTGGTTCGAGGAAGGGAAGTCCCAGTACCAGACGCTGGTGCGAGGTCTACTCGACATCACCGACAACATCGTAGATGGCAAGACGGTACCTCCCGATCGAGTCTTCGCCTTCGACCCACCGGATCCGTACCTCGTCGTAGCCGCCGACAAGGGGACCGCGACCTTCTCGGATTTGGCGAACTCGGTTTCGGCGGAGTACGGCTTTTGGCTCGATGACGCCTTCGCGTCAGGCGGCTCCAACGGGTACGACCACAAGGCCGTGGGCATCACGGCTCGGGGCGGCTGGGAGTGCGTGAGACGACACTTCCGCGAGAAGGGGAAGGACATCCAGTCCGTCCCATTCACCGTCGCGGGCATCGGGGACATGAGTGGCGATGTCTTCGGGAACGGAATGCTCCTGTCGGAGCATATCCGCCTCATAGCCGCATTCGATCATCGGCACATCTTCATCGACCCGAATCCCGATCCCGCGACCAGCTTCGCGGAGCGCTCCCGGATGTTTGCGCTCGGTCGTTCGAGTTGGGAGGACTACGACCAGTCTACGCTCAGCGCCGGTGCCATGATCATTCCGCGCTCGGTCAAGGAGGTGTCGCTCACTCCTGAGGCGATCCGAGCGTTGGGTCTCAAGGAAGACGAACTCCCGTCGGATGGCGAGTCGTTGATCCGGGCGGTTCTGCGCGCTCCCGTCGAACTCCTATGGAATGGCGGAATCGGCACCTACGTGAAGTCGGCTTCCGAGGTGCACGCCGACGCCGGCGACCCCTCGAACGACGCGGTGCGCGTCGACGTCGGCGAGCTGCGCTGCGACGTCATCGGGGAGGGTGGAAATCTGGGGATGACCCAGCGGGCGCGCATCGAGTACTCGCTAGGCGGCGGGCGGATCAACACCGACGCCCTGGACAACTCCGGTGGCGTCGACATGTCCGACCACGAGGTGAATCTCAAGATCTTGCTCGCTCCTGCGGTCGAGAGTGGGGATCTGCCGATGGAGCGACGAAACGAGTTGCTCGAGGAGCTCACCGAGCCCGTCGCCGAACTCGTGCTCGACAACAATCGGTCTCAAAGCTTGGCGATCTCGCTCGACGAGCGCCGTTCCAAGGAGTCCTTGGACGACATGCGGGACCTGATGTTCAGCTTGGAGAAGGCGGGTGAGCTCGATCGGGTCGCAGAGAAGTTGCCGTCGTCCGATGTGCTTCTGGAACGCCGAGAACGGGGCAAGTCGATGGCCCGTCCGGAGCTCTGCGTGCTGTTGGCGTACTCGAAGTTGTCGCTGAAGGCGGCGCTCTTGGCCGGTACGCTCCCCGATGACCCCGTCACGGAGAGTTATCTGCTGGGGTACTTCCCGCCCCGAGCAGTGATGGCCTCTGGACAGGAGAACTTGAAGCGGCACCGGCTACGCCGGGAGATCATCACCGCGGAAGTCACGAATGACCTGGTCGACCTCATGGGGGCCGGCTTCGTGAGTCGCGTGAAGCGCGACGTCGGGCGACCCGAGGAAGATGTCGTGCGGGCCTGGCTCGTGGCTTCTCGGCTGGCGGACCACCGAGCCCTTCTGGGCCAAATGGCTCAAGAGGGTTCGGGCGTGAACACGCGCGTCACCTATCGGTGGCTCTTAGGCCTGTCCCGAGTGCTCGAGCGCACGACCCGTTGGGTCCTCCTCAACTACGAGTCCGACTACGAGTCGGCGAAGATCGTCGACGAGAATCTCGCGGGGCTAGCAGAGTTGCGGGACGCGTTTGCCGACTTCGCCCAGGGTGAAGAGGCGCAGCTCTTCGATGCGAGAGTGGCGGAGATCAAGGACCTCGGCGCGGGCGAGGCGTTCTCGAAGCGCCTGATCACGCTCCGCTTCCTCGACCAGCTGCTCGAGATCCTCGACGTCGCTCGCGAGACGGACAACGAGCCGATTCCGACGGCGCATGCCTACTACCAGACTTCGCTCGCCTTCGACACGCCGTGGCTCAAACGGAAGGCCTTCGCCGCGGCCGGGGACGATCCGTGGGAGCAGAGGGCTGCGCAGGCGCTCTCTGATGATATCTCGCGCGCTCATCGGAATGTGGCGGTTGGCTTGATGCATCGGGCCGCCAGGCGAGTGTCCCGCGACGACGGAAGCGACGAACGGTTGGACTATGCCGCGCTCCTCAAGAAGCGCGAGGTCGACCGCTTCAGGGGCATCGTCGCGGAGTTGAAAGAGAGTGATTCGATCGGGTTGGCTGGAGTCTCCGTTGCCGCCCGAGAGCTGGGCTCGGTGGCCACCCGAGTCAGTCGCACCGAGCGGGATCACGCGTAGTGAGTCGCCGAGGATTCTCGCTCATCGAGCTCCTCGTCGTCATCGTGGTCGGAGGCGTACTTCTTACGGTCGGCGGGCTCCTGCTAGCATCGTACGCGCAAAGGAGCGCGGGGCAGCGGGCCGCACAGCTGTTTGCTAGGGATCTTGTGACCGCTCGGAGCTACGCGGTACGAACCCAAGACCCGGTCGTGCTACGCTTCTATGAATCGACACGGTGGTACGAATTCGTGACTGCGACGAGCGGGAGCGAGGTTACCACGCGACGCTTCGGGGGGAGCGGAGACATCGATCTCAGTGGTATGGTGCTCGACGCAGCCGGGGACTCTCTCGTCTTTTTCCCGTCGGGGATGTTGGACATGAGTGGAGTCGGTGGCACACTGGGGACGGCCCGGTTTTCTTCCGGGCCCACAACGTACACTGTATCGTTCAACGGTATGGGAGCCTCGAAAATCGACCAGACTTGAGCACTGGTTCCGACGAATGGCAAGCAGGAGCGCACGCAGGGGGTTTCACCCTGATCGAGGTCATCGGCGCACTGGTGATCTTCTCTGTCGGGGTACTCATGGTGATGCGCGCGGGGAGTGCGCTGACAACCCAGATGAGGTTGGCCGGCGCACGATCCGAGATCGCCGTAGTAACCGGCGCGACGATCGACTCCGTGGAGGCAACCCCGTTCCCGTCACTCACCTACGGGACCACGACCGATTCCTTGGCCGTGCAGGGCTGGCCGTACGACCGCACGGTCTCGGTGTCACTCGTCACTCCGATTCTCGCAAGAGTCGACGTCACCGTGCAGCCGACAGGAGGGGCGGGCCCGACCCACGCCGTCACGTCGTACGTATCGGCCGCCAGGTAGGAGGTGCGGGGTTTACCCTCGTCGAGACGCTGATCGCCATGGTCTTGGCGTCGTTCGTGATCGGGCTGGTGAGTCACACCTTCCTCGTTCAGAACGAGTTCTACTCGACGCAAACCCTCCGAGCGACTGCTCAAGACAACGTGCGTTCTCTCACGGAACTCGTGGGCCGCGAGGTCCGAAACTCGGTCGAGGACGGATTCGTGGTCGCGGGGCGCCGCACCCTGACCGTGCGATCGCCGATCGCGGTTGGCACGGTGTGCAATCGGCAAGGGAGCTCGATCGATGTCTACGCGCCCTCGGCCTCGACGGCCTTCGACTCCTCGGATGTCGCAGGCTTGGCAGTTCGGAACGACTCGACGTGGGAGTACCAGTATGTGAACTGGGGCGCTCTGAATGCGGGGAGCGGATTCTCGGCGGGCGCTTGCGCCGCCAACGGGGCGGACACGGTGGGCGCCAGCGCTGACTTCCGTCGGATCTCCGAGCCCGGACTGTTTTCGACCGCTCCTTCGGAAGGCGATGTGGTCATGCTCTTCCGGGAGTCGACCTACACCATCGGGACGTCACAGCTCGACCCCTCGGTAGACGGGGTCTTTCGGTCGACGTACGGAGGAGCGCCGATCGAGTTCGCCACGGGTGTCGACACAACCGCCGGCTTTCAGTATCGAACGGGTGGAGTGACGTACATCGACTCGGTGACTGCGGGCTCCTTGGCCATGGTCGACGCTGTGCGGCTTTCGGCCCGGGCTACGACGAGGCCCGCGACCGGGGGGAGAGACGGGGTCTCCTTCGGGTGGGTCGTCGATTTACCGGTACGGGCACTCCGGTGAGTCGTCGTAGCCGGAGGAGAGAAGGGTTTGTAGTTCCCTTCGTGGTCTTCGTTCTCTTTGCCGTGTCGATGGCGGCGGCGACGGGGTACGCGATCGTCGGCTCTGAATTCTCGATGTCTACGTACTCGGCAGAAGGTTCGGAGGCGCTCGCAGCCGCCCGTGCCGGTATGCATCGATTCGTTGCCGAACACACCGGGCAGCTGCCGGACAGCGCGTCGTACGCGATTGGAGATGCGGTCGTGACCGTGACTCCGCGGGTCGTGCAGGTCGTGGATGCCTCAACGCAGATGGTGGACCTCCGCTCGGTCGCTGAAGTCGCCGACCCGCGTCGCCCCACTAGTCCTGCGCGGCGAACCGTCAGCGCGCAGGCGATCTACCACGTGCGACCTATGCCACTCTATGCGGCCGCGATGATCTCGGCTGCGTCGTTGATTGTGACCGGGGACGCGTACGGCGCGGACCACAACACCTCACTCGACTGCGTCGGCGGCGGGACCGCGTCGATCGGTGGGGCGATCGGTCGCGTCACGGTCTCGGGCGACGCAGTGGGGAGCCCAAACGCGGCCGTGTGGAGTGGTGGTGCGACCGCGCTCTTCGACTCGATCCGAGTCCGTTTCGATCTGCTTTCCGACCCCAGCTTTCCCGTCGACTACGAGAACTCGCTTCCTGCCGCGGGGTCCATTCCCGCCGACTCCTTTCCGATCGTCCGCTTTACGGACGCGACCGTCACGATCAGCACATCCACGGCGCACAACCGAGGAGTCCTGATCGTCCCGAATACGTTGAGACCTTGGGCCCAATTCGATTGGGAGGGAATCGTCCTCGCTGGACATGTGGCCGATCCTCAGCCAGCGCTACCCCCGGGCGGCTCGGTCGATGGCGTCATCGTGGGTGGGTTGGCGGCGAACAACGTCCCCTCCACACTCGATCTGAGCTCGAGCGTGCGGTATCACTCGTGTCATGTGAACGCTGCGAATGAATCTCTCGCCTACCTGGAGTTACTCGAAAACTCAGTGGTCGAACTGCGATAGCAGAGCGTTTCGCCCCTATGGGTGGCGCGCAGAGCGCAACATCCTTCGGTCCGTGCCGTATGAAGCCGTGGAGGACGACGGTCGATTCAGACCGACCGTTCGCACTGACGGTCCCTGTCGTTCTATCTATATAGAAGGAGTGTCAGAGGAGGTGAACGCAGTCATGCGCGTCTTGCTGATGCTAGGCCTGATGCTAGGATGGATTGGGACCTCCGCGGTCGTGGTCTCTGCCCAGGTGCCCATGTCGGCGACCGAGCCAGGCATCGGTGCCGTCTTCAGCGGACAGGTCGTCGATAGCGTGAGCGGCGACCCGATCGAGGGAGTGCTCGTGCGTATGGACGACGGATCGAGCGCCTACACGAATGCCCTCGGCGAATTCGAATTGACTGGCCTTCGCCAAGGCCGGCGGCTCTTCGCCATGCTCACATCGGACTGCCGCGTGACGTGGGGCGAGATCACAGTCGTGACCGGGATTCCACGGGATGAGCGGTATCTACTGCCGCCTGCCTTCGGGGCGGCTGCCCAAGCGGAGGCCGAGGAGGTCGAAGAACGGCAGCGCTCCACAGGCCGAATCCTCGAGCAAGAGGAAATCGATCGAATCCCCGCCAGCTCCGTCCTGGAGCTCATCCGGCGGGTTGCTCCGGGAATGGTGAGCCCCATGCAGGGTGACCCCGGTAACGTGTCGAGCCTCGTTTCTGGTCGAGGCCGCAGCGCGGGCGCCGAGACAGACGCCCCCGTCGTGGTCGTCGATGGCATCCGCATGCCCGGAGTGGAAGGCGCGTTGTCTACCATGCGGCCCCATGAGATTTCCCGGCTAGAGATCCAGCCGGGGGCCGCGGCGGGGTGGGAGTATGGCTCGTCGGGTGCGAGTGGCGTGATCAAGATCACGATGCGTCGCGGCATCGCCGACGGCCAAGCGGAGCGCCAAGAAAAGGCCGCCTGCGTGGTCCCGGAGTTCCTGCGCGGCTAACCCGCTCTAGGTCGCAGGTAAAGAAAATGACACTGGACCGTCTGTTTCTGTTGAGCTGAGTCGTTGAAACATATGACGGGGCGAGGGTCATTTCTGGTCCGCGCTCGCTTGACATTGCGCTGCCGGAAGCGAAAACTACCCCGTTGGGACGTGGTCGGGAGGAGGGGTTCGTGTACCCTAGAGTCTACTGGAGGACCCATGACTCTACGGACGTTCGTTGCTAGGACTGCAAGAACGGCCCGCAATCTGACGATTGCGATGGCCCTTGCAGTGTTCGGTGCAGCCGATGTGGCTGCGCAGAACGCCGGTACGGTTACCGGTCTCGTGCGCGATGCTGTCAGCTTGGCCCCGCTTGCGGGCGCTCAGGTGAGCATCGAAGGCACAGGGATCGGTGGCTTGGTCAACAATGTTGGCCGCTTCCTGCTACTTAATGTTCCGGCAGGAACACACACTGTAAACGTCACGATGATCGGCTATTCGGCCGGCTCGATGAGCGTTTCGGTGACGGCGGGGTGGTACTGCCACCGCCGACTTCAGCCTGCGTGAGCAGGCGCTTTCTCTCGAAGGTGTCGTTGTGACCGGTACGGCCGGTCAGGCGCGTCGTCGTGAGGTCGGAAACACGATCGAGTCGGTTGGTCAGCGCGACATTGAGATCGCCGCGATCACCGATGTCGGTGATGTCCTGCAGGGTCGTGCGGCCGGCGTACAGATCGCCGACACGGATGGCCAGGTCGGCGCAGGTTCCGAGATCCGCATCCGCGGAAACGCCTCGGTCGCGCAGGGCAACCGTCCTTTGATCTACGTGGATGGTATCCGGATGGAGACCGGTACGTTGCAGGCCTCCGATGAGGCGGCAGCTAACGCCGATGGCTCTGGACGGAATCAACCCGGCGGACATCGATCGCATCGAGATCGTGAAAGGTCCGGCGGCTACAACGCTGTACGGCACGGAAGCGGCCGGCGGCGTGATCCAGGTCTTCACGAAGCGTGGTGCTTCGGGTGCTCCTGCCTGGGCGATCAACGTGGACGGTGGAACCAGCCGCATGGGCCACATGGGCCCGTCGAGTGGTTCTGACCTCGGTAGCATCAGCAACTATTACACCGAGGTCACCAACACGGCCGCGTACCCGGACGGGACGACCGGTGTGGATTGGCTCAACAGCGACGATGGCGATCTCAACCCGAACGGTCTTCGTTTGAACGACTGCGTTACGGGTGACCCGCTGTCGCGGTACTCCACGATCGACGGATACGGCGCCGAGCCGGGCTGCCCGTCGAACGGTTCGTGGTTCCGCAACGCCTACCTGCAGCGTTACAACCTGAGCGTACGGGGTGGTGGCGAGACGGCGACGTACTTCGTCTCCGGCCGCTTCGCCGACGAGCAGGGCGTAGTCGATCCGCAGGGCCAGGAGAGCTACAACCTTCGCGCCAACGTCCAGTTCCAGCCCTTCGACGGTTTGGACGTCAGCTTGAACAACATGTACACGCGTCGTTCGATCACGTGGATCCCGAATGGGAACAACGCTTCGGGACTCTTCCTGAACGTGTTGCGTGGTGAGCGTGGTTACACGCCGGACAACGACGATTCGCTGGTGCTCTTTAACGACATTAACTCCTGGATCTCCCAGTGGGTTACATCGGCCAGCATTGGTTGGTCGCCGACGGCGAGCTTCTCGCACCGTCTCAACTTCGGGATGGATTACAGCTACGCCGATTACGTCGACTTCAAGCCGTACGGCAACTACGAGTTCGCACTTGGCAGCCGCCAGAACGACCAGAACTCGGACCGTAACTTGACGTTCGACTACAACGGTTCGTGGCGCACCGACGTTGCAGACAACATCTCCTCCTCGTTTAGCTGGGGTGGTCAGGTGTATGAGGAGTTCTCGTGGCGTCTGCGTGGCACGGACGGTGACTTCGCCGGCCCGGGTGACCAGCTCGTCGGTGACGGCACGCTGCCGAACACGGATGAGAACCGCCTCACGATCCGCTCGGGTGGATTCTTCCTCCAGGAGCAGATTGGTCTGAGCGATCGGTTCTTCCTGACGGGTGGTGTGCGTTGGGACGGCTTCTCGACGTTTGGTGACGGCTTCGGTCTCGCCGCGTATCCGAAGGTCTCGGCTGCCTACACGATCTCGGATGAGAGCTTCTTCCCGCAGAACTCGATCGTCGACGCCCTCAAGCTGCGTGCAGCGTGGGGTAAGTCGGGTCGTGCACCTGGTGCGTTCGACGCTGTGAAGGTCTATGGCGCGGTACAGGCGGATGAGTTGGTACCCGGTTTGACGATTGACAACCTCGGGAACGCAGACCTAGGTCCGGAGATCTCCGAGGAGCTAGAAGTCGGCTTCGAAACGTCGATGTTTGACGGACGTGCGTCGTTCGACTTTACGTACTTCGATCAGAAGACGACGGACGCGCTGATTGGCGTCCAGGAAGCACCTTCGTTCGGTACCGACGAAGCCACGCTCCGGAACCTCGGTGAGACGGCCAACAGCGGTATTGAGTTGGTTGGTAACATCGTGGCCGTCCGGACGGATGGCATCGAGTGGTCGTTGAACGGGTCGTACGCTACGAACGAGTCCGAGATCGTCGATCTCGGCCCGCTCGAAGATCTCGCGTACAACCTCCGAGTGGGCTTCCCGATCGGCGTGGAGTACGATCGCGTCGTGACGAACCCGAGTGCGACGGGCCAGCTGCCCGAGTACTCCGACGAGGTGTTGGGCGTGAACTTCCCGACCGATCTCTTCTCGATCGGAACGCGGGTCACGTTCAACCAGTCGCTCACCTTCGACATCTTGGGTGAGGGGCAGTCCGGTCACTACAAAGCTGTGGGTCTCGGCTGGGCAACCGCCCGGCGTGAAACGTGGCCGGCATGCTACGGCATTCAGGACGAGTTCAACCAGAATGGCATCACGAACCTGACGCCTGCCCAGCTGACGACATGCGTACCTGCGTACGTGCGTTGGGGCATGTGGACGGACGCTGCGGACTTCTTCAAGATCCGTTCGGCCTCACTCTCGTATCGTCTGCCTGACGATCTGGTACCCGGAACGCGTAGCGTGACGTTGGCGCTGCAGGCCAAGAACCTGGCCGTGTTCACGGACTACCAGGGCATGGATCCGGAGGCTTCCGACCGCGGCAACTCGCGGGGTGAAGCGGCGTTTGAGTACTACAACATGCCACCGCCGCGGATCTTCATCTTCAACGCGACGGTGAACTTCTGATGAACAACTGGACCAGAAGGGTCGGCATGGTGCCGACCGCCACCGCGATTGCGGTAGTGATGAGTGGCTGCTCACTCGAGGTCTTGAACCCTGGAGCGATTCAGGATGCCGACCTCATTCAGCCCGAGTTGATGCCGGTGTTGGTCTCCGGTGTTTCGGCTGAGTACAACGACGTCGGAGACACGTATGCGTTCTCCGGCGCGCGGCTGACGGACGAAGTGGCGGGTACGGGTTCGTACACGTCCACGCAGGAGTACCGTCAGGGAATCTTCGACTGGGAGAGCTCGGAAGGCTTCTGGGCGCAGACTCACGAAGCCGCATGGGCTGCAGATCAGGCGTGGGTTCGCCTGCAGGAGGTGCTCGAGGGCGCGGAGAACAGTCATCCCGATGCCGCTCGACTCTTCGCCATACGAGGCTTCGCGTTCCAGCGCCTCGGCGAGAACTTCTGCCATGCAGTCTTTAGCGTGGAAGACTGGGTTGATCGCACGGTTGCCTTCGACTCGGCCATCGCCAACTTCAACCGTGCCATCACGATCGGTACGGCTGCCGGAGCCGCTGGCGCCCACTGGGTGACCGCAGCTCAGGCCGGCATCGCGCAAGCGAACGTCGGTAAGGGCGACTGGACTGCGGCGGCTTCGGCTGCTGCGCAGGTCACGGACATCGCGTTTGAGGATGCCGCGATCTACCACGCTCAGGCCAACACGAACCAAGTGTGGAATGAGTCTTGGGGCCGTGCTGAGGTAGGTGTCTACCGGACGCTTGCACAGCGCATGCACGAAGGCCCCGACGCGGATCCCCGCGTGCCCTTCACGAAGTGTGGAGAGTGGGATGATCTGGTGTCCGCGTATCCGGACAACATCCCCGGCGGAGTTACGTCGACTGGGAACTGTGCGGGACAAGGCTCGGGTGCGCACCAGGGCGCCGATGGCGACCACGCGCACTACCGGCAGGACAAGTACACGGAGCGTGGTTCGGACATTCCGCGCGCCTCCGGTGTAGAGATGGAGCTGATTCAGGCTGAGGCCGCCCTCCAGGGCACGCCTGACTTCGCGACCTTTATCGCGCACATCAACAACGTCCGTGCACACTACGGGCTGGCTGCCCTCGCGGCGCCGACCCAGATGGGGACGCTCACGTTCCCGACGGACGAAACGAACATGACGGACGCTTTACAGATCCTCGACCGTGAGCGGTATGCTACGCTCTGGCTGACGGGTCGTCGTCTGTTCGACATGGATCGCTGGGACCACCCGTTCTTGAACGGTGGTTGGATCGTGGGTTCGGCTGCGTTGGCGAATCGCCTGCGCTGCATGCCGATTCCGAAGATCGAGTGCCAGCTCAATCCGAACCTCGAGGACGACGCCAACACGGTTTGCGCCGGGTAGCACGTTCTCGTAGCAGGAGCGCCGACTTCGGTCGGTGAACAGACTGCCCCTGTCGGCCTTGGCCGACAGGGGCAGTTTCTTTATAGCTGGATACCCACCATGGACATACGTCTGTTTCTTTGACGTACGTTCACTTGTCCCCGAAACCGGATGCTGGAAGCCTGGTATGAGACGCCCGACTCTCCGCATACTCAACGTCAATGTGCCGCTCGTGTGTGCTGTGGCCTTCCTCATGGCCGGCGGGAGCCTCGTGGACTCGGTCAGCGCTCAGACGCTGCGAGGCCGCGTCCTCGACTCCGCAACAGGCGACTTCGTGCCGCTCGCGTACATCGGTCTACTGGCGGAAGGAGGCGACATGGTCGTCGCATCGCTCGCCGGGACCGAGGGACACTTCGAGGTGACGGCCCCGGAGACAGGTAGCTACTTCCTCTACGTCTCCCGCACCGGCTACGAGACGCTCGTGGAAGGGCTCTTCGAGCTGGGTGCCGACGGCATGGTCGATCTGCAAGTGGGGCTTACGCCCGCTCCAATCGCCTTGGATCCGCTTTTGGTCGAGACCGAGAACCGTGACGTCAATCCGTTAGAGGCGAACGGGTTCTACGACCGAGCCATCATGGGTCTTGGGACGCTCATGATACGCGAGGAGATTCAGCGCCGCTCAATCGACAAGGTCAGTGACGCCTTCCGAGTGGTCCCACGCCTAAGTATCGATGAGTCTCGACCTATGACCGGATCCCCGGACGTGATGGCGAATCCTGCAGTGTGGAACTATCGCGGGAGTCGGAAGTGCTCCCCCACGCTCTACATCGACCGGCATGTGGTCTTCGCCGGAGGTGACGGACCGTTACGCCCCGATGACTACATGGCACCTGCGGAGGTCGAGGCGATCGAGATTTACACCCGATCCAGCGAGGTACCGGTCGGTTTCGAAGAGCTGTCGCAATGCGGTGTGATCTTGGTGTGGACTCGTTTGCGCTAGCCGGGACCTGAGACTCCGCCCCCACCGCTCACGGCTCCCGCGATAATGGCCGCGAGGCCCACAATCGCGCCCCCGATGATCGCGGACGTTTTTCCACCGTCGATTTGCCGCACCAAAAGACCGGAAAGGGTCTGGATCGGATAGAGCTCCGTGATCGTACGCTTGCCACCCTCGTCGGTCACATCGGCGACTACCGAGAGCGAGGTGCTTGTCCACGTCGACTCCAGGAGTTCATCGAATTCGACGACCGATTCCCCACCGCCGGTCTGACGGACGACGACGCCGTGAAGACTGACATCTTCCCGTTCTGGCGCGGTGGCTGGCACGGGCACACGGGCGACCGTGAAGCACCCAGCCATGAGCGGGGTCGCGACGAGCGTCAAAAGTAGGCGGGTCGGATTCTTCATGATCGTGCGGCGGCTAGGGGGTCAGCGGCGTGAACTTGTAGGCGTACGCAAGGCGAAGCCAGCCCTTACATAGGGTTCCGGTTCTCAACAATCAGCTCCCGGATCTGGCTGAGTGCGGCGTCGACCTTGAACTGGATGCCCCGGACGCCTCGCTCGACAGAGGCCCGCGTCGGATCTCCCGAAACGCCGCTGTCCTCCATCCCCCCGCCCGGCGCGAGTTTATCTGTCCGGATATGCCTGGGGTCGACGGCCAAGAGCTGGGAGGTGTCCGAGATCCCAGCGTGCCCACCGATCGTCTCGGGTGTCTCGCCCTGCTCAACGAGCCATTCACGAAAGCCGTTGGCCGAATAGTAGTCCCCGACGAAGTGCACGCGCGCACTCCCCGCGGACCACTCTTCGTTGAGCATCTCGGCGACCTGCTGCATCCCTCTTTGGTTCCCGCCGCTGTCTCCGATCATCACGATGTCCGTGAAGCCGTGCACTTCCAGGCTCCTCGCGGCGTACTCGAGGAGCTTCATGTAGAACTCTTCGGGGAAGGTGATCGTGCCCGCTTTAGACATGTGCCCACGGGTAGGGTTGTTCACGTCTCCTTCGGGGACATAGGTGACCACGGGTGCCACCAAAGCGTTCCCAAGCTCGCGCGCGATCAGGGCCGATGCATGGTTGATGATGAACTTGTGCTTCCCCAGCACCATGTGAGGGCCGTTCTGCTCCGTGCCGGCTGTCGGGATGATGATGGTCGTCGTTCCGTCATCGATGGCGTCCCGCACCTCTGTCCAAGTCAGCTCCTCCAGGAAGACGGACGGGAGGATCTGTGCTTGTGCAGTGGTCCACGTCAGACACGAGGCGGCGATAGCGGCAATAGAGGTGCGAACGATCATGTCCCCTCCGAGGCGATCAGGGTGTGGCGGAGCAAGATCCGCGGGGCTTGCAGAGGTGTCAATCGGCGGTCTCTTTCGCTGGGCGGGATCGGTCTGCCGCTTTGTACCAGCTTTGTAACGCGTATCGACAGGACTGGTCGGCGCGTCATCTTTGGTTCATGAACCCAATTCGAGAACTGAGTACCGCGCACGAGTGTGCGCGATGGAGGACATCGTGAGACGCTTCGCCCCCACAATGCTGATCCTACTTCTCGCCGCGGCTTGCGGTGGAGCAGGGGATCGCGTCGTGATTCAGAACCGTGGCTCGGACACCCTGGTCAACGTTGCCCAGGCTTGGGCCGAGGCGTATCGGACGGTGAACCCGAGCGTGGCGGTGGCGGTGAGTGGCGGAGGCTCCGGGACCGGGATCTCGGCCATGATCAACGGTACGATCGACATCGCCAACTCGAGCCGAGCGATGCGCGGTAGTGAGATCGAGTCAGCCCAGGCTGGGGGGAACGATCCGGTCGAGCACATCGTCGGGTACGATGCGCTGGCGATCTTCCTGCACCCCGACAATCCGCTCTCCGAGATCAGTGGCGAACAGTTAGCGAGCATCTACGGCGACGGCGGAACGTTCGAGTCGTGGAGCGATCTCGGTGTAGAGGTACCTGGCTGCGGAACGGGAGAGATCATCCGAATCAGCCGTCAGAACAACTCCGGAACGTACGCCTACTTCCAAGAGGCCGTCTTAGGCGAAATGGAGTTCAAGCTCGGTTCGCGAGACATGAACGGCTCGTCCGAGGTCGTGGAGTTGGTGGAGAACACCCCCTGTGCCATTGGATACAGCGGGCTCGCATACGCAACGGACCATGTGAAGACCCCGTGCGTCGATATGGGGAACGGCTGCGTGACTCCCTCCGTGGCCACGGCGATCGATCAGACGTATCCGATTGCTCGACCGCTCCTTATGTACACGGCTGGGACTCCTGAGGGAGCCGTCGGCGAGTACATGGATTGGATCCTCTCGAGCGACGGACAGTGCATCATTCTCGACATGGGATACGCGCCAGTGCGCGAAGTGACCTGTGCATAGTCCCGTGCTCGTACTTCAACTCATAGGAAGAGCAGCTCGGCGATGAGTCACCACTACGAAGAACGGATGGAGGCGGATCTCCAGGAGATCCGCCGCAAGGTCCGAATCGTCTCGGACCTCGTCGAGCAGCAGGTGCACAATGCGGTACAGGCGCTCTTGACCGTGGACAAAGCACTCGCGGCCCGCGTGGTGCTCGGCGACCGGCAGGTAAACCGGCGGATCCACCAGATCGACCATCTGTGCCACACCTTCATCGTGCGGCATGCACCCAGCGCGGGGCACCTACGCTTCGCCTCCGGGGTGCTACGCTTCAACGTCGCGCTCGAGCGGGTCGGAGACTACGCCGACTCGATTGGCCGACAGATCGCCCGCCTCTCGGCTCCTCCACCCGGTGCGGTGGGGCGTGACATCGAGTTGATTGGACAGCAGGCGCGGGTGGCCCTCTCGCAGGCCCTCGAAGCGTTCCACGAGAGTGACGTCGAGGCCGCTCGACGGGCTTCGGGGATGGCGGACCAGACCGACTTTACCCTTGAAACGGTGATGGCCGAGTTGCTGCGGGCCGCCGAGAAAGGGAAGGGAACGCTCGCCGACACCTTCAGCCTCCTCCGCATCATCAACCTCTTGAAGAGGGTCGCGGAACAGGCGGAGAACATCTCCGAACAGACGGTGTTCGTGGCGACGGGTGAGGAACCCCCGCAGCGCGTGTACCGGATTCTGTTTGCGGACGAGCGCAACGATGCGGCAAGCCAGATCGCCGAGGCGTATGCCCGAAAGGCGTTCCCGGTGCGAGGCCGCTACTACTCCGGAGGCTTCTCTCCAACGGATGCGCTCGACCCAGGGTTAGTCGACTTCATGGACGGTCAGGGCGTGGACGTCCGGGAATCGGCTCCGACTTCGGTGGGCGACATCGGAGAGGCTCCTGAGCACTTCCACGTGGCTGTCGTGATGTCTCCGGGTGGACGGGAGAAGCTGGGGGCGGTTCCGTACCGGACCACGGTCGTCGAGTGGGATCTAGAGGCCGACAGAACTGATTTCTCGGCGCTCTACAAAGAGATCGTCGTCCACGTGCAGGATCTCATGACGACGTTGGCAGGTCCGGATGCCCGCTGACGGTACGGTCGTGCTGAGTGATCTAGACCACCGCGGGCGGTCGTGGTACGTCGACAAGGCGGTTGCAGCCGGTGTGTTCATCGGTGGTATCTCGGCGATCGTCTTTATCATCGGCATCTTCGTCTTCATCGCTCGTGAGGGCTTCACCTTCGTCTTCGGCACGCTCGATGTGGGTGAGTTCTTCACGTCGATCGAGTGGCGACCCACGTCGTACGACAATCCACGGTATGGGTCGCTCGCGCTGATCGCTGGGACGGCGAGTGTCACCGGACTGGCCATGCTGGTTGCCGTACCCTTCTCGTTGGGCGCCGCCATCTTCATCGGGGAGTTTGCCAGCGGCCGCGTAAGGGAAGGTCTCAAGGTGCTCGTCGAGCTCTTGGCCGCGATTCCATCCGTAGTGTGGGGCTTCATCGGATTGACGATGGTCTCCCCGCTGATCATGGATACCTTCGATCAGCCGGTCGGGGTCGGAGTCTTGAACTCCGGAATTATCCTCGGCCTGATGGCGGCCCCGATCATGACCACGATCGCCGAGGATGCGCTCAAGGCCGTGCCGGACACGTACCGGGAGGCGGCCGAAGCGATGGGCGCCACGCGTTGGCAAGTGATCTGGAAAGTCGTGATTCCCGCGGCGAAGAACGGGCTGGTTGCCGCCATCTTGCTCGGTGTCGGCCGAGGCTTCGGCGAGACGATGGCCGTCCTCATGGCCAGCGGACACGCCATCAACATTCCGACTTCTCCGTTCGATTCGGTGCGCGCGCTCACCGCGACGATCGCTTCCGAGCTCGGAGACGCGCCACGCGGATCTGAGCACTATCAGGCACTCTTCACCCTCGGGATCTTCCTCTTCATCGTGACCTTCTTCATCAACCTCGCCGCCGACGTCGCCGTCCGCGGTGTGAAGAAGAAGTAGCCCCATGTTTGCAGCTAGCGCGCTCAACGAGCGGAATCAGCGAGTCGAGGGGCTCTTCAAGCTTCTCTTTGGACTCATGACCGTCATCCTCGTCGTTCCCGTGCTCCTCATCTTGGGAGTGCTCGTGGCGAAGGGAGGGCCGGCGATCTCATGGGACTTCCTCTTCACCCCGCCAGCAAACCAGGGGAAGGAGGGTGGGCTTCTCTTCCCCCTCGTCGGAACGATCTGGTTGGTCGTCGTAGCGCTTCTCGCTTCAGTGCCTATCGGAGTTGCTGCCGCGGTCTATCTCTCGGAATACGCTCCGGACAACCTTCTGACGCGCCTCATCAACCTGGCGATCATCAACCTCGCCGGCGTTCCGTCGATCGTGCACGCGCTCTTCGGTGTGGGTGCCTTCGTCGTCTTCTTCAAGTTCGGCACGAGCATTCTCGCGGCGAGTCTGACGCTCGCGATCATGACGCTGCCGGTGGTCATTGTGGCGACCCGTGAGTCGCTGCAAGCCGTTCCGATGGCGTTCCGCGAGGCGTGCTGGAACATGGGTGCGACGCGTTGGGAGACCATCAAGAAGGTGGTGTTGCCCAACGCCGTGAGCGGGATCCTGACCGGGATCATCCTCGAGGTGTCGCGGTCTGCGGGTGAGACGGCACCCATCATGTTCACGGGTGCGGTAACCTTCCTACCCTTCCTTCCGGCGGGCGTGCTCGAGCCGACGATGGCGATGTCGCTGCACCTGTTCACGATCTCCAATCAGGTGCCGAACATGCCTGACGAGATCAAGTTCGGGACCGCGCTCGTTCTGATTACGATGGTGCTCCTCATGAACGCGGCGTCGATTGCCTTTCGGACGTACCTCCGAGGAAAGAAAAAGTGGTAGTCGTCGAGCCTGCATCCGTTGAGGCGCCGGGCGCGAAGCTTTCAGTCCGGGACCTTACTATCCGGTACGGTGGCGACGCCGTGCTACGGAACGTCTCGTTCGACGTCAAAGAGCACGAGATCTTCGGGATCATCGGGCCCGCCGGGAGCGGCAAGACGAGCTTCCTACGGAGCCTGAACAGGATGGACGAGGTCCACGAAGGGATGTCGGTCGACGGCTCGATCTCATTCAGTGGCCGGAACATCCATGAGGCGCGGAACGTGTACGCGCTCCGCCGGCGGATTGGGGTGGTTTTTCCGTTGCCGGTGGGGCTACCGCTCAGCATCTACGAGAACGTCGCGCTGTCGCCTCGGCTGCGTGGCATCAAGGAGAAGGCTCGCCTCGATGAGATCGTCGAGCGGTGTCTCACCCGGGCGGCGCTCTGGGACGAGGTGAAGGATCGCCTCGACGCACTCGGCTCACTCTTGTCTGGTGGGCAGCAGCAGAGGTTGACTATCGCTCGGGCGCTTTCCCAGGACCCGGAGCTCCTACTCCTCGACGAGTTCTCCATCGCAGTCGATCCGGTGACGACGATGCGGATCGAGGACGTGCTGCGGGAACTCAAGCAGGAGCTCACCATCATCATGGTGACGAACCTGGTCCAACAGGCTCGTCGACTCGCTGACCGGACAGCCTTCTTTTTGAACGGGGAGCTCATCGAGGTCGGGGAGACCGAGGAGTTCTTCACCGGAGAGGTGAAGGATCAACGCACTCGTGACTATGTCGAGGGACGTTTTGGTTGAGCCCAGCGGAGGAGAGCGCCCCGCGATCGACATCAGGGGGGTGTCGCTCTGGTACGGCGACTTCCAGGCACTCTTCGAGGTCGATCTCGAAGTGAAGGCGGGGTCGATCACCGCGCTGATCGGCCCGTCAGGGTGCGGCAAGTCGACGCTGCTCCGCAGCGTGAATCGTATCAATGAGCGCCTTGGGGACTACGTTCGAACCACGGGAAGCATCCACGTGCACGGACACGATGTGCTCGGGGAAGAGGTGGCTCTGCCACAGCTACGCAAACAGGTGGGCATGGTCTTCCAACGACCCAACCCGTTGCCGCTGTCGATCCGAGACAACGTCCTCTTTCGGTCACCGCCTCCATCGGGCGGGAGAGTCGTTCAGTCAGAGCGAAGAGAACGAAATCGTCGAAGCAGCCCTGACCCAGGTGCTTCTCTGGGACGAGGTAAAGGATCGGTTACATCAAGACGCGATCGATCTCTCTCTGGAAGCCCAGCAGAAGCTCTGCATTGCCCGACTTCTGCCGGTAAAGCCGAAGGTCATCCTCATGGACGAGCCGACCTCCGCGCTCGACCCCGAGGCGACGGAGGCTCTCGAACGCCTCCTGTGGGAGCTGAAAGGCGAGTACACGATCTTGATCGTGACGCACAATATGGCGCAGGCGCGGCGGGCTAGTGAGGAGACCGCCTTCATGCTGCTCGGACGGATGGTAGAACACCGACCGACGGATGAGCTCTTCCTCACTCCTCGGGAGCAGGAGACGGCGGATTACATAGAAGGCCGCTATGGGTGACCCGCGAGGAAGCCCCGATGCATCCCGCTGGACCGGCGTCGGACGCTTCTTGACGTAGCGTTGCTACGCCTGCGTCGCGCCTCCTTGGCCAGCGGGCGCCTCGGGGCTTCTTCGCGGGTGCCTGCCCGGTAGGTGGGCACGGAAGGTTGGGCGGTGGCTTGCGTTCGCATCGCCCGACGGGCCGTATCGGGGGGTGCGTCCTTAGGAGTGGCTCGCGTTCGCATCGCCTGACCGGGGCGCCGCTATCTTTTTCCATGTCTATGGTCGATTGGCTGCTCACGGAGCAGTTGGTGGAGATCTTCCGGGAGGGGCTCGAGAAGCGTCCGGGGCTGAACGCCGAACTGGTCGCTCGCGATCCGCACGGGGAGGAAGATGTGTTGGCGGGGGCGGGCACTACGGTGCGGATCGACGCCCGGGACGGAGGCTCGTATCTGGTCACGCCGAAGCGGCTGGCTCGGGTGGTCGATGCGGCTGCGTATGACCTCGTGTCGTACACGGAGCTGATCGGGTACGACTGGATCTCGCCCCAGATGTCGGAGAAGGTCGCCTTGAAGGAGGCGCACTTCGATCGACTGTACCTGTATCCCAGGGACGCGCCCCCGATTGTGCTCGATCGACTGGGTGAGGCGGTTTATCCGTTAATGACGTTCTTGGGTCGCGTGCTCGAGTATCGGTCGCAGAAGGTGATTTTGCGGAAGCTGGATGACGACGTCGTTTCGACGCTGGGACGGTGCCTCCTCGCCGCTGCTCGCGGTCCGTTCTTCGGCGAGGCCGAGTTGGTCGCGGCCTTGGGCCGGGGAAAGGATTCAATGCGCGTGCTCGCGGGGATGTGGCCTCGCATGAATCTGGCCGCTCCAGACCTCCGCGAGCTCCTAACTGCCTTGGTAGACGCGCTGATCGAGAAGCGCCCGAACATGGATCCCGATGACTGGGCTGAGTGGGTTCAGGTCGAGCCGGAGCAGTTGATGGCGCACGTCGAGGTCTTCCGACGAGTGTCGACGGGACAGGTCTAGCGTCGCCCCGCTCTAGCTAGATCGGGCGGTCCTCCCTCATCTTCTCGGCCCCTGCGCAGGGGTTCGCCTCGCGGGTGTGCGTCACCGGAGTACAAGGAGGTTGGGATGAAGATGAAGGGGGGAGTGGGGCAGGCTTTCAGGTCGCTGTGGATCGTGGCACTCACCGCCTGCGCCACAGGGACCGATTCGAACGGCACCGCGGCGAGCTCGGTTGCGATCGAGTACGAGCGGTACGAGTTGGCCAACGGGCTCGATGTGATCTTGCACGTAGATCGATCCGATCCGATCGCGGCCGTATCGATGACGTTCCATGTGGGCTCGGCTCGGGAAGTGGAGGGGAAGACTGGATTCGCCCACCTCTTCGAGCACCTCTTCTTTCTCGACTCCGAGAACTTGGGGCCCGGGGGGCTCGATCGGTTGATGACTCGAGTCGGGTCCTCGACGAACGGGTCCACGAGCAATGACCGTACGAACTACTTCGAGGTGGTGCCGATCGACGGTCTCGAGAAGACGCTCTGGGCTGAGGCCGATAAGCTCGGCTTCTTCATCAACACGGTCACCGAGTCGGTCGTCGACAAAGAGAAACAGGTCGTGAAGAACGAGAAGCGGCAGGGCGTCGACAACCAGCCGTACGGCCACAACAACTATGTCATCGACCAGGCGCTGTACCCGGAGGGACACCCGTACAAGTGGCAGGTAATCGGCTCGCTGGCGGATCTGGAGAGTGCCGAACTTGCCGACGTAGTTGATTTCCACTCGAGGTGGTACGGACCGAACAACGCGACGCTGGTGGTCGCGGGGGACATCGACGTCGAGATGACGAAGGGGTGGATCGAGCGCTACTTCGGAGAGATCCCGGCCGCGGACATGCCGGTCGCGCCCAGTCCGCCGAGTGTTGAACTGGCGGAGACCGTGAACCTCGTGCACGAGGACAACTACGCACGGCTCCCGATGCTCACGATGGCGTGGCCGACCGTGCCGATGTACCACAGGGACGCCTACGCCCTCGATGTGTTGGCCGCCGTACTCACCGATGGGAAGAGTGCGCCGTTCTACGAGGTCCTAGTCGAAGAGACTCAGGTGACGCCCGCTGTCCGTGCCTTCCAACGAAACATGGAGCTCGCAGGTCGGTGGGACCTCAGCATTCGGGCCTTCCCCGAGACAGATCTCGATGCGGTCGCGGAGGGTGTCGAGAGAGCCTTCCGGCTCTTTGAGAGCGAAGGGGTGCCTGGGGATCAGCTAGAGCGAATCAAAGCCGGATACGAGACGGGCTTCTACCAGGGCCTCTCTTCGGTACTCGGGAAGTCGTTCCAGCTGGCTCGCTACAGCATCTTCGCGGATGACCCGGGTTTTGCCGACCAAGACCTGGATCGATTTCTGGAGGTGACCGAGGCTGACGTCCTGCGCGTGTACGAAGCGTACATCAAGGATCGGCCTCGGATCGTCACGAGCTTCGTACCCCTCGGTTCGGCGGAATTGGCGGTGGAAGGAGCCGTCGTCGCCGAAGTGGTCGAAGAACCGATCGTGATGGGTGCGGAGACCGAGATCGGGGAGGTGCAACGGGGAGAGGAGCGTACGGAATCGGTGATCGACCGTTCGGTAGAACCGCCCTATGGCGCACCTCCCTCGTTGAGTGCTCCGACCGTCTGGCGTACGACCGCGTCGAATGGGGTCGAAGTCTTGGGTATCGAAGACCACGAGGTGCCCCTCGTCCAGTTCGAGGTGAGGGTCCGCGGAGGACAACTCGTCGAAGAGGGACGTGGAGGAATCGCGAACCTGCTCGCCGAAGGCCTCATGGCGGGAACCGCGACGAAGACGCCCGAGGAGCTGGAGGAGGCGATCGACCTACTTGGGGCATCGATCTCGACGTCGGCCGGCGGCGAGGCGTTCATCGTGAGGGGGAGCGCACTGGCTCGAAACTTCGAGGCTACCATGGATCTCGTTGAAGAGATTCTCTTGGAGCCGCGCTTTGACGCCCAAGAGTTTGCCCTCTCGAAGGGGCGGGTCGAGAACGGGCTGAGACAACGCGCGTCGTCCCCCACCGCGATTGCTCAGGACGTGTTTCGGCGACTCCTGTATGCCGAGCACCCACTCGCGGTTGGATCGCTGGGCGAGCTCGAAACGATCGAAGGGGTCACGCTCGATGATCTCCGGAGCTACTACGAAGTGGCGCTCCGACCCGCCGTCACCAAGGTGCATGTGAGTGGGGCGGTCTCGCAGGAGGAGGTAGTGTCCGCGCTAGATCGTGTGCTGGGCACGTGGGGGGGCGATGCGCCCCAAATCCCAAGTGGTCCGACCTGGGACGCGGGCCGAGCCGGCTTGTACTTCGTGGACGTGCCTAATGCGAGCCAGTCGGTGCTATACGTCGGCTATCTGGCACTCTCGGAGACCGACGACGAATTCTACCCGGCGACGGTGATGAACTTCCGCTTGGGCGGGGGAGGGTTCGCTTCTGAGCTCACACAGGTCCTGAGGGAACAGAGGGGATACACGTATGGCATCGGGTCTGGCTTCTCAGGCTCGGACTTCGTCGGCCCGTTCCAGATCTCGTCCTCCGTGCGCTCGAACGTCACGCTCGAGGCACTGACGCTCATCAAGGAGATCGTCGAGGGACACGGTCCGAACTTCGATGAAGCGGATCTGGAGGCGACCCGGAGTTTCCTCCTTCGCGCAAACGCTCGAGCCTTTGAGACGGGAGGAGCCAAGCTCGGCGTCCTCGCCGACATGAGTGGTCTCGGCTTCCCAGCGGACTACGTGCTTCAACGAGAGCAGATCGTGCGGGACATGACGGTCGACCAGATACAGAGGCTCGCGGACCGGTTCCTCGATCCCGAGCGGATGATCTGGTTGGTGGTCGGTGACGCGAGGACGCAGCTGCCCCGTCTCGATGCCCTGGGGCTGGGGACTCCACAGTTGGTCGATCGACAGGGGAGACCGGTCGGGTAGGGGCGGTGCGTTACCGCGAGCGGTTCTCCCAGAACCAGAGGCCGCCGCGCTGACCACCGAGGATGATGTCGTCGTCCCCGTCTCCATCCGTATCCAAGAAGGCGGGGGCGGCGAAGTCGAAGACGTCGATCTCGAGCAGTCCGGACTCGACCCACTCGGGTTGCATCGGGTGCCCGACATTCTCGTACACGAAAACGCCGTCGCCCTCCGACCCTAGAATGAGGTCGAGATCGCCGTCCGCATCGTGGTCTCTCAGAATGGGCAGGCTCCGGCGCCCCACGTCGATGTCATCGTACGTGTCCGATACCAATGTGAAGTCGGGGCGAGTCGCACTGCCGACGTTCTCGAAGAAGTTGAGTTGGCCGGACGCCTCACCGACCAAGAGATCCAAGTCTCCGTCTCCATCGACGTCGCCGAGCGTCGGAGCGGCGTTTCTCCCTCGCGACAGGGTGACGACCGCACTGTCGACCAAAGTGAGCTCGATCGATCCGTCGGTCGCGTCGTTGCGGTAGTAGCGGAGTTCATCTTCCCACGACCCGACGATCGCATCGAGATCCCCGTCGCCGTCGAGATCCCCAAACGCGGGCAAGAGGTGATAGCCCCCGCTCATATCGAGGACACCATCTTCTCGGAAGCGGGGTGACTCCGGAGTCCCTTCGTTGATGAGCCGGAAGAGGCGCCCGTTCTGGGTATCGTTCTGCTCGATCTTGTTGCCCACGAGAAGATCCGAGTCACCGTCACCGTCCAGATCCACGACGATCGGGACAGTCTCGGCACCATAGTCCAGCGTGGAGAGGAAACGACTCGTGACAACCTGAAAATCCCCGGGAGCGACCTGCTCGATTAGATGGAGGTTGTCGATTGTCGTGGTGTTCGGGTTGTACGCACCACCCAACGTCCCGACCAGCAAGTCCTCGTCACCGTCTCCGTCGATGTCTCCGACGGTCGGCGCGTTGTACCCACTGGTGCGAAGTGGATTCACGTTCGGGAAGGGCTGAGGGGTTCCACGTAGGTTCGGGGAGCTGCATGAGCCGGTGTTCTCGATGAAGAGAATGCCCGGCTCGAAGTAGTCGCCCCAGAACAGGTCTTCGTCGCCATCGCCGTCCACATCACCGAGCGCCATCGTGTTCGCGCCGTGCTTCGATCCGATCTGGGCGACGATCTCGATCCCTTCGAAGTCGTCTGTGATATGCCGGAACTGCGGAACCCCTGCCGCGTCGGTTCCGAGCTCCTCGTAGCGGGACACCGTTCCCACGAGGCGACCGATGAGCAGGTCTATCTGACCATCACAATCGATATCCGTGGCGTTGGGGATGTTCTGCCGGTCCGAAAAGAGCGCTACCCCATCCGTGTCCTTGAGGCTGTCTGCGGCCTCCACGAATACGGCTTCTTGAGGCGTTCCGTCGTTCCGGTAGTAGCGGACGTAGCTGAAGAGGCGCTCCGCGAGTAAGTCGTCGTCTCCGTCACGGTCCAAATCGACGAAGCGGTACCACTCGCCGATATCGAGATCCTGATACCGCTCCTGCCTCCACTGAAACTGAGGCACCTCTCCTGGGACGTTCTCGAAGAAGATGACGCCGTTCGACGCCTCTTGGATGAACAGGTCTTCGTCCCCGTCCCCGTCGATGTCGATGAGTTGCGGGCGGGGTATGTTGAGGCCGCCCAAGAAGGGCTGCTCGACCGTCGAACCGTCTTCTCGTAAGACGGGGAAGGGTCGGATCCGACGGACGTACTCCGCCTCCGCCTCGATCGCAGGCGAAGGGGCGGGCGTGGGGCCTTGTGCCCCGCTACACCCGATCGTTGCCACCGCTGCGGTAAGTACGATGCGCGAGGTGCTTCCCTCCACGGGGTCAGCGCCCGCCTACGGCGGACATACCTGCGGCGTAGGCTCCGACCTCGATCACGGCGACGACCTCTCTGGACCGTCGATCGATCGCGACCACCGTACCCGGGTTTCCAGATCCACCTTCCTGGGGCCGGTACTCCCCTGAGACGTTCCGGCCCGAGACGTAGACGGTGCTTCCATCCGGTGAGATGGCGGTTCCGTGTGGCTCGACGAGCGCGGGGTGTGAGATTACGTCCAGAACTTCCCACGAGCGCGTGTCTACAACGGTTACCGTGTTGCCGGCCTGATTCGGGATCCACACTTCGGCTCCGTCGCGACTGAAGACGGGGTGCCACGGCTGGCCGCCGACAGCGACGGACTCCACCACCTCCGGTTCGCTACCGGAGAGATCGAAGACCAGCAGCTCTCCGGTCATCTGGCCTCCGGCGACCATCGTGCTCCCATCCGGAGAAACGGCGAACTGCACCAGCATGTGGTTCATCCCGCCGTCGAGCGAAAGAAGGTCGACCTCTTCGGCGCCAACGTCGCCGAACGCGACACTGTTTTGTCCGAGGCTGGCCGAGAAGAAACGATCCCCCTCGGGGTCGACGGTCAGAGCATGCGGTCGGGGGAAGAACACGTCCACCTCCTCGATCACCATGCTCGTGCGGTCGATCACGCCTACTCGCTGAGGCGGATTCACCGCCGCCATCGAGCGACCCACATAGAGAAGCTCGGAGTTGGGGTCGAGGCTCAACATCCCCGGCGTCTCGAAGGTGGCTTGGCCGACGAGCTGATTGTCGCGATTGAACTTCAAGACTTGGCCATCTGCGATGAGCGAGACGTACCAGAAGGAGCCATCCGGCTCGACCGCAGTGTGATGCGCTTTCGCGGTCGGAGAAAAGCCGAGCTCCTTCAGATCCACCGTCGTGACGAGTTCGTTCGTGGACATATCGACAACCGCAACCGAGACGTCCTCTTGGCTCGCCACATAAAGGAGTGGAGGTGCTTCCCTATCGGGCCCGAGCTGACCCGTCACCGGCGCCGCGCCCGTGGCGCACCCTCCCAAGGAGAGTGATGCGGCTATGAACGCAGCAGCGAGGGGGCGGGTGACCCACCCCCTCGCAACTACGGCTGACACTCTGTTCTGCTCGGGCGCTGGACCCATTTCGTGCATGGAGAGTGCTACTCCGAAATTGTGCGCGGGCGATACCGCACGATGAAGAGTCCTTCGGACCCACTCGTCACTACGACGATCCCGCTCGCGAAGTACGGATAGTTGGACCACGACCCGTTCATCTGGGCGTCGTCACCACCGTACGGAACGGTGTCGAAGTGGCCGACCGGCGTCGGGTTCTCAGGATCCGAGATGTCGAGAATACGCAGTCCGCTTTTGTAGTTGGACTGGTACATCAGGTTGTCACGGATATAGAGGTTGTGATCGGTCGAGCGAGTCTCGGCCATGTACTCCCGTGCGAGAACCGGATCATCCAGATCCCGTAGATCCCAGATCAAGGTACGGGTATGGGTCACGTTCCCACCGGTCTCGTCGAGCTCGTCTCCCATGTAGAAGTAGGCATGATCTTCGGAGAGCCACCCCTGATGGGAGTAGGCCACGTTCGGATACGACGCCATCGCAACCGCGACCGGGCTGCTCTTATCCGTAACGTCGGCGATCGATAGCGCGGTCTCGTTTGCACCGAGGCAGATCTCATGGCCCCGATAGTCCTCGTCGGGACCGTGGTACGTGACGCACTGTGCGTCGTGCGAGTATCCCGTGCGCTGCCGTCCGGTCGTCATGTCCTGGAAGCAGCCCGCGAATGTCGGGTTGGTCGGATCCTGGACGTTGATCATGTGCAGGCCACCCCCGCACGTCTCACCGCCGCCGCTGGAGCCGACGGAGTACGCGAAGCCCGTGTCTTCGTTGATCACGATGTTGTGCGCGCTCGCGATGTTCGTGTAGTGCGCATCGGCGTCGAAGGTCTGTGGCATCGAGCCGTCGAGCCCGCGAAGCCGCGTGAGATCGAAGACCTGCATTCCGTGGTCGCCTGCTCCATCCGACACCACGAACATGTGGTCCTGGTACACCTTCATGTCGCGCCATACCGATGCGTTCGCGGTGGCAGGCATTGGGAGGCGCCCCAAGTACGTCGGCGAGCCCGGGTTCGAAACGTCGACGAAGGCGGTCTGATCGGACATTCCGACCAAGACGATCTCGCGACCCGTTTGCGAATCGGTCCACCCCCACACGTCGTTCGTCGTCATGCCGCGGTTGGCGCCCATGTCTGCGACGGGGATGAAGGAGAGCAGATCGACCGAGTCACACTCCCACGCGACTGCCGCACCGTCTTCGGAGCAACGTACTTCGTCGCCCATGACGGCTTCGTAGCCGAGAATGTCTCCGACAATACGATCCGTGGGCGTCCACGCACCGTCGGTCCCACGCTCCATTACCCACGCCGCGCCGGCGCCTCGGTCGGCGTTGGCAGCCACGCCCACCGCGGTCTCTTCGCCCATCGCGACGGTGACACCGAAGAAGCCTCGACCCGCTTCAGCCGAAGCGATCTGCGTGGCGTCGGTCCACTCGAAAGTCTCACTGTCGAAGTGGTACTCGAAGATCCGACCCGTGCCCTGTCCCCCACCGGCGGCTCCGATGAGGGCGGTCGTGCCGTCGAAGTCGATGGATCCGCCGAAGCCCGTACCACCCTGCGTCTCGAACGGGGTGAGGAGGGTGGCGAGCTGCATGCCTTCCGGTGTCGCCACGTACATCAGGACTGCGCCGGTGCCGCTGAGGAAGCCAGGAGCCCCCACGAGAGCGAAGTCGTCGGTGAGGACCATGTCGGAACCGAATCCAGTCTGTTCTTCCAAGGCGGGAGCTTGCAGCGGACCCATCTCGTTCCAACTGTCCGCCTGAGCGTCGTACTGATAGGCGTAGACGGCGCCCGCGCCTTCGCCCGCCCCACTCGCCGAGATCAGTGCGGTGTTGCCATGCACTTCAATGCCGGACCCGAAACGGTCTTCGGCTTCCAGCGTGGCAGGTGTGAATTTGGAGTGCTGTACCCAGCGGTCACCGTCCCGACGGAAGGCGTACGCCGCACCCCTTGCTTCGTTCTGTGCGATCGTGCCGACGAAGACCCAATCGCCGTCGATCGCCAGCCCGCTTCCGAGACTGTCCACGGGGCTACGATCGTCTGTCTCGATGCGCCCTGACTCGGTCCAGCTTCCGTTCTCGTCTCGGTAGACGTAGACGGCCCCTGTGCCAGCATCTGCTCTCGTCGCAGAGACCAACAAGACGTCGTCTTGGTGAGCCAGGCGAATGCCGAAGCGGTTCTGCGCCTCGCCGGAGGCGGGCTCGAGCCGCTGGGACTGCACCCAGTTCCCGGTGTCGTCTTGCTCGAACACGTACACGACGCCAGAGCGGCCTTCGTAGACCGGCTCACCCACGATTACCTGGTCGCCCGCGACCACGGCCGCGTTCCCAAACGACTGGGCTTCGAGGCCGGTTGCCCCTGCGAGGGCCACTGCCGTAGCGGAGAGGGCCAAGACCATCTTCTTCCTCATCACAACTGCCTTTTCTGAAGTAACTCGAAGCTCAGCCATCAGAGCGTCCGATCCTATATCAACACCACTGTCCGAAGCATGCCCGAAAGAGCACTGTCGAACAAGTCGACCAGGCCAGTAGAGACCCGGCTTCCCGGAGTCGACCAGCGTCATACGCGAGTCGCGCCTCTGAGTTTCGATGTTCCGAGGCTGGAGCCAGCCTCGGAGCGTCACCCCCCTCGACTCAAGACCAAGACCAAGAGCGCGGCCACCACCACGCCGGCGAAGATCGCCATCGCGACTTTCACCCGACTCCACGGACGTTGTCCTTTGATCTCACCGGTTCGGGCGTTGATGAGGAAGCGGTACACCTTCTCGCGGTAGCGGTACGAGCAAATCCACATCGGAAGAAGGATGTGTTTGAAGGTGATGCCGTCGTGCCGCGTTTGGAGCGAGTGGATCTTCTGGTGGTCGCCACCGATGTCGCGACGGACATCCATCCGGATCACCGCTTCCATGCGTTGCTTCGACCGCTCCCACCCACGACGCACATCGACTTGGTACCGTTCGGCGGTGAAGCCGGAGAGGAATTCGTCTTTGTAGTCGACGATGTTCTCCAGATCCCACGGTTCGAGCGATTCGGCGAGCGGACCCGGGAGCGACTCCGACCCGACGACCAGAACGTCGTCGAAGTCTCTAAAGACCTGGCCAGCGGCGGGGCGCCATCGCGTCTCGATGTCCTGGTACGTCTCCGTAACGAGGCGTCCGTCTCGTCGCACAGTCCTGCGCTTGGTGACGGTATAGTTGTCTCCTCGCAGTCCGGAGTAGCGACTCCGAGTGCGTGAGTCGTACGTCCAGTATGGGGCGTACAGACCCTTGAGGCGCCCATCCAGCTCGGCGAGGCGTTTGAGCGAGTCCGGGGCGAACCACAGACTATCGATCCACTCCTTGAACTTCGCCTTCGCTTCCTCGCGCCCGATCAGGAAGGGGAGCAGCGCTTGGGGCTTGAGCTGCCGCGTCGATCGCTCGCGGGCCACGATACTCGACCCGCAGTACGGGCACGGAAACGCCTCGTGGTGCGGATCGGGCTCTACGAGCGCGGCACACGAGGTGCACTGGACCGAGGTGACCTCTTCGGTCTCCCCATTGAGCCCGAGATCACTTTCGAGGTGCTCGTGATAGGGCAGCTCCCGTACGCCACCGACGGTGACCGGGATGCGGCTTTCCCCACCGCAGTAGGGGCAGCGGAGCAACTCGGTCCCGGGTGCGAACTCCACGTTCGCACCACACTGGTCGCACGGGAATTGCCTGGTGCCGTCCGTCATCGCCGCACCTGCTCGGGTGCGAGGATGCGCCTAGCTACCCGGAAGTGGGGGTGGCGTCGCGGGAAACATCTTCGCTACCGCCTCCACCTCACGAGCTGCCGCCCAGTCGGCCATCCCCTCGGACCACACGAGCGTCTCCTGGGTGACCGTTCCCGCAGCGACGTGCCCCGCGAGCTCGGTGACCTGAAAGGGACCGGCTTGCTTGCCATCGATCGCCGCGAACCAGAGGACTCCGCCCGGTAGCGGGGGCGGTGTCGGCGCTTGCCCTGCGGGTTGTCCGGGCTGGTTCATCGATTGACCGATCTGATTGGCCATCGCGAAACCCATCCCTGCGCCCATGCCGCCGGCAGCCATGCCGCCGAGCCCTTCGTTGTCGGCCATGTCGCCGATGGCTTCGGCCGTCTGGAACTGGGTGTAGGCCTTCATGTCGCCGATCACGCCCATGCTCGTGCGCTTGTCGAGCGCCTCCTCCACGGCCGGCGGAAGCGAGATGTTCTCGACCAGGAGGGTGCGAAGCTCGATCCCGTAGCCCGTCATGTCTTCCGTGACCCGTTCGCTGAGCTTCTTGCCCAGCTCATCGTAGTTGGCCGCCATGTCGAGGACTGGAATCCCGGACGAAGCCATCGCGTCGGAGAAGCGAGAAACCAAGATGTTCCGCACTTGGTCCGTGACGTCGTCCGTGGTGAAGTGGCCGTCCGTTCCGACGATCTCTTTGATGAAGGTGCCCGGGTCGCTCACACGCATGGCATAGGTGCCGAAGGCACGCACTCGGACAGGGCCGAACTCGGGATCCCGCATGGTGACGGGGTTCTTAGTGCCCCACTTCTGGTCGGTGAACTGGCGGGTGTTCACGAAGTAGACTTCGGCCTTGAAAGGACTCTCGAAGCCGTGCTTCCATCCTTTCAGGGTCGCGAGAATCGGGAGGTTCTCGGTCTCGAGAGTGTACATCCCGGGACCGAAGACATCGGCGAGCTCTCCTTCGTCAATGAAGACAGCGACCTGGCTCTCGCGAACCGTGAGCTGTGCTCCGTTCTTGATCTCGTTGTTATGGCGAGGAAAGCGCCATACCAGAGTGTTAGGGCTCGAGTCTGTCCACTCGATGATGTCGATGAACTCGCCCTTGATCTTCTCGAAGAGGCTCATGGCCTGACGCTCCTGTAGTCTTTCGAGGCTTCTACGATCCGTCCTAGGACGCAGAAGATATGGAGCCGAGAACCTCGGCGCTCCCCCTTTCCAGGACGAATCTGTAGAGAGGTACGCACGAAGGCAGCTTCGTATTCAACCCGCTTGCTCGTTGCGCCAACCGTGGCGAAGCTGCCCCCTCATTTCAGCTAGGGAGAGAGCATGGCAGCCCGTACCGTGAAGCTCCGATCGAAGAGGAGTCGGCTAGGTCTGACGACGGTCGCGTTGGTCGTGGCGATCTCCGCGAGCATGGCCGGTTCGCGGACGGTGTCGGCCCAGGAGCCGGCTGATTGGGCCGACGACCTCACCTTCCACACCTTCTCCATTGCGGCGGTTGACCCCGCCACGGGCGAATCCGGAGTGGCGGTAACCACCAGGGTCGCCTGCGTTGGGAATGGCGTCCCGTGGGTTCGGGCGGGGGTCGGAGCCGTGGCTACGCAAGCTTCCACCCGCACAGAGTATGGAGAAGAGCTCCTCGACCTCTTGGAGGCCGGTGTCTCTCCCGCGGAAGCACTTCGGCGTACGACCACTGCGGACGAGGGCAGAGATCGGAGACAGATCGGGGTGGTTTCGGTCGATGGACGCGCGGCGCAGCACACGGGCACCGGACCTGGTGCCTGGGCGGGGCACCGCAGTGGCCCCAACTACGCGGCTCAGGGCAATGTGCTTGTCGGTCCCGCGGTGGTGGACGCGGTTGCCGAGGCATTCGAGAGGAGCGAGGGCTCGAATCGACACCTCGCGGATCGACTCGTCGAGGCGCTGTGGGCTGGGCAGCAAGTGGGAGGGGATCGGCGAGTGGGGCGGCTTCAGTCCGCCGCAGTCATCGTCGTCGACCCTCGTGAGGGCATGGCCCGGAGACCCGATGGGCAAACGGTCCACATCAATGTGTGTGAACACGCGACCCCGGTAGCGGAGCTGAGGCGGGTCTACGACACCGTATCTGGGACGTTGGGCTTTCGGGAGCTGTCTCAACCGAGCGGGAACGATGTATGGCAGCTCAAGCTGATCCTGCACGCTCTCGGCTACTATCGGGCGGACAGCGAGACCCTGACCCGTGACCAAAATGGCGGACGCTTCGACGACGAGATCGCTGCGGCGGTCGACCGTTTCCGTGCGGACGAGGGCTTGTCCCACAGCGGATCAGGCGGAACGCCACCGGGTTTCGTCGACGCAGTGGCGATCGGCCTCATGTGGGAAGCGCTCGAGCGCACCGGTAAAGAGGGCGCGGTTCGAGCAGCGATCCGCGAACTCACCCGGATCCGAAGGTGAAGGACGCTATCGGATTCCAGGCGCGAAACTTACGTTTCCTCTCAGCTAGACCGGCGAAAACACATTACTTTTCGTGTCCCCGCTGACTGATGCCTCCACGGCTCGAGGTCAGCGGGCGTTTTTCGCGTTGGTAGGACTCGTACTGGAGTGTCCATGCAAGGAGGAGTCGCCGAGAGAGTCGGCGTAGCCGGGCCAGGCCAAGGACGGAGTGATTCTCCGCTCGGCCCCGGCGGGATTGCGATCCGTTCTCCGGTGGGCATTATCTCCGGCGTCCACGGCGTGCGCCTAGCTCCGATCTCGGCGTCCGGTCACCTTACCCAAGCGACGGGCCCCGACGAGGCGCTCGTGGCAGTGCTACCGCCCATTTACCCGGAGTGGTTGGGAGACCGGAGCTTTGCTGCGGCGCACGGGTCGCGATTCGCGTACGTCGTGGGAGAGATGGCCAGGGGGATCGCGTCGGCCGATATGGTGATCGCCGCGGCATCCGCAGGCCTCATGGCTTTCTTCGGTAGCGCGGGGCTCGCCATACCGCGAGTCGACGAAGCGATCCAGCGGATCCAAGGCGCGCTCGGTCCAGGGGTGAGGAATTGGGGGGCGAATCTGATTCACTCTCCTCAAGAGCCGCACATGGAGATGGACTTCGCCGAGCTGATGCTCGCGCGCGGCGTGCACAACATCTCGGCATCGGCGTTCATGCGACTCCAGCCGGCGATCGTCTACCTCTCGGCCAGGGGCCTCACGCGTGATGCCGCTGGGCGAATCGTTCGGCGAACGCACATCTTCGCCAAGGTCTCGCGCGTTGAAGTGGCCCGACCCTTCTTGTCTCCTGCGCCTCAATCGCTACTGCGACCCCTCGTGGAGAGTGGCAAGCTGACGAGCGCTGAAGCGGCGCTCGCCGCCGAGATCCCTGTCGCCGGAGACATCACGGTCGAGGCCGATTCCGGCGGACACACGGATAACCGCCCACTTCCGGTACTCCTCCCGAGGATCGTGGAGCTGGCCGATGAAGTGCGAGCAGAGTTCGGGTATGCCGAACGGCCACGGATCGGAGTCGGCGGCGGGTTAGGCACACCGGCGGCGCTCGCGACGGCGTTCGCAGCAGGCGCTGCCTATGTGGTGACGGGGTCGGTGAACCAAGCCGCCGTCGAGTCTGCCTTGTCCGCGGACGGACGTGCGATGCTGGCGCAGGCCTCGATGACCGACGTGGCGATGGCTCCAGCCGCGGACATGTTCGAGCTGGGCGTAGAGGTCCAGGTCTTGAAGCGCGGTACCCTCTTTGCGCAGAGAGGCAAGGAGCTGTACCGCATTTTTCGAAGCTATCCTTCTATCGAGGCGATGCCGGAGGCGGCGCGCGTCGAGATGGAAGAGAAGGTGCTCGGTCGCACGGTCGAGTCCATCTGGGAAGAGACGAAGGCATTCTTCTCGGAACGAAACCCGCCCGAGGTTGCTCGAGCGGAGAACGATCCCCGGCATCGGATGGCGCTGGTCTTCCGCTGGTACCTCTTCATGGGGGCCCAATGGGCGCGAAACGGGGACGAGTCCCGTCGGACGGATTACCAGATCTGGTGCGGACCTGCGATGGGCGCTTTCAACGACTGGGCCAACGGTACATTTTTGGAGCCCGTCGAGAGCCGCACCGTAGTTCAGATCGGCCTGAATCTGCTGGAGGGAGCTGCGTATCACACCCGAGCCAACCAGTTAAGGCTCGCCGGAGCGCAGCTCGGGCCCGACGCGGTGTACGCACCGCGCCCCCTCCAATGAACCCGAGAAGCTCGGTTCTTGAACGCACTCTTTCTTCGATGAGAGCATAGATGTCACAGTCACCTCCCGTCGCCATCGTCGGCATGAGCTCCCTCTTCGCGGGGAGTCAGGACCTCTTGGGTTTTTGGGGCGATATCGTGTCGGCCACGGACCGGCTCTCGGATGTGCCACCGCACGCATGGCTCATCGACGACTACTACGATCCGGATCCGTCGGCGCCGGACATGACCTATGCGAAGCGCGGTGGATTTCTCGATCCCATCGCCTTCAACCCGATGGAGTTCGGGCTCCCCCCGACGACGATTCCCGCGACGGACACCGCACAGCTCATAGCGTTAATCGCTGCCAAGCGCGTTCTCGAGGATGCCGGCAGATTCGGGAGTGACGCGGATCATTCTCGCACCAGCGTGATCCTCGGCGTGGCCTCTTCCACCGAGTTGGTCGTGGAGATGGGCGCCCGTCTACAACACCCGATCTGGCGCAATGCGCTGCGGGAAGCGGGACTCCCCGAGAGTCGCGTCCAGGAAATCATCCAGCGCATCAAGGATCACTACCAGCCGTGGCGGGAGAGCACCTTTCCTGGCCTTCTGGGCAACGTCGTTGCGGGGCGCATTGCCAATCGACTGAATCTCGGTGGCTCTAACTTCGTCACGGACGCGGCGTGCGCGTCGTCGATTTCGGCACTCCAGGCCGGCTTGCACGAGCTCTACCTCGGTGACAGCGACATGGTCTTGGCCGGGGGTGTCGACGCGCTGAACGACATCCTGATGTACATGTGCTTCTCGAAGACTCCGGCGTTCTCTCCGAGCGGAGATTGCAGACCCTTCTCCGACGAGGCCGACGGGACGCTGATCGGGGAAGGGGCGGGGATGCTGGCGCTGAAGCGCCTCGAGGATGCCGAGCGGGACGGAGACACGATCTATGCCGTGATCCGAGGGCTCGGAGCTTCGTCCGACGGGAAGGGCGGGAGCGTCTACGCGCCTCAGCCCGAGGGTCAGGCCAACGCCCTGCGTCGGGCGTACGAGAAGGCCGGCTATTCTCCGGCAACGGTCGAGCTCGTCGAAGCGCATGGTACCGCGACGAAGGCGGGGGACGCGGCCGAAGCCCGCGGCTTGACGTCGGTCTTCGGCGCTGCGGCGGAGGGGACGGACGCTTGGTGCGCTCTGGGCTCGGTCAAGTCGCAGATCGGTCACACCAAAGCCGCCGCCGGGTCGGCCGGACTCATCAAGATCGCCCTGGCGCTTCACCACAAGGTCCTTCCGCCCACGCTCAAGGTTTCGAAGCCGAACGCCCAGCTCGGCCTAGAGGACGCCCCGCTCTACATCAATACCGAGACGCGCCCATGGATTCGCGGTAGCGATCACCCTCGCCGTGCGTCGGTCAGTTCGTTCGGCTTTGGTGGTTCGAACTTCCATGTGACCGTCGAGGAGTACACGGGACCCGGCACGACGCCGGACCGACTACGCGCTTGGTCCCACGAACTGGTCGCTCTCTCCGCGCCATCCAAAGATGCACTAGCCGGCTCCCTGACCTCGCTCTTGGCCGAGGTCGATACGGGAGTGCCTCTCGGGCGAATCGCTCACCAAGCGGCCGAGCTCTTCGATGCCACGGCGGAGGCCAGAGTCGCCCTCGTGGCGACTTCCCTCGACGACTTGGCAGACAAGGTCGCGGCCGCACAGCGGTGGCTGCGAGACGAGACCCCGGCCGGCCCCGACGTCGCCTTCGGTTTCGGTACGCCTCGGTCCGGTGAGACGGCCTTCGTCTTCCCCGGGCAGGGGAGCCAGTACGTCGGCATGGGAAGTGGTGTCGCGATCGCGTTCGACGAGGCCCGTGCCGTGTGGGACCGGGCTGCCGACATGGATGAATTCCAAGGCGAGCGGCTCGACCGCGCGGTCTTCCCTCCGCCGGCGTTCGAAGACGACGAGCGTACGGCTCAACGTGAAGCTGTTACGGCGATGCATGTGGCGCAGCCTGCGATCGCCGCCGTGAGTCTCGGACACCTTGCCCTGCTCGAGAAGATGGGCGTAGCCGCAGACGTCGTGGCTGGCCACAGCTTTGGTGAGCTTTCCGCGCTCGCGGCTGCCGGAAGGATCGAGCGTGGTGAGTTGCTCGCCACGGCTAGGCGTCGGGGCGAACTCATGGCGGAGGCGGCTGCTGAACACGAAGGCGCTATGCTGGCTGTCCGCTGCGGCGTCGATGAGGTCGTCGAGCATCTCGATCCGGCAGCGGGGGTCGTGGTCGCGAATGACAACGCTCCCAACGAGGTTGTTCTCGCGGGGACAGTATCCGCGATCGAAGCCACTGCTGCCACGCTCAAGGAAGCTGGCCTGTCATCGATCCGGCTACCGGTCGCGTCGGCCTTCCACTCTACGATCGTCGCAGACTCGTGCGAGCCTTTCCACGATTTCTTGGGGAATGTGACCTGGGAGCCTTCTTCGACGCGCGTCTTCGCGAACAAGACTGCGGCGCCCTACCCCGACTCTGCCGCCGATGCGAGGCGCCTCCTTGCCGACCAGCTGGCGTCACCCGTCCGCTTCCGAGAGATGATTCGGGAGATGCACGAGTCGGGAGTGACCCGTTTCATCGAGGTTGGCCCAGGTAACGTGCTGACCAAGCTGGTTGGCAAGGTCCTCGATGGAGAGGACCACATGGCGGTCGCCCTGGATGATCGAAAAGCCAGTGGGCTCGCTGCCTTCTGGCGGGGGGTCGCCCGCCTAGCCGCGGACGGAGTCCCGCTAAACCTGAACGCGCTCTCGGAGGGGTACCGGACACCGGCTCCCCCAGCCGAGAAGCAGCCTTTTGAAATCATGATCACCGGATTCAATCACGATCGACCCTATCCTCCTTCGAACGGAGCCGAGGGTGTCGCTCCCCCGAACCCCGAGGAGCGGCCCAAGGTCGAGGCCCCCGCGCCAGTCGCCGCCCCGACCCCGCCCATGACGTCACCGGTCCTCCCGACCGCACTTCCGGCGGCCACCCCGACACCGCCGTCCCATGAGGCGGCTGCGGTGGCGCAGGTACAGCGCATGACGATCGAGGCCCACCGTCGCTACCAGGAGTTGATGGCGGATAGCCATCGCTCATTCCTGTCGATGGCCGCGTCTGCCATGGGAGCGCAGGGGCCAGGCTCAGCGTCGCACGCGACGCCTGCTTCCACATCGGTTTCACACCCCGCACCCCTCCCGGTCGCGCATCAGGCGCCCGTCGCGTCTCAGGCGCCGGTCGTGTCTCAGGCGCCGGTCGTGTCTCAGGTGGCAGCTCCGGCTCCCACCTCACCTCCGATCGAGCCTACCACCGAGGTGACGGTGCCGGAACCTCCGGCGCCGGCGCCGATTGCGCCTCCTGTAGCCGCAGCGCCGGCGGTCGACGTACAGGCGTTGGCACTCCAGGTCGTGTCGGAGAAGACGGGCTACCCGGTGGAGATGCTCGACCTCGATATGGAGATGGAGGCGGGCCTCGGCATCGATTCGATCAAGCAGGTCGAGATCTTGTCCGAGTTGCAAGAACGCATCCCCGGGCTGCCGGAGATCGAGCCAGCAGAGTTGGCTGAACTACGCACGCTCCGTGACGTCGCCGACAAGTTGGGTGGAGGGGCCCAGTCCACTCCTCCGACCGACCACGCGGTACCCACTACGCCCCCGAACCCGGCTCCGGTCGTGGCTGCTGCCGCACCGAGCGCCGCGCCGGCGGTCGATGTAACTGCGCTGGCGCTCCAGGTGGTGTCGGAGAAGACGGGCTACCCGGTGGAGATGCTCGACCTCGACATGGAGATGGAGGCGGGCCTCGGTATCGACTCGATCAAACAGGTCGAGATCCTATCCGAGCTCCAAGAGCGGCTTCCCGGCATCCCGGAGATCGAACCGGCCGAGTTGGCCGAGCTCCGTACGCTACGGGATGTCGCCGAGAAATTGACAGTGCCTGGTAGCGTGGCAGCTCCGGCTGCCTCGGCTCCGACCCCCGTCGCCTCGGCTCCGGTCGCCGCCCCCGCCGCTGCGCCGGCGGTCGATGTAACTGCGCTGGCACTCCAGGTGGTGTCGGAGAAGACGGGCTACCCGGTAGAGATGCTCGACCTCGACATGGAGATGGAGGCGGGCCTCGGTATCGACTCGATCAAACAGGTCGAGATCCTATCCGAGCTCCAAGAGCGTCTGCCCGGCATTCCGGAGATCGAACCTGCGGAGCTGGCAGAACTTCGCACACTTCGCGATGTGGCCGACAAGCTGACCGTACCGGGTGCTCCAGCCACGCCGGCTCCGGTCACGGTGCCAGCCCCGGCAGCGGCAGCGGCTCCGGCGACGGCAGGAGTCGACGTAACGGCTCTCGCCCTCGAAGTCGTAGCCGAGAAGACGGGCTACCCGGTGGAGATGCTCGACCTCGACATGGAGATGGAAGCGGGTCTCGGTATCGATTCCATCAAGCAGGTCGAGATTCTGTCCGAGCTCCAAGAGCGTCTGCCCGGCATTCCGGAGATCGAACCTGCGGAGCTGGCAGAACTTCGCACACTTCGCGATGTGGCCGACAAGCTGACCGTACCGGGTGCTCCAGCCACGCCGGCTCCGGTCACGGTGCCAGCCCCGGCAGCGGCAGCGGCTCCGGCGACGGCAGGAGTCGACGTAACGGCTCTCGCCCTCGAAGTCGTAGCCGAGAAGACGGGCTACCCGGTGGAGATGCTCGACCTCGACATGGAGATGGAAGCGGGGCTCGGTATCGACTCGATCAAGCAGGTCGAGATCTTGTCCGAGTTGCAGGAGCGACTTCCGGGTATTCCCGAGATCCAACCGGCAGAGCTGGCGGAACTCCGTACGCTCCGGGACGTGGCCGACAAGTTGACGACTCCCGAATCGGTTCCGGCGGCGCCGACCCCGCAGGCCGAACCCGTTCCGGTACCGACTCCCGAGGCTGCGGATGTGGTCGAGCTCGTGCCTCCGGCCATGCCCACCCCCTCGGTGGCGCATGATCCCACGAAGGTCTCGGCCTTCGTGCCGCACATTGTGCCTGAGAAGAGGCCCGGATTCGGCCTTTCCGGGCTCGACGCCGGCGTTTCCGTAGAGGTTACGAACGAGCACGGTACGCTAGCTGCCGAGCTCGTGGACGGGCTGAATGCGCGGGGAGTGTCCGCCGAGGTCGTGGAGCGCCCATCAGCGTCCGCCCGTGCGGTCATCTGTCTCGCGGCTCTGGCTGAGGGCGTAGCCCACGCTTCGGAGTCTACCGCGGTACACCAGTCGGTCATTCAGGCAGCGAGCCTGGTGGCCCGACACCCGGAGTCGTCGGAGCGCTTCTTCGTCACGGTTCAGGCGACGGGTGGTGACTTCGGTCTGGAGGGCAACCCCGGAGACCGTGCTTGGGCTGCCGGTGTAGCGGGGGTCGTGAAGACTGCTGCCCGGGAGTGGCCAGGCGCTGCCGTGAAGGCGATCGATGTCGCCCGCCCCGACCAGGCAGCCACAGAGATCTTGGAAGAGATCTTCTCGGGTGGTCCCGCGTTGGAAGTGGGTATCGCGGATGACGGCACTCGGTCGGTAGTCCGGATCGACACGCTGTCCCGCGAGGGTGACTCCGAGCCAGCTCTGGAGCCCGGCTCGGTGCTGGTCGTCTCCGGTGGTGCTCGTGGCGTCACCGCCGCTTCCGTAGCGCGCCTCGCCGAGAGCTGGGGCTTGAAGCTCGCCCTGCTCGGACGCTCGAAGCTCGCCGAGTGGCCGGAGGGCGTACCACTCACTACTGACTCGGTCCAGATCACGGGAGCTCTCGCCGCCGTTGCGAATGCCCGTGGTGAGACGGTCGACTTCGCAGGGCTGCAGAAAAGCGCACAGTCGCTCGCAGCGAGCGCCGAGGTCCGTCTCTCTCTGGAGGCCATGGAGGCTCGCGGGATTGAGACGATGTATGTGTCGGCCGATGTCACGAACGCGACAGACGTCGCGTCGGCGCTCGATGAGGTTAGGACGCGCTGGGGTTCTGTCGACGGGATCGTGCACGGTGCGGGGGTCCTCCGCGACAAGGCTCTGGCCGAGATGACGCCGGACCGGGTGGCTGACGTGTTCGCGCCTAAGGTCCACGGCCTCTCGGTTCTCCTCGAAGCGACGAAGGAGGACCCGATTCAGGTGATCGCGCTCTTCTCGTCCATCGCAGCTCGTGCCGGGAACGCTGGTCAGTCGGCGTACGCTGCCGCGAACGAGGTGCTGAACAAGGTCGCGGCCTCGGAAGCCCATAGGCGCGGCGGCTGGTGCCGAGTACGCTCGTACAACTGGGGTCCGTGGGCCGGCGGCATGGTCGACGCTGGCCTCGCAGCTCACTTCGAGAAGCAAGGAATCGCCCTTCTCGACATCGATGTCGGGGCTCAGTTCTTTGTCGACGAACTCGCTCTCGACGGCCCGGGCGTGGAGCGCGTCGTCCTGGCCGCGCCCTCGTTCCCGGCGGAGAAACACAAGCTTTCGTTCCCGGTGTACGAGAAGGCTGAGGCATCGACGCCGTTGGCGCCCGCCATGGTGGCCGACTACGCACTACGCATCGGCCAAGCGCTGAAGCCTGTGGGGGCGATGCGGCTCTACCTCGAGGACTTCGTGATCTCTCGACCCGGTGTAGACGTGTTCCCCGGCGAGGGTGGACACACCGTGGAAGTCGATCCGATCGCCGGGCCGTTGCCTGCGTACAAGCTGTCCTTCCGGGATGCCGCTGGGGAGGCGCATCACGAGACTGTGGTTCGCTACGATGTGAATGGAGCGACGCCACCGCCCAATGTGCCTTCTGTGGGGCTCGAGCCCTGGCCGTTCGCGGCAGCGGCTGCGCACGAGGTGCTCGGCAAGAGTAGCGAGACCAGCTCGATCCTGGACTTGGAGGGCGTCTCTGAGGAAGGGGGGATGGCTCTTCTCAGAAGCGCCGCGAGCGAGTGGGCGGCGAAGTTCTCGGGCGGATTCGACCCCGCCTCTTTTGAGGGTCTGCTCCAGCTTGGTGAGCTCTGGACCCACCAGAAGGCGGGTGCGATGGAGAAGCTCCAGAGCATGGGCACGATGGTCGTGCACCACCTCGAAGCCATTCCGGAGCGGTTGCGCTCAGCTTTCCGCGCGCGACAGACCGAGCGCGGGACACTCTTCGACTTCATCCTTGCGACTGAGGAAGGGGATTTGGTCGCCGAGTTCCGTGAGGTTCGTTTCGACTCGACGGGTGCTTGAGACGACACGACGCGACGCGCGGAATAGGGCGGCTACATGAGTCGGTTTGAATCGATTGCGGTGGTGGGGCGCGCTTGCGTCCTGCCGGGTGCGTTGTCGCCTGATGAGCTCTTCCGGGCGGTCCGTGCCTCGGAGGTACTGATCGACGAGGCTCCCGCAGGGGCGTGGGGGATCGACTCGAACGATCTCCTTTCGAGTGAATCACCGGGCGAGGGAGCGGAGTACGTAGTCAGCAATCGCGGCGGCTATGTTCGTGACTTCGGTCGGGTCTTCGATCCCGATCGATACGCCGACAAGATCGATGCACCGCACCGACTGGATCCGCTCACGCAGTGGCTTCTTCACTGCACGGACACCGCGCTTGCAGAGGCCGGACTCCGTGACGTCCCCGACGGCACTGGGCTCATCGTCGGGAACCTCTCGTACCCCACGGTCGAGCACACCCGCTTCGTAGAGGACTTCTGGCTCGGACACGGTGAGAGGGCGCCTCAGCCGGGTCGAGTTGGCGTCACATCGGACCCTCGGAATCGGTTTTCGTCAGGCGGTCCGATTCACCAAGTCGCGAACTACTTCGGCTTCACTGGCGACACCTTCGCCCTCGATGCGGCGTGCGCGTCATCTCTCTACGCACTCGAGATCGCGTGTCGCCGGCTGCAAGATCGCGAGGCAGATCTGATGGTGGCCGGAGGGGTCGCACGGGCGGACCCGCTCTTTATTCATCTAGGGTTTACCGCTCTACAGGCGCTCTCGCCGAGCGGGCGCTCACGGCCTTTGCACAAAGGTGCCGACGGCCTGCTTCCCGCCGAAGGCGCGGGCCTCGTGGTCCTCAAGCGGCTCGACGACGCGATCGCGGCTGACGATCACATCTACGGGGTGATCCGAGGGATCGGGTTGTCGAACGACGGTCGACAGAGCGGGTTCTTGGCGCCGTCGACGGACGGACAGGTCCGGGCCATGTCGGCTGCGTATGCGAGCGCCGGCTTGAGTCCTGACGACGTGCACTTCGTCGAATGTCACGCGACGGGCACGCCCCGCGGTGACACCGTCGAGCTCGCTTCTCTCGCGGAGGTATGGGGAGATCGGCCGAAGCCCGTCATTGGGTCGCTGAAGGGGAATATCGGGCACCCCATCACGGCGTCCGGAGTGGCGAGCCTGCTCAAGGTCCTAGGCTGTTTCGATGCGCGAATCTTCCCTCCCACTCCCTGCGACGACCCGCTAGACGCGATTGGCGAGTACGGGTTCCGCCTTCTCCGCGAGGCTGAACCGTGGGATACCGAGGCCCCTCGCCGGGCAGCGATCTCCAACTTCGGGTTCGGCGGCAATAACGCTCACCTGATCGTGGAAGAGTGGGATCCGAAGAGATCCCCTACAAAGATCTCATCAGCGACGGCGCCTCCCGCCCGAGAGAGGATCGCGGTGTGCGCACTCGGCGTGATCGCTGGGCAGGATGTAGGTCTGCCAGCCTTTGTGCACCGCGTGGTAGGCCCGCGCGACACCGGGGGTCACCGGTCGGAGGAGATCGTCTTACCGATGACGAGGCTCGGCTTCCCGCCGAACGACCTCCAGGAGAGTCTCGCTCAGCAGACGTCGATTCTCGCTGTGGTCGAAGAAGCGCTCGGACAGGTCGGTGGCCTGAATCCGGATCGCACGGGCGTCTACATTGGAATGTGCGTGGACCCTCAAGCTGCCCGTCACGGGCTGCGGGTACGGCTCCGGGAGCTGCTCGGAGACGATGTAGATGTCGAGGGATGGCGTGATGCCAACCAGAGATCTGCGCGTCACCTTACCGCGGCAGGCGTGATCGGATGCATGCCCAACATTCCTGCGAATCGCGTCCACGCACAGCAGGACTGGCGGGCCCCGGGATTCACCGTCGCGAGTGAGGAGCTTTCCGGGGCCGACTCGGTGAAACTCGCGATGCGCGCCTTGCAGGCCGGCGAAATCGATGCCGCCTTGGTCGGCGCCTCGGACTTCTCTTTCGAAGCGGCTCACGTCGCCGCGGCAAGAGCAGTGCTTCCCGCCGACCGTCAGGATCCGGGGGATGCGGCCGTCGCCATGATTCTCATGCGCGAACGGGACGCCCTGGAGAAGAAGTATCCGATCCTCGCCTCCTTTGTCGAAGATGAGGTGAGCCCCCCCGACACGGTTGCGTTGAACCTGGCTTCGACCGACGGCGAGAGTGAAGTCACCGCTCGTTTTGGCCATGCACATGGCGCGTCCGGGCTGCTCCACCTAGCGGCTGCCACCGTTACGACACACCTCGGAGCCGAGCTCGATCGTGACGGCGCCTGGCCCGCCCCTCGCGCACGGGACCGAGTGCATACCTCCGTCGGCATCGAGTCGTATTCGGGGCTTCGGAAGGACTTCGCTCTCGTGACGCCCGCCGAGTCGAGTGGTTCGGTCAGCCCGGTAGCGGCGCCCGTGCTCCGCTTCTTTGCGGCAGACTCGGCCCAAGAATTGGCTGCCGCGGTAGCTGCCGACATACCAGGGCACCGAGGACACCATCGCCTCGCACTGGTCGGGAAGTCAGAGGACGACGTGCGTCGGCTCCAGAGTCATGCGGCCGAGGCTCTCGCGGACGGACGAGATCCGTCGGCTCCGGGCCTCTTTGCGGGAGAAGGCGTGGTCCGTGGGGAAGTGGCGTTTTGCTACACGGGGGCCGCCGCGGCGTACCCGGGAGCGGCTCGGGATCTGTTGCTTGCCTTCCCATCGATCGGGCACCAACTCACCGACCGTTTCGCTGGGACGCCGAGGCTCGCATCGACTCTCTACGGAGCCGGAATCGAGTCGTTCTCGCCGGCAACCCAGCTACAAGGGTCCTCCTTCGTTTGTCAGGCCCATTCGGAGTTCACGAGACACGTCTTGGGGATGCGTCCCGAGGTTGCCCTCGGCCTGTCGTCTGGCGAGACCAACTCGTTGATGGCATTCGGCGTTTGGCGGGACTTGGATCACATGCTCGCCGAGATCGACGATTCGGAGATGTATGTGAATCAACTCACTGCGGAGTGCCGGGCCGCGGCTGAGTTCTGGGGTCTTCCCGAAGGTGAGTCGCCGGAGTGGAAGAACTACCGCATCGCCGCCCCGCTGGAGGTAATTCGCGAAGCGATGACCGGTGAAGACCGCGTCTACATCACCGTCATCCATCACTACGAGGACGTAGTGATCGGCGGAGATGCCGAGCAATGTGCTCGTGTGGTTGAGCGAGTGGGGCGTAACAAGTCGATCGAGCTCGGCCTGGACATGGTCGTCCATTGCGCTCCCTTAGCCCCCTTCGAGAGCACGTGGCACAAGATCCACACGAGGGAGACCCAGTCGGTCCCTGACGTTCGGTTCTACACGAACGCCGGGAACCGTGCGTACGTTCCTACCCGCGAGGCGGCTGCGGACGCGATTACCCAACAGGCGATCGATCCAGTCGACTTTCCCAAGACGATCGAGCAGGCGTACGCAGATGGCGTACGTGTGTTCATCGAGCACGGTCCCCGCGCGATCGTGACAGGCGCGATCGGACGAGTCTTGGAAGGACGTCCTCACCTGGCGGTTGCCCTCGATCCACACGAAGGGGCCGGCCTCGAAGCCGTGGCGCGGTCGGTCGCGAAGCTTTGGGCTGCGGGGGTCCCTATGGAGCTGGATCACTTCGTGAATCGGGTCAGAGCGTTACGCGATGGGGCGGCGCCGTTACCCGAGCCCGAAGGGGCGCTCCTCCGGCTTCCGGTCCACGCTCCCCCGGTGGCGTGGCCTTTGCCGACCCCTGGTTCGCACGCCGAACCTGTCCGGAGCGTGGCTCCGGTTGCTCCACCTCCTAGCACCCGCGAAACAAAGCCAGTGATGTCTGATCTTCCTTCTGGTTCCAGCCGCATGTCGGCCCCGCCGACTTCCGGATTCGGATACGATATCCGCCACGCCTTCCCGTCGGAGTCGCCGGGAGTCTCAGCGTCACCTGCTCCGGCGATGGAGCATGCCACTCCCGGGGAGCCGTTGACTCCGGCTGCGCTGCTCTTTGACCAAGTGGCGCGCGCACATTCTGACTACTTGCAGCAGCAAGCCGATCTGCATGCCGCGTTCCTGAGCATGGGGCTGAGCTCGGCTGCTGAAGCCACGACGCCGCCTGCGGGTTTCTCGGAGAGCGTCCCAGTATCCGCAGCTCCGTTGCCAGCTCCAGCTTTTCCGACGCAGCTGCGGGCCGCGACCGCGGAACCGACGGCCGATCTGCCGCTCCCGGTAGCACCGAGTGCACCTGCTGAGAAGCCGGCTGCGCAGCCTTCGCGCGCCGCGACGCCCGAGGTGTCCGAGACGGCGCCCGCGAAGAGAAAGGTGGCGTCGGGGCCGCCTTCCCCTGTGATTCCTGTCGCGCCCCCGATCGATCGATCCACGCTCCCGGCCGAGGTCTTCCTGACTCGGGAACAGCTGGAAGTGCACGCTTCTGGGAAGATCTCGGAGATCTTCGGCACGCTCTTCGAGCAACAAGACGGGTACGCTCGTCAGGTCCGGATGCCCGAGCCACCGCTCCTCTTCGCGGATCGGGCGCTCCTCATCGAGGGTGAGCCTGGGACGATGAAGAAGGGTCGGGTCGTCACCGAGACCGATGTGAAGGAAGGGGCCTGGTACCTACACACGGGACGGATGGCTCCCGGCGTCGTGATCGAGTCGGGTCAGGCCGATCTGCTCCTGATCTCCTGGTTGGGCGCGGACTTCCTCAACCAGAGCGATCGTGTCTACAGGCTCCTGGGTTGTGATCTGACGTTCCACGGTGACCTGCCCGCTCCGGGTGAGACGCTCACGTACGACATCCACGTAGATGGACACGCGAAGACCGGCGATGTCCGCCTCTTCTTCTTCCACTACGACTGTTACGTCGGGGAGCGCCTACTCATCTCGGTGCGGAACGGCCAAGCCGGTTTCTTCACCGATGAGGAGTTGGCGGGCTCGGGCGGGGTCCTATGGTCGGCCGAGGAGGACGAGCCGGACCCTGACGCGAGGCTCGACCCCGGACCGTGTGTATCGACCAAGCGCGCCTTTACTCGCGACGAGGTCGCCTCATGGGTCGCCGGGGACGCATGGCGGTGCTTCGGCGACGGCTTCGAGTTGGCTGCGAGCCACACGAGGACTCCGAACACGCCGGATGGACCGCTGCGGTTGATCGACCATGTACCGGAGTTCGATCCCACGGGTGGGCCGTGGGGTCGCGGCTATCTCCGGGCGGAAGCTCACGTCCCCGTGGACGCGTGGTTCTACGATGGACACTTCAAGAACGATCCGTGCATGCCTGGTACATTGATGGCCGATGCTGCGACTCAGGCGATGTCGTTCGCGATGGCCGCCTTGGGCTTCACGGTACGACGCGATGGTTGGCGATTCGAGCCGGTCCCGGGCCAAATGGCTCGCTTCCTTTGTCGAGGCCAGGTCGTTCCCGACGGCCCTCATACTCTCGAGTACGAGGTGTTCATCGAAGAGGTTATCGATGGGCCTGAGCCCGAGGTTTATGCGTCGCTGCTCTGTAAGAGTGATGGCTTCAAGGTTTTCCAGTGCCGGCGTTTCGGTCTGCGACTCGTACCCGACTTCCCGTTGACGACCAAGCGACACTTCCTCGAGGGAGCAGAGCCACTCCGTTTGGTGGGCCCCGGAGACAGTGACGTGCGCGGGGACTACGAGGCACTCCTGTCGTGCGCTTGGGGCAAGCCGAGTGATGCCTTCGGCAAGATGTTCACGAAGTTCGACGGCGCTCTGAAGTGCCCTCGCCTACCTGGTCCTCCATATCACTTCATGAGCAGCATCGTGGAAGTGGATGTTGCGCCCGGTTCGGCTGCCGACGAAGGCACTTTGGTTTCTACCTTCGACGTGGATCCCGACGCGTGGTACTTCGAGGAGGGCCACGGGCTCATGCCCTTCGCCGTTCTCGTCGAGGCGCTACTCCAACCATGCGGGTGGTTCGCTTCGTACCTGAACTTCTTTGCCGATACGGAGGGCGACGTCGCCTTCCGGAACCTCGATGGTGAGGACTGCACACTCCACAAACACGTGTTGCCCTCGACGGGAACGTTGAAGCTGACCACCCGGTTGACTCGGTTTGCGAAGGCCGCGGGAACAAGCATCGTCTTCTTCGAAGTCACGTGCGAGGATGACGAGGGCGCGGTCATGACCCTGACTACCGACTTCGGCTTCTTCAGCCCGAAGGTACTCGAGGAGCAACGCGGGTTGCCCACGACGGACGAGATGCGTGCTCGTCGCGATGCGCCGTCCGACGTGACACTCCCCCTACTCGAAGGTGGCGGTGTCTTGGCGCACTTGCCTGGGATGGCTTCGGGCAAGATGCGCATGCTCGACGAGGTGACCGGGTACTGGCCCGACGGTGGTGAGGCGGGCCTTGGCAGCATTCGCAGCTTCCAGCGCATCTATCCGGACAATTGGTACTTTCAAGCCCACTTCTACGAGGACCCGGTACAGCCTGGATCACTCGGCCTCGAGGCGCTGGTCCAGTCGGCCCGCGCGCTCGTGGACCTTCGTGGCTGGGCGGATGGAATCGAGAATCCCGTATGGGAGCACCCTATAGCCGGCTTCCCCTTGGCATGGCGGTACCGTGGCCAGGTGGTTCCGACGAACCGTGAGGTTGTGACCGAGGTCGAGGCGCTCGAAGTCGACGTGGTAGAGGGTGAGTCGGTGACGGTTACGGTGTTCGGTACGCAGTGGGTCGATGGATTACGTATCTACGAGGTGCCGTCCTTCGCGGTCCGAGTGCGAGCGGGTAGCTGAGCGCGCGACCGGCCATTGGCCGTCTGATGGGGGCGTCGTCGACATCGGGAAGAGTCGTATGGATCATTTAGTCTACACATCGCCCGATCTCGACGAAGGTGTGCGCAAGGTCGAGGCTCTCCTCGGTGTCCGATCCAGCGTCGGCGGTCGCCACCAAGGTGTCGGGACCCACAATCGACTCATCGGCCTCGGACCGAGCGCCTATCTGGAGATCGTGGGTGTCGACCCGGATCAGACTCCTCCCACACGAGCGCGCTGGTTCTCGCTGGATGAGGACCTCCCGCCTCGTCTCGCCTCCTGGTGCGTAGCGAGGGGCGACTTGGCGGCCGTGGCTGAGCGAGCCGAGGCGCTAGGGCTCCCGCTCGGGGACATCCGCACCGGAGAAAGAGAGAGCGCGGACGGTACCCGACTCGCCTGGACGATGACGGATGCCTGGGCCGACCGTCTCGGGGGAGCTGTGCCGTTCTTCATCGACTGGGGCCCGACGCGTCACCCCGCGTCTGACTTGGACCACCCGTGCGACTTTCTTTCGATGCGGATTGGACACCCCCGTCCCGATCGCCTGAGAGCCGTGCTGGACGCATTGCAGGTGGATGCCGCAGTCGAGGCCTCTTCGCAGGTGATCCTGGCCGCTACGCTGCGTACCCCAAATGGAGTGGTTGAACTGACATGAGCACCGCGCCGACTTGGATTCTCTACCTGGCCTCCGCCTTTCTCGTGGGCGGGCTGACTCCCGCTTCCCCGAACGGGCACGTCGACCTCCCGGAGGTTGTTGTTCTCGCCACCGGCGGAACGATCGCGAGCACCTACGACGAAGAGAGTGGTGCGCTCCGAGCCGCGCTGACGGGCGACGAGATCGTGGCATCTGTTGAAGGCCTCGCTGAGTTGGCTGAGATCCGAGTCGAGCAGATCGCGAATGTGAATAGTCGCGATATGACGCCTGACATTTGGCTGCGCCTGTCGGCCCGGGCCAACGAGCTGCTCGCCGATCCAGAGGTGCGGGGGATCGTCGTGACGCACGGTACGGACACCCTCGAAGAAACCGCATTCTTCCTCGATCTCACCGTCGACAGCGACAAGCCCGTCGTGGTTGTCGGGGCTCAGCGTGCGCCGACGAATGCGGATAGCGACGGCCCTCGCAACATGTTGAACGCAGTTCGGGTCGTCGTCTCGGAAGAGGCGATCGGGATGGGCACGATGGTCGTCATGAACGGTCAGATCAACGCGGCGCGAGAAGTCACCAAGACCAACACCCTGGATGTGGAAACCTTCCAGACACTCGACTTCGGCCTCCTCGGTGTCGCAGATGTGGAGACGGTTCGCTTCTACCGGGCGCCCACCAGACGACAGACGATTCCTCTGCCCCCGAACGCTCGGCTGGGCACGGTCGAGATCATTAGCGAGTACGCCGGGTCCGACGGGCGAGCGATCGAGCTGTTGCTCGAGGATGGCGCATTGGATGGGTTGGTCGTGGCCGGGCTTGGACTCGCCCATGTGAGCAGCCCGACCCTCGAGGCACTTCGCGCGGTGCGTGCCGCCGGCATCCCGGTCGTGGTCGCGAGTCGAGTGCCGACCGGGCGGATCGTGCCCCTCTACGCAAACAACGTGGACCTTCTCGACATGGGTGCGGTCCAAGCTGACAACCTGTCACCATGGAAGGCTCGGGTTCTTCTCATGGTCGCGATGACGACCACGACCGACGTCGAAACGCTGCGGTCGATCTTCGCCCGTTAGTGACGGACGGCGATGACTGATCGACCAGAAGGCGGTGATCCTCCGGTGGGCTTTGATCCGGAGATCGAGAAGGAGTCGTCCGATCTCCTCGAGGCACTCCGTTCCGTGCTGGCCGGGAGTACGAGATCCGAGATCGTGGAGCGCCTGAATGGCGAGCCGAACCGAGAGGCGAAGTTCCGACAGCTGAGGCAGGTCATGTCGGACCACGCGGTGGGAGACACGGCTGGGCCTCTCGCTCGCCTTGTTCGCCGGGCCGACCGTCGGACACGGTCGGATGGCTTTCGGGTGCTGCACACTTGGAACCACCGCACCCATGCCTTCACCGATGAACTCGCCCCCGTGCTTCTAGTCGACCTCATCGAACGGAGCGCTCCAGAGAACGCGGACGACCGGGTCTCATTGGCGATCCTGCTCGACTACTACCTGCTGCACATTCTGACCCTATGTGCCACCCGTATTTGGGACGCATCCGACCCCGACCGTCAGTTGGATCGGGTCGGCGCGTGCTTGGGGCTCCTACAGGGCGAAGCGGGGAGTGGGCACCAGTTCGTGGAGAATGCGGAGTCGCTCATCATCTATGCGCTATCTCAGTTCCACCCGGAAGAGCAGGCGTACGATCGCGTGATCGACCGAGTCGAGACACTCTCGCTCGCCCATCAACTACGCTTCGCGTGTGCGAGTGCGGCGGTCCTCGGAGCACACCTGAGATGGGGCTTCTGGCTCATGTACGAGCGAGATGTCGTCCGAATGCGAGCGGACAACGAAGGGGATTACCCTTGGCTCTTCTTCTGTGCGACCGTCGTGCTACGAGCCTTCGCCGACTTTCGTACGGGGGGAGAGGCTCGGGAGAAGTGGAGAGATTCGGACGACCGTGAGTGGGACGTCGTGTGGCGTGAGATCGTGTGCGCCGTGGCTCAGGTACTCATGGCCGATCCGTACGCCTTTGACCCGAAAGCTCCGAGGTCCCTTGGTCATTTCGCCGACCGTCAGGGAGCAGCCTGGCTCCTGCTCGAGGAGCACGGACAGGCCGTGATCGAAGAGCTCCGGACCGTCGCGCCGCAGAAGAACGAATACTCCCCCCTCTCTCTGCACTTCAACTTCCCCCACAACGTTCTGGTCGCCTTGGTCACCTTGGCGCTCTTGGAGTCGGTACCTCAGCGGTTACCGCTCAACGCGCTCCTGACAGGGACGGAAGCGGACACCCAAGGGGATCGCACTGCGCTTGCTCAGGCGCTCATGGCCTTCTCGGGTGGGAGCCCCGATCGGTTGGGCCATCGGGGGGCGCTCCTCGTGGCGTACGACCCACTCACGGCGATGCGCAGCTTCGCAATGGCCGAGCGAGAGTTGAGGCGCAAGCTGGCCGACTAGTTCGGCGTCGCTCTAGTTCGTCACCGCAGGAGGTCGCGAAAGGCGCACTCCCGCTCTCCTCAGCACCGCTTTGACTCTCGCTTCCAGCCGGTCTGCAATGACCGGCTTGAGAAGAAAGTCGTCTGCGCCGGCTTCGAGAAGGTCCAACTCGTCTCGAGGGTTCGACGAACTTGTCAGCACGATGACGGGGAGCACCTGTGTCGAAAGCGATTGCCGGACCTTGCGAATGAGTCCCAGTCCGTCGAGGCGCGGCATCATGAGGTCCAGTATCACCAAGCTGAAGCCTTCCTCGTCTGCCTCCAGCTTTAACTCGGCGTCTTCTCCGTCCTCTGCCTCGACGACCTCGAAGCCCATCGTCTTCAGCACCGATTTGACGATCATCCGGTCCTCTTCGGAGTCGTCAACCACGAGAACCGGACCGACAGAATCGGCGGTTGCGTCCATCGTCGGCACAAAGCCGAGGACACGTTCGACCTCCTCGACCGTCGTTTCACCACGTGTAACCCGCTCCAGGCCAACCTCGGCGAAGGTGCGCATTCCGCTCGCTTGGGCAGCGCGCAACATCTCGATGTCGTTCGGGGAACCATCGAGCACTTCCCGCAGCTCCGACGAGATGACCAAGATCTCGGGGATCGGGATCTGGCCGAGGTACCCGGTGCCCGCACACGCCTTGCACCCGACGGCCCGCCGCACCGGAGCCACACCAAGGGCGCGGGCGAGCTTCGCTTCCCTCGACCGGCTGTCGCGCTCTATGTCGAAGGGCCTCGAGCAGTCGCCACAAAGTCTACGCACCAGTCGAAGGGAGATCACGGCGTGCAACGATTCGGCCAGGCGGCCCATGGCGAGCCCCATGTCGACGAGGCGACGCACACCCGATACCGCGTCGGAGGTATGGACGGTCGCGATCACCTTTCGACCGGTGACGGCAGTTCTCAACGAGATGCGGGCCGTGGGAAGGTCCCGGATCTCTCCGGCGTGAATGACGTCGGGGCTCCGGTCCAACAGCTGCTGTAGCGTCTCGGCAAAAGAGACACCTGTGAGCGGGTCGTACCTGAGCTGAGTGACGCCCGGGACGACCAGTTCGGGTCGGCCTTCGAGCGAGATCACGCTCTTCTTGCTAAGGGCTGAGAGTGCCGCATAGACGAAACTCGTGGTGCCCGACCGGGCGGGCCCGGTGACGAGAACCATCCCGTCGACCTTCGCAAGGATCCTTTTGATCTTCTCCCCGTCAGGCCCGTCGAAGCCGAGCGCCTCGAGACTCGGCACGTCGTTGGGGTCGAGGAGCCGGATCGAGACGAGTTCGCCGTCGGGGGTCGGCGTCGTCAGAAGGTGCGCGGTACGTGCGAGTTCGGAAGATGCGCGCACTTCGAATCCATCCTCCGGGTTCTGGCCGGGCTGTTCGAAGGCAAGGTGACGAAGCCGAGCGACGAGCCGCGCGTGAGCTGTCGGGGGTAGGTCGACGACGTGCTGAAGCACTCCATCGATGCGGTAGCGAACCCGACCCTGTTGAGCTCCTGGTTCGACGTGAATCTCCGTTGCCCGATACCGCACGCCCTGTTGGAGGACCACGTCCGCCAACTTTACGACAGCCGGATCTTCGAGCTCGAAGCTCGTGAAGAGCCCCTGTCCCTGGTTCGTAACGACTTGGAAATCGCTCTCTGCGACCCGAGCTACCAAGGTCTGCAGCGCGTTCTTCGGCGCACGCGCCGGAGCGTACGCCCGCTCGAGCTGCGGGCCGAGCGTAGCAGGGCTGCACATGAGGAAGACCGGCTGGCGCGACGAGTGGGCGACGATCTCCTTGTGGGCTGAGCGGTTGCTCGGGTCGGACGACGCGATCACGATCGACGTGCTCGTGGCGCTCAAAGGCAAGATCCCGTACCGGCGAGCGACCGACTCCGGGACGAGTTTCACCGCTTGCGGGTCGTACGTCCCTGCATCGGCGACCCCGATGCGAAAGTATCCCGCGACCCGCTGCGTGAAGCGGGCATCATCCATGCCGCACGCTTTCGCGACTCGCGGCCACGCTTGCCGGACGGTAAGGATGTCAGGCCGACGAGGGATGTCGAGGTCGAGGCCGGCGTGCTTCGCTACGTCCTTGAGCCAGTGATTCTGTTGTTGGTCCGTCATGTCGGCTTTGTGAGGCGCGTCCAGGGGACTCGCGTAAGATAGGCGGAATGCGGGCTCAGGCTATGCGGGAGGTCCTGCCGGATGGAGATCACAAGCGGGTGGCTGGAGCCTCGTCCACGACAATGCGACGATCATCCACGCGCCATCTCTTCGCATGAGGTTGGCGGCGTCCACTCCACAGTGGCTGAACTCCTCGCCTACGTAGAAGTCATACGGAGTCCACACAGTCGCGAGAGGCCCGTTTACAACGACCACAGGATCCCACATCCGTTCGATAAGAGGCACCTCGGATGTGGTGATTCTGGCCGCCAGGCCATCGAGGTCCGCACTCGAGAAGGTCGTCGCTCCGTCCCGGGTCTCGGAAGAGTGCATCACGACCGTCGGGTCCATGATGGAGCGTAAGAGCTCTTCGTCGCCCGTCTCTAACGCGTCGAAGAGCGCCTGGACCGCAGCCAGGATCTCGTCACGGTCGCCCTGAGACGGCGTGTACGCGGCCAGCGGATCGACGCGTGCAGGCTCGATGTCGCCCGATCCTGCGTCTGCTGCGCATCCAAGAAGTAGAGGTAGAGCTGCGAGGGCCAGGTGCAGCGAGCGCGGGCCGTTGCCTGTCATCGTTTCTCCACGAATCGGTCCGATCAGTACGGCCAGAAGCTACACCCGTTGTGTAAGCCATCGCCACGAAGTCGTCCCACACGTCGCACAACTATGACTTCCGGCGGAGACCGAGTCCGCCTAATACGGAGGAACACTCCGATGAATAGAATCCTGGGCGTTCTGGCTACGGCGGTCGCGATTTCAGCTCCGCTGAGCCTCGAGGACCCATCCGAACCGACGACCCCACCCCCGACAATGTGGGCGGCGGCAGACAATCGCTCGACCGCAGCCGATCGAGAGTCGGTTGCTGTGACGGTCTACAACCAGAACTTCGGCTTGGTGCGGGAAGTGCGACGGATCGACTTTCCTCGGGGCCCCGTGGCGCTAGAGTTCGCGGACGTTGCGTCGGGGATTCAGCCCGAAACCGTCCACGTTCTCCCGATGGACGGCGGAGGCATGCGCCTCCTCGAGCAGAACTATCAGTTTGACCTGCTCAACCCGCAGAAGCTCCTGGAGAAGTACGTGGGCCGCACGGTCACGGTGTACCGGCAGAATCCGGTGACCGGGGTCGAGGAGGCGACGGAGGCCGAGGTTCTTTCCGTCAACGGAGGTCCGATTCTTCGGATCGACGGTGAAATCACCTTCAACTACCCGGGCCGGTTCGGTTTTCCAGAGATGCCGGACAACCTCATCCCGGAGCCCACCCTCGTGTGGCGAGTCGATGGTCCCGGTGGGGAAGAGCGGGTCGAAGTGTCGTATCTGACGAACAGCCTGAACTGGAAATCCGACTACGTCATGGTCCTCGGTGAGGACGATGACGAAGGCGCTCTCACAGGGTGGGTAACCCTCACGAACCAGAGCGGGAGCTCCTTCGAAAACGCCCGTCTACAACTCGTCGCTGGCGACGTACGGAGGGTTTCCGGGAATGAGCGCCCTGAGGCGTATCGCGACATGATGATGGCGGAGGCGGCGGTGTCGCTCGACTCGGGCTTCTCAGAGGACGCCTTCTTCGAGTATCACCTCTACACGTTGGGACGACCCACCGACCTCATGAACAACGAGCAGAAGCAAGTCACGCTTCTGGAGTCGGATGGGTTCGGCGTAGAGAAGAAGCTCATCTTCAGCGGGTCTTCGTACTACTACCGCGGCCAGTACGGCCAGGTGGCGTCGAACCAGAAGGTCGGCGTGTTCCTAGACTTCGAGAACAGCGAAGAGAACGGTCTGGGAATGCCGTTGCCGAAGGGAACGGTACGGGTCTACAAGCGAGACGCGACCGGAGCTCAGCAGTTCATCGGCGAAGACCTGATCGACCACACGCCTCGCGACGAAGAGCTCAGCATCAAGATGGGCGACGCCTTCGATGTCGTCGGGGACCGCCGCCAGATGGACTACGATGTGATCTCGGGGTGCGTCTCGGAAAGCACTTGGCGGATCGACCTTCGCAACCACAAGGAAGAGGATGTCGAGGTCCAGCTGGTGGAGCCTGCCGGCGGAGACTGGGAGATCCTCTCCACGAGTCACCCCTTCGAGCAAGTGGATGCCTGGACCTTCACCTTCTCGCCGGTCGTCGAAGCCGGTGGTGAAACAACGGTAGAGTATCGGGTGCGCGTTCGCTGGTGCTAATCCAGTCCTAACCCAACTGAATCAGTGAGCGCCATCTCACGGGGGACTCCTCGAAAGAGGAGTCCCCCCTTTGCGTTCCACGGACTGGCGCGAGTAGAGAGCCCCCGGCACATTCTCCCACTTCGCACCCCCCCAACCAATGGGGGACACCTCACGGTTTTCGAGGATCGACGAGATGATCAGAGGGCTTCCCTGGACGACCCATTCTCACTGGCTGGCGTTGGGTACGATCGTACTCTTCAGCGCCGCCTGCGGTGACACCGCTGCTACCGGGGGGTCGGGCAGTGGATCGGCCGGCACGTCGGCTCGCGCCGCTGGCGTTTCCACGGACGGTCAGTGGGCGAACATCACCGGGAACACGTACGGACAGCGCTACACGACCCACACTCAGATCAATCCGGAGAACTTCGCCGACCTCGAGGTAGAGTGGCAGTACGACGCTACGCACCTCGGTTCGGTGAACGCTCGCTCCACACCGATCTATGTCGACGGCCTCCTCATCAACGTCCACTCGGAGTACAGGTCGGTGGTCGCGACATCCGCCGCGACCGGTGAAGAGATCTGGACGTACACCGAGCCCGAGACGTTCCGCTGGGCGTACTCGATGCGGAAGAATCACGGGAAGGGCGTCGCCTACGCGAACATCGACGGGAATGACGTCGTCTTCCTGATTTCGCCCGCCTTCTTCCTACACGCTCTCGACGCGCACACCGGTGAGCACATCGAAGGCTTCGGCGGGGCGATCGATATCCCGGGCTTCCCGACAACCGGCGTCGTGGATCTGCTCGGTCCCAACGGGCTCGGATACGAGTACGAGGACGCCGCAGAAGGGATTCCGCTCGAGCAGGGGTACATCACCAGCTCGTCGCCGGCGATCGTCGTGAACGGCGTGGTCGTGGTGGGGAACTCGGCGGAGCAGGGGTACAACCAGACTCGTCGCGAGATGATTCCCGGTGACATCCTCGGTTACGACGCCCGCACGGGTGAGAAGCTATGGAAGTTCGACGTCCTCCCGGGTCCGGGTGAGGTCGGCCACGAGACGTGGGAGAACGATGCGTGGGAGTGGACGGGCGACATCTCGTCGTGGGCTCCGCTCTCTGCCGACCCCGATCTCGGAATGGTCTATATCCCGACCAACGGTGCGACCCAGGACTACTACGGTGGTTTCCGCCCAGGTGATAATCTCTTCGGCGGCAGCCTGATTGCTCTCGACGTGGAGACCGGCGAGCGTCGCTGGCACTACCAGCTCGTTCGACACGACATCTGGAACTACGACACGCCCCAGGTTCCTGTTCTGGGTGACGTCACCGTGAACGGTGTGCGGACCCCGGTGGTAGCTCAGGCTACCAAGCAGGCGTTCCTGTACGTCTTCAACCGCGAGACGGGGGAGCCGATCTGGCCCATCGAGGACGTCCCAGTGCCTGCGTCGAAGGTACCTGGTGAGAAGTTGGCGACGACGCAGCCCTTCCCGACGAAGCCGGCCGCCTACGACATGCAGGGCCTGAGCGAGGACGACCTGATCGACTTTTCGCCCGAGCTCCGACAGATGGCGATCGAGGCGCTCGAGGACTTCGAGATCGGGCCGCTGTACCATCCGCCACTCCATCGTGACAACGACATAGGAAAACGCGCCGCTTTGTGGTGTCCAGCCGACGTGGGTGGTACCAACATCGACGGCACGCCTGCCTTCGACCCCGAGAGCGGGATCATCTATGTCCCGTCGCAGAAGGGGTGTGGTTCCAGGATCCTGATCCCGGGGGATGAGAAGGACGGGGGCGGGATCATCGCCGAAGATCTCACCGATCAGCCGACGGGTACCACGATCAACGCTTGGGTCCCTGGCTCTGCTGCGAGCCCCGGTCGAATCGAAGGACTCCCGATCTGGAAGGCTCCGTACTCGAGGATTACCGCGATCGACTTGAATTCCGGTGACCATCTCTGGTACATCCCGATCGGTGACACGCCGAGAAATGTTCTCGAACACCCTGCGGTTGCGAATGGGCCCGACCCGCGCACTGGTTCGGGTAGGCAAGCCGCGATGATCGCCACACCGGACATGCTCATCTACGCAGGCCACAACAGCGACAACGACCCTCACCTCTTCGCCGTGAGCAAAGAGACCGGTGAGGAGCTCGCCCGAGTCGAACTCCCTCGCGCCAACCGCTACGGGATGATGACGTACATGCATGAGGGCCGGCAGTACATCGTCGTGAATACGAACGGCGGCAACTTCTCGTTGGCGCTGCCACAGTAGGCTGAACCGTCCGTCTGTCACGGCGGACGTCCACCAATCGACGGGGCTCCCGGATCAACCCGGGAGCCCCGTTTCATTGAAAGGCACACAAACCACACGGATGTTCACCCCAACGAGATCCTCGATGTCACACATTCCAGGACCGTGCAGTCGAATCCTCCGCGCCATTACGGTGGGCGCGGCTGTCACGGTGATTGGCAGCGCCACGATCGCACCACTCTCCGCCCAGGCATTCGAGGACCTTTCTCCTGCGGTGCGGGACTTCGCTTCCGTGTCAGCGACCCATGTGGTCATCCGTGACGTGTCGCTGATCGACGGCACGGGTGCGCCCGCTCGCAGCGGGATCTCGATCGAGATCCGGGATGGCCGAATCGTGCGTGTAGGACCTTCATCGGAGGTCGGCGTTCCGGCCGGGGCCCACGTGGTCGACGGAGCCGGCCACACCGCGATCCCGGGACTCGTCATGCTTCACGAGCACCTCTTTTATCCGTCGGGTCAGGCGCGGTACAACACGAATGAGATCTCCTTCCCACCGCTCTACCTCGCGGGGGGTGTGACCACCATGCGCACCGGTGGGAGTGTCGATACGTACACCGATCTCAGAGTCGCACAGCATGTCGAAGAAGGCCGGATACCGGGCCCTCACATGGACGTAACCGGACCCTACCTGGAAGGACCGGGCGGCTTCGTTCGAGCCATGCCACAGCTCGCCACTCCGGAGCAGGCGCGGGCGCACGTGAACTTCTGGATCGACCAGGGCGTTACCTCGTTCAAGGCGTACAACTTGATTGACCGCGAGACGTTGGCGGCGGCGATCGATGCGGCTCACTCGCGCGGCGTGAAGGTCACCGGGCACCTCTGCTCGATCACGTATCGGGAGGCTGCGGACCTCGGTATCGACAATCTGGAGCACGGCTTTTTCGCCGCGACCGATTGGGTCGACGGGAAGGAGCCGGACGTTTGTCCGCGCGGGGCAGGGGGCAGTTATCTCGATCTGGATGTGGCGAGCGCGGAATTCACGAATGTGGCTCGGCATCTCATCGAACGAGGTGTCGCGATCACCTCGACACTGACCGTTGTCGAGCGCCGTGCGCTCGATCGGGACCCGCCCCCCGCTGGAGCTCAAGAGTCGATGCTCCCCCAACTCCACGAGCGGGTGATGGCGGGCTTGGATCGGGCGAGCGCGGACGGAAGCCAACTCTTGGCCAAGTACATGGAGATGGAGAAGGCATTCTACGACATGGGAGGCCAGCTAGTCGTGGGCACCGACCCGACCGGAGGCGGCGACGTCGTGCCGGGGTATGCCAATCAGCGTGCCATCCAGCTACTCGTCGAGATGGGACTCTCTATCGAGGCAGCGATCGAGGTCTCGACGCTGAATGGCGCACGATATCTGGAGCGGGATGGAGACATCGGGTCGATCGAGGTTGGAAAGGCCGCGGACATCGTTCTGATGCAGGGCGACCTTGCCGCTGACCTCGACGCGTTGCGTCAGATGACCGTCGTGTTCAAGGACGGCGTCGGGTACGATTCGGCGAAGCTCTTCGGCTCGGTCAAGGGATGGGTCGGGGTCCGGTAGCGACTCGGCACGTCACCCGCTATCGTCCGGCGCCGCCCAAGCAGGGCGACTGACGATCACAAGTGGAACGTGGAGTACGGACTCGATGGCGACGTATACGTGCGACAAGTGCGGAATGAGTGTGAACATGACCTGCGCCACGTGCGACAGTGAACTCGTGGACGGTTCGATCACAACCGATGCGGGTGTCGAGGTGCAGGTGTCCGAGTGCCCGGAAGGGCACGGGAAGATCAAGTCCCCGATGTGCTGTGGCGAGGACATGACCTGCGACGTCTGATGGATCGCATGTGACGTGACGAGGCCCGCCGGAGCTTGGCTCTGGCGGGCCTCGTCTCTATCCCCCGGTACTCTGGTCGGGGTCGTTGCTGTGCTAGCCTCCACTACCTCGGTTTCCACTTCGGCTGCTTCCGCCGATCGGGTCGCCCGCCGGCATCTGGATAGCCGGCCCCGGGATCGTGTTCTGGATCCCGGACTGCCAACGACGGATGTCCGCAGCTGCCAGACGAGCGTGCGGAGTAACATCGCCGCCGGATTCGATCTCAGAGGCTAGGCGGTCGAGGCGGTCCGCCAAGACGGCTCGGACCTCGGAGGCGTTCCCGTCCATCGACGCTTGTCGAATCATCTGGTCCACAACAGTCCGTTGGGTCGCGTGGACGATCTGGCGCCGATACTCATCCGACGGGCTGCCAAGGCCCCACGTGACCGCCATCAATCGGTCGACGACCTCTTCGAGGTCCGGATAGTCGCCCATGGTTCCGTAGAGAACCAGACGGGACATCCGTTGGGGGTTCAGGACCTCGCCCACCGTGAAAGCCGCCGCAGCTTCGGCTGCTGCGATCGGGTCGAAGATCTGCTCGGTCCTGCCTGGGAACGATTCTCCCTCGCCGTGACGGAACGCGGGCGGGGGGATCATCGAAACGATCTCGTGGGGCAGAGCCAGGAAGTCCGGAGAGATCGTCGAGAGCACGGTCTCCAACGCGTCTCGCTGCTCCTCGGCATCGACGACGGCCACGGGCACCTGTCCGTCACCCTTGAGTGCATTCCTGTAATCGGCACCTCCGAGACTCTGGACTGCCGAGCGCAGCTGGAAGCGATGATGCATGTACAACGGTAGAAGGACGTACTCCAGGTCGGATAACGGCTCGCCGGAGCGTATGACATCCGTACCGAACCGATCCAACCCGATCTCGCGAATCCGGATCTCGAGCTTCAAGTGGTCCACCAGATTGGAGCCATTGTCCCACACACTCGCGTACTGGTGGGCTGCGCCGATGAAGTTGTTGTTCGTGTGTCCGATGTAGATCAAGCCGTCTCGGACGCCCTGCATTGCGATCTGCTCGAGGGATGCTTCGACGTCGGTGCCCGGAGCGAATTCGCGGTACAACCAGTTCGTGGAAAGCTTGTCGTACTCTCCGATCCGTTGGACGTAGGCGTCCGAGAGGTCGATGTCGCCATTGGCATCGATTTGAGCGTACGGAGCGGGGTAGTCCATAACGCTTTCGCGGTCGTACGCGCTCGCCATGTAGTTGTGCGGGAAGCCGAGCGTGTGGCCGACCTCATGAGCCGACAGCTGCCGCACCCGATCGAGTGCCATCTCGACAGCGTCCGAGCCGGGAGCCACTTGGGCGAGGTAGTCATAGACCGGGGCGTCCGCAAACTCTCCGAGCTCCGAGTCCTGCTCGCTGATGCCGGTCGGGAAAGGGGGGACCATGCCCTGGCCGTGGAGATAGTCCTGTCGGAGTCGCAGGCTTCCGAGGTTTACGACGCCTCGGATGATTTCGCCCGTGCGCGGATCGATGATCGTGTTCCCGTAGCTGTATCCACGGGTACGGCGGTGGGTCCAATGAATGACGTTGTAGCGCACGTCGTTCGGGTCGACTCCCTCCGGGAGAATTTCGACCCGATACCCGTCAGTGAAGCCCGCTGCCTCGAAGGCGTCGGCCCACCACGCCGCCCCTTCCACCAAGGCCGATCGGACCGGCTCCGGAGTCCCGGGATCGACGTAGTAGACGATCGGTTCGACCGCGGGTGAAGGATCTGCACCGGGATCCGCCTTCTCAAGGCGGTGACGGGCCGAAAGACGGACACGCATGTCTTCATCGATCGCCGTTGCGTAGTCGTAAAGGGTAGGTCCGTTCACCCCGACTCGTGGGTCGGCGATTCGGGTCCGGAATCCGGGTCCGGGCAGCTGGATGAACGAATGGTGCTGTCGAAGCGATACGGTCGATCCCGTGGCTGCCACCCCATTCACCAGAGATCCGGGGTTGCGGCTCGTGAAGGTGAGTAGAGCTTCGACCTCGGTGTTCTCTGGAAACGACTCGGTACCGGGCAGGTAGATCGCACTCCGCGATGGGTCGAGCGTGAAGGTGCCTTGGTTCCGAGCGGCGAGCTGGTCGATCACACCTCGGGCATCGCGGAGGAAGAAGTCCGTCGCGTCCACCAGAACGCGTTCGCCGGTAGCCGCGACGATGTCGAAGCCCCAGTGCACTGACGGGGCGAAGGCGTCTCTCACCGCTTGCACCTCCGTCGAGTTGTCGCTTCGCGCGACGAAGCGGTAGTTCGGCTCGACCAGCAAGATGCGCGGACCCACTCGCTGCGCCTCGAGCACGTGGGTGCCTCGGAGCTGGCCTCGGTCGATCCCCACCGGGTTGCTTCCCAAACCGGAGCCCATCGAGATCTGGTACAGGAACTCCGTCTCGAGTTCAGGAATCTCCCACAAGAGCGAGCCGGTAGCGTCGCTCCAGTAGAGATTGAAGAAGCCGGACATCGTCGTCATACCCTGGACGTGCGCTTCGATCGTCGGAAGCTCTTGGCCCACGAGTGGCGGCGACGAAAGCGTCGCGAAGATGCAGGCGACGAGGGCGAGACAGGTGCCGTACGCGGCTGGCGCTTGCCGCCGTGGGGAGGAGGTGCTCATCAGCTAGTTCTCTGTGAATACGGACAAGGAATCCCGGCGATACGCGCGGGTCGATGCGACGGTGAGAGAACGTTGGGAGGCTCGGCCCGGGCCACAAGCACCCCCGATCCGATGTCAGCCCCGAATAGCGCGTGCGACGAGGCTCTCGGTGAGAGGCACCTTGTACCCATTGCGGGCTAGAGGCTGGGCGTCACGCACGGCTCTTTGCCCCGCCTCGCGCGCGACTGTTTCAGTCCGAGCGCGTCCGCGCACCACAGCTTCGGCCGATGTCATGCGACGGGGGACGCACTGAACCGAGCCGCATACGATGCGCGCCGCCTGAACCTGATCGCCGGACATCTCGAAGACCGCTGCGACGCTGGCGAGGGCGAAGTCCCAACTCTTCCGGTCGGAAGCCTTCTCGAAGTACGAAGCCGCGTCAGCCCACGTATTCGGAAGCCGAATGGCCGCCAAGATTTCACCCTGATCCAAGACGGTCATTCGGCGAATGTCCTGCGACGGCTCCACGAAGAAGTCTTCGGCCTTGACGGTGCGCTCACCTTGAGCGCTCACAATCGCCATCTCTGCATCGAGCGCCACCAGGGCCGGGGCCGTATCCGACGGAGAGACCGCGACACAACGGTGGGCCCCAAAAATCGCGTGCTCCCGGTTCATCGACTGCGGGCCTGCTGCGTAACAGGTATTCCCACCCGCGCGGTAGCAGGTGACCCCGTACCGGTAGTACCAACAGCGGGTGTCTTGGCAGATGTTTCCGCCGATCGTTGCGGCGTTTCGGATCTGCGGGCTCGCGACGGTGGACGCGGCCTGAGCCAGGATCGGAAATGACTGGCGTATGGGTTCGTTCTCGACGACGTCGGCTAGCGTTGTGAGAGCGCCGATCTCGACCCCGTCCGGACTCTCCCTAATTCCACGTAACTCTTCCACTCGTTCCAAGTCGATCACGACCGAGGGCGTTCGGGTGCGATCCTTGAACCAATCGAGGCTGTCGTATCCCCCTGCGAGGATCCACGCCTCGGCTCCGTGCTCCGAGAGCAGGTCGACTGCCGCCCCTAAATCTGTGGGCTGGTAGAGCTCGAAGCCGGCCATCACGTCGTTCAGCATCCGGTGCCCCGGCTCATTGGCTGTTCACCGCGAGTGGGGTCGCGGAGGGTGCGCGGTCTCGAACCGCGTTGACGATCATATCGGAGGTGATGGGTGTGCGATTGAAGAAGCGTCCGCCGAGCGCATCGGAGACGGCACAAAGAACCGCCGCCGACGCACACCCCATGAGCGGTTCACCGATGCCCTTGGCGCCCACCGGATTCTCCGGATCGGCGATGCCCACGGCTGCCCAATCGATACTGGACGGAACGTCGAGATACGAGGGCGGTTTAGCCTGGTGGAAGCCGACGGCCGCAGGCAGGCCCCACCTCGGGTCGTAGACATGTCGCTCGGTGAGGGCCGCTCCAAAACCCATGACCGCTCCGCCGCGCACTTGTGCGGCGAGGCCCTGCGGGTGCAGCACCGTACCGCAGTCGGCGACTCCGAGGTAGTCGACGATCTCGACCATGCCGGTCTCGACGTCGACCTCGATCTCCACGAAGCCAGCGGCTAACGCAGGCACGGTACCGGTGTGTCGCCCGTCCCTCGCGACTCCAACAAGACCGGTGCCGGCGATCGCCTCCGCCGCCCTACGCGTCATTGCGTTGAGGTCTTCCGGTAGGTTCGCTCCGGAGTATGGACCGCCCATCCGAACGGCCCAGCGTGCGGCCGCGGAGAAAGGCATGCGGAGCGACGGGTTGGTCCGGTGCACGACTTCCTCGTTCCCGATCTCCCAATCGTCCTCGCCACCTCCAATTCGAAGTGCTGCGATCTGCTTCAGCTTTCGTGCCGCGTCCATCGCGGCAGCGTGGTTCGTTCGGGTCATCGTGAACGATGTGTTGCTCCCGAACTGGCCGTTGTTCCAGGGCAGGTGCTTGCTCGAGTCACCGCGGTGGATGACGCACCGCTCCCACTCGTATCCGAGCACCTCGGCGGCCGCCCGGGCGGTCGACGCGTAGGAGTAGGTGCCAAGGTTCCCGACCCCAGTGTGGATGTGGAGAATGCCATCCTCGTCGATGCGAACGAGTCCGTCGAAGCCGCTGGATCCCGCCGAATGGTATGCCTGGCCGATTCCGACTCCGCGCACCTTCGCTCCGTCTCGCTGGCCACTTCGAGCGCGTCGCTCGGCCCAACCGAAGCGCTCAGCGCCGATCTCGAGAGCCTCGCCTAGATGCGCACTCGTGATTGGCCCGCGGCTTCCACCGTATAGGGCGGAGCTGTCCGGTGCGTTGACGCTGCGGATGCGGAGTTGCGAGATCCCGAGTTCGGACGCCGCCTTGTCGAGAATCGGTTCGATGGCGCACGCGATCTGGTTCTGGCCGGGCCCGCGCTGGGCCCCTCGTGGCGTGGTATTCGTCAGGACGGAGACTCCCCGGTAACGCATCGCCTCCGGAGTATACACGAGCGAAACGGCGCTCGCTGCGCTTCCCATGTCACCGAAGCCCGTGTTCGGTCCGTTCTCTTGCACGATGTACAGGTCGCACGCCGCCAGCCGACCGTCCGACCGGAAGCCCATGCGTACTCTTCCCTGGAAGCCGCATCGGGCGGAGCCGAGGAAGTACTCTTCTGCGCGGCCAATGCGCATCATGACGGGGCGATTGGTCTTCCGCGCCATGTGAGCCGGGATCGCCATAAGGGGGTATGCGCCCCCCTTGGACCCGAAGCCGCCGCCACAGAACTCTGCTACGAAGGTCAGGTCTTCGGGTTCGACTCCGACGTACCGCGCGAGCCCCACGTGGGTCACCGATTGGCTCTGACTGGACCCGTGGACAAAGCACCGGCCATTCTGCCAGTAGGCGAAGGCCGATCGTGGCTCCATCGAGTGGTGTGCTGTGCTCGCCGTGACGAAGGTCTCGTCGAGGATCAGCTCCGCACTCGCGAACGCCTCTTCTAGGTCTCCGTAAGACCACTCCTCGCCGGGTGGGCCTTGGGGCATCTCTCCAGGCGCTGCGGCGTCGAAGTCGGCTTCAGACCACTTGTGCTCGAACAGCCCGTCCTCGCGGGAATAGCTGTTCCCACCCGATCGGGCGTTCGGGCCACCCGGCCTGAGCGAATCGAGAGGATCGGTGCAAAAGGGGAGAGGTTCGAAGTCGATCTCGATCGCGGCGATCGCGTCTTGTGCGGTGGCTTCGTCTACCGCTGCGACGGCCAAGACCGGTTCTCCGACGAAGTGCGGTTCGTTCGTCAGGATGTTGTTCGAGGGAGCCGGCTGTTCGGGGACCTCGTCTGCCGTGAGGACGGCGACGACCCCCGGGATCGCGAGCGCCTTCGAGGTATCGAGTCGGCGCACCCGAGCGTGAGGCATCGGACTCTTGAGTAACCGGCAGAAGAGCATTCCGTCCATGCGGAAGTCTTCGGCGTATCTTGCTGATCCGGTGACTTTGGCGCGGATATCCGGGGGCGTGAAGTCGCGCCCGATCAAGTCAGCCACGTGCGACCTCCCCGGCTGCTCGCATGATTCCGTTGAGGTAGTGATCGTAGGCGCCGCAGCGGCAGAGATTCCCAGCCATCGCGGTGCGTGCCTCATCCCGCGTGGGGTTGGGATTCCTCTCCAAGAGCGCGACAGCCGCCATTACCTGACCCGGCGTGCAGAATCCACACTGCGGGGCGAGCTCGTCAATGAATGCCTGCTGGACCGGATGCAGGGTGCCGTCGGGCGAAGCCACTCCCTCCACCGTGCGGATCGAGCGGTCACGCACGCGGTGTGTGAGCGTGGAGCAAGCGTAGTGCGTCGCTCCATCAATGATGACCGTGCACGCTCCACACTCGGCTCGATCGCACCCGAGCTTCGTTCCAGTGAGGCCGAGCTTGTACCGGAGTGTCATGGCGAGTGTCTCACTCGGTACGACGTCGACGCGCCGGTCACGGCCGTTGATCCGGAGGGTCACGAGGCGTTCCACCCCTCCTGCAGGGCGCTGGCCCACCGTTGACCCGCCCCCGAACCATGTCAGCCCGGCGACTGTGGCTCCGGACGCGACCACACCCTTGAGAAAGTCCCTTCGGGTCCACCGTCGCTCCGCCGATCGAGGGCTGGCGACTGGGCTTTCCGACATCTCCACCTTGCACTCCATGAGCTGAGCGTACGGTGATGGTAGGAGGCGCCTCTCGGACGGGCAATGAGGATCGAGGGGCCAGGTCATATATCTTCGCGTTGCAGGCAACTCAACTGAAACGAGAACGCGCAGCCGGCGCCCCGATGAACGCCACCCAACTGGAAGAAGGCGAGCTGGAACGCCGACTTGCGGAGCTACATGCGGCCAGCTTCGGCTGGGCATGTGCGTGTTGTCAGTGGAACGAAATGGAAGCAGAGGATGTCTTGCAATCGACGTATGTGAAGGTCATCTCGGGTCGAGCGCTCTTCGAGGGACGCTCGTCCTTTCGAACTTGGTTGTTCGGGGTGATTCGACGCACCGCCCTAGAGAGGGTCAGGAAGCGCCGGTCAGAGGACCGGCGGGTCGAAGGGATGTCCCGTGAGTTGAAGGTGTCTGGCGGGGAACTCCCGACACCGGAGCGTGACCTCGAACAGAAGGAGCTCGCTCAGATTCTACGAGCTCGGCTCGAGGAGCTCCCCGAGCGACAGAAGGAAGTAATGAACTTGGTTTTCTACCACGATTTGACGATTCGAGAGGCTGCAGAAGTGATGCAGGTGTCTATCGGGTCGGCACGTGTGCACTATGACCGAGGTAAGAAGAAGCTCAGGACCTTGTTACACGACGTACGCGGCCGGGAAGGATCATGACGGACGAACGGGATTTGCGTGACCGCTTCCAAGGACTTCGAGACGATCTGGAATCGTCCGGTGTCCCGGACTTTGACGCCATGTGGGCGCGCGCTGCGTCTACCGCCGTGAACGTGCCAAGGCTCGAGGTCCACCGCGGAGAGATGAAAGAGCCACTCGATTCAACCCGGGGAAGGGTGGTGTCGGCTGGGGGGTGGATTTCGCTCGCCACCGCGGCTGCCGCCGCGGCACTGATTGTGGTGGGACCGACTCGGTCGGTGAGTGACCCGGAAGCCGATTTCGAGAGAGTGGTGGAATCATACCTGGTGGATGGTGCTTCGGGAGGGTGGTCTTCACCCACCGCGTCGCTCCTTCGGATTCCGGGTGTAGATCTTGGAGACATCCCGGATGTGAGTAGGACCATCCGCGACGAGTCGATCAATGGACCCCGAGGGAGGGGACTGTGATGCGAACGATGATACGGGTAGGAACGGTTGCGGCTCTCGCGGTCTTCGCCGCCGGCTCCGGTGAGCTACAGGCACAAGAACCCGAGGAGAGCGAGCTGGCCGAAGACCCGCTCTTCGCGACGCTTTATGCGCCCGAGCTGATCATGCAGCATCGCCGGGCAATCGGGCTCGATGACGAGCAACGGGACGCGATCAGCCGATTGATCGGGGACCTCCAGGGCAAGGTGTTGAGCTTGCAGTGGGAGCTCTTGGACGAGGTTCAGCAGCTGGCCGAGATCACCGGACGTCCGAGGGTCGACCTTGACGAGGCGCTCGACGAGATCGGAGACGTCTTGGACAAAGAGAAGGAGATCAAGACGGCCCACCTCGAGATGCTCGTCCGCATCAAGAACCTACTCCGTCCTGATCAACAGGCTCGGCTCGAAGAGCTCCGGGAGAGAAACTCTCCCGGTTGAAGCCCGGCTAGAGCCACCACGCCAGTCCGACGTTGAAGCGTGCCGATGAGGCGTCGACGTTCAGCCCGGACTGCGTCAGATTCCCGACGGTGATGTCCGTGAATTGACCGCCGCTGAAAAGCGCCGTCGCGTCGATCGCGAAGCTCTGGCCTAGATAAAACATCAGGCCCCCACCGAATGAGAACGAGCCACCCGAGAACGAGAGCTCATCCTGATTGAGGACGGGCTGCGGGAGGTTGTCGACCGAGACGACTCGACCGGTGAAACCACCCTGGATGTACGGAACCCAGCGGCGCAGCGAGTTCGCGAAGTGAAAGCGTAAGCCCAGGTCCGCATGCCCGATCGTCCACGTCCCCGCGACTTCGGACGAGTTTTCGACGTCGATGTTCGCGCCATCCAACTGAACGAGCAGCGTGAAGTTGCGGTTGAGCCCGTAACCGAAGGTGACGCCACCACCGGCGCCCCCACTGGCGTCGGCGGATTCGACAGTGACCGTGGCAACCCCCAGGTGGCCCCCTACGATGAAGCCGCGGGTGGTTGACTCTTGAGCGGCCGATCCTTGTACGGCGGCAAAGGTCACCGCGGTGAGGATTGCGAATGTGTACTTCAAGTGGACACGAAACATGTCAGCCTCTGGAGATGCCAAATGTGCGAAAGCGTACGACCGGAGACCCCTCGTAAGGGGCCTCCGGTCTACGGTATCTGATCCGGGGTCGGATCGGAACGAAATTCTTCAGCCCGTCACAGGATGAAGCCCAGAAGGAGAAGCTCGTCGACCGGGTCGACCAGGTCTTCTAGGAAGTCGAAGACGTCCTCGAGGGTGTCGACGATTCTAAGAAGAACGTGGAGCTCGTCGGCGGTGAGCGGTTCACCGGTACTTCCGGTGAATGTCGGGCTGTCTTCCGGGCCGGTGACCGTCGCGAAGAGCGCTCCATTCAGCTTCACCGTGCCGTCCAAGATCCCGTCGGTGCCGGTCATCGAAACTTCGATGGAGTCCTGACGGTGGCGCACCGTGACCATAACCGACCCGTCGTCACCGTCTTCTACGCCGTGGACCTCACCGGAGATCGAGAAGCCGCGGTTTGCTACACCGAAGTCGAAGTCGATGTCGAGGCTGGGTGACTCCGCGTTCTCGCGTGCTGCAACCCCGATTGCGAAGTCCAGTCGGACGTCGTCGCCGAAGAGAAAGCCTGCCAGGTCGAGGTCCACTCCGTCCGTAAGGCGATTCAGCGTGATTCCGTACTCGAGGACGGTCGCCTCGTGGTGCACGACCCTGAGTAACAGGACGATGTCGTCTTGGCTCGAGTCTCCCTGGTCGATCAGATCGACGTAGCCCGTCTCTTCGCCCAGAATCGGGACCCCGGCGTCGTCCACTTCGTAGGCAACGAAACGCACCCCAGTTTCGGGAGCATCGGTCCGGCTGAGGTCCGGCGCGTACTCATCGATGGTCGGATCGTATACGAAGGTGACGCCTCGATTCCATCCCGAGATGATTGGCCCGGCGAGTGGTCCCTCGGTCGAGGAAGCCTCGTAGGAGAGGGCATCCACGAAGCTTTCCGCGAGTGACTGCGCGAACGCGCGGCCACCGTCCGATGCGCTCGGTGCACGGAGGGCGGCGATCGCCTCTACGGCCGCGGGTGAGCTCCCAAAGGAAGCGCGACCCGCAAGAGCCTGGAATCCTGCCAGCTCGTCAGCTCCGAGGGCTTGTTCCATCGACGCGAAGTCCGCGAGCGCGGCCTGAGTGTCGATCTCCTGTTGCACGGGAGGGGTCGTGCCGGATTCACAGCCGGCGAGGAAGGTCATCAAGAGTAGGGGGGCGGCCCAGTGCGTTGATCGCCTGAACATGGCTCTCTCCGGTTTCGGAGCCGGTGTTCCCGGCTCCTGTGTGTCGTCGGATTCGAGCCTTAGTGACGCGGAGCCGTCTCCTGTATGACACGGTCGCTAGAAGCGCACCCCGACCATCAGCGACGCGACCCGCCACACCTGCGAGAGCTCGACCCAGATCGGGCCGCCGCTCACGAACACCACGGGCATCGCGAAGGGGAGTATCGGGCTCAGGTCTCCGATGACGTCGAGGCGCTCGTCGTAGCCGTACACGAGTCCCGCCCGGAAGCCCACGCTCGCCTCGAAGACGCCCCGGCGGGTGCGTGCCCAGACTCGGTCGGTGCCGACTGCCCAACCCCGCTCGTCGTGCGTCGTCCGGAAGGTAGCCGCGAAGACATTCCTATAGCTCAAGCCGAAAGCGTGGTTGTACTCGAGGCCCCACTCGAGTCTGCGTAAGTGCCACGACCACATCGACCCAATGACGCGGTCGACGCCCTGTGGGCGAGACCAGAGCGTCCACCACGGACCCGGCTCATGAGCCGACTCCGTCTCTGCGCCGGCCTCCGTAGGGATGACCTGACCCTCCAACGCGGAAGGGAGGGAGCTCAAAGTCCATACGAGGCCGATCCACACAAGCCGGCTGCGCCTCACCAGAGGGTGACCCCGCCAGTGACCGAAGCGACGACCCACGTGTAGGAGACGTCGAGTGAGACAGGCCCCCAACGGGCCAGCGCAACGGGCTGCGCGTACGGCAAGATGGGAATGGCGTCTGCCACGTAACCCAGCCGGTGGTCGTAGCCGTACACCAAACCGGCGCGAAAGCCGATCATCGTCCGGACGGGTCCGGCTCGTCCTTCCCACCAACTGCGTTCGAAGCCCCCGACCCAACCTCGCGGGCCGTGTGTCGTGATGAAGGTCCCGGCGAAGTAGCCTTGGTACGTGAGTCCAATGACCCGGTTGTTGTCCCACCCCTCGTGAAGCTTGTACAGGTGTGTGGTGGCCAGCCATGCGATCACCCGATCGTGCGGGCTTCGTCGCGACCACAGCGTCCACCACGGTCCTTGTTCCCTGACTTCCGCTTCCCCGACTTCTTCTACCGGCACGACGCGCCGAGCGTCCGAAGGCGGTTCTTGCCCCACACCCTGGGGCGCAGGTGTAAACGCCGCTGTGACCAGAAACGGTAGAATCGCGCGACGGAGGGTAGGGGACAGCGGGGTTCTCCTGGGGCCTGCGGGGTCGATGGATGCCGATACCGAAACGACGACCGTGCGAAATGGGGCTGCCACGGTAGCGTCCGCAACCTGTGTGCCAGCGCGAGTCGATCATGGAGACGCTTTGCGTATCAGATCCTCATCGGTGACCTTGGCGTCCGCAATCGGTAACTCGCGCCTTCTTTTCCTGTGCGCAGGGGGGTGTTCGTGGATCATGAAATGATGTCCGGGCCTTCAGGCACCTTCGTCGGCCACCTGATTCCCGGTGTCGTATTCACGGTCTGGGGGCTCTGGTGGCTTTGGGAGCTGGTGGGGAGTGGTCGGGAGCGCCAGCCGGGAGAGCCGGTGGAGCGCACCCTTTTTCCGACCTCGTTGAAGATTCTAGCCGTCGTGATCGCGCTCCCCCTCGAGCTGCCGAATTCGGGTTGGCGTCCCATGGACTGGGTCATGGGTTGGCATCACATCACGGGGTATCTCGGATTCGGTCTGTCTGGCCTGGTAGATCTTGCAGCCCGCCGCGGTTTGCTGACTTCTAGAGCGACGTATCTGGCCCTGGCCGGAGCTGCTTTCAACGGTGCGATTCTCTTCTATGGGCATGGGAACTCGCCGGGCGTCGAAGGCTCCGCCCACAACATCCTCATGATGATGTTCTTTGCGGTGGGCATATTCTCGGTTCTGGAGGCAGCCGCCCCGAATTGGAGGCTGGAGTGGTTTCGGATCGGCTCGATGATCGCTTTGGGAGGTTGGCTGAGCATCACGGCGTGGATCCTCTTCCGCTCGGGATGGGACCTCTCCGACCACGTTCGCGAAGGCCATGTGTGGCTCCGCTTCTCGTGGATGGTCATGACGGTCGCGACCCTGACGACCCTTGGGAGCATCCGGGTAGCCAGATCCAAGCAGGGTTGAGTGACACAGATTCTCGAAGCGGTCCTTCCGACCTTCGGGCTCATTGCGCTCGGGTACGGGTCGACTCGGCTCGGGATTCTCGCTCAGTCCGACGTGCGCGGGTTGGTGTTGTTTGCCTTCAACTTTTCGATCCCGTCGCTACTTCTGACGAGTGTGGCGAGCCTCGACCTCGCGGCGGGAATCGATTGGCGTTTCCTCGGGGCCTTCTACGCAGCCTCGCTCGTGGTGTACGGTTTGGGGATGGCGTGGGGCGGCGTAGGGCTCGGGCGCGGTCTTCCCGGCCAGGGCATCTTCGGAATGGCGGCGGCCTTCTCCAACCTCGTCCTGATCGGAGTCCCGATCGTCCTCACCACGCTCGGACCTGACGCGTCACTGCCGATGCTCGCCATCATCGGCTTCCATTCGGCCACCTTCATGCCGCTCACCGTGGTGCTCCTCCTGCGTGGTGGTGCCGCTGGGAGTCTCTACGCGACTCTTCTTCGATCGTTGGGAGAGATTCTGAGGAATCCGATCATTCTCGGAATCCTGATCGGCTTTCTCGTCAACGTAGTGGGTGTATCACTACCCGGTCCTGTATCGACAGGACTCGACTTCCTGGGTGCGGCCGCGATCCCATGTGCGCTCTTCGCGGTCGGCGGGTCACTTGCTGCCTATCCTCTATTGGGTGGCGGGTGGTCTCCACTCTTGCTCTCGTCCCTCAAGCTCGTCGTGCACCCGGCGCTCGTCTGGGTTGTGGCGGTTCCGGTGCTGGGGTTGGAAGGCATGGCTGTCTCCGTGGCTGTGCTCATGGCGGCGATGCCCACGGCGGTCAACGTGTATCTCTTTGGGGCGGCATACGACACCGAGGAGCGAATCGCGGCGCGGACCGTTCTTTTCTCGACGGCGGCTGCCGCTGTGACGATCCCCCTCGTGTTGCTCGCACTCGGCGTATAGGAGCGCATTGTGAATCGGTTCGATCGAAGATCTGCTACAGGTCGGGGAGGTGGGGTGTGGTTGGGTGTGTTCGTCGCCTTCGCGACGGCGTGCGCTCCGGACTTCGACCTTATCCTCGAGGGTGGATTAGTCGTGGATGGGACGGGCGCACCGGGCGTCTTCGCGGACGTTGCAGTGAAGGATGGGCGCATCGCCGACGTCGGAGATCTCGCTGGTTGGTCCGCAACGACACGTGTCGATGCCACAGGCCTCGTCGTGGCGCCCGGCTTCATCGATCCGCATACGCATAGCCGAGGAGAGATCTTCGAGTTGCCTCTCGCCGAGAACTTCATCCGGCAGGGAGTCACGACCTTGGTCGAAGGCAACGACGGGTCGTCACCGCTCGAGCTCACTTCGTGGTTCGACTCCCTGTCAGCTGCCGGAGGCACCGCACCCAACTTCGCCATGTTCGTGGGCCATGGGACGATCCGTCGTGCGGTGATGGGTGAGAGTGATCGTGCCCCGGACGCGGAAGAGCTGGAAGAAATGCGCGTGTATGTGGAACGCGCGATGCGGGAGGGTGCGCTCGGACTCTCGACCGGCTTGTTCTACCTCCCGGGTAGCTTCGCCGACACCGAAGAGGTGATCCAGCTCGCTAGAGTGGCAGGGGCGGCAGGTGGACTGTACATCAGCCACATGCGGGATGAAGGGGAGGGTGTCTTCGAGTCGATCGAGGAAACCGTCCGGATCGGACGGGAAGCGGGCATCCCGGTTCAGATGACACACCATAAGATCGGCGCATGGCGCAACTTCGGGCGTGCTGGAGAATCGCTCGAGGCCATTCGCCGTGCGCGAGCCGAAGGCGTCGACATCACCTTCGACCAGTATCCGTACACTGCGTCGTCGACCGGCTTGTCCGCCATTATCCCTCGCTGGGCCCAGGAGGGAGGGCGGCTCTCCTTCAGGCTCGCAGACCCAGATACTCGTGCTCGCGTCGTGGCGGACATGACCGCGTGGATCGAGATGCGTTTTGCAGGAGATGCCTCGAAGATCCAGCTCGTATCGTGTGACCTAGAAGACGGCACTGGTTCTTGGCCCGCCGACCTGGCTGGCTCCACACTCGCAGATGTCATCGACTTCCGGGAGCTGTCCGGCGAGAGCGCCGCAGCGGAGGTCATTCTCGATCTCGATCGGGCCGGCGGTTGCGGAGCCATCTTCCACGCCTTCGACGAATCCGATGTGCAGACCCTGATGACGTCGGAGTACGGGATGATCGGATCGGATGGCCGACTCTCTCATTACGGTGAAGCGAATCCGCACCCTCGGGGCTACGGGACATTCCCCAGGGTCTTGGGGCGGTACGTGCGTGACCTGGGGATTCTTTCCCTCGAGGAGGCCGTGCGCCGCATGACATCGGCGCCGGCCGACCGACTCGGTTTCGCGGGTCGTGGCCGACTCTCGCCAGGCTTGATCGCGGACATTGTCGTCTTCGATGCGGAAGAGGTACGTGATCTCGCGACGTTTGACGATCCCCACCAGTATCCCGTGGGCATCGAGCATGTATTCGTCTCCGGAACGGCGGTGGTTCGGGCCGGCGAGGTAACTGGCGCGAAGCCCGGCGCGATCCTGCGCGGTCCCGGATACCGCGCCGACCAAGGAGGGTGAGAAGATGGATCGAAGGCGATTTCTAGCTACGAGCGCGACGGGGTCTGCAGGCTTGGCGGTGGCTGGCGCCTGCGCCCCGACGCCTCAAGATCGGCCGGCCGAGGAGAGCTCCGGTCGTGCCGAGGTCACGTCGTTCGAGCTCGATGAGGTGACCGTGGCCGAGCTGCAACGCGCGATGGCGACGGGCGAGCGATCTTCACGCTCCATCACGGAGTTGTACCTCGGGCGTATCGAGGCTCTCGACCGTAGCGGCCCGGATTTGAGGTCGATTATCGAGACCAATCCCGAAGCGCTCGAGATTGCGGACCAGCTCGATCGGGAACGGTCGGCCGGTCAGCTGCGCGGACCACTCCACGGGATTCCGATCGCGATCAAGGACAATATCGACACCCACGATCGCATGACGACGACGGCGGGATCGTTGGCGTTGGAAGGGTCGATTCCGGTCCGGGATTCTTTCATTGTGTCCAAGCTGCGCGAGGCCGGAGCGATCATCCTGGCCAAAGCCAACATGAGTGAGTGGGCGTATTTTCGCGGCTATCGGGCTTCGAGCGGATGGAGCGCTCGGGGCGGGCAGTGCCGAAACCCTTATGCGCTCGACCGGAATCCGTGCGGCTCCAGCTCGGGTTCGGGCGTCGCAGTCTCCGCGAATCTGGCTGCGTTGACCATCGGGACCGAGACCGGCGGATCGATCATGTGTCCGTCTTCGATCAACGGAGTGGTGGGGATCAAACCTACGGTCGGCTTGTGGAGTCGATCGGGTATCATTCCGATCTCCCACTCCCAGGACACGGCCGGCCCGATGGCTCGCACGGTTGCTGATGCTGCCACACTCCTCGGCCCGCTCACCGGAGTGGACCCACGGGACACGGCGACGGATGCAAGCGAGGGTCGAACCTACGTCGACTATACTCAGTTTCTCGACGCCGACGGGTTGAGAGGCGCCCGTATCGGCGTGGCTCGCTCTTTTCCCTTCCAAGACCCGCGTATCTGGTCGCTGTTCGAAGACGCCCTCCAGGTGATGCGAGACGCGGGGGCGCGTGTGATCGATCCGACCAATCTGGAAGCGTCGGCTTGGAATGATCCTGCCTCCTTGGTGCTGCTCGAGTACGAGTTCAAAGCTGATCTGAACGCGTATCTGGCCGATCTGGGCCCCTCGGCTCCGGTGAAGTCGTTAGCCGAGGTCATTGCGTTCAACGAGGCGCACGCGGAAGAGGAGATGCCCTTCTTCGGGCAAGAGAGGATGCACGACTCCGAGGCTCGGGGACCGCTGACGGACGCGCTGTACCTCCAAGCCAAGGAGCAGGTGCAGAGCGCCGCGCGAGAGAACGGGATCGATCGGCTCATGGCCGAATATGAGTTGGACGCGATCGTGGCCCCCACGATGGAGGTGGCTTGGCTTACGGATCACATCCGAGGAGACCGGCTCGAGGGCGGAAGTAGCGCAGGCCCGGCTGCCATTGCGGGGTACCCGGATATCAGCGTCCCCATGGGCTTCGTAGAGGGATTGCCGGTCGGGATTTCGTTCTTCGGGAGCGCGTGGTCGGAGCCCACGCTGCTCCGGATCGCGTATGCATACGAGCAATCCACCATGCACCGCGCGACCCCTGGCTTCGCAGCGACGCTCGGCTAATTTCGCCGCTGACGTAACCCCCGCTTCGCAGAACTTCTGGACGGACGATGATGAAGACGATGATGAAGATGACGATGATCTGGTGCTTGGTGGTTTCTACACTATCGATCGGTGGGGTCGGTGTAGAGGCTCAGGAGGCCCCGGATACGGCGGCTGAGCGGAAGAAGCAGGAAGGCCTTCCGCTCCCACTCACGGCTGAGCGAACGATCTCCATCGACACGGATGAGGGGACGTGGCTCTCTCTCGACGTGAGTCCAGATGGGAACACGGTGATCTTCGAGCTGCTCGGCGACCTCTACACCGTTCCGATCGGAGGTGGAGACGCGACCCGACTCACCGAGGGTCTCGCCTACGACACTCAGCCGCGCTACTCACCGGATGGTGAGCGGGTCGTCTTCGTTTCAGATCGGAGCGGGGGGGACAACCTGTGGCTTCTCGAACTCGCGTCGGGTGACACGACGCAGGTCACGGAGGGGAATGGGAGTTCTTGGATGTCCCCGGATTGGACCCCCGACGGACAGTATCTCGTCGCATCGAAAGGCCAGACCCGTCTCGGCACGGTGAATCTTTGGATGGGTCATGTAGACGGGGGGTCGGGGCAGATGCTCCGGAGTACGCCGGCGACACTCAAGACCAACGGAGCTGCGGTGTCGCCGGACGGTCGCTGGATCTGGCATGCTCAGAGAACCAACTCGTGGGACTACAACGCCCAGTACCCGCAGTACCAACTCGCGGTGTACGACCGTGAGACGGGCGACATTTTCGGCCGCACCTCCCGCTACGGCTCCGCGTTCCGGCCGACACTGTCACCAGACGGGCGGTGGTTGGTGTACGGTTCGCGCTTCGAGAACCAGACGGGCTTACGCGTCCGTGATTTGAGTACCGGAGATGAGCGATGGTTGGCGTACCCGGTCCAGCGGGACGACCAGGAATCGATCGGGGACCGCGATGTCTATCCAGGCATGAGCTTCACGCCCGACTCGCGAGAGGTCGTCGCGAGTTACGGCGGGAAGATCTGGCGGATCCCGATGGAGGAAGGTGCGGACCAGATCCCGGTTCCCTTCCGGGTCAGGGCCGAGGTGGCGGCCGGGCCCCTCGTAGAATTCGACTACCCGGTGTCGGATTCGCCGACCTTCACCGTCCGACAGGTCCGGGATGCGCGAATATCTCCGGATGGCGAGCGGTTGGCATTTGCTGCGATGGATCGACTGTACGTAATGGACTTCCCGGGCGGAGAACCCGAGATGCTGGACGACGAGGCGGTCGTTCAAGCGCAGCCGACGTGGTCACCCGACGGTGCTTGGCTCGCGTACGTGGTCTGGGGCCCGGATGGCGGCGAGATCCGACGCGTGCGCCCAGAGGGTGGGGATCCCGAGGTTCTGACCAACGTTCCCGCGCAATACCAACAGGTGGCCTGGAGCCCTGATGGATCGCGTCTCGTGGCGCTGAGGAACCCCGCGAGGGCGTTCCAAGAGTCGGATGGTCCAGGCTTCAGCGGAGCCGAGATGGACATTGTCTGGCTCCCGGCGTCTGGCGGCGAGGTCGCCGTGATCGCTCCTGCCGAGGGCCGCCAGACCCCCCACTTCGTCGAAGGGAGTGACCGGATCTACATGTTCCACGGAGCGCGCGGTGTGGTGTCGCTCCGATGGGACGGAACCGACGAGAAAGCCCACGTCCAAGTCGTGGGGAACACCCGCCCGGGAGCGACGCAGCCGAACCGCGCGAGTGAAGCTCGACTTGCTCCTCGTGGGGACAAGGCTTTGGCGAAGGTGAACGACGATGTCTACGTCGTGACGGTGCCCCGCGTGGGAGGCGATGCCCCGACGATTTCCGTGGCGAACCCCTCGAGCGCGGCGTTCCCCGTGACGAAGCTGACGGACATCGGAGGCGACTTCCCGAGTTGGTCCGCAGACGGGCGTTCGGTTCACTACTCGATCGGTAACGCTCACTTCGTGTACGACCTCGACGCTGCGGAGGCGTTCGCCGATTCGGTCGAGGCGGTTGAGCGTGCAGAGCGAGAGGCGTCGGAAGCAGGAGGCGAAGACGAGGCTTCAGCGGACGCTGAGGAAGAAGCGAGCGACGAGGACAAAACGGAGTATCAGGCTTTCGAGCAACGGATCGAGATCGAGGCCGTACGCGACATCCCTCGTGGGACCGTCGTGCTGCAGGGTGCTCGCGTCCTGACGATGAATGCGCGGGAAGTCATCGACAACGCTGACATCGTGATCACCGACAACCGCATCGCGGCGGTGGGACCATCCGGGTCGGTGTCCGTTCCGAATGGCGCAGACGTGATCGACGTCTCGGGCAAGACGATCGTCCCAGGATTCGTAGATACACACTCGCACATGTGGTCCGCATTCGGCCTCCACAAGACACAGTCGTGGATCTACTTGGCCAACCTGGCTTATGGCGTCACGACGACTCGAGATCCTCAGACCGCGACGACCGATGTCCTCTCGTACTCCGACTTGGTGCGCTCCGGGTCGATGCTCGGGCCACGAGTCTACTCGACCGGGCCGGGGGTCTTTGGTGACTACGTGGAAGAGCCCATCCGCGACCTTGATCACGCGCGGGACATCATGCGTCGGTATGCGGACTACTACGACACCAAGACCATCAAGATGTACATGTCGGGGAACCGGCAGCAGCGGCAGTGGATCATCATGGCCGCTCGGGAACAGGAGATCATGCCTACCATCGAGGGCGGGCTGATCTTCAAGTACGACATCACGGCCGCTCTAGACGGGTACCCGGGGCTGGAGCACTCGCTTCCCATCGCCCCGATCTATGGAGACGTGGTGGAGGCGTTTCGCACTACCCAGATGGCGTACACACCTACTCTTCTCGTGTCATACGGCGGTCCATGGGCCGAGAACTACTTCTACTCGCGCGAGAATCCCCACGACGATCCCAAGTTGCAGTACTTCACGGCTCATGGTGAGCTAGATCAGAAGAGCCGCCGCCGACCTGCATGGTTCCGCGATGACGAGCACGTCTTTCCCCTCCATGCCGAGGGGGTGCGCTCGATTGTCGAAGCTGGTGGTCGAGCCGGCGTGGGGAGTCACGGACAGCTTCAAGGCCTCGGATACCATTGGGAGCTCTGGTCGATGGCGGCCGGTGGCATCGATGAGTACGACGCGCTTCGTACAGCGACCATTCTCGGCGCGGAAGCCATCGGACTAGATCGCGACCTTGGTTCGATCGAGGTAGGGAAGCTTGCCGACCTCGTCATCTTGGACAGCAATCCTCTGGACAATATCCGCAACACCAACACCGTCGATCAGGTCATGATGAACGGCCGACTCTTCGACGGAGACACGTTGGATGAAGTGTGGCCCCGCCAACGTCCGCTCGAGCGGAGAGATTGGGTGGGGGTGGAGCCCCCGAATACGCGGGCTGGCCTTAGGCGATAGCGAACCATACCCGGTTCGAGAGGTCAGGCGTACGTTCTCGAACCCTAGGACACGGAGGCGGGACCGATGAACACGAGACGATTCCCACGGTGGTCGATGTTGGTGGCGGCGTTTGCAACCGCGGCGTGCGCTGCGGACGGTGGCGACGAAGCGCCTGTGGCCGCTGCCGAGACCGAGGCGCAGCTGGTGGAGCGCGCGCGCGGCATTCACGAGCGCGTCATCACGCTCGACACCCACGATGACATCTCGGTGTCGAATTTCACTGCCGAGCGAAACTACACAACGGATCTTGGGAACCAGGTCAACCTTCCGAAGATGAACGCCGGGGGGCTCGATGTCGCGTGGCTGATCGTGTACGTAGGCCAGGGTGAGCTTACCGAAGCCGGCTTCGACGATGCGTACGAGCAGGCGGTGGCGAAGTTTGATGCGATCCATCGCCTTACCGAGGAGATCGCGCCAGATCAGATCGAGTTGGCGCTCACTTCGGACGATGTGCGCAGGATCGTGGCTTCCGGGAAGAAGGTCGCCATGATCGGAATCGAGAACGGTTACCCGGTCGGTATGGACGTGTCTCGCGTACAAGAGTTCTGGGAGCGAGGCGGTCGGTACATGTCACTGGCTCACAACGGACACAGCCAGCTTTCCGACTCCAATACCGGGGAGCGCGACGACGTTTGGCTTCACAACGGACTGAGTGACCTCGGGCGTGAAGTGATCGCCGAGATGAATCGATGGGGGATCATGATCGATCTCTCCCACCCGTCCAAGGAAGCCAACCTCGAGACGATGGCGCTGAGTCGAGCACCTGTAATCGCGTCGCATTCGGCTGCCCGCGCCGTGGGCGACGTGAGCCGAAATATGGACGACGAACAGCTGCTCGCACTCAAGGAGAACGGGGGCGTTATTCAGACCGTGGCCTTCCGGAGCTATCTGAGGCCGGACAAGAACAGCGCGTACGCGGAAGCTTCGCAGGCCGTGGTCGCAGAAGTTGCGGCGGAGCGCGGATTCGATCTGCCAGAGGGTGGACGACGCGCGATGTTTGCGGCGATGCAAGCGATGAGTGAGGCCGAGCGAGAGGCGTTCATGTCCGAGTTGCAAGCGGTTCAGGCCGCGGCTGATGCGCGCCTGGCGGAGATGCCGGACGCGCCCGAGCCGGTGAGCGTGAGCGACCTCGTAGACCACATCGACTATCTCGTAGACCTGATCGGAATCGAGCATGTGGGCATCAGCTCTGATTTCGATGGCGGAGGCGGAGTGACGGGATGGAACGACGCGTCCGAGACCTTCAACGTGACGCTCGAGTTGGTCCGGCGAGGGTACACGGAGGAGGAGATCGGGATGATGTGGAGCGGCAACCTTCTGCGAGTGCTCGACGAGGTGCAGGCGATCGCTGCAGAGATCCAGGCCGACGGTTAGCCGGTACTCATGGGTAGAGAGGCAGGTATGCAACGTGTGAACCGAAGCGCAGCGTGTGCCTTTGGGTTCGTTCTGCTGGCCGTGGCGGCCCTTGACGTCGAGGGTCAAGCGAGGGCGGTCACCCCAGACGACTACGACCAGTGGGAGCGACTAGGCCCAGCCACTCTCTCGCCGCGTGGAGACTGGATGGCCGTGTCGATTAGCCGAGTCGACGACGATAGTGAGCTCAGGATCCATCGTACGGATTCGGACTCCGTTGTTGTTGTGCCCTTTGGTGCGCGTCCAGCTTTCAGCGCGGACAATCTCTGGCTCGCCTACTCGATCGGCGTCTCGGAAGAGGAGCGTGAGGCGGCTCAAGAGAGAGATGAAACCGCCTACAATGACTTGGGCCTCCTCAACCTGCGGACCGGGGAGCAGACGGTGCGAGAATCGGTGCAGTCGTTCTCATTTTCGGACGACGGTGCCTTTTTGTCCCTGCGCCGATACAAGCCGAAGGACAAAGAGAGCGCGGGCGTAGACGTGGTCGTGCACGATCTAGAACGCGGAACCGACATGGCGTTCGGGAACGTGTCCGACTTTGCGTGGCAGGAAGGCGGTTCCTTGTTGGCCATGACGAGAGACGCAGATGGCCAGGTCGGGAACGGAGTGTCTGTGTACGACCCGACCACGGGTAGACTGAGAACGCTCGACTCGGACGAAGCCACCTATCGACGGCTCGCCTGGCGTGACGATTCTTCGGATCTCGTCGTCTTCAAGACGTTCGAAGACGACGCCTTCGAAGACACCGCACACGTGGCGCTGGCTTGGCGTGGTCTCGCCCTCGGCGACGGGACGATGTCCTCCCTCGATCCGAGGGATCAACCGGCCTTCCCGGCCACCATGCGCATTGTGGAGCATCGCGCACCGACCTGGTCGGCAGATGGAGCGAGCATCTTCTTCGGGATCCAAGCTAGGATTCCAAAGCCGCCTCAGTGTGCGGACGACGAGGACGACGAGGACGGCGAAGGGGCCGAGGAGGGGAGCGCGGAAGGGGCCGACCCCGGGGACAACCCCTCGGTCGAATGCCACGACGACGACGTTGCAGGTGTCGAGATTTGGCACACACGGGACGTGGACCCCGTGCCACAACAGCGCGTGCGGGAGAGCCGGCTCCGCGAGCAGAACTTCGTTTCCGTGTGGCATCTCGATGATGGAGCCTTCGTTCAACTCGGTGACGATCTGACCGAAAACATCTCGCTGCTGGGGACGACTCCATACGTGCTAGGTGCGAATGAGACGCCGTACGACGAGCACGCGATGTTCCGCCAACAGTTCTCGGACCTCTATGCGATCGATGCTCGGACTGGGGCCAAGCAACTCGTCGAAGAGCGGGTAGCTCAGCTCGGAGGGTCGAGCCCGACGGGTCGCTTCGTCATCTGGTTCGACGACGAACAGTGGTACGCTCACGACCTCCGTGCGGGGACCACAGCGAACCTTACAGAGGGGTTGAACGGCACCTTTGTGAACCTCGATGTCACCCCGACCCGCGAGGAGATGCCACCCTTTGGTGTTGCGGGCTGGTTGGAGGGTGACCGCGGAGTTCTGCTGAGAACCCAATGGGACGTGTGGCACGTTCAGCTCGATGGGTCCGGTGGTGAGCGGCTGACCGATGGGGCTGACGAGGAGGTGCGCTACAACGTGCTCAACACCGACTTCGACGACGAGGTAGGTCTCGATCCGAACGCGCCGCTCTACTACTCGCTGTACAGTGAGTGGACGAAGGAAGCGGGCTTTGGCCGGGCCGACCTGGGCGACGAGATCGAGCGGCTCGTGTGGGACGACAAGATGTTCGGGGGCTTCTTCACCCCTCTGCTCAAGGCTGAGGAGGCGGATGTTTGGGCTTTTCGCATGGAGTCGTACGATGACTCGCCCGACTGGTTTGTGGCGAACGCTTCGCTGGACTCCCCCAGGCAAGTGACTCGTACGAACCCCTTCCAAGCCGACTTCGCATGGGGCCGCACTGAGCTCGTCGACTACCAGAACGAGTGGGGGCGTAGGCTACAGGGCGTACTGACCTACCCGGCGGGGTACGACCCGGACGAATCGTATCCGATGATCGTGTACCACTACGAGCTCCTCTCACAGGGAATGCACCAGTACCAGGTGCCGGATCCAACGCAGTACTACAACCAGCAGATCTGGGCCCAAGACGGATATTTCGTGCTACGCCCGGACATCGTCTACCGAGACCGGCGACCGGGGCAGTCCAACGTCGAAACGCTCCGTCCTGCGGTGGCGGCGGCTTTAGCCCAAGCTCCCGCGATCGATGCCGAGCGGGTCGGGCTGATCGGCCATTCCTGGGGCGGCTACCAGACGACGTACTTCGTCACACAGGATGATCTCTTCGCCTCTGCGGTGGCGGGGGCGCCGCTCACCAATCTGATGAGCATGTACCTCTCCTTCTACTGGAACAGCGGCGGTACCGACGCCCGCATCTTCGAAATAAGCCAGGGTCGCATGCAGGTGCCGTGGTGGGAGGATTGGGATTCATACGAGGCGAACTCGCCCATCCACCACATCGAGAACATGAATACGCCCCTCCTCATGATGTTCGGGACGAATGACGGAGCGGTCGAGTACAATCAGGGAGTGGAGTTCTACAACGCAGCTCGCCGACTCGGGAAGCAGATGGTGATGCTCTCGTACGATGGTGAGAATCACGGGTTGGCGAGGGAACCGAATCAGCGCGATTACCAGCATCGGATCATGCAGTGGTTTGCCCACTACCTAAAAGGCGAGCCGGCGCCAGACTGGATCTCGGAAGGCGTTCCCTACCTCCTACAAAAGGATCGACTGCGCCCCAACCGTCCTATTGGATAGTTAGGGCAGAGGTGGGCGCCCTAGCCGTTGGGCGCCGGTGCCGAGGACGCGCTCGCATGCGAGCGCGATACCGAGGAGTGCCTCGTCGTCACCTCCCCGAGCTACGAGTTGGAGACCGACCGGCATCCGTTCCTCATCGAGTCCTACGGGAATCGAGATGGCGCACAAGCCGAGCAGGTTGACCGGGCAGGTGGGACGAAGGGTCGCTCTGTTGACTTCGCCGTATCTGTCGAGGTCGGCGAGCACCTCCGCGACAGGAGGCGCGGTGATGAGATTCCCGGGCAAGACGATCACGTCGGCTTCGGCGAAGAGCGTCTCCGCGAAAGCTGCCATCCGTCGCTGGGCCGCGATCGCATCGCGATACTCTGGCCCGTCCAAGGGGTGCGCTCCACGAAGACGGTCGCCGACGATTGGGTGGAGAATCGGCGGCCATTCAGGAAGGCTCTCGCTCAAGAAGGCGGAGATTTCGGCCTGCCCGATCCCCCCGGTCATGTAGAGAACCTCTGCGTCGTCCAAGAGTGGTGCCACGACCCGTCTCGTGGTTGCCCCGGCAGCCTCCAGCTCTTCGAGTGCACTCTCCAACACGTCTCGAATCGGAGGGGCGCACGCCTCCCAGAGTGTGCATTCGGGAACCCCGACCCGAAGCTCTTCCAGGGAGGACGTCGAGAGGGCGTCGAGCAACAGCTGCGGCTTCCCCCATTGGGGGTCGACCGATCCGTAAAACCAGATCGAGTCCTCCACCGAGCGCGTGAGCGCGCCCACTGTATCGAACGTGGTGCTGAGAGGGACGACCCCATCGGTCGGCCAGAGTCCCTTCGTCGTCTTGTGCCCCACGACCCCGGTGAAGGCTGCGGGAATGCGGATCGAGCCACCCGTGTCCGAACCCAGCGCGAGTAGCGCAGACCCTTCCCAAAGGGAAACGCCGGCTCCGCATGATGAGCCCCCCGGAATCCGAGGCTCATCGTGACTCCAGGGATTTCGGGGAGTACCCCAGTGTGGGTTTGCCCCAACGCCACCGTATGCGAACTCGACCGTGTGCGTCTTTCCCATGACCACCGCTCCCGCCTTTCGGAGCCTAGACACGAGCCAGGCATCCTTCGACCAGCGTTCCGGTGGGAGAGGGCGAATGGAGCCTGCGTGAGTTGGCCAACCCTCCACGCCAAAGATGTCTTTCACAGAGACCGGGACACCGGCGAGAGGTAGTTCCTTCCCCTGTCCGATGGCCCGATCTACTTGGTCCGCCTGCGCGAGCGCGCTCGGGCCGTCGAACATGACCCACGCGTCGAGCCCACCGGACTGTTCATGCCGGTCGATTGCCGCGCTGACTAAGGCGTGGGCGCTGCACTGTCCCGCAGACACGGCAGCCACCAACTCGGCAAGAGACCCGGAGAGGAGGGGCTCCGCGACCACGGTTCTTACCGGTAGTTCCCGAACATCAACTCGACGCCATAGTCCTTGGGCTTGAGAAAGGCGATTACCTCTTGGAGTACATCACGAGAGGGAGACGTGACCCGTACTTCGTCGCCTTGGATCTGGACCTGCACCTTTTTGAAGCCCCCATCGCGGATGTCTTTGGAGATGCGTTTTCCGGTGTCTTGATCGATTCCGGACTTGAAGGACACGAGCATCCGGGCCCTGCCGAGTGAGCCGACCTCGACACTGCCCTCGTCGATGTTCTTCAGGGGGACCTGCCGGCGGCTGAGCTTCTCCCTCAACACGTTCATGAGTTGGCTGAGTCGATACTCGTCATCGGCCTCGAGCTTCACGGCTCCGGCTTCGCGATCGAAGTCCAACTCACACTTCGTACCCTTGAAGTCGTATCTCGTGAGCGTCTCTTTGATGGCTTGGTTCACGGCGTTGTCGACCTCTTGAAGGTCGACACTCGTGGAGATGTCAAAGGATTGTTTCTTCGCCATGTCGTCGGATGGAGTGGGGTGGCACGGTTCGTGAAGGTAGATAGAGGCGTGCGGCCAGGCACCTGTGCATCGGGGCCGGCCATCGAAGATGGATCGAGTCTGAACGGGGGGGAGTGGATGAGGGGGTGGGTAGTGGGAGCGTGGGTAGCGGTGTGCGTGCTGGTGGGGACCGAGCCCGTGCGGGCTCAGCTGAGTGTCGGGCCCCAGGTAGCGATGATCTCTGGTCTCGATGAAGCTTCGGGCCTGAATGGGGACTTCGGGTTGGGGGTGCGCGTGGGGCTCGAACCGCCGGGTATGCCGGTCGGAGCGTTCCTGTCCGGCACCTACTTTTTCCCGTCGGACGAGGAGCTGTCGTATTACACCCTGTCGCTGGGGGGCAAGCTCGGGATCCCTCTCCAGCTGGTATACCCCTACCTCGTCGCCGGTGTACAACGCCGATCTCGATCGGTGGGCGGCATCTCGGATGCCGAGAATGGAGCTTTCTTGGGGTTGGGCGTGCAGATCGTGAAGGTGTTCGTCGAAGGCTCGGTGGAATTCAATCGGGATGATCCCGGCGTGCCCGACTTCGACAACGACCCTATCGTATTCCGCGTCGGGTTCTCGATACGCTAGTGGACTCAGCGCGCCGTCCAGTCCTCTAGGTCATCGAATCGCAACTGTATGGGGAGGGTCGATGCGGAGTAGCCTTCGCGCCGCGGTCGGAGTCGTCATGCTCGGCTCGGTGTGGATACCAGCTGTGGTGTCCGGCCAAGAAGCGGACGTGTCCGCACTCGAGGACGGGGTCTCCGAGCTAACTCGTGTGCAGCAGGAGTTGAGCCGGATCGCGACGTTGACGGAGGAAGGCGCGGATTCGACGCTCGTTGCCCTTCAGCTCTGGCTACGGTGGCAAGAACACCATCGAGCCGTGCGCCGGCTGGCCGACGTGCTCAGCGCCACCGACGGTGGTGGAGAGGCCGCACGTACATCACTCCGGTCGGCGCTCTCGGATGAGCTGGGCGCCTTTCCTCCCTGGGTGGGTCGTCTCGACGGCGCGGCGACCCGACTGAGGGATGCGAGTGCCGGCAGCGCGGGCTCGGACCGGGTAGCGTTGGAAGTCGACTTGAGCCGGTCCGTGGCTCGCGCAGATACGCTCATCATGTCGATCGGCGACGCGGTCGAATGGTCCGACTCCCTCGGTTTCCCGATCGGCTCGGCGGGTACGCAACTTGAGACCACTCTACGCGAGCGAGCGAGGCTCACGAACGCGCTCGTAGAGGAGTCTCTCTTCCAGATCGAAGATTTTCGGGAGCGACGCTCCGTCGTAGGAATCGACACGACATCTGTCGACCTGACCGTAGCTGCGATTCAGGAGCGTCTAACCACGATGAGTCGGAGTCTCGAGATCACCGCCACGGAGCTCGAGCGACGCGGAGTGGACGCTTCCGCGTACAGGCAGACCGTCGTCATGGCGACCGGTGCCCTCACCCCGGAGGACCTCAATACCCAGGTGATTGGTGGCTTGGTATCCGAGTGGTGGGAACGGGCGTCGTCTTGGGTGCGGGAAAACGCCGGCTCGATGTTGATGCGCCTTCTTGGCATCGTGGCAGTCATCTTTGCCGCATCACGACTGGTCGGAGTCGCGCGCGGGTTGGCGAAGCGACTCGTGGATCGGTTCACACTAACGAGCCTGATCCAGAACCTCGTGGTATCCGGCGTCGGAAAGCTCGTCTGGCTTGTAGCCCTGTTCGCGGTCCTCTCGCTCATGGGCTTCGATCTGGGGCCGATGTTGGCCGGTTTGGGGATCGCCGGTTTCGTGATTGGCTTCGCGCTGCAAGACACGCTGTCGAACTTCGCGGCCGGAATGATGATCATGATCTACCGGCCCTTCGATGTTGGCGACTTTGTGACGGCTGGCGGAGTCACCGGGGATGTCCAGGACCTCACGCTTGTGTCGACGCTCATTCGGACCCGAGACAATCAGCGCATCATTGTCCCGAATGCGAGCGTGTGGGGGCAGGTCATCAACAACGCGACCGCGGAGTCGATCCGGCGCGTGGATCTTGTATTCGGAGTGTCGTACTCCGACGATGTCGATCGCGCGCGGGAGGTTTTGGAGTCCGTTCTGGCGCAAGACGACTTCGTGCTCGACGATCCCGAACCCGTCGTCCGTGTGAGCAACCTGGGCGCATCTTCTGTCGACTTGGTATGCCGCCCATGGTGCCGAACCGATGACTATTGGGAGGCGTACTGGAGCGTGACCCGCGCGGTCAAGAAGAGATTCGACGCGGAGGGCATCTCCTTCCCCTTCCCGCAACGGGATGTGCATCTGTACCACGAGACGTCCATCCCTCCCCTCGATCCGTTTTCTGGAAAGCCGACTGAATGAGGAATCTGGTGCGTGCCTGCTTCGTCCTGCTGGCGTTGGCCGCGGCAGCGTGTGGGCCGGAGGAAGGGACCGACAAGGCTCCGGAGCCGACTGTCGAGGTCGGGCCGGAGGCTCCTTCCTCGTCGACCACAGTACTTAGGGGTTTCCTAGAGTTGGGTCCCGAGGTCCGCCGTCTCACGGTGTGCGGAGAAGAGGATCCACTTTGGGTCATCCCGATCGACGGGGTGACGCAGGCGTACGACGAACTGGCTCGGGATCCGTACGATCCGGTTTTCGTAGAGGTAGACGCGACTCTAGGACCGGCACCCGAAACTGGCTTCGGAGCGGATCATGCGGGGCTGGCGACGTTGCGCGCGCTCCGGCGAGCCGAAGCCGCTTCGGAGGGATTCGGTTGTGAGGAGGACTTGTCGTCCTTCGTCTTTAGAGCCGCCGGACAAGAGCCGTTCTGGCACCTTCGGGTGACACCGGCGGCCGTGATTCTTTCCACGCCCGATGTCCCGGAGACGGTGTTCGACCCGGCCGCGCCCGTGTTCAGAGATGGCGGGTGGGACTACGCCACGTCCGCTAGCGGCCCGGAGACGCTGACTCTGCAGCTCGAGGTCCGCCCCGGACGATGTCGCGACTCGATGTCCGGTGCCTGGTTCTCGTGGGACGCCACCCTCCGGGTCGGCGACGAAGTACGCGTAGGGTGTGCCTGGGAGGGTGGGTTGGCCCCTAGGCAGTAGCCACTGCCTTCAGATTCGCGCCTGAACCGTGTAGAGCTGGTGATACCTGCCTTCCTTCGCGATAAGCTCCTCGTGCTTACCACGCTCCACGATGTGTCCGTCTTCCAGAACCAGGATCAGATCGGCTCGCTGAATCGTAGACAAGCGGTGCGCGATCACGATCGTGGTTCGGTCACGAAGCAGGTCGTCCAAGCTCGCCTGGATGAGCGCTTCGCTCTCCGTGTCGAGGCTCGAGGTCGCTTCGTCGAGAAGTAAGATGCGGGGATTGGCCAGGAGTGCCCGAGCGATGGTAACGCGTTGTCGTTGCCCCCCGCTCAACTTGACTCCGCGTTCCCCGATGACCGTCTCCAAGCCGTCTGGGAAACGATCTGAGAACTCGGTGACGTACGCTTTGGCCGCTGCCTCATCCACTTCAGCGTCCGAGGCTCCAGGTCGCGCGAACCGAAGGTTCTCCCGGATCGTGCCATCGAAGAGGAAGTCCTCCTGGAAGACGAGGCCCAGCTGCTTTCGGTAGGTCGACAGTTGCACGGTACGGAGGTCGACTCCGTCGACGAGTACGCGTCCGGAGTCCGGCGTGAGGAAGGAGGCCGCGAGCCCCGCCATCGTCGACTTACCGGAGCCAGAACTTCCGACCAAGGCGACGACCATCCCGGGGGCGGCCTCGAACGACACCCCCTTCAGAACTGGCTTGTCTTCTTCATATGCAAAGCGGACATCATCGAAGATGATCGTCCCCTCAACCTCCGGCATGGTGACGGTGCGCGCGGGGTCGTCGTCTTCCCGCTTCCATGCGAGTATCTCCGCCGTGCGATCAAGACCGGCGAACGCCTCCGTCATCTGGGTTCCGATATTCGCCATCTGAATCACCGGCGCGATCAGGTAGCCGAGAAAGAGCATGAACGCCACGAGGTCCCCCGTGGAGATGACGTCCTGGCTGACCAACCAACTCCCGTACCCCAAGACCATTACGGCCGCGGTTCCCATGAAGAGCGTTCCGAGCGCCGTGACAGCCGTCGACGTGGTGAGGGTTGTCTTCACGTTGTCGAAGATTCGTAGAACGCCGGTCAGGAAGATCTCGCCCTCCTTCTCGATGGCGTGGAACCCCTTGATCACACGAATCCCACCGAGCGCTTCGGTAAGTCGTCCCGTCACCTCCGCTCGGATCTTGCCACGCTCGCGGAACGCCGGTCGGAGGGTTTTGAACGCGCGCGTCGACACGAACCCGAAGGCCGCGAGCGGGACCAGTGCCATCGTCGTCATGACGAGGTTCGTTCCAACCAGAAACGCGAAGGCAGCGATGGCCGTGACCGTTCCACCTACGAGCTGGACGAGACCTGTGCCGACCAGATTCCGCACCCCCTCGACGTCATCCATGATGCGGGACACGAGCTCCCCGGTCTTCGTGTTGTCGAAGACCCGAACGGGTAGCTGGAGCACGTGTTGTTGAACTTGCGCTCGAAGGTGAGCGATCAAGTTCTGGGCTTCGACGGAGAGAAGAATCGTCAGTCCGAACGACGTCGCTGCCTGGATCATGATGGCAACGGTCACCGCCCCGAGGATCGGGTAGAGCTGCGTCGGGTCGCTCGGGGGCTGCCCTGATCCCGGTGGCGGGAGGGCATCAACGATGTACTTCGAGGCCAGCGGGAGTGCGAGACCGGACACTCGGTTTACGAAGATCAAGAGCAGGCCGAAGCTCAGTAGCCTCTTCCGAGGCCATATGATCTCCCGGAAGGCGTGCCGGAGCGAAGAGCCCGAGATCTTTTTCGACGGTTTCGACATGGTCGCGGAAGATACACTATCATTCCCACTCTGCGGACTGTGGGCCTGAGGAACGGGTGGCGTCCCCTTGGGACCTATTCTCGCCCCGTGTAGCTTTTCGCGTTCCTCCCACTGGTTCTGGCACCCGAGCGAGCTCGGGACGCGGGACGGTGAAGCCCCGAAGATGAACTATGGTCCACGATGATCGGGACGGGTACGACCCGTCGGAAGTCGAAGAGAAATGGCAGCGCCTCTGGGACGAGCGGGGCACGAATACGCACACGCTGGAGGAGCTACGGGACGCAGAGGACCCGTTCTATAACTTGATGATGTTCCCGTATCCCTCGGCTGAAGGGCTACACGTCGGGAACATCTACGCCTTTACGGGAGCCGACGCTCACGGGCGATACCAGCGTCTCTTGGGAAAAACGGTGTTCGAACCCATGGGTTTCGACGCGTTCGGAATTCACTCCGAGAACTTTGCGCTGAAGATCGGGACCCACCCGATGGACCTGATCCCTTCGAACATCGAGAACTTCACCCGCCAACTCCGGCGGATGGGGGGGATGTTCGATTGGCAACACGCCGTCGACACCACCGATCCCGCGTACTACAAGTGGACCCAATGGCTCTTCCTCCAATTCTTCAATAACGGATTGGCGGAGCGGAAGGAGGCGCCGGTCAACTGGTGTCCTTCCTGCATGACCGTGCTGGCGAACGAGCAGGTGATCTCGGGTCTCTGCGAGCGCTGTGACACTCCGGTCGAACAGCGGCGGATCGCCCAGTGGTTCTTCAAGATCTCAGAATACGCGCAGCGCTTGCTCGACAACCTGAGCCACATCGACTGGTCGCAGAAGACACTCAAACAACAGAACAACTGGATTGGTCGGAGCACCGGTGCTCAGCTGCACTTCCCGGTTGTCGATGCGAACGGAAGTGAGACGGGGGTCCGTGTCGAGGTGTACACGACTCGCCCCGATACTGTGTTCGGTGCGACGTATATCGTCCTTTCTCCGGAACATCCGCTCGTGGAGTCGGTGGTCGACGACGGATTGCGTGCACCTGTGTACGCGTACATCGACACCGCGGCGAAGAAAGACCTGGTCGCCCGCCAGAAGACGGACAAGACGAAGACTGGGGTCCCGACGGGGGGCTTCTGTCGCAACCCGGCGAATGGCGAGCTAGTACCGATCTGGGTCGCCGACTACGTCCTCATGGAGTATGGGACCGGGGCGATTATGGCCGTGCCCGGCCACGACGAGCGCGACTTCGACTTCGCGACCCAGTTTGAGCTACCGATCGTTCGGGTCGTCGCGGGCCCCGACGACAAGGTGGATTCACCGCTGGAGGAAGCGTACGTCGGACCGGGCTCTTTGGTGAACTCGGGCGACTTCGACGGCATCGACGTGTCGGAGTCCGTCGAGGCCGTTACGGCGTGGGCTGCCGAGCAGGGTTGGGGTGAAGCGAAGGTGAATTTCCGGTTGCACGACTGGTGCATCTCCAGGCAGCGGTATTGGGGACCACCGATCCCGGTGGTTCACTGCGACGCGTGCGGTCCGGTCGGAGTCCCGGAGGACGAACTGCCTGTCGTGCTACCTCGGATCGATGACTTTCGGCCGGATGACTCCGGGATCAGCCCGCTTGCTCGGGTGGAGTCGTGGTACCGCACGACGTGTCCGAAGTGCGGCGCTGACGCCCGAAGGGAGACCGATGTTTCGGACACCTTCCTCGATTCGAGCTGGTACTTCCTCCGGTACCCGTCGACCGACTTCGACGATCGTCCATTTGACGAAGGACTGCTGAAGAAGTGGTTGCCGGTCGATACCTACATCGGTGGCAACGAGCACGCCGTCTTGCATCTGCTCTACTCTCGGTTTGTGACTATGGTGCTGAAGGACCTCGGGCACCTCGACTTCGAAGAGCCGTACGATGTCTTCCGTGCCCACGGAACGATCACGCACGAAGGCTCGAAGATGTCGAAGAGCCGGGGCAACGTCGTTCTGCCGGATCCGCTGATCCGCGAATTCGGGGCCGACACCTTCCGTATGTATCTCATGTTCCTAGGGCCCTTCGAGGAAGGTGGTGACTACCAGTCGACGGGTATCCAGGGCCCATACGGCTTTCTTCACCGACTATGGAATACGGCGTTGTCAGCCACGGACGGAGAGCCGGATGCCGACGTCACGCGAAAGCTCCATCAAACGATCGAGAAGGTGACCGAGCAGATTCCTCAGCTCGGGTACAACACGGCGATCGCGGCGCTTATGGAGTACCTGAATACAGTGCGTGCGGGAGGCCGGAGTGCTGTGCGGGCCGAGGTAGAGCCGATTGTGGTCATGGTTGCTCCCTTTGCCCCTCATATCGCGGAGGAGCTTTGGGAGAGGCTCGGTCATTCAGAGAGCATCTTTTCCGGAAGAAATTGGCCGGAATTCGATCCGGAGAAGACGATCGAATCGACGGTCGAGATCGCGATCCAAGTCAACGGAAAGTTGAGGGCTACGGTCTCGATGGCGGTCGACGCGACGGAGGAGGCGGTGGTCTCAGCGGCCAAAGCAGAAGAGAATGTCTCGAAGCATCTCGAAGGAAAGACAGAGCGACGCGTGGTCTTTGTCCCTGGCCGGCTCGTGAACTTTGTCGTCGGCTGACCCGATCGAAGGTCCGCAGCTCGGTGACTGCCTCCCAACTTCTACTCTTAGTGTGACATGAATTCCACGCAGAAGCTGGCAATCGACGCCATCCGCGTTCTATCGATGGACGCTGTTCAGAAAGCGAACTCTGGCCATCCGGGTACTCCGATGGCGTTGGCGCCGGTCGGCTACGCGCTTTTTCACGGGCAGTTGCGGCATAACCCACGGGATCCCGGCTGGGTGAACCGTGATCGCTTCATTCTCTCCGTCGGGCATGCGTCGATGCTCATCTACTCACTACTCCACCTCAGTGGGTACGACGTGAGCGAGGAGGACATTCGCAACTTCCGCCAATGGGGCTCTCCGACTGCCGGGCATCCCGAGTTCGGGCATGTGCCGGGTGTGGAGATGACCACAGGTCCGTTAGGGCAGGGGGTCGCTACGTCTGTCGGGTTCGCGCTCGCCGAGCGCTGGCTTGCCCGTCGGTTCAATCGGCCCGGCCACGAGATCGTGGACCACCACACCATCGCGCTTTGCTCCGATGGCGACGTGATGGAGGGTGTGTCTCATGAGGCGGCTGCCATCGCGGGTCATCAGGGGCTCGGAAAGCTCATCTGGATCTTCGATGACAACCGTATCACGATCGAAGGAGGTACGGACCTCTCGACCTCCACGGACCAGGGGGCTCGTTTCGAGGCTTATGGGTGGCACGTCGTGCGCGTCGACGATGGGAACGACGTCGCCGCGATTGAACGAGCGATCACCGAAGCGAAGGCCGAGCGCGTTCGTCCGACGCTGATCGTCCTCAGGACGACGATCGCGTACGGGAGTCCCGGCAAAGCGGGTACCTCGGCCTCGCACGGTGCCCCGCTCGGTGAAGACGAGATCGAGGCCACCAAGAAGAATTTGGGATACCCGTCGCTCGAGCCCTTCTACGTCGACCCTGCGGCGCGTGACCATTGGAAGGAGACCGTGGCCCGGGGTGAGACAGCGCAGTCCGAGTGGAACGACACTTTCCAGGCTTATTCCGCCGCACACCCGAGTCTGGCTGCAGAATTTCTGCAGATGGTCTCAGGAGCCCTCCCGGAGGGTTGGGATGCGGACCTTCCGACCTTCGCCGATGCCGAGGGGCCGGATGCGACTCGGGGGTGGTCTGGCAAGGTGATCCAAGGGATCGCTGCTCGTGTGCCGAACCTCGTCGGTGGCTCTGCTGACTTGGGCGGATCGAACAAGACGGACATCAAAGGAGCGGAGAGCCTTCTCCAAGGGAGCCCGGATGGTCGCGTCGTCCACTACGGCGTCCGGGAGCACGCCATGGGGGCGATCATGAACGGGATGACGCTTCATGGTGGCCTCCGACCGTACGGTGGGACCTTCCTCATCTTCTCCGACTACATGCGGCCCGCGATCCGGCTGGCCGGCCTCATGGGGCAACCGGTCGTCTACGTCTTCACCCACGACTCGATCGGCCTCGGAGAGGATGGACCCACGCACCAGCCGATCGAGCAGCTCGCGACTCTTCGTGCGATCCCTAATGTCTTGGACCTCCGGCCCGCCGACGGTCCGGAGACCGCTGAAGCGTGGCGCGTCGCCATGGAGAGGAGTAGCGGCCCGTCCTTCCTCGCGCTGAGTCGCCAGAAGGTACCGCTGCTCGACCGCACGAACGGCGACGATGATCACCTGGTTGCCTCGGCGACCGGCCTTCGGAATGGAGCCTACATCCTAGTAGAGGCCGACGGCGGAGATCCGGAGTGCATCTTGATCGCGAGCGGGACCGAGGTCGGCCTGGCCCTCGAGGCAAGGAACGTCCTCCAGGAGGCGGGCACCGCGACACGCGTCGTGAGCATGCCGAGTTGGAAGCTCTTCGAAGAGCAGACCGCTGCGTACCGAGATTCGATCCTTCCCCCCTCTGTTTCTTCGCGAGTTGCGATCGAAGCTGGGAGCACCTTCGGGTGGCGCCGCTGGGTCGGTGACCGTGGTCGGTGCGTCGGGTTGGACTCTTTCGGGGCCTCTGCACCAGCGGAGGTCCTCTTCGAGAAGTTCGGGTTCACGACAGAAGCCGTCGTTTCGGCCGCCCGCGAGTCGCTTGCGGAGGCTCCCGCTTCGTAACCAAGAGGTGACCGCGACGTAGGAGTTCGCGTGAAGCCAGGACTCCGTGTTGCCGTTTTCGCCGGTCTTACTTGGGTCGGTCTGCACCCGAGTGTCGGGTATGCGCAGACGATTCAGGGCAGAGTCGTGGAGCGGGGGAGCGAGGAGGGGATCCCTTCGACACTCGTCCGACTCGTTTCCGACGCGGGGGAGGATCATTCGATCACAGCCGCGGACTCTTCCGGTTTCTATGAACTCCGTGCTCCCCAGCCCGGAACGTTCCGTATCGTCGCCGAGCGCATCGGCTTCGACGACTTCGAGACCCCTTTACTCTCCGTCGAGAACCCCGACGGCGTGTATCCGGTCGACCTCCTCATGGACCGATCACCGGTCCCGATTCGTGGACTCGAGGTCACGGCAGAGCAAGTCGACCAACGTCTCAAGTCGATGACCGGGATCGACCCCACATCGATGAGGTGGCGACCTCTCACGCGGCAGGATCTCATCGGGCACGCGGAGCGAGCGCACGACCTCACCTCTTTAATGCGTTGGAGGAGCTTCGCGGCGATCGAGGTGATCGTGTACGACGACGGCCCCTGTTACCTGATGCGGAGGTACCGACTGTGCCTGCCCGTCTACCTCAACGGTTTCCGCCTCTCGGCCGACCTGTACGACATCGTCCCACTCGACATGCTACAGGCCGCCGTTGTGATCTCCCCCACCGAGTCGACGATCTACCCGGAGGGCGGGGTGCTCCTCTTCACCGACGGTTGGATTCGGTGAGGCGGGGCGTGAACTCTCGGTGCGAACGCCGCGACCGGACCCTGTTGAGGCTTGCCGGCGTTCCCGTCGCTCTCTGCTGCGCGCTCGTGGCGCTGCCCGGAAGTGTTGTCGCCCAAACCTTCGAAGGGCGTGTGCTCGAGCAGCGTGGTGAACGGCCGGTGAGCACGGCGCTCGTGCGACTCCTAGACGACGAGGGTGGGGAGGTGGCTCTCTCGATCGCGGACTCGGCCGGGTTCTACAGAGTCTCCGCCGGTGCGCCCGGCGTGTATCGTCTCGAGGCCGCTCGGCTCGGATTCCATCGCGTGGAGAGCCCGCTGCTCGAGGCTGGGTCTGAGGATGGCGTGTACCCCATCGACCTCCTCATGACCGCCGCACCCGTCGAGTTACCCGGCTTCACGGTTCTTACGAACAGGGTCCCGGACGAGGTCGCCGATCGGCAGATCCAGCTGATGACCGGGTTGAGCCCGCGGTCATTGCGAGTCGAGCCCATCCGCTATGAGCGTCTCCTCGACCACGCAGAACGAGGACATGACCTCGAAGCGATGATGCGGTGGACGAACGAAGCTGGAATCGTGACACGGTCCACCACCGATGGACCCTGCTTTCAGGTACGTGGCCGGAGCTGTCTGCCGGTGTACTTGAACGGTGCGGCCATCAGTCTCGAGATCGTGAGCGTGATTCCACTCGACATGCTACACACCGCGGTCATCCTCTACCCGAACGAATCTGCAGTGTACAATGCAGGAGCGATCCTCCTCTATACGGAGGGGTGGGTTCGGTAGAGCCCCCCGGTTGCGGGCAGTATCAAAGCGAAGAGGCCACGCTTGCCCCAGGGGTTGGAACGGTCGTACGCTGCGCCCATGACGCTCCTCCCCCCCTAAGGAGTACTTCATGGGCTTTCTCCTCTCCATGTGGCTTCCGATCGTCCTTTCGGGCGTCGCGGTATTCGTCGCGAGTTCTGTCATTCACATGGTGCTCGGGTACCACAAGCACGACTTCACCCCCGTACCCGATGAAGAGGCCGCCCGGAATGCGATGCGGCCCCTGGCCATTCCACCCGGTGACTACGTCATCCCTTATGCCGGCAGCATGGAGGCGATGAACTCAGACGAGTACAAGGCGAAGGTATCGGAGGGGCCAGTGATCTTCTTCACCGCGCTGCGGTCGGAAGACATGAGCAGCATGGGAACGCAGCTGACCCAATGGTTCGGGTACTGCGTCTTCGCGAGCGCGGTAGCCGCGTATGTGGCTGGCTTCGCTCTGGCTGGCGGTGCCGACTACATGGGAGTCTTTCGCATCACGAGCGTCGTCGCATTCTGCTGCTACGCGATGGCTCACCCTCAACGGTCGATCTGGTACAAGCAGAAGTGGGGCACTACCGGTCGCAACATGTTCGACGGTCTCGTTTACTCGCTCCTCACGGGCGGAATCTTTGGCTGGCTGGTCTCCTGAGTCACTCTGGCCCTGGGGTTAGGGACCCTCGGCCGATCCTCGCCTCGCGATCTCCAGTAGTTCATCGGAGTCGATCTCTCCGACGAGTGCTTGCTCTACGGACGGGGACGCCCACGTGACGACTGGCATGACCGGAGCGGTGCCCGGGCGATGCGGGGAGATCGCAGGTAACCGCGACGTCGAACCCTCTCTTGGTACCACGTAATGGGAGATCTCGAGATCTCCCTTCTTGTACACGATCATCGCTCCCCGCCGCCCCTCGAGTAGACAGATTTCGGCTCGCTCGAGGCTGAGGCCGGCGAGTTGGATCGGTCGAATTCGGAAGCCGAGCTCACGTTCGAGGAATCGAGTCACTTGGGCCGGATCGTTCGTGACGATGTGATCCTCACCGACCGCTCGTCGGAGGTAGTCTTCGACGAAGACATCGCCCGGAGCGTACGACGTGGGTGCCGGGGCGCGCACGATCGTGATACCGGCTACCACAACCGCTATCGCCACAATCAAAGCCACCCATTCGCGCCGTCTATGTACCGGCAGCGGCGATTGGATCCGATCCACTTCCTGAGGGGCATCGATCCGGAAACGAGAGGCCGACTCTTGCTGGACACCACCCGGCTGCCGAAGGGCGGCCTCGATCTCGCCTCGAAGTGCCTTCGGCGCTTCCACATCCTTCGCGCGATCGTACGCATCCAGAAGGCGCCTGTCTTGGCGGAAGTACGACACGCAGCACTCGCAGGTGGCCAAATGCTCCCTGGCTGCCTGCAAGTCGTCTCCCACGATCCGCAGTCTTTCTGGCGGCCAAAGGAGTTGGCGAGCTCGCTGGCAATCCATCACGTACTGATCCTGACCCCGTTTCTACATTCACTCGGCCCGCTTTGGCCGGCTCCCATCCAATACAAGCAAGGGAGATTTGGTTCTCACGACGCCTTGCTCAACTCCCCGAGAGCGGGAGGAAGCGGAGGAGCGCGTCGCGTCGGGGGCGCGTCGGGTCGCCGAGCGTGGACCGGTTCATGGTACATCCGATTCGGGAGGCAGCCGGCCCGGCGGGCCCACTCCCGCCACGACGGACCGTGACCGCCCGCTCCGCCCGTCAACCAATCAGCAGCGTGGGCCATCTCGTGTAGGAGAGTGTCGATTCGCTCGGCACCGTTCCCAGGGAGCATCAGGTCCACGTTGAGAGCGATCTCGTCCACGCGTCGTTGTCCGTCTTCGGATTCAGACGGGAGCATGTGTCCGAGGCGGGAGGACATGCGTTCGCTCAATCGTATGGGGACGTCGGCTGGGAGTATGTTGTCAAAGCGCGTAGTGTTGAAGTACGTGTACGCTGCGCGCAGGTAGGTCCGCTGGCCATCCGTACCGCAACAGCGAGTGCCGGCCTTGGTGGCGTCACTCGCCGCGTCAGCGCGAGCCTTCGCGAGCGCCCGAATCAGGGTGGGCCACTCAACGATCATCTTGGAAGCAGCTTTCGCTTCGCGGGACCCGGTGCCCCCTTCTCGTACCACTGTCGCGAATGCGTCGAGGAGTGCGGCGTCAGCTTCGCCGTAGGCGGCGTGGACGTTGAGAACCGTTCCCCGCTGCGTCAGCGACCAGACGGTGCTGCGGTTATTCCGGAATGATACGCGCCTTATTCGCGTGGCGCCGCGCAAATGGAGTGCGTGCAGGAAGTCAGCCGTTGTCATGGTCTTACGGCACTGTCCGAGTGCTCGGAGTGAGATCGACTCATACACCGCATATAGTATCACCGGTCAGTTGGTCGTACAGGATACAGTAGTCGTCTATGCCGCTCCTATTGCGTACCGAGGCCGGATGCTGTTTCGTTCGATTGACCCCACACTCACCGGCACGGACAATCCAGTTCTCGGAGGAACACTCGTGGCGACTCGTAAGAAGAAACCTGCGGCCAAGAAGAAGACTGCCGCCAAGAAGAAGCGGGCAACGAAGAAGCCGGCCACGAAGAAGGCCTCCGGCGCGAAGAAGCGTCCGTCCCGGAAGACGGCACCGCGCAAGAAAGCCGCCAAGAAGGCGGTAGCGAAGGCCAAGAAGAAGGTGGCCAAGAAGAAGGCTGCGGTGAAGAAAGCCGCAAAGAAGACGGTGAAGAAGACTAAGAAGACGGTCGCGAAGAAGAAGAAGACCGTCGCAAAGAAGGCCAAAAAGACGGTGAAGAAGGCCAAGAAGACCGTCGCGAAGAAGAAGAAGGCCGTCGCGAAGAAGAAGGCCACCAAGAAGAAGGTTGTAGCGAAGAAGAAGGCTACCAAGAAGAAGGCCGCCAAGAAGAAGGCCGTGGCGAAGAAGAAGACCGCCCGTAAGAAGCCTGCGGCGAAGAAGAAGACCGCTCGCAAGAAGCCGGCGGCCAAGAAGAAGACTGCTCGGAAGAAGCCCGCGGCCAAGAAGAAGACTGCTCGTAAGAAGCCTGCGGCGAAGAAGAAGACTGCTCGCAGAAAGCCCGCGGCCAAGAAGAAGACCACTCGGAAGAAGAAGAAGTAAGCCGATCCGGTCGAGCAGCACCGGGGGCGTCGGCACCGTGAAGGTGTCGGCGCCCTCTTTTTTAAGTCGGGCGCGTGAGTGGCAACCGCCGAATGTCGATGAGATGCGATGAATCACTTCGTTAGCACGCGGGGAGGTGAGGCTGTCTCCTTTCGGGAGGCCGTGTTACGGGGACTCGCGTCGGACGGGGGTTTGTTCGTGCCGGCGGAGGTCCCGGAGTTGTCGGAGGCGTGTGGGCACAAGAGCGTGACCAACTTCGATGAACACGCTCGCCTCGCGACGCTCCTCGCCCTCCCTGGCGAGACTGGCGCTTCGGCGGTTCGCGTCGTGCGTCGCGCGTTCAACTTTCCCGTCCCGCTGATCGAGGTCGACTCTGGGGTCTTCGTCTTGGAGCTGTTTCACGGCCCGACAGGGGCGTTCAAGGACTTTGGCGCACGTTTCATGGCCGGCGTGATGGGGGAGTTGCTCTCTGCCGGCGACCCAACGCGGACCGTGCTCGTGGCTACCTCCGGCGACACCGGTGGCGCCGTCGCGAGCGCTTTTTCGCCAACGAGGTCTGTCCGTACAGTCGTGCTCTTTCCGCGGGATGGGATCTCGCTTCGACAACGAAGGCAGATGACCACGCTCGACCGCGTCACCGCGTGCGCCGTCGATGGGTCGTTTGATGACTGTCAGCGGGTAGTCAAGGAAGCGTTCTCCCACGCTGAGCTAGTAGAGTCGTGGGGACTTACGGCGGCGAACTCCATCAATGTGGCGAGACTCGTTCCGCAGGCGTCGTACTACCTTTTCGCCGCGAACAAGGTTGTGACCAAGATGGGTCAGGCGCCCCATTTCGTGGTCCCCAGCGGGAATCTCGGGAACTTGTGCGCGGGGTTGCTTGCCGCACGAGCGGGAATGCCACACGCTGGCTTCACCGGGGCGACGAATGCGAATCGAACGCTGGTGGACTACGTCGAGGGCGAGGACCGACGCGTTGCACCTGCTTCGACGATCTCGTCGGCGATGGACGTCGCGGTGCCCTCCAATCTCGAGCGCATCCGATGGTTGCAGGATGGGGGGCTGAGTACGCGAGAGGACCTTTCCGCCGTAGAAGTTTCCGATGAGGAGACCCGCAGAACCATTCGGCGTGTTTATGAAGAGCGGGACTACGTGCTGGATCCTCACAGTGCGGTTGCCTACGCAGCGGCCGTGCGCTCTCGGTCTGACGGGAGGGCCGGCCCTATTGTCGTTTTGGCGACAGCTCATCCCGCTAAATTCCCCGACGTCGTGGAGAACGTGATTGGTAGCGAAGTCGCCGTACCCGAAGGGCTATTTCCTCCCGATTCCAAAGCTGAGCATATGATCGATCTAGATCCGACACTCGAAGCGTTGCGCTCGGTCTTGGAGCAGAGTGGACGACGCCGGGCGACCGTCGAATGAGTCAACCACTTTCGCGAGGCGCCGTACGTGTACCCTCGTCGACATCAAATCTCGGTTCTGGATACGACACTCTCGGGTTAGCACTCCGGCGCTACTTGACGGCGCGGTTCGAGCCCGACGAGAGCGGGGAGCTGCGAGTGCTCCGCTCCGGGTCTCTCGCTTCGCTCGAAGAGGACCCGTCGAAGGACCTCGTGGCTGTGGCCATGAGTCGGGTGTTGGACGCCGAGGGGCGTACACCGTCGGGCACTCTGACTCTGGAGTCCGACATCCCCGTCGCTCGAGGGCTGGGCAGCTCCGCGGCGGCGGTCTTGGCCGGTTATGATTTGGCTCGTCAGGCACTCGGGTTGGGACGCGACGACGACGGCGCGTTCGCAACCGCCCTCGGCCAAGAGGGACATGGAGACAACGCTGCACCGTGTCTCTTCGGCGGATTGCGAGCGGTGTCCCAGACTCCGGAGGGACCCGTGGTGGTGCCCCTACCACTCAGTCCCGAGATCGGGTTCGCATACGCGGCTCCTGCGGGACGGATCAGTACTCGAGAGGCTCGGGAGATTCTCCCGGCGCGGGTGAGCCATCGAGTCGCTGCCCACGCTTTGGGCCGACTCGTGGCTCTGGTGCGAGGCCTAGAGACGGGGGATCGCGAGCTGCTTCAGATCGGTCTCAGAGACGAGCTACACGTACCACACCGCCTGGGGCTTATCCCTGGTGCGACAGCTGCGATCTCCGCGGGTTTAGATGCAGGGGCGTGGGCGATCACCGTGTCGGGCGCAGGGTCGGGTCTAATCGCGGTGTGCGATCCGGCGGACGCGACCGGGATCGGGCTTGCGATGCGGGAGTCGTTTGATGCGGGCCGTGGAGATCCCGAGTGCGTCGGATTCCCGGTCTTACCGTGTGCCGTCGGGCTGACGCGCGTGGCCGCCGATGGGGACGCCTAGGAGCGCCAGCGGACGAGGCCTCGGCAGCCCCAAGCGAGGTAGATGTTGCTCATGAGACGACCTGCCATGAAGGCAGAGAACGCGGCGGTTGCTCCGACCCACTCCAAGCCGAAGCCGAGTACGGTAAACGTGCCTGCGACCGTGAGGACTTCGAGGGCACTCGCTATTGTGATGTGGTGAGTTCGCCGGCTCTCCACGAGTAGGGCTCGCTGCAACGAGAGAAGAACCGACATCGCGGGGAGCGCGACGATGACCCGGGCAGGGGTCAGCGCGAATCCTGCGAGTTCAGGCCGTAACCCGGAGATTCCCTCGAAGTACACATCTGACAGAGGTGTGAAGGCGACAAACGCCAATCCCGCCGATGTGGCGAGGCCGAGCGAGATCGCGAAGGTGCGGAGCTCGGCAAAGTGCTCGAACCCTTCTCCCATGAGGGCGATTGCCGTGTCCTGGAAGGCGAGTCCCATGGAACGGAAGAAGAACGAGAGGGAGTGCACGACCGGAAAGACCGCGAGTGATTCCACGGGGGAGACGGATCTGCCCATGAAGAAGGTGAGGATCGGCTGGACGGTCAGTCCGATGAGCGAGGTCAAGGCAAGCGGCCAGTAGAAGCGCGCCAAGTCGCTGTAGGTGAGCTCTTCTCCCTCCACGTCGGGATAATCCCCCCGCAGGAAGCCGCGTACCGTTTCCGCAGCCATGAACCGGGCGACGATCGCCTCGACCGTTACGCCAGTGCCGAGAGCCAGCGCGCCCACCCAAGCACCTGGAATGTCGAGGAGGAGGTAGCCGGCGAGCGCTGCGATGACCATGGCAACGAGGCGGATCCCCGTCCCGTACGCGACGAGCGCGGTCTTCCCCGACCGGATCAGGACTCCCTGAAGAAAGCGTCGGTAGCCGATCGCGCTCGGCCAAGGTAGGTAAAACCAAAGGGCCCCGTACGTGAGATCCGCGACCTCACGCGGTACCCCCATGAGGCCCACGATCAACGTCTCGTAGACCGGGGGGATCAGTGCGACCAAGAGGACAATCGTGGTCCCGAGGCACAGCGCCCTGGCGAAGTTGCGGAGCTTGAGGAAGCTGGTGCGGTCTTTCACCACTGAGGTGGCCGCGCTCATCAGCATGATGACGGGAGCCTCGATCAGGATCGCGACCGCGAACGCCACGCCATGAGCAGCGAGATTGAAGGTCGGATCCGAAAGGCGCGCAATGATCGCGGCCAGAAAAGGACCTTCCGTCGCCATCATGACCCACGTAGCGGCCAACGGGAGCCAGAAGCGGAAAATGGACCGCTGGGTCCGCACTGTCGGAGCGGGCACGAGTGCTCGGATTTTGGCGGGTGACCGCGACGGACCAACCTCGCGCAATGGGGTGTGGTGTTGAAGGGGGAGTCGAAAGCGACCTGATTGTGTGACCTTTCGGTCTTAGGTCGTCAGATTAGTTGACCAGACAAGCAATCAGTTTTCGGAGGCGAGATGCATCGACGTGTGTTGGGAAGTGTGATCATGATGGGGCTCATGGCCGGGTGCGGCGGGGATGACAACACCACGGGACCCACGCCGCAGACGGCCGTGGCACTCCAGAGCGGGGACGGTCAGACGCAGACCGTCGGGCAGGCGCTCGCGAGTCCGGTCGTGGTACGGGTGTCACGAGATGGCCAGGCGCTACCCGGCGCGACCGTGAGTTGGTCCGTGACCGCGGGTGGAGGGTCAGTGAACCCGGCTTCGTCGACTACGGATGGGAGTGGGTTGGCATCGACCACGTGGACGTTGGGTCCTGCGGTGGGTGCCAACACGCTAGAGGCGGCGGTTTCGGGAGCTACGAATTCGCCCGTGTCGTTTTCCGCGTCCGGTGAGTCAGCCACGTTGCCGACGACGGCTTCGGTGACGGTCGGAGCCGGTGGCAACAACTTCAGTCCGACATCTGTCTCGATCGCGACGGGTGGCGAGGTTACGTGGACTTGGGCGGCTGGCTCCGTCGACCACAATGTCACCTTCTCGAGCGGCTCGAACTCGGCGACGCAGGATGGGGGAACGTTCCAGAGGACGTTTCCGACTGCTGGGTCGTTTGACTACCTCTGCACGATTCACGGTGCTGCCATGTCGGGGACGGTAGTGGTGCAGTAGTGGGGAGCGAGACTTCGTCTAAACCAGAGCCCCTCGGGCCAGAGACCGGAGGGGCTCTTTACGGAATGCGAAGGGTGGGTATCCCGCGGGAGGAGCTCGAGGGGGCTCAGAGGGGTGTCGACGAGAGCTAGACGGCGGCGCCTTCCCACATCGTGTCGAGTGCGGCGCGCGTCTCCCGCAGTGCTCCGCGCCCAGCAGGTTCGACAGAGAAGTACTTCTTGGCACGTCCCCCACGCTCGGAGCTCGGTGGTCCGAGCTCGTAGGTCAGGTACCCCTTATTAGCGAGCCGACGGAGGGCGGTATAGACGGCTCCGTACGAGACGTCTCGGCCAGTGCGTTGCTCGATCTCCTCACGGATCTCCATGCCGTACGCACGGTTCTCGAGACGAATGACCGCAAGAAGGACCAGCTGCTCGAACTCTCCCATGACTACTCCGATCGCAGCGCAACAACGGGCGATACCCGGACGGCCCGAGCGGCGGGCAGCACCGAGGCCGCGATCGCCGACGCTCCCAGCGCAAGGGATCCGAACAGCACCGTAACCACCTCGGCCGCTCCGACACCATAGACGAACGATTCGATGACCCGGGTCGAACCCCACACACCCACGAGCCCGAACCCGATGCCCCAGATGGCCAGCCGCACACCACGCTTCAACACCAAGCTCACGATCCCACCCCCAGCTGCTCCGAGTGCCATCCGAATTCCGAGCTCGCGGACGCGCCGAGAGACGAAGTAGGAAACCGTACCGTAGATCCCTGCCGCCGCCAGAAAGAGCGCCGCGATCGCGAATACGGCGACCAGCGTGGTATAGAAGCGTCGTTGGGCCAAGGCCCGATCGACCCGCTCCGCCATAGTGCGTATCGCACCGGGGGGCTGCGTCGGGTCGACGGCCGCGACCGCCCCACGGACGCCATTGACGATCTCGACCGGATCCACGTCTGCTCCTATCACAACGAAGCCGGAACCACTCCAACCCTGGTTGAACGGGAGATAGGCTTCGCTGAGCGGCTCCTGCTCCATACCCCACTGACGGACGGTGGCGACCACTCCGACCACTGTTAGCCACGGTGGGTTCGAGTCGAAGCCGAACTGCTTGCCGATGGGGTCCTCTCCCGGCCATACGTCCTCAGCCATCTGCTGGTTGATCAGGACACCCACGGCACCCGTGGCCGTGTCCGCTGCCTCCAGCAAGCGTCCCCTGAGGAGCGGGATACCCATGGCTTGGAAGTAGTCACCGAATACGCTCGAGACCTCGACGAGCGGCCCCTCACTACTACTGGCTCGAGTAGGGGCGTCCGCGAGCTGGACATTGCCGTTCGACCCTCCGGCTAGAGGCAGCTTGCTTACGAAGCCGACCTCTCGTACACCCGGAATCGCGTCGACCTCGTCAAGGATCTCCTCGTAGAACCGCTGCATGGCTCCACTGGCCTCGTACCGAGGGCCCGAGGCGTTGAGGGCCATCGTCAAGACCCCCCGAGTAGAGAAGCCCTGCTCCTGCCCCCTGACGTTCGCGTAGCTGCTGACGAGCACCCCAGCGGCGTTGACCAAGATCAAGCCGACCGCGATCTGCACGACGATGAAGGTGTCACGCATGCGCTCCTTCTTCGGAGCCAGCGTCGAATGGCCGCCCTCCTTCACTCCGGAGGCGACGTCGGTCCGGGAGGCCAGGAGGGCAGGTAGGACGCCGAATACCAGCGACGTCGCTACGGAGGCGGCCACCGCAAAGAGTAGAACCGTTCCGTCGACACCGATCTGGTCGACACGGGGCACTGTAGGTGGGAGCAGGGATCGGAGTCGGTCAACGGCAAAGAAGGCCACTCCGATCCCACCGACTGCCGCGATCGCCGAGAGAACAACGCTTTCGGCGAAGAGGAGACGGACCAGAGTGCGCCGGGAAGCCCCGAGGGCCGTCCGCACCGCCAGCTCACCCTCTCGCCCGGCTGCACGCGCCAGCAGAAGTCCGGCGACATTCGCACATGCGATGATGAGAACGAGAGCGGCAGCGGCCAGCAGCGTTCTGAACTGGGTGCCAGCCTCCCCATATCGATACTCGTGCGCGGTCTGCACGAGTGCGCCCCAGCCGCTGTTCGTTTCCGGATACTCGGCTTCGAGCTCAGCGGCGATGCGTTGCATATCCGCTCGCCCTGACTCAACGGGCACTCCGTCGCGGAGTCGAGCGATGACCGGATAGCTGTGGTTACCACGGCCCCCGTCGAAGAGCTCGTTGGGAAAGGGAGTGAAGAGCTCGTGGCTTCTGAGGCTACCCCAAGGCGAGGGGACGTCGAACCCCTCCGGCATGACACCCACGACCTCGTGCACCTCGCCGTTGATCTCGAGACCTTCGCCGAGGGCGCCGGGCCGACTGTCGAAGAGTCGCCGCCAAAGAGCGTGGGTCAGAACAACAACCCTCGCTCCGTTCTGATCAGACTCCAACAGCGGCCGCCCATGGAGAGGCGGCACCTCCAGGACGTCGAAGGCGCTCCCGGTCACGGCGGTTCCATATACACGCTCGGCTTTATCGAGTCCGGTGAGATTGAAGAACCCGGGTCGAAGTGCAGCCATGCCTTCGAAGCTCCGCTGGCGTTCGACGAAGTCGAGGTAGTCCGGTCCGGATGCAGGGCCGCAGCACCCGAAGGCCCCGAGCCCCATGACGACGACGATCTCCTCCGACTCTGGAAGGTCCAGAGGGTCGAGGAAGACCGCCTTGTACACACCGAAGAGTGAGGTCGTGAAGCCGACACCGACGGCGAGTGTCACCGCGATTGTGGCTGAAAATCCAGGGCGCCTAAGAAGCGCCCGTAGTGCTAGTCGAAGATCGTTTCCCCACATGGCTATCCCCTCCCCCATCGGTTCTTCGCGCCGGAAGGCGTCGGCCTGTTCCGAGCACCAGGCGCGGAAGGCGGGCGCGAGCGACCGCACCGCCTGAGCGCGGTACCAAGCCCGCGCGGCGTGCTTACCGCGATGGGCGTGTCGCCGCCGGTACTCTTCCTCCGCGTCACCTCGGACTGCGTCGCGGTCCTCTGGGGCGAGGAATCTCCCAAGTAGCCACACCCACACCCTTCCCGGCTTCACCCGTACCTCCCGTCGGCATCATATGCGACACAGTGTATCATATACATCTAGACACGACAATCGTCGATTGGGTTGCGAGCGGGTAGGCGGAGGGTCACCGAGTGGGCGCCTCGGCTCGAACCCTCGACCTAGGTGCGGGGGTTCTCTCGACGGGCAGGTATGCAAAACCCTCTCAGATCTTGCGCGATCTGAAGGGGCTTCAGCGGAATGCGAGGGATGGAGCTGCGGTCGGCTACGCCGATCCTCGCTCGTCTCGGCGAGGGGCGGGTAGGCGGAGGTCACCGAGTGGGCGCCTCGGCTCGAACCCCTCGACCAGGGTGCGGGGGTTCACCGACCTCCGGGCGGGCGTGCGAAAGCCCCTCAAGGCCAGAGACCTGAGGGGCTTTGACGGAGCGCGAGGGATGGAGCTGCGGTCGGCTACGCCGATCCTCGCTCGTCTCGGCGAGGGGCGGGTAGGTGGAGGTCACCGAGTGGGCGCCTCGGCTCGAACCCCTCGACCTAGGTGCGGGGGTTCTTTTGAATACCTGACGGTTATGTGAAAACCCCTCAGGCCAGAGACCTGAGGGGCTTTTACGGAGCGCGAGGGATGGAGCTGCGGTCGGCTACGCCGATCCTCGCTCGTCTCGGCGAGGGGTGGGTAGGCGGAGGTCACCGAGTGGGCGCCTCGGCTCGAACCCCTCGACCAGGGTGCGGGGGTTCACCGACTTCCGGGCGGGCGTGCGAAGGCCCCTCAAGGCCAGAGACTTGAGGGGCTTTTACGGAGCGCGAGGGATTCGAACCCCCAAGTCCTTTCGGACGCTCGCTTTCGAGGCGAGTGCATTAGCCATTCTGCCAGCGCTCCTGATACCGTAGCGCGGGCGCGGTGGGGATCGCGAATCCACGCGGTGCGGATAGTTAGGCCGGTGTGGAGGTTGATTGCGCGGCTCGAACCTGCGGTTCGAACCGGAACCACATACTGACTTTGTCTAATATCGGGGTGCCCGGATTCATCTCGCTCACGCTCGATGGTCTCGCGGTAACCAGTCTGACTGAAGCCGATGAAATGGGCCGCTCGGCTCGAACCTGCGGTTCGAACCCGGATCCACTTGCTGACTCTTCCTAATCGGGGTGCCCGGATTCGAACCGGGGACCTCTGCGACCCGAACGCAGCGCTCTACCGGACTGAGCCACACCCCGGACTACTCGGGTACCTGCACCGACGGGGTGGGATTGAGCTGCGGGCGGCCATGCCGCCCTCGCTCCACTCGCGAGTCACCACAGCAGGTACTCGCGTAGACCACCTGTCGCTCGAGTCGAACTCACGCGGCATCCTGCTTCGCAGTCTGCGTGGGTTCGAACGGGAGGGTCGTCGTGACTCTCTCGTCCACATTCTTCAGTGACTCTTTCAGAACGGACGGGGTGGGATTCGAACCCACGCGGACAATGTCCACACGATTTCCAATCGTGCGCCTTAAGCCACTCGGCCACCCGTCCAAGATGCGGCCGCAGGACTTCTGGCCGACTCTCCCGTTGAGGGAGTGGGATGGGCTCGCTGCGCGAGCCGCGTCGCGGAGCACCAGGGTGGTGCTTCGCGTGTTCGGGCGGGCCGCTCGGCTCAAACCCACTGCCGTCCTCGCTTCGCGAGTCCGGGTGGGTTCGAACTGGATGGTCTTGCGACCGAGTTCGTCCACATGGCTTCTCGCGATGCGTTCAACGGAGGGAGTGGGATTCGAACCCACGCGGTGCAAGCACCAACGCCTTAGCAGGGCGCCGCCTTAAGCCACTCGGCCATCCCTCCCTTCGAGCTATAGCCCTGCTAGGGCTCGAACCTAGACTCTTCGGAACCAGAATCCGACGTGTTGCCAGTTACACCACAGGGCTAAGAAAACAAAACCGAGAGCCACCAGTCGGACTTGAACCGACGACCCCGTCATTACGAGTGACGTGCTCTACCAGCTGAGCTATGGTGGCAACCAGAAGTGGAGCCGAGGGGAATCGAACCCCTGACCTCAGCGTTGCGAACGCTGCGCTCTCCCAACTGAGCTACGGCCCCGTACACGCCGCCCGTAGGGGCGGGCCGAGGGACGTGAGCGGTCCATAGCCCACAGAACTCGGCAGATTCATGGGCGCGACAGGATTCGAACCTGTGACCTCTACGATGTCAACGTAGCGCTCTAACCAACTGAGCTACGCGCCCGACACCCGACTGTCAGGTCCTTCATGCGCCCGGGAGGACTCGAACCCCCAACCTCCTGATCCGTAGTCAGGCACTCTATCCAATTGAGCTACGGGCGCTTTAACGCGAGCTCCGCCTTTGGACTCACGCCCCCTCTTGAGGGGTGAGACCCGAGTGCGTCGCAAGGCGGGCAAGGCGACGCGATCGAGGCGTACTCTTGTACGCCGCAGTGAGCGGAGACCGTAGCCCAACGCCGCGAGGCGCCGGAGATCACCCCTCAAGAGTGCCCACGACAGGACTCGAACCTGTACGCCGTTTCCGGCACTGGTCCCTCAAACCAGCCTGTCTACCAATTTCAGCACGTGGGCTTATGAACTAACCGCCCGGGTGGGCGACAATGCTCGAGGAGGGACTCGAACCCTCACGGGGTTAACCCCCACAGGGTCCTGAACCCTGCGCGTCTACCAATTCCGCCACCCGAGCCCGCGATCGGTACTTCGGGCTTGCGGCGCCCGGGTTCCGACATGGAGCCGAGGGGAATCGAACCCCTGACCTCTTGAATGCCATTCAAGCGCTCTCCCAACTGAGCTACGGCCCCCTCCACACGACCTAGGGAGCCGCCTCCAGGGAGACGACTCCGTTTGTCAAATAACCTGAGCGGGGCTGACGAGACTCGAACTCGCGACCTCCGGTGTGACAGACCGGCACTCTAACCGACTGAGCTACAGCCCCAGGTTGTAAACAGCTGCCCTGCTTTTACTGCGGTCCTGCAAAATACCCCGACGGGGAATTGAACCCCGATTGCCAGGTTGAAAACCTGGTGTCCTAACCATTAGACGACCGGGGCTCCTATTCCCGACGTACAGGCCCGGAGGGACTCGAACCCCCAACCCCCGGTTTTGGAGACCGGTGCTCTACCAGTTGAGCTACGGACCTCTAGCTCTCTTTTACCACATCCGCCGCGAGCGACGGTTTCCTCATGGCCAGGGGCGGAATCGAACCGCCGACACCATGATTTTCAGTCATGTGCTCTACCAACTGAGCTACCTGGCCCAGACAAAAAACCCGCCCGGACCCTTTCGGCTCGGACGGGAGTCAGCTCCGGAGAGATCGGTCTTACCGATCCTCCGCTCCCGCCCGCTGCCGCGGGCTCCACGAGTCGGAAACGATCCAGAGATCGGTACTTTGCACACCCGCTCCTTCAACGTTGCCGAACGTGGGAAACGCCGCCCTTCGGCGGCGCTTCACAAACAAATAGCGGGGGCAGGATTCGAACCTGCGACCTTCGGGTTATGAGCCCGACGAGCTACCAGACTGCTCCACCCCGCAACAGGACGGAGAAGTTAGTCGAATCGCGGAGACGTGGTCAACCCGTTTCTTACGGCGGAAAGGAGCGCACATTGTACCCTGTCCGACTCCCACTAGGAGGGTGGTGACCGATGCTTAGCTCCGTCTTCATGGATTTGGCCACGGCGCTCGGGTTGGGTCTGCTGGTGGGTCTTCAGAAGGAGCGGGCCGAGTCACCCCTGGCGGGCCTGCGCACGTTTGCGCTGGTTACCCTGAGCGGTTCTATAGCCGCGATCGTCGGAGAGGCCACGACGCCGTGGGTTGTTGTTGGTGGATTGCTGACAACGAGTGCGCTCATGGTGACGGGGAACGCCGTCCTTATGAAGGCCGAGGGCACGGACGCGGGCCAGACGACGGAGGCCGCCGTGATCGTGATGTATCTGGTCGGCGCACTTGTGGTCGTCGCGCCCCGCGAGGTGGCGATTGTGTGCGGGGCGACCACCGCGATGTTGCTCCACCTTCGGGAAGAACTGAGAACGTGGGTGGATCGACTCAGCGATCGCGACGTGCGGGCGATCATGCAATTCGCCGTGATCTCGCTCGTGATCTTGCCAGTACTTCCCGATCAGGCGTACGGCCCTTACGAAGTGATCAACCCACGTCAGGTCTGGTGGATGGTTGTTCTGATCGTGGGGCTTAACCTCGCTGGCTACGGAGCTTTCCGACTCATGGGCGCGCGTGCGGGCACGGCCCTAGCAGGCGTGCTAGGCGGCGTGATATCGAGTACCGCGACGACTGTTTCCTATGCGCGACAGACTAAGGCCGAGGGAGGGATGGAGGGCACCGCCGCCCTCGTAGTTTGGATCGCGTCTGGAGTCGTGTTCGTGCGTCTCTTGGTCGAGATCGGGGCCGTGGCTCCCGACTTTCTCCCGGTCGCGGCGGGCCCGTTGGTTGTGATGTTGGTGGTCTTCGCAGTGTTGGCTGGGTTGGTATGGCGGTCCGCGACGACCCCGGGTGAGATCCCTCTAGAGCCCGGAAACCCGACAGAGTTACGCCCCGCCATCTTCTTTGGCGCTTTGTACGCGTTCGTCCTCTTCATCGTGGCGGCCGGTCAGGACCTCATGGGAGACGCCGGGTTGTACGCGGCGGCCGCGGTCTCGGGGCTTACCGATGTGGATGCCATCACGTTATCCACGTCACGTCTCGTCGATACCGACCGACTCGACCCCGATGTCGGGTGGCGCCTCGTCCTGATCGCGGTTCTTTCGAACCTGGTGTTCAAGCTCGGTCTGGCCGCGACCCTGGGCAGCCGGGACTTTGCGAAGAAGCTCGGAAGGCTGGGTGCTGTGGCGCTCGCAGCGGGAGTGGGGATCTTGCTCCTCTGGTGAGACGGTGGCCCAGCCGCATGCTGCGGCTGGGACCACCTATCGGGACGGCCGGATGTTGCTGCACGAGGCTCGGGCAGACGGTGGTTGAGAACATGGGCGTGCACCGATCCGGCGGTAGAAACAAGAAAGGCCCCAGCCGCATGCTGCGGCTGGGACCATCAATCGGGACGGCCGGATGTTGCTGCACGAGGCTCGGGCAGACGGTGGTTGAGAACATGGGCGTGCACCGATCCGGCCGTGGAAACAAGAAAGGCCCCAGCCGCATGCTGCGGCTGGGACCACCCATCGGGACGGCCGGATTCGAACCGGCGACCCCCTGAACCCCATTCAGGTGCGCTACCGGGCTGCGCCACGTCCCGTCTTCCGCGAACCGCCGGAAGGGACGACAAGCTACCTAATCAGGTAGATGTCGGGAACCATCGGGCCGCAGTGCTCTCTGGGTCCATATGGATGGCGGAGCTCCGCGGAGTCGGAGCAACCACGAGCTCGCCGGACACAGTCCTAGGGGGTAGAGAAGCACTCACCGCAGCTGGCGATCCCCTCAGTCCGGAGTCGACCGTATGGTCACCGACCGCGTCTTGGTTTGCCTCGCCCTGTTCCTCTTGGTGTGCGCTTGTGGAGACGCCGACTCGCTGGCAAGCGATTCCGACCTTGCCGGGACGGATGGGTCACCCCTTGAGTCGAAGATCGTCGAGAACGCCGGTTCGGGTGCTTGGGGGGCAGATGATGCCTGGCGCTTGGAGGAGGTCATGGCCGCTGGGACTGGCTCGGGGTCAGAGAGGCCGTTTGGGGATGTTTCCGGGCTCGACGTGGATGAGGCCGGCAACGTGTACGTGGCGGACAAGCTCGCGCAGGAGATCCGTGTCTTTGATGGGGCCGGGAACCCGCTTCGAACGATCGGCCGGGCAGGTTCGGGGCCGGGGGAGTTTGGGGGAAACATCGGCGGCGTCTTCGTTATTGGCCAAGAGTTGATTGTTCCTGATGTCGCTAATCAGCGGGTATCACGCTTCGCGTTGTCCGGGACCTTCATCGATTCTCGCCGAGTGAGTGCCGAGGCCGGGGTTCCGATTCGGTGGGATGTCGCGGACGGCCGCTTGGTGGCTCAACGCCGCAGGGTGGTGCCGGGAGATCGTGATGTGGTCGAGGGCGACCGGATCGTATCGCTGACTCCTCCTGAAGACACACTGGTCCTACTGCCGCCTGGCCAGGCCGTCCAGATCACCGGGGAGGGTCCGATCATCCGTCAATTCCATCCTGAACCGGTCTGGGACTCGACGTACGACGGGCGGCTCGTCATTGCCATGACAGACGAGTGGCGCTTCGTAGTTCGCGACGCCGGTGGCCGCGTGGAATGGGTGGCGACTCGACCGATGGAGACCGCGCGGACATCCTCCGCAGATCGTGACGCCGTGCGTACATCGCTGAGAGAGATGTACACACGACAAGGCATCCCGGCTGCGGCCAGGGAAGCCGTGATCGATCGCATGGAGTTCGCCGACCGACTTCCCGCTCTGACGTCGGTGATCTTCGGTCCCAATGATTCGCTGTGGGTCCGCCACTTCGTCGCGCCCTCGACTTCCGAAAGAGGACGCACACGAGTCCTGGTGGAGGAGATGGGGTCCACGGATTGGAGTGTGTTCGACGCGACAGGCCACTACTTAGGGGACGTGTCGTTCCCCACAGACTTCACTCCCGTACAAGTTGTGGATGACCGCTTCTACGGAGTTGTGTTCAACGAGCACGACGTCCAATCCGTTCGCAGCTACCGCGTGGTCACCGAGTAGCCGTTCCCTGACATACCGCGGTACCTTGACTGCTGAGAGCAGAGGAAATCGGAGGGAGGATGTTGGTGTTTCGTGCACAACTGGAGCGAGTGGCGTCCGTAGTGCTCGTGGCGATTGTGGGGGCCGCGTGTGCCGATCAGCCGAATGAACAGGCGACAGGGACGGAGGATGCCGCCCCTGTGGTCGAGCTATCGGGGGCTGAGGCCGCGTTCGCCACGGCTACCGACCTCGGTATCCGGAATGCCCGACACCCTATGGACGATGTCGTCACTGCCGGACAGCCGACGGAGGAACAGATGGTTGCTCTGGTGGAGTCGGGTGTTCGTCACGCGATCTCGCTGCGGCCAGCGTCTGAAGATGGAGCGGGGTGGGAGGAGGCCCACGCAGAGGGAGCCGGGTACGACTTCGCTCGACTCCCGATCTCGGGTGCGGAGTCGCTGACGCGCGAGACGGTCGAGGAGTTCGCGGCCCTCCTCGACGAGGCGGGGGGCGAGCCGACTCTCTTGTACTGCGCGAGCAGTAATCGGGTTGGCGCGCTGGTCGCTCTTAAGGCGGCTTGGATCGATGGAGCAGATCCGCAGGATGCGTTAGAGCAGGGGCTCTCGGCCGGGCTCACGCGGCTGGAAGCGCCGGTCCGTGGCCTCCTGGGAATCGACTAGCCGATACCCAGCGCTCGAAGTTTCGAGGCGAGCGGGGGCCTGGGCCGCGACCGAGACGGTCCTTCTTACCGGACCGAGAGCGCGGGCACGGGCGCGAGGATCACTTGCCGCGTCCCGACGATGAGGCGGTCCATGGCGCGACGTGCGGCGACGGCCTCCCACGCAGTCCAGAACGACTCGTATTGCCCCAACGACTCGAAGCCGAACGTTCTGAGGTAGCTCCAGTCATCTGCGACTAAGAAGCGCCCTGTCGAGGAGTGGATGTTCTTATCGCGCTCGAAGGAGACGGCCTCGAGCGTGGCCTGCTCGAAGGCACGGGCATCCTTCGGCGCGACCCGGTACCACACGAAGGCGACGAGCGGCGAATCGGTCGGATCTCCGACCCCCAGGGATGGGAGCATGCGCACGAACTGGTCATGATGGGAGGCAGAGTGGGCTCCGATGGCGCCATAGAGCGCTCCAATGCTCTTTCCTTCCCGCCCGGCAATCGCGCGCAAAGAGTCATTCGATTCGTCCATCCCGGCCATCCCCTCGAATGAGCTCACGACGACCAGGTCGAGCGGGACGGGGCTCTCCACTTCGCGAAATGCCCGGAAGGAGCGCATCGCGACGTCTTGCCGGTAAAGCGCCAGCACCTCGTCCCGATAGATACCGATCGCCTCGGCGCTCTGGCCGGGGAGGAAGGAGAAGGTGACGAGCTGCCGGACCTCTCCCTCGAATGGGGCTTGGCCCGCGGCACTTGGCGGGCCGGACATGAGTCCGGACCCTACGAGGGCGACCGTCGCGAGGAGATGTGCCCGCCTCACCGGGTACCGGCGGGCTCAATGCGGAGGATGGCGGTTGGGGGGCCGTCTTCCCAACGCGTACCGCCGTCGAGTGCGATGTAGATGAAACCGTCGGGCCCCTCCCGGATGTCCCGAATTCGCCCGACGTCTTGGAGCACGGTCTCGGTCCGAACGACGTCGGTACCATCGATGCGCACCCGATCGAGTTTTTGGCCCCTCAGTCCCCCGACGAACATGTCGCCCTTCCATCGGGGGAAGGCGTCTCCTTGGTAGAACATCATCCCGCTCACTCCGATCGACGGAACCCAGACGTGCGTGGGTTGAGCCGTCCCTTCGAGGTGGGTCCCGGCATGGATCGCCGAGCCGGTACGGTAGTTCACCCCATACCCGACGACAGGCCAACCGAAGTTTGCGGCCGGTTCCAGCAGATTGAGTTCGTCTCCTCCCTGAGGCCCATGCTCATTGAGCCACACCAGGTCCGTCGCTGGATCGACGGCGAGTCCCTGGGCATTCCGGTGTCCGTAACTCCAGATCTCATCGCGTGCTCCATCGACATCGACGAACGGGTTGTCCTGAGGCACCCGACCGTCGTCGTGAAGGCGTACCGTGGTTCCATTGTGGTTGGTGAGATCTTGCGCAGGGTGGGCGGAGAGATCCCCCTCGGACGGCCACTGCCGATCTCCTAGAGTGACGTAGAGGAAGTTCGAGCCGTCGAAGGCGAGTCGCCCCCCCCACATCGAGCTACGCTCCGTTCCGTTTGGTGAAGCGTCAGCGTGAAAAATCTCCTCCACGTCCGAAAGGCGCTCCCCATCGAAGCTCCCTCGAATCACGGCGAGGTTGCCCAGCGAGTCCGCGTCGGGCTTCACATAGCTGACGTACAGGAGTCCGTTGTTCTCGTAGTCGGGATGAAGGACTACGTCCCGTAGGCCTGCTTGCTCTAGTCCGTTCATGGCGCGGGCGCCACGCCCGAGGGCCGCGACCGGCGGGAGCCCGGCGACCGGCGTCTCGAGTAGCTGACCGTCTCTCACGATGCGAAGGTCACCCGGGCGTTCAGTCACCAAGAGGTCGCCGTCCGGGGTGAAGGCCATCGCGAACGGATTGATGAGCCCTTCGACCACGGTCGTCACCTTGAAATCATGCTCCGCTGAGCGGATGACCGACGCGTCGGACACAGGTGCTTCGGGTGCCGGCGTGCATCCACTTGAAGCCATGACGACAAGCGCGGCGAGCGGCAGCGACGGGTGATTCATCGAGATTCGAGTCACGGTCTTTACAGGGTCCGGTAGCGGGCGTGGGAGGGGTGATGAATACCCGTGTGGGCGCCGTCGGGAAAGCACGCGTGCTGATGAGTCCCCATCCCCCGCGACCGGTGGCGAAACGGGATCGAGGTGGCCAGCTTCTCACAGATTCCAACGCAGGAGGGGAGTATGACTCTCATGAGACAGAAGCGTTTCACGGTGCAGGTAGCGTCCATCCTCGGGCTGGCGGTGCTCGCGACTGCCTGTGCCGAACAGGCTGCGACACCAGAGCCGTCCGATGCGACGGTGTTCGAGGGCGCCCGACTCATCGTGGGCGACGGATCCGTAGTCGACAACGCAGTCTTCGTTGTCGACGATGGTTCGATCACCGCTGCGGGTGCCGCAGGCACGGTGGAGGTGCCTGAGGGAGCCACTCATGTCGACTTGAGCGGCCGGACCGTGATGCCCGCCCTCGTCAACGCGCACTTCCATCTCTCTTCAGATGGGGCAGAACGGATCCGCCAACTCCGCCACCTGGCCTACTACGGATCGAGCGCGGCGATTAGTCTCGGGCTCGACGACGGTGTGATGGGGTTGGTCATGAGGGGCGGGACGATTCCTTCTGGTGCTCGATCCCAGAGTGCGGGACGGGGAATCACGAGCCCGGAACCCGGACGGTCTGAGGTCCCCCACTGGGTCACGACCCAGGACGAGGCGAGGGAGGCGGTCCAAGAACTCGCGGCTCAGAACGTCGACTTCGTGAAGGTCTGGGTGGATAGCCGCGGTGGGCAGTACGAGCGACTCTCTCCGGAACTTTACGGTGCTGTCATCGACGAGGCCCACGCGAACGGACTCCGTGTGACGGCCCACGTCTTCACACTCGAGGATGCGAAGGGATTGCTCGAGGCCGGAGTCGATGCCTTCGCCCACGGCGTTCGTGACATGGATGTCGATGACGCCATCGTCGAGATGTGGACGAGTAGACCGGACGTGGTGCTCGTCCCCAACCTGCCCGGTCCGGGCGTGCCGGTAGACGTGGCTTGGCTCGGCGGTTCGTTGCCGGCCGAGACTGTGGAGCAGATGGCTTCTGCGCAAAGAGAAAACCCATCTGCACAGGCGGCTTTTGGAATTCAGGCCCGGAATCTCGTGCGTCTACATGAAGCGGGTGTGAAGATCGCGTTCGGTACCGACGGAGGGTCGCCGTGGGCCGTGCATCAGGAATTGGAAGACATGGTGCGCGCGGGGATGAGCCCGAGCGACGTGATCGTCGCAGCGACGAAGAATTCGGCAGAGCTACTTCGAATCGACGACCTAGGTACGATCGCCCCCGGCATGAGCGCCGACTTCGTCGTCCTGGACGCCAATCCGCTCGATGACATTACGAACACTCGCCGGATCGCCGCCGTGTGGATCGGCGGTCATGAGATCGACCGAGCATCGATAGGGGCGCAGTTCCGAGGGGAGTAGCCGGTTCTCCCGCTCAGTTCGGAGTGGCGAGCGCCTCGAGGAATGCGTTCCCATACCGCTCCAACTTCGCGGGGCCGACGCCGGGCACATCGAGGAGCTCGGCGTCGGTCCGCGGCCGGCGGACTACCATTTCACGAAGCACGGCGTCGCTAAAAACGATGTAGGCCGGTACTCGCTGCCGCTCCGCGAGATCCTTCCGAAGTGACCGGAGTTGCTCGAAGAGTTCCTCCCCGGCCGCGTCCAGCGACACCACGTCGGACTTGGAGCTGGTACGAGCTCGCTTGATGGAACGGGTCGCCGCGGGTCCGGCCAGCTCCTCTACCCGTTCCCCGGTACAAACGTCGCACGAGGTGCCACAGCTCCCCGACTCTTCGTCGAAGTACCGAAGAATACCCTGATGTCGGCACGCCCCGGAGTCGACCATCCGAAAGAGGGCTACCGTCTTATCGTGCTTGAGGCGGGCCACATCGGCGGGTAGGTCGGCGAGGAAGCGTTCGTGCAGCTTCACGTCCGCCCACGAATAGAAGAGAAAGCAGTCGCTGGGGAGTCCATCTCGTCCAGCTCGACCGATCTCTTGATACCACGATTCGATGTCTTTCGGCATGTCCCGGTGTATCACGAAGCGCACGTTCGACTTGTCGATTCCCATTCCAAAGGCCACCGTCGCGACGATCACATCGACGTCGTCGTGTTGGAATGCTTCTTGGTTGCGCTTCCGTGATTCCGAGTCGAGTCCGGCGTGATAGGGCAGGGCGTTGACTCCCTGGTGGCGGAGGAAGTCTGCGGTTTGCTCCACAGCTTTTCGACTCGAGCAGTACACGATCCCAGACTCGCCGGCGTGTCTTCGGACCAAACCGAGGATTTCTGAGCGCGTATTGCCGACCCCCTTCTTTCGGCATCCGACCCGGAGGTTCGGTCGGAAGAACGATCCCTTGTAGCCCGCGGGCTTCGACATGCCCAACTGTCTTAGGATGTCACGAGCTACGGGGCGCGTTGCGGTAGCTGTGAGGGCGAGGACAGGGACGCCCAGGCGCTCTTTGAGCCCACGAAGCTGCCGGTACGAGGGCCTGAAGTCGTGGCCCCATTGGCTGATACAATGCGCCTCGTCTACTACTAGGAGGGAGATCGGGCACTTGGCCATGTAGTCGCGGAGCCGTCCGTCCAAGCCTTCCGGGGCCATGTAGACGAGTTCGAGCCGCCCCGCTCTGAGCGCGTCGAGCCTTCGCTCACGTTCGCTACCCGCGAGAGACGAGTTGATCTCGACGGCTTCGAAGCCGTAGCTGCGAAGGGAGTCGACCTGATCCTTCATCAAGCTGATGAGTGGTGAGACGACCAGCACCGTACCCGGCATCATCTTCGCCGGGAGCTGGTAGGTCAGCGACTTGCCCGCCCCGGTGGGCATGACGCCAATGCAGTCCTTCCCGGCGAGGACCGCGTCGACGATTTCGAGTTGCCCGGGTCGGAAATGATCGAAGCCGAAGGTGTTCTTCAGTGCTTCGTGCGGATCCGTCGTCACTCTGGAGTTCCCTCGGACGGTGTTGAAGTCAGCTCCGCGGCGGCGTCGGGACGGCCCGTTGCCTCGTACAGTTCGACGAGTCGGCGGTGAGCGGTCCGCGTGCGGCCTGCTTCTGGGCCTTGTCCCTCCAAGAGGGTCTCGTAGGCCTCGACGAGGAGAGGCTCAGCTTCGGCATAGCGTTCCTGGTCCATTAGCGCCGCGGCCAGGTCACTCATGGCTTCGCCAATGTGTCTGTGCCCCGCGGGGAGGCCGTCCACCCGGAGCTCCAACGCTTCCCGTAGAAGCGCCTCGGCTTCTTGAGGACGGCCCAGACGCCGATATACCGTGGCGAGTCCCACGCGGGGGAACGCCCGGTTCGGGTGTCCCGGTCGCATGGCTTCCTCTTGCAACGCGATGGAGCGGAGGAAGTGTCGCTCGGCTTCTTCCAGCTGCCCGACCTGACTGAGTTGCGTCGCGAGGTTGTGGTACGTCGCGCTCTTCGAAGGATGGGGTTCTGGATAGATCTGCTCCGTTACAACCGCCACTTCCCGATACGCAGCAAGCGACTCCTCCTGGCGTCCCATGTTGGAGAGCAAGATTGCGTACGACGAAAGCGTATTCGATACGTCTGGATGGTAGGGGCCAAGCACTTCTCGGCGGATCTCGAGCGCCTCCAGGTAGAGCTGTTCAGCCTCCTCGTAGGCCCGTCGGTCTCGCAGGAGGGCGGCGAGCGATCGGGCCGCCCCGGCCACGTCGGGATGTCGAGGGCCGAGGGCGAGCCTCTGCGCCTGGAGTGCTCCTCGTAGCATGGGCTCGGCTTCTTCGAGTCGATCCATCTGGCGCAACATGTTGCCCCGGTTCCGGAGTACCGAGATCAGTCGCGGGTCATCCGAGGCGACGTTGGGTTGAAGCTGAGCGAGTGCCTGGAGGTACACGGAGTCTGCTTTCTCGTACCGACCGTCGGTCTCGAGCAAGAACGCGTACTGGCCCATTGCGTCCCCGAGGCGTGGATCCGTAGGCTCGACCGCCCCTCGCAGGGAGACGAGAGCCTCAAGGAAGTGCGCCTCGGCTTCGGCCATTGCGCCTCGATCTTGGATCGTGGCAGCGAGGGAAAGACGAGTTGATGCGTGCTCGATGCTCGTCGCGCCGTACGTTTCTTGGCTCAGTTCCGATGCCCGGGCCAAGAGAGGTTCGGCGTCTTCCGCCAAGCCGATCGATGAGTAGACCTCGCCGATCACCCGGAGCATCGTTGCCTGGACCTCCGGCTGCCCAACGAGCCCTTCGTCGATGCGCGCCGCACCGGCATCAAGGAGCTCTCGTGCTGTGATTGTGGCTCCTAGCGACTCCTCCGGGTCGGCGACTTCGAAGAGTCCTTGCAGGAAGTCCGCGACCTCTCCGGCCTTGGCTGCTTCCGTTTGTGCGCGATCGCGTTCGTTCGCGAGCCGCGCGGTGTAGAACGCTACCAGTGTGGAACTCGTGAGAAGCACCGCGGCGGCAGCTCCGATGGCCCACGCATGACGCCGCACCGCCTTCTCGAGCCGGTAACCGAGCGTCGCCGGGCGGGCACGGACGGGGCGGCCGGACAGGTGTCGATCGAGATCGTCCATCAACTCCTGGACGGATCCGTACCTGTGAGTGGGCTCCTTGCGGAGTGCCTTCAGGCAGATGACGTCGAGGTCGCCCCGGAGTCGGTTACGCAATCTTCGGGTGTCCGTGCTCCTCAGAGCCTCGAAGGTAGGCGCGTCGTGGTCGATCGGCGTGTCTTCACCGACCTTCGTGCTTGGGCGAGGTGGATCGACGCTGCAGACGACGCGCTCTAGCTCGGTCGCGCTTCTCGCCTCGAATTCGTACGGTCGCAGCCCAGTCAGGAGCTCGTAGAGGATGATGCCCAGAGAGTAGACGTCCGTCGCGGTGCCCACCGGTTCACCGCGCACTTGCTCGGGCGAGGCATAGGCCGGTGTCAGGGCGAGCAGCTTGGTGCCTTCCTTGGCCATCTCTTCGTCATCGGGGACGATGAGCTTGGCGATGCCGAAATCGAGAAGGCGGATGCTCCCGTCTTCCGTGGCCAGGATGTTGTCCGGCTTCAGGTCCCGATGCACCACGAGGTTGGCGTGGGCGTACACGACTGCGGCGCAAACCTGACGGAAGAGGGCCAGTCTCTCGTCCACGGATAGACGCTCTTGGTCGCAATACTCGTCGAGCGGGATCCCCTCGACGAACTCGAGAACGAGGTAGGGCTGCCCTTGATCCGTGACTCCGCCATCGAGGAGTGTGGCGATGTGTGGGTGCTGAAGCCGCGCGAGGATCTGGCGCTCTCTCCGGAAGCGTTCAACGAGAATCGGAGAGGCCAACGGGCTGTGCAGCACTTTGAGTGCGACGGTCTGATCGAACACACCGTCCGCCCGCTGGGCGAGGAAGACTCGCCCCATGCCGCCGCGCGCATGCTCGCGGACGATGCGGTATCGGCCGACCCTGGTGCCCTCGAGGCCCGACTCCGCTCCGCCCTCTTCCGCTGCCCCGAAGTCGTCGACGATCTCATCATCAGAGGAAATGAGCTCCAGGACTTCCTCTACGAGAGACGGATCGTCGGCACACGCCTCCCTCAAGTATCCTTCGCGGGCCTCTGGGGCCTGCTCGAGCGACTCGTGGAAGAGCTGGCTTAGCCGCTTCCAGCGATCTTGGTCCACGCTCCCTCCGAACGCGCGGGTGAGGTCGAAATCTAGCAGGGTCGGTCGACTTCAGCGTCGCCGCCTGGCACGAAGAGTCCGCACGGTTAGGATCCCACCGGGAAACTGGTTCATGAATGATGGAGGCGTCGGATGAAGACTCGAATGCGTGTTTGGGTCGCGGTGTTTGGCCTGCTGTGCGCTACGCCGGCCGTGGGTCTTGCTCAGGCCAATCCGCTACCGACGGTGGAGAAGGTCCGCAACTACCTACCTCACATGACGGTCCCGGAGGTGCAAGCGCTACTGGCCCGATCGGACATGGTCATCATCCCGGTCGCCTCCCTCGAGCAGCATGGCCTCCACTTGCCGATCGGCACCGACTACCTGAATGGAGTGGAGCGCGCGAAGCTCATCGCGCAGAGGGCCGACGTGCTCGTTGCTCCGATCTTGCTGCCCGGCCAATCGCCGTACCACATGGGCTTCGAGGGCACCATCACATTGCCGTCGCCGCTGATTCAGGAGGTGTACGTGGAGGCGGCGAAGAGTCTGATGCAGCACGGCTTCAAGCGCTTCTTGATGCTCAATGCCCACGGAGGCAACACCGCGACCACCCGGTTCATCGTCGATCGGATCAACCAAGAGACGGAAGGAATCGCGGTCGACCTCGGATCCGTGCTCGGCCCCTTTCGAACGTCGCCGCCGCCACGAGGCGACTCCGGCCCTCCGGTCTTCGATCGCCATGGAGGGACCCCGGAAACATCTAGCTCGATGTACCTGATCCCAGAACTCGTCCAGCTCGAGGCGGCGATTCCTGCCGAGCTCACCTTGCCTCCGCACATGGAGGCGATGCTGCCCGACGTGGTAGGCGGCGACCCGACGGCGCTCGCCGTTTTCTTGGCTGAAGGGTTGAAGGATGCCGCTACCGGTAAGGGTACTTCGGCTGCGGAGATGTCCACGACAGGGGTGTGGGGGGTCAGAGATCCGGGAGAGTCGACGATGGAGCGCGGGCAGGCGGATACTGAAGCCTTGGTCCAAGCCGCTGTTGCCTTCATCGAGCGTTGGAACGAGCTACGACCTCCGGGGACCCGCTAAAGCCGAGGATCGATGCGACTGACCGATGTGGATTCGCTTGCAGCTACTTTCGCTCGTCGTCAACTTCGAAGGTGATCCGGTGAGTGGCCGAATCCCGTACTCCTTAGCGGACCTGAGACTTGGTCGACTCGCTCTCCTCCGATACACCCGTAACCTCGACGCATGACCTCCCCGCCTAGCTGTCCCCGTTGTGGGACCCTGATCGCTGGCGATTCGCACTTCTGTAGGAAGTGTGGGTCCGATGTGACTCAGCACCTGTCGGGTGGGGCTGTCGCATCTCAAGGGGACCCGAACGCCACGGTTGTGGCCCCGTCCGATGCCACCATTGCGGCGAATGCGCCCACGGCTGTCCTCGGGAGTGCGAAGGACGTACACGCCTCGATGCTGGAGAATCTCCGGTCTGCTACGCTGGGCGAGTACGATGTGCTCAGTGAGCTGGGTCGCGGGGGCATGGCCACGGTCTTCCTCGCCCACGACATCGCACTCGATCGGAAGGTCGCGATCAAGGTCATGGCGCCGCACCTCCTCGAGGGTGACGGGATGGTCGAGCGCTTCAAGCTCGAGGCTCGTACCGCGGCCCAGCTGTCCCACCCGCACATCATCCCGATCTATGCGGTCAAGTGGACGGACAACACGATCTACTTCGTGATGAAGTTCATCGAGGGCCGCCCTCTTGACGACATCATCAAGAAGATGGCGCCACTCCCGATCCCTATGGTCAAGGACATCCTGACCAAGGTCGGTGGCGCCCTTGGGTACGGACATCGCCGAGACGTCGTCCACCGGGACATCAAGCCCGCCAACATCATGATCGACGAAGAGGGAACACCGATCGTGACCGACTTCGGAATCGCGAAGGTCGCGACCGAGGGCGTGGGCCTGACCATGACCGGCACAACGATCGGTACGCCCTCATACATGAGCCCCGAGCAGTGCGAAGCTCGTGATGTCACGGGCGCGTCCGACCAGTACTCGCTCGGTGTGCTCGCGTGGGAGATGCTCACGGGTCGCGTACCGTTCGAGGGTAAGACCGCGGTGTCGACGATGTACAAGCACTGCCACGAGAGCCTGCCGCCGCTCTTGGACGGTCGCCCCGACTGCCCACCAGATCTTCTGGAGACGGTGGAGCGGATGCTGGCGAAGGACCCGAAGGATCGGTGGCCTACGCTCGAGGCGGCTATCAAGCGGCTCGGTCCCGACGCGACGATGTCGTATGCCGACCCCGTGCACAGCCAACTCGTGGATTTGGTGAAGCAGGGGGATCATCGTGAACTGCTCGCGAGGATCCAGACACCGCGCAGCCCGATTCCGGTTGGCCGAGTCGGGGAGTCGACGCCCGCGCCGGCGACCACGGGGCCCGCCGCCGCAGGTGGGAAGAGAAGTTGGGTGGCGGCTGCGGCGGCCGTAGTCATTCTGGGCGGCGGAGGCACACTCGCGGTACTGCAGCCGTGGGCGGCGGGTGGTGCGGACACCGCGATCGAACTCAACGATCCCGATGCCGGGGAGTCCAACGCCGTGGCTGGCGGTGGTGGCCAGCCCCTAGAGCCGGGCAATGAGGGAGACAACGTCGGGTCGGAGACCGATGCGGGCTCCCTCGCAGAGGGTGGCGAGTCCGAAGCGGGGCCGGACGCAGGGGGCGGGGAGGCACCCGAAGAGGTCCCACCCGATCCCGAGCCTGAGGTCAACACCGGTGGCAGCGGTGGGTCGGGTCCGAGCTCACGCCCGCCGCCCACGCCCACTCCGGTCGCTGTCGCATCCGTGGTGCTGGACGGAGTTCCCGATCGTGATCTAGCCGAAGGGACGAGCTATTCGGTGGCTGCGATCGCTCGTGACGCCTCTTCGCGTACACTCTCCGGGCGTACAGCTACGTGGTCTTCGTCGAACTCGGGAGTGGCCGAGGTCCGAGGTGGCCAGCTCATCGCGAGGTCGCCCGGGACGGCGACGATCACCGCGACGATCGAGGGGGAGTCGGCTAGGGCAAGCGTCACGGTGGTCGCCGAGGCGGTCAGCTACGTCACGTTGGAACCGGAGACGCTCTCTCTCACGGAAGGCGACAACAGCCGTCTGAGGGCTCTCGCCTATAGTGCCGGGGGTGAACCGTTGGCACTCGAAGGTCGGACCGTCTCCTGGAGTTCTCTCGACGAGACGGTGGCGACGGTCGGCCAAGACGGAGTCGTACGGGCAGTGGCAGCCGGTGATGCTACAATTCAGGTCTCGATCGACGGGGTGACCGAGACCGTAATAGTGCGCGCCTCTCGGGCGCTCGTGAGCGCCCAGACCGCCGCCCCACAACTCATCCAACGGTTCGCCCGCGCTCTAGAGGCGAAGGATGTGGGTCAGATCCGGGCCGTGTTCCCCGAGATCGGCGAAGCGCAGCTCCAGGGCTTTCAGCAGCTCTTCGACGCCTTCGACGCGATCGACGCTGACCTGACCGTCGGCCGCGTGGATGTCACAGGTGATGGGCTGGCAGTCGCGACTGCGAACGGGGCGTACCACCTCACGAATGGAGGGGACGTCACCGATCAGCCGATCTCGCTTACCGCTGATCTGGAGCGCAGGCCCAGCGGAGCGTGGGTGATCCGAGCCCTGCGCTAGTCACCCTCGCTCGACTCGAAAGCGCGGCTAGAAGGGGAAGTCCATTCCCAGCGTCCAGATGTAGTCTGGCTGCAGACCGGCGTTCGTCAGCGGGAAGAGCCCGTTCGCGTATAGAACCATTCCTTCGCGCACCGTGAACTTTCCGCCGACCGAGGCGCGCCAGAGGTCGGTCTGAAGGTCGGGGATGTTTGTCGCCGGGATCAACCGCGTGAACGGAGTCTCGTAAGAGAGTGGCTCCGGGAGGGGGAAGGTGGCGTCTCCTACCTGGATCTCTCCCTCGAGTCCGACCGCGAGCGTGGCCCAATCCGTCATGAGGTTGTCGAAGGCGGTGCGGACGAGTACCCGGTCGTTGATGTTCTCGGAGCCAGACGCGAGATATCCGAGGTTCAGGTGGGGTGAGAACGTCCCGAGCTGGGCCGAGTAGATTCCCATTGCACGGATCTCCGTGGCACCTGAACCGAGAAGGTTGGCTTCGTCCCCGGTCGGTAAGCGCACCTCTGCCAGGAGCCCGCCACCCATCACCGACCCCTGACCAAAGTTGATCTTCAGTCGGGTGGCGATGTCGCCGATTCCCGATGCCGCCCCGTCCATCGAGGCGCTCGCCCTCAGCACTGGATCGACAGCATCCCCGCCGAACCGATGGAGTGCGGGCTCGCCGAACGGCAGAACCTGGGCGTCGGAACGACCCCGTACCGACGTACGGACGATCGGGATCGCGACACCGAGGTCGATGAAGTCCGTCAGCCCGACCGTCCCCGAAAGGGTCCCCACCGTCACGCTGACGTCCATCGCCATCCGCAGGTTGATCACGTCGTTCTCGAAAGGTGGATCTCCGAGGATGTCATTGTCACCGACGGAGTGGGAGAAGTTCAGTTCGAGCGCCGACAGAGGAGCTCCGTTCAGCGAGGTGAACTTCATCCCGGTCGCACTGAAACCCAGGAAGAATCGTCCACGGCCGAGCGTTTGCGCTCGTTCTCCGAAGATCGGGCCAGCCGAGGTGGATGTACGAACCGGGACGCCGCCCACGAAGGAAAACGTGGCGCCTCCCGAGGTAGCGCTCACCGGGACACTCGATGTGGCTCGACTGATGGCGTCGGTAAAGAAGGAGATGACGGCCGCGTTACCCTCGCCGAGCGAAGGGAGAAAGTGGTCACCGTGTGTATTGTCCACATCGAGGCAGAGCGGTTCGCCGCACGTGCCGAACGTGAAGAGCTCCTGTTCCACTCGATCGCGCAGTCCCGTGGACTGAGCGGCCACGTCTGAGACGACGATAAAGGCCAAGAAGAGCGAGGCGGCTACTGGGAGAAGCCTTCGGGGCATCGGATACTCCACGGGTTCGGGTCGGTAGCGAAGCTTAATGTTGGTCCCGACCTGGGAGCAATCGGCCGGTCTGCTCGAGAGGTGGGGCCGGTGAGCGGAGTCTCCCCTCCTTGCTCCTCTCATCGAGCGTTCCTACCGTCCAAGAATGGGGACGCGCGTCGGCGAATGGACAGTCCCTTCCCTCCATATGCGGTGAATCGTGTGAGTCAGCTTCCCCAGCTCCGCCTCCGTCGGCCTCGCCTTCGCTCTCTTCTCCTGATGGGATCGGTCGCCGTCTTTGCGGCGTGTGGTCCGGACTTCGTCCAGGAGATCACGGAGTCGAACATCGAGTTCCTACGCGTGTCCCCCGACACGGCGCTGATCCCGGTTGGAGGGACCGCCACAGTGCAGGCGCTCGCACTCGATGGGACCGGCGCCCTGATCGCGACGGCCTCGATCGGTTGGCAGGTTGCCGACCCCTCGATTGCGACGGTGGCGGATGGCTTGGTGACGGGCGTGTCCGTCGGGACCACGACTGTTACTGCGTCTGTAGGCGGCCTGACGGCTCAAGCGACGCTCGTTGTCGATCTGCCGCCAGAGATCGCGGTGAGCATGGACACCGTCGACTTCTCGCATGTGGCGGGAGCGGCCGATCCGACGCCGGTTGACGTCGACGTCAGCAACGTGGGAGCGTTCCCACTGGCCGGGTTGGTGGTCGACTCCATCACATATGGTGCAGGCGCGACGGACTGGCTGCAGGCAACGCTCAGTAGCCCGGCGGCGCCCTCGGTCCTCTCGCTGGCGCCGATGTTGGCGGGGGTGACTACGGCCGGGTCGTACGAGGCGGTCGTCACGCTCGTGGGCACCGACGCTGTGAATGCCCCACTCGATCTGATCGTGCGACTCACAGTTTCTGCCGCAGCCGCCTCGATGATCGATCTCTTCGAGGGCGATGGACAGACCGCAACGGTAGGGGCGGCAGTCGCGACTCCACCGGCCGTCGTCGTAACCGATGCGTTCGGAAACGGCGTGGGAGGCATCGATGTGGTGTTCACCGTGATGAGCGGGGGCGGCTCTATTACGGGTGGAAGCGTGGCGACCGACGCGGCTGGCGTCGCTCGGGTTGGCTCGTGGACGATGGGAACTGCCAGCGGGGAGAACACGCTCGCGGCGGCGGCCGGTGCCTTGGGGCCTGTGATGTTCACGGCGACCGCGGGGGCGGGAGCCGTCAGCGGGTTGGAGCTGATCGGTGGTGATGGGCAAAGTGCGACCGCTGGTACCGCTGTTGTGGTGGCTCCTTCAGTGAGGGTGTTCGACGCCTTCGACAATGATGTCGAAGGAGCCGCGGTGGACTTCGTGGTCACCGGAGGTGGTGGTGTGGTGGCGGGGAGTCCGGCTGTATCGGATTCGGATGGACTCGCTACCGTGACCTCGTGGACGCTTGGTGCGGCAGTGGGTGCCAACGAGCTCACGGCCAGCGCGGCGGGTACGGCAGATACGATCGTCTTCTCGGCCACCGGCGTGGCTGGTTCAGCAGCTTCGATCGCCTCCGCCTCGGGCGATGCCCAATCGGATAGTGTCGGGGCCACCTTGGCGTCGCCGTACGTCGTCGTCGTCACCGACAGCAATGGCAACCCCGTCAGTGGCGTCACGGTCTCATGGGCTGTTACGGGGGGCGGTGGGTCGATCGGGAATCTCTCCTCCACGGACGCTTCGGGGATGGCGTCGGCAGTGCACACTCTGGGTACCGTCGCCGGGGCGCAGACCGTCGAAGCGTCTTCGTCGGGGCTTGCCGGGTCCCCCGTCACCTTCTCATCCACGGCTACCGCCGGAGCGCCCGCATCGGTCGTCGTCGACGCGGGCGATGCCCAAAGTGGAGTCGCTGGCTCTGCTCTACCGACCGCCCCGTCCGTGGCGGTGTCTGACCAGTTCGGGAACCCGGTCGCCGGCGTAGCCGTCGACTTCGCCGTGACCGGCGGTGGTGGCTCTCTGACTGGAGCGTCCACTTCGACGAACGCGTCCGGTATCGCGTCGGTTGGGTCGTGGACGCTCGGCGAGACTGCCGGCGCCAACGCGCTCTCTGCCACCGTAGTTGGCCTGATTCCGGTCGCCTTCTCGGCGACGGGGACGGCCGGCGCGGCGACCCAGCTCGTGCTCGAGACCGGAGACGGTCAGAGCGCGATCGCGGGGAGCGACGTGCCCACGCCGCCTGCGGTCCGCGTTACGGATGCCTTTGGCAACGGGGTTGTGGGAGTCTCGGTGACCTTCACCGTGACGAGTGGTGGTGGATCGCTGACTGGTGCTACACCCAGCTCGGCGGCGGATGGTATTGCCACGGTCGGTAGTTGGACGCTTGGCGCGGCGGTCGGGGTCAATACGATGGAGGCAGTCGCCGCCGGGATCGCCGATACCGTTGCTTTCTCTGCGACTGGCCTCGGTGGGAACGCCGAAACGATCGCGCTCTTCGCCGGTGATGCTCAGACCGATACCGTGGGCGCGACACTGGCGGTGGAGTACGCAGTGCGGATCGCGGATACCAACGACAACCCGGTCCAAGGCGTCCCCGTCACTTGGACCGTGACCGGTGGCGGAGGGTCCATCACACCGGTGTCGAACACGGACGCGAGTGGTATCGCTACGGCTACCCGCGTTCTCGGAACGACCGCAGGTACTAGCAACCAGACCGCCGAGGCGTCCGTCGGTGGACTTACCGGTTCGCCCGTGCAGTTCACGGCGAGCGCGACGCCCGGAGCTGTCGCTCAAGCTTCGGTGAACGATGGGGACGGCCAGAGCGCGCCGGTCGGGACAGCCGTCGCGACGCCCCCGTCGGTCTTGGTAGCCGACCAGTTTGGTAACCCGTTGAGCGGTGTGACGGTGGACTTCGCTGTCACCGGAGGTGGGGGCAGCGTGACCGGCGCCAGTGCCGCAACGAACGGCTCCGGAGTGGCGACCGTGGGCTCGTGGACTCTCGGTGCCACGGCTGGCGCGAACTCGCTGCAAGGCACCGTAGCGGGGCTGAATCCGGTGAACTTCAACGCCACTGGGACGGCCGGGGCCGCAACCCAGCTCGTGCTCGTCGCCGGAGATGGTCAGTCCGCTATCGCGGGGAGTGCCGTCGCGACCGAGCCGTCTGTACAGGCGCTCGACGCGTCGGACAACCCGGTCGAGGGAGTGACGGTAACCTTCGCGGTCACGAGCGGCGGTGGGTCCCTCACGGGCGCGACACCCTCGACGGCTGGCGACGGAACCGCGACGGTCGGTAGCTGGACGCTTGGGCCGACCGTCGGATCGAACACGCTGAGGGCGACCGTGCCGGGCGTAGCGGATACGATCACCTTCACCGCCACAGGGCTGACGGGTCCCGCCGCGATCCTCTCGATGAGCGGAGGAAACGGTCAGACGGGCACGGTTGGAACGGTGCTCCCGATCGCCTACACCGTCCTGGTCACGGACGCGAACGGGAACCCTGTTTCGGGAACGAGTGTGACGTGGTCGGTCACAGGCGGAGGTGGTTCGATCACCTCCTCTTCGTCGTCGAACGCGAGCGGAATCGCTTCTGCGACGCGGACGCTCGGTACGACGGCCGGGACGCAAACGGCCAACGCCTCGGTCGGTGGACTCAGTGGATCTCCCGTGGGCTTTACCGCGACCGCTCAGGCAGGGACTGCCACGTCGATGGTGGTCAGCGCGGGGAACTTCCAGTCGGCCACGGTGAACACGGCTGTCTCGACCGATCCTCGTGTCTTGGTTCGAGACGCCTTCAACAACCCAGTGGCGGGGGTCTCCGTCAACTTTGCTGTCACGGCTGGTGGGGGCTCTGTGAGCGGCGGGTCGACGAGTACGAACGCGAGTGGACTGGCCGCGGTAACGGCTTGGACGCTCGGGACGACCGCCGGGACAAACAACAACCAGCTGACGGCTAGCTCCAGCGGGCTCAGCAACGTCGTCTTCACAGCGACCGCCACCGCCGGGTCAGCGGCTTCGATCTCGATCCAATCCGGGAACAACCAGACTGAGGACGTAGGCTCCGCAGTGACCAATGACCCCACGGTCTTGGTCGAGGATGCGTTCGGGAATCCGGTGTCGGGGCAGACGGTGACGTTTACTGTGATTGCGGGGAGTGGATCTGCCACGGGGAGGTTCCCCTCGACCAATGCTTCGGGGATCGCGAGTGTGGGCTCGTGGACGCTCGGTAGTGGGGGCACGATGTCCTCGACCGGTACGTTCACGAATACACTGCGGGCCAGTGCGAATGGCAACATCGTGAACTTCAGTGGAACGGGTCGCTACTCCTACCAGACGCATGTCAATCCGATCTGGAGCTCGAACTCACAGGGGACGTGCACCGGGTGTCATGGCTCCTCTGGAGGGTTGACCCTAAGCGGGACGGCAGCGGCGAATTGGCTCGATCTCGTGAATGTCACGGCGGTATGTAACGGGTCGATCGACCGCGTCGACTCTGGGGGCGGCACGGCCGCCGAGAGCACAAGCGCGCTCATGCAGAAGCTCGACAATGCTGGCTGCGGAGGTCCGATGCCGGGCGCGACGCTTCTGACGACCACGGAGCGCAACATCGTCCGAGCGTGGATCCGAAACGGGGCGCCCTTCAACTAGGGCAGCAAAGTTCTACAGCCGAGACAACCGGCCCGGAGACCCTACCGGATCTTCCGGGCCGGTTGTCTCGCGCCACCTTGCTCGAGCACCAGCCCGTCTACGGCGCCATCTTCACCCTTCGTGAAGGTGATCTCCGCCTCGACGACGCGCAGGAAAAACGTGTCTTCCGATGCGGCGAACACTGGGAAGCGGGGCTGGCCGGTGGCCTGTACGAAGAGCGCCTCATCCTCGTGGGTGACGACAATCGTAAAGTTCGGAGCCAGTTCGTACTCGCCGACGTAGCTCTGCAAGATCGATTCAGCGACCGCGACTACTTCGCGCTCTGGAGTCGGCTCCGGCGGAGCAGCGAGCGGAAAGCTTGAGTCGAGCAGATGAAAACCGATGTCGTCCGCCCCGTGTCCGGAGTTGGTCAACACGACCACACCGACCTCTCGCCCGGGGTCGAAGCCGATGAACGTGCGAAAGCCCCCGGTGCCACCGTTGTGCCAGACGATCGTGTCTGCTTCTGCCTCACGTCGCACCCAATTGAAGCCGATCCCCATCCCCGGTGAGAGCTCGTTGCGGCGTGCGTGACTGTCGCGCATCGCGCGCTCGAGATCCGAGGTGGGCGCCCCCACATTCGCGGCCAGAAACTTCAGCATGTCTTCGGTGCTCGACCGGATCGCGCCCGCCCCCGCAAGCGTCGGGACGTCCCAGAGCGATGTCGGGTTCGACTGTTGGTCGTGGCCGACGACCATGTTCTCCTCGGTCACGCCGGACAGGGTGATCGTGGAGTGATCCATCCCGAGCGGTTCGAAAATCCGCTCACGAACGAGCGTCTCGTAGTCGGTGCCGGCGGCACGGGCCAACGCATGTCCCAGCAGGCCAACCCCCAAGTTCGAGTACTCTGCTTCCACTCCGATGTCGCGGCGCAGCTCGTGGCTCCCTAGGAAGTCGTACATCATGTCGACCGTGTAGTCGGCGTACGGATTGGTCAGGTCTTGGGGGGCCATATTCCCAGGGAGGCGCGGTAGCCCCGACCGGTGCGTAGTGAGGTCGAGTAGCGTGACCTCGCGCCCCGCGCGGGAGGGCATTCGCACGGACGTCGGTAGGTGCTCTGCTACTCGATCGTCGATTCGGACCTCACCTCGCTGCGCCATCTCCGCGAGAAGAACACCCGTGAACGCCTTGGTGATCGACCCGATCTCGAAGACGGATTGTGGCCCGAGCGGTCGAGCGCCGGGTCCGGCTTCGCCCGCCCACACGATCCTTGTTGAGCCGTCCGCTTCCATCACACCCACGACGATCCCTACGGCTCGCCCCTCACTGACCCGCTCTTCGAGGATGGCCTCGATCTCGGAATCGGCCGGGAAGTGCTGAGCCACAAGGGGCTCGGCTCCAAGCGTTGAGAAAGCGACAGCGACGGCGAGGAGGTGGCGAACGGGGCGCATGGCTACTCAGGTCGGACGGGGGCGCTTCGACGTGGTACCGTACGAGCCGTGCAGGTCTATCGTTCCAGATCCGCTACAGGCGCCTCGCCGCGCGGGCCTCACGGTCTACGAAAACGCAGGGCCCGGCCGCAAGCGACCGGGCCCCGCCAAGCACCCATCGAGCGTAGGCTAGGCCGGGGTCACGACCCGATCGGTGTAATCGTGACCCGGATGACCTCGTTGACGGCAGGGTACGTGAAGCCGTCGTTCACCTCGACCACGTCCCCGTTCTCGTCCGTCCCCGTGTCAGGACCCGACTGCCTCGGTGCCTGGTTCAGGCCTGCGCCGGGGAGCTCGTTCACCTCGGTCCCGGCGTCCCAGAGCATGAACTGACTGGTGACATCCCCATTCACGGGTGAGTCGCCGTTGAAGAGGCTGATGCCTTCATCACCCGCGGCGAAGAAGAGGTCGTTCGATTGCACGAGCATGGTAGCGAACGAGAGGCGGTCCCCGACCTCCGCGGTCACCTGGAAGGAGTAGCTGTCGCCGGGGAAGGCCGGGGCGGGGCCGGCCGCGCCGTCCGGCGTGTTGAAGACTCCGCTCGACAGGACGGCGGGGTTCGCCGCGAGTGAGGTCCCGAGCATCGACGGATCTCCGTCTTCGGCGACAGCCTCCAATCCGTCACCAAAGTCGGCTGCCCCGTCATCGAAGAGGACCATCGGGAGACGGTGCACCGCGAAGGCACCCGGTGCGATCGGCGTCGTGAGACCGGTACGTCCCTCGACTTCCGTGCCGAGGCCCGAGGGATCTCCGTCTTCCGCGATCGCGGCCAGTCCTTCACCACGTTCGTCAGACCCGACGGTGAAGAGCGGGTCGGCACCGCTATGGACGACCCATACGCCAGGTGCGAGCGGGACCGGGTGCGTCATGCCATCGGACGTCATGAGCGTGGTCGCATCGCTGACGTTCTCGATCCGGACGGTGAACGTCCAGTCGTTGACCGGGGTGATCGTGGCTTGAATCACATCGGTCAGGGCTGGGATGTTCGTCCAGCTGTCCTCCGCTAGACGGACCGTCGTGTCGTCATCTGCGGCGCCCGTGTCGGGTCCGCTCTGCCTGGGGGCCTGATCCGCTCCGAGTCCGGGTTCTTGGTCTTCTTCAGATCCCGCGTCCCATAGGTAGAGCTGGTCCGTAACATCTCCGCTCACCTGCACGCCGTTGTCCCAAAGCGCGATGCCCATTCCATCGGGGGCGTAGAACCAGTCGTTCGACTGAACGAACATGGTGGCGAAGGTCAGATAGGATCCGGGGCCCGCGGTGATATCGAACTCGTACGCGTCGCCCGGGAAAAGGGGGCCGGGGCCCGCCGCCCCGTCGGGAGTGTTGAAGACGCCAGCACTGAAGAAGTCGTACGCCATCGACACGTTCTCGACAGTAACCTCGAACTCTTGTGTATTCGGCGGACTCACACCGTCGTCGCAAGCGACGATCCCGACGCTCAATCCGGTGACAAGTGCCGTAGCCAACTTGGTGTTCATGGTCTGGATCTCCTCCAACCCTGGGGGTGACACGCAGTCACCTGTTTCAAGTCGTGCGAACAGGCCAGTGGAGAAGAACGAAGAGTGCCAGGGTGTCCGACGGGAGCACGGGAGGTGGTAAGGCGTTGTGGCCAAACGATATACCCGTCCGATACCGTCCTCTGTTGGCGTGAGACAACTGTTTCACGAAACGTTTTGGCGTGTCTGTGAAACGCGGGTGCAACGTTGTTTGCGTCGATGTCGTTCAGTAACGTCGGGACCGAAGGGGTTGGTGCCGACTCAGATGGATGGAGAGAGCCGCATGTGGCGAGGGATGTTCTGCTGGGTGCTTTGCTGCGTGATCGTCGCGTGCGGTGGGGACGATCCCGTAGCTCCGCCGACGTTGCCGGGTGTCGGCCTCATCGCTTTTTACCCGTTTGATGCGGACGCTTCGGATGCGGGAGGTTCCGCCCGAAACGGCACACTCCTGGGCGGAGCGGCGGTGAGCGATGGTGTAGTGCTCAGAGGGAACGACGCCGATGGCGTCAGCCTGCCCGCGAGCGTTCTTGCCCAACGCAACTCGTTCACGATCTCCGTATGGGTGCGCCTAGCCGAGATCAAGACGGCGAACTACATCCTCAGCGCTGCGAACGATCAACAGGCGAAAGAGTTCGGCATTTGGTACGAGGACGCTACGGGCGCCTGGAATGTCGGCTTCGACGGAGACGTCGACGCCGAGATCGTGGATGCGCGCATCCGTGACAATGGGTGGCACCACCTCGCCGTCACACGCTCCGGTGCCCTTGGCCTCGTCTACCTCGATGGAGCGCAGATAGGCTCGCCCGAGGTCTTCTCGGACCTTCCGCTCTTTATCGATACCGGAGGGCTCATCCTCGGTCAGGATCAGGGCGGTGTAGGTAGCGGATTCGATGCGTCCGTTTCGCTGAACGGCGCTCTGGATCAGCTCCGTGTTTACAGCAGAGCGCTCGACGCTGCCGACATCCTCTTGCTAAGCCAAGAGGAGCGATAGCGCTCGCGCTCAGCTCATCTGTGCGACGCCCACTTGGGCCAAGACGATGAGCAGAACGCGCTGGACCCCTAGCGGGCCATCGACATTCCGGAACCACTCGTCGAGCGAGTGAGCTCCGACACCCTGCCCACCACCACCGATCGTGATCGCCGGGATCCCCATCGAAATGGGGATGTTCGAGTCCGTGCTCGAACGCCCGAAGGTCGGCTCCAGACCCATCGCGCGGGTGACGGCTGCCGCTTGCTGCACGTAGGGATCGTCTTCAGCGATCTCTCCAGATGGGCGGTCACCGATCAAGTCCACGTCGACGGTGAGTGGTTCACCGCGAGTGCGCAGGTCGTTCTCCTCGGCCAACGCGTGCTGGATCGCGCCCTGCAAGATGGCGTCGACCGCGTTGAGGGTCTCGACCCCGTGAGAGCGCATGTCGATCTCCATCCATGCCTCGAACGGCACGGAGTTTACCGAAGTGCCTCCTCCGATTCGTCCCACATTGTAGCTCGTCCGGAAGGGTGCATTGCGCGTATAGGGATCCGCTCCGTCTTGGAAGTAGCGAATCGCTCGACCCATCGCGTGCGCCGGGTTGGCGAGACCGAATGCGCCCCAAGAGTGGCCGCCGGGGCCCTGGAACGTGACCCGGTAGCGGTGCGAGCCGAGACCCATGTGCGTGATACCAGTCGCGCCCGTTCCATCCACCGAGATGAACTGATCGATTCGGGGCCCGCCATCTCTGAAGAGATGCTTTACGCCGCGGAGGTCTCCTAGACCCTCTTCACCCACGTTTCCAATGAAGAGGATGTCTTGCTCTGTGCGAATCCCGGCCTCGTTCATCGACCGAAGAACGGCGAGTATTGCAGCGAGTCCACGGGTGTCGTCCGCGATACCCGGCGCGAAGAGTGTGTCGCCGCGAACCGTGATGCTCACGTCCGTTTCGGGTGGGAACACGGTGTCCAAGTGCCCGGCGATCGCCAACGTCTCCCCGTCTCCGGTCCCTCTCCGAAGGCCGATCACATTCCCTACTTCGTCTACCCACGCGCTGTCTACGCCGACTTCGAGCAGCATCTCCAAGAACGCGGCACCACGGGCTTCTTCCATGAAGGGAGGCGCGGGGATCTGTGTGAGCGTCCTCAGGTCGTTCATCGTCTGCTCGTCCGTCTCCTCGACGTGGTCGAGCGCTGCTCGTACCACGGGATGTTCCATCAGGCGACGAATCTGCTCGTCGTAGTCGGCGGGCGACTGAGCAGCTACTGGGGCAGTGGAGCCGGCCACGACGGCAGTGAGAAGAAGGCTGGCTACGGCGGGGGAGGTGCGGAGGCGCATGGGATTCAGTTCGGTACGGGAGGATCGATGCCACGGCTCGAATGTACGACACAACCGGTGGCTTGCTGAAGTCGAGCCGCCTGTGTCGATTCACGACACTGACCCACATCCGGACACGGCACGATATGAACGACTCCCTCCGATTCCGCTCTCTCGCACTCGCGCTGCTCATGGGCGCGCTCCTCTCACCTTCCGTGAGCGCACAGGATGCCAAGAGCGAGATGGCTGCCTTCATCGACGCGAACGCCGACTCCTTTGGTGAAGTCGCCCAAGAGATCTGGGAGCTGGCCGAGGTTGGCTACATGGAGACCGAGTCGTCTGACTTGCTCCAGGCGACCCTTCGCGCAGAGGGCTTCGAGATCGCTTCCGGTGTCGCGGGCATCCCGACCGCGTTCGTAGCGTCGTTCGGGGGTGGTGGACCCGTCATCGGCATCATGGGCGAGTACGACGCTCTTCCGGGCATCAACCAGAGCCGATCGGCCGAACGTGACCCCATCCCCGGGAAGATCGCCGGCCACGCATGCGGCCATCACCTTTTCGGTACCGGCTCCGTTGCGGCGGCGATCGCGGTCAAGCGCTGGTTGGAGGCGACCGGCACGCCGGGCACGATCCGGGTGTACGGCACCCCTGCCGAGGAAGGGGGCGCGGGTAAGGTGTACATGGTTCGCGCGGGACTCATGAACGATGTCGACGTCATGCTGCACTGGCACGCGAGCTCACAGAACAGCGCGAGTGCATCGTCTTCGTTGGCAAACAAGTCGGCGAAGTTCCGCTTCTACGGCCAATCGGCCCACGCCGCCGGCGCGCCGTGGAGGGGTCGCTCCGCGCTCGACGGTGTCGAAGCGATGAATGACATGATCAACATGCTGCGCGAGCACATGCTCCCGGCGAGCCGTGTGCACTACGTGATTACCTCGGGAGGATCGGCTCCGAACGTCATTCCCGATTTCGCCGAGAGCTACATCTACGTCCGGCACCCAGATCCAGAGGAGGTGCGAAAGCTTTTCGATCGGATCGTTCTCACCGCGGAGGGAGCGGCGATCGGCACGGAGACGCGGATGGAGTACGAGGTCATCCATGGCATCTACAACGTCCTGCCCAATGAGGCGCTGGGGCGCGCGATGCACGCTAACCTCTCGCGGGTTGGCGGCGTCGAATACGATGCCGAGGAGCGACGGTTCGCGGAGATGATCCACGCGACTTTCCCGGACGGTACACCCGGGCTCGAGTCAGCTCAGCGGGTCCAGCCCTTCGAGGTGATTGAGACCGGGCAGGGTGGGTCGACCGATGTGGGCGATGTGAGCTGGGCTGTACCCACGGCAGGGCTCGGCACCGCGACGTGGGTACCGGGAACCTCTGCGCATTCGTGGCAGGCGGTGGCTGCGGGCGGAACGACCATCGGGAACAAGGGGATGATTAACGCCGCGAAGACGCTGGCGTTCACCATGCATGACCTGTTTACGACCCCTTCGCTGATCGAAGCCGCCCAGGATGAGTTCCTTCGGCGTCGTGGTCCGAACTACATCTACGAGCCGCTACTCGGAGATCGCGACCCGCCGCTCGACTACCGTGCGAGCGTGGTCGGCGGAGGCAACGGTCGCTGACATTGTGCTTCGGTCGGGGTCAGCCGGCTTTAGCTTCGCGGCTGGCCTCGATCGCAGCGTGCCCCCATCGCACCAGCGTGGGCGCGTCGTTCAGAACCTCGGCTGGGACAGAGTAGTACGGCATGCGGCCGTGCCGTTCGCTTCCAGCGTCGTCGAAGAGCGTCTGGTTCGACGGTCCCGCTCTTAGGAAGATGGCGCCCGTCGAGTCGACAATGCCGAACATCGTCCCGCCACAGAACACGCCTACTCCACCGAACATCCTGCGACCGCTGACGTCCCCGCATTCGCTGAGCGCCTCGATAAGGCTGCTTGCGGCGGACTCTACGGCCGGATTGAAGTTGGCTCCCCTTTTCCCCATGAGGTTTTCCTTGCTCCTGAGTACCGTACGGTGACAGTACACTCTTGGGATGGCACGTGTCGAAGATGGTGGGCGGCCGAATCGTACGGGAGGTGAGAGGTGCCATGAGGGCGAACAGTACTGTTATTGAAGGGACACAGCGTGGATGAACGTCGCTTCTCCGACCGGCAGGTGCGGGAGATTCTGAAGCGGGCTGTTGAAGAGGTGCCGACCAAGGCCCTCGCGTCGGGCGACGGCCTGACCTTGGCCGAGCTGAAGGAGGTTGGCGCCGAGGTCGGAATCGATGCGGACCGGATGGAGCGTGCCGTCCGATCGCTGGAGGGGGATCGCCCCACTCCGGCGCGTCGAATCTTGGGCGCCTCGAATGTCTTGAACGTCGAGCGGTCTGTTCGTGGCGAGTTAGGGGAAGACGACTCCGTCGACGTGCTGGCCTCGATCCGGAGACATTACGGCAAGCCCGGCAAGGTCTCCGAGGTCGGGGGTGGGCTCGAGTGGTCGACGACGGGTGAGGCGGGGGAGCGTCTCATCTCGATCTCCTCAAGAGACGGAGTGACGCGCGTGTCAGGGACGTCCAACATCTCTCAACTGGCGATCGTCACCTTCTTGCCTGCCACGATCATGGGGACGATGGCGACCATCTTCGGGGTCGTCGACGGTGCGAACTCGGGGTCGCTGCCCCAAGTGCTCCTCTTCCTGACCATCCTACCCGTGCTGCTCACACTCCTTAGGCTCGTGTGGGGACGCATCTCGGCTTGGGAAGAGGACAAGCTTCACTCTGCCGTCGCCGAGGTCGCCGGGTTTATTCAGGAGTAAGCGACCCGCCGGACCGCTATGTGCGCCATGGGTATGGGGGCCGTTGAAGGTGCCAATCCGTCTGGTCCTGGAATGCCATCCCAAAGTCGAGTACCGACTGGTCGTCGAAGGCGGACCCCACGACTTGGAGGCATAGCGGCAGACCGTCCGGGTCGAAGCCGCACGGGATGTTCAGACCCGGTTGACCGACCAGATTCGCGATAGAGTTCAGCCTGGGTGTGGCGCCACCTACATCCGCTGGTGGCTCCCACTCGTGACGCGCAGGGATCGGCCATCCGTTGCTGACCTCCCGCATCGCGGCTCCGTTCGGCCAGGTGGGGGCTACCACGGCATCGACCCCTGCCACGAGTGCGTCGACCTCTCGGGTGAGCTGACTGCGGATCCGCTGTGCAGTCAGATAGTCGGAGGCGGGCATCATGCGACCAGCCATCCACCCCGCAGCCCGATCCTGGTTGAAGGAGAACATCCCGGCGGCCGAACCGTCCGCCAAGAGCGGCTCGAAAATCGTTCCGCTCTCTACCGTGACGATCGTCGTAAAGAGCGCACCGGTTGGATACGTCGGAAGATCGATCTCCACGATCTCGACGCCCATCGCCTCCCATACATCGAGCGCCTGCTGAAAGACCTGTCTGTTGTGATCGGATTGGCTGAGCAAGAACTCGGGCCGATGTACCCCGAGGCGGCGGCCCGACATCGAACCCGGCTCCGACCGGAAGGTGAAGGGGCGGTCCGACGACGAGTTGTCGCGTGCGTCGAAACCGATGATCTGTTCGAGCACGTAGCCGCAGTCCTGTGCGGACCGACCCACCGGTCCGATTTTGTCGAGACTCCACGAGAGTGGCATGCACCCGTGTCGTGAGACGCGGGAGAAGGTGGGGCGCAGACCCGTTGCCCCCACGGCAGACCCCGGAAAGACAATCGAGCCGCCCGTCTCGGTGCCGATCCCGAACCCGATCAACCCAGCGACGGCCGCCGAAACGGTTCCGCTCGACGACCCGAACGACGTGCGGTCCAACTTCCACGGGTTGAGCGCCGAACTCGTGTTTCCGCCCGCAAACTCGCCGAGCGACATCTTTGCCATGAGCACGGCCCCGGACTCCTCGAGCCGGTCGATGACCGCCGCGTTCCGATCCGGGACCCGATCGTGAAAGATGCCTGAGCCCCAAGTGGTCCGAATGCCGGCCGTGTCGAGCAGGTCTTTCACTCCGTAGGGGATACCATGGAGAATGCTGCGACGTTGTCCGGCCCGCAGCTCCGCGTCCGCGCGCTCCGCCGACGCCAACGCTTCGTTGCGGGCGATGGTGACCATCGTCGCGAGTTTGCCGTCATGATCCGAACGAGGCTCGCTGGGTAAGGGGAACGGTGGCGTGTCCAACTCTTCAGCCCGCTGGAGGTACATCTCGGTTAGCTCCACCGAGGTGAGCGTCCCCGCGTCGAGACGCGATGCCAACTCCGGGATCGTCAAGTAGTGCAGGGGAGTCTCCTGCATGGTTAGCCTCGCCTGAAGATCGTGAGCGGTTGCTCGTCGGGTGAGAGTTCGAAGGCCCGAAGCTGTTGTGAGATCCGCGTCCGACTCTCTACGGCCGCCCTTAGCCTCTCGAACTCGGACGGTTCGTCGTAGATGCCGCGCGGGCCTTGGGCGTCGAGCAGGGTGCGAAGGGTGTCGTCAGACACCCCTCCCGTTTCGGCCATCTCGCCGCACGCGGCCTGCCAAGCGACAGCCAAAGCGCCAGCCCCCGCGCCGGCCATCTTGGTGAACTGCCGGCGGTCTAGCGTCATGGGGCGGGTCCTCGTTTAGGGAATGCGTGGCTGTGTCCGACGACTGGGCGCGATCATACGCGGCCCGGCCCGAGGTGAGCAAACCGTTGCCGTGTGAATCGGCGTCCCTACCTTCTCGCGCCGACTCGATCCTCTCTGATGCACTGCCTGGTGCGGGAAGCACGATCGAAATGACGAACCCGACTGATTCGTTGGAGGCCCTCTCCAGCTCGTTGCGCGGGGTCGACGCAGTCGTCACCGGCGCCAGTCGGGGCCTCGGCCTTGGCTTCGCACGTGTGCTGGCTGCCGCTGGAGCCCGTGTCTGGATGACCTCCGAGCTCGAAAGCGAGCTTCACCAAGCGGCCGACCAGGTGGTAGCGGAGGGAGGCGCCGTCGAGGTGCGGGTAGTGGATCTCCTCGATAGGGACGAGGTCGCGGACTTCGCGATCGATGTCCGTGCCAAAGCCTCACGTCTTCGAGCCGTGGTCAACGCCGCGGCGATCCTCGAGTTCGTCAGTGGACGAGAGATGACCGCAGATCACTGGGATCGCACGATTGCGATCAATCTCACGGCGCCTATGCTGTTGACTCGGGATCTCCTTCCCGGGCTGGCGCGAGATGGAGGTTCGATCATCAACGTGAGTTCGCGTGCGGGCATAGAGGGATTTGTGGACGAATCGGCTTATTGCGCCTCGAAGTTCGGCTTGGAAGGGCTGACGCGGTGCCTTGCCCTGGAGCTCGCGGATGCCGGAATCAGCGCGAACACACTCAGCCCTGGTGTGCGCATCAAGCCTACCTCGCTCACCACGGAGGATGTCGGTTCGGTATCCCCCGAAGAGCGGGCGGAGTGGAATGATCCCGTCATTCTCGCCCCGGCCTTTCTCTACCTTGCCTCGCTTCGGGGGAATCCGAGCGGGTACCGCTTTGACGCCTTCGCCCTCACTCGGGCCTTGGAGAAGCATGGACCGGAGTACGTGTCCGGACGTCCCGCCGAATTCGCACAATGGTCACCGCCTACTAATAGCTGAGAGCTCAGATGTCTGATTTATGGATTCGTGGTGGGACGGTAGTGTCCGCGACCGGTCGGGAGGACGCTGATGTCCTCGTACGAGACGGCGTCATCGAACGGGTGACACCGCGAAGCGAGGCACAGGGAAACGAGCCGACGAATGGTGCTCGTGTGATCGAAGCCGAGGGATGCTTGGTCATGCCGGGCGGGATCGACACCCATACGCACCTCGCCCACCCCATCGGGCGTCTGGGCGTCACGACGGCCGATGACTTCTACACCGGGACCGTCGCCGCGGCGTACGGAGGCGTTACGTCGATCGTCGACTTCGGGCTCCAAGAGCGAGATGGATCTTTGATCGAGGCGAAGGACGCGCGTCTCGACTTGATCTCGGCCGACACGATCATCGACTTCGGTTTCCATATGATCGTGACCGATGTAAACGACGCCGTCTTGGCTGAGATGGTGCATCTCATCGGGGCCGACTTCCCGTCGTTCAAGGTCTACATGACGTATGGGGACAAGAAGATCGGAGACGACGATCTGATTCTCCTGCTAGAGGTTGCCGGTGCGAACGGCGGTTTGATCTACGCACACTGTGAGAACGACTGTGCGGTGACCCACCTCATCCAACGGCACCTGGCCGAAGGCAACACCGGACCCGCATTCCACGCTCCCTCACGTCCCCCCGAAGTGGAAGCGGAGGCGACCAACCGAGCGATCATGCTCGCCGAGGTTGCGGGAGCACCCATCTGTATCGCCCACGTCACGTCGGCCGGGGCCGCGCGACACGTCGAGGCGGCCCGAGAGCGGGGCGCCCCCGTTACAGCGGAGACGTGTCCCCAGTATCTCGTGCTCGACGACTCCGTCTACGATCCCGACAAGGGGTGTGAGGTAGCGAAGTTCGTCTGTAGTCCGCCCATGCGAGACCGTTCTCACATCGACGCTCTCTGGGAGGCTCTAGCTGCCGGATCGATCCAACAGGTCTCGTCCGACCACGCCCCTTTTCGGTACGAAGGCCAGAAGACGGGGGGGTGCGACAACTTCACGGAGATCCCCAACGGCCTCCCGGGCATCGAGACCCGTCTCCCCATCCTCTTCACCGAAGGCGTGGCTGCAGGTCGTATCAGCGCCGAGCGATTCGTCGAGCTCACCGCGACGGCGCCCGCGCGGATCTTCGGTCTTAGAGGGAAGGGGGTCATCGAGGCTGGGGCGGACGCCGACGTGATCGTCGTCGATCCCAATCGAGAGGTGTCCATCGACCCTAGTATGCTTCACTCCGAGGTCGACTACAGCCCGTATCAGGGGATGCGGTTGAAGGGTTTCCCGACCCACACGGTCTCGCGCGGAGAGGTGATCGTCTCCGAGGGTACGTTGGATGCGAAGCGGGGCAGAGGTCGCAGGATCAGCCGTCCGCCGATTCAGGTCGACTCGCTCCCGTAACCGGGCCCCTAGCCCTCCGGAATGAGGTCATCCCGCACCTCATCGATGATTCCGAAGAAGCAGCACCACTCCCCCTCGAGCACGGAGGGCCGTGAACGTAGTCCGAAGACGACCCCCTCTTGAGGTGCGACCACGGCTCCTGCGACGTCGCCGTACAAGTCGTAGACCTGACCGAGCGGGGTGCCCGCGGGCATGGAGGTCTCGAATGTCATCTCGGCGTCACCAACCCACATTCCCGAGGCGGGTGCGAGAAGTGCCTCCTGATGTCCCATTCGCCATTCGGACGCGTAGTTAGCATCTCCCGGGAGCATGCCGTAGTGCCGCATGACGTTGGCGTACCCCGCCGCCAAATCGTTCGCGATCGTGTGGAAGTCGCTCGTGAGGGTGCGACAGTTTCCGCCGAGCTCGACCGTGATACCGCCTTTGCCTAGCTCAGCCATCTTCGACGAAGGGTTGGCTCCACCCACGCCGCTCTTGAAGACGAGATCCCAAGCAGGACCCATCGCCGCAGCGAGCTCGAGGCTTACCGCATTGTCTGCCGCGAAAATCATATGAGCGAGGTAGGAGTGCTCTCCTCCCGAGTGGATCGCGATCTGGAGATCACACGCGTCCTTCATCGCCATCCAGTGGGCCCACGCGGCTCGCTCCGTTGGGTATCCGTCGGCGCGGCCCGGGTACATCCGATTCATGTCGTACGTAAAGGAGTCGAGCGGATCCCCCCTCTTGCCGGCGGCGAACGCCGGCACATTCATCGCAGGTACGCCGACGACGGTTCCTGAGACGCTCCCAGCGTCGAGCTCCTCGAAGAGTCGGAAGATCGAGAAGGCGCCCTCGGGTTCGTCGCCGTGCGTGGCGCCATTGATCCACAGGGTCGGACCGTCGTGGGCGCCGTGGCAGACGAGAAGCGGGATCTCTCTTTCCCGTCCCTCTGCGACTGATCCGAAGGTGATCGCCGCGCGTCCAATGGTCCCGGGCTCGATCGAGCCGTTGCCGATGACGAAGGGATCTCTCATGAGGGGGGTCCACCGTGGAGTCGAGTTGGCCCGACAAGAAAAGTGATTTCCGTGAAGAAGAACAGGGACTTCAAATCCGCAACACTGAGCCGTCTCAGCAGTCCGTGGCGGCGGTTCGTCAGGGCCTCTGACCGCCCCGTCCGAAGTGAAGGTCTGCGAAGTCCATGAAGCGGTCCCAGTCGTATGCGGTCAGGTCGTGCCCGCCCGACCTCAGGTGGTAGCCAACCGTGTGCTGAAGAGACGTCCCGACTCCCGGCCAGACTCCCGAGGGAATCGGATCTCCGCCGAGCAGGGTGAAGACCGGACCTGCATGGAAGGCAGACAAGAACTCGCCACGCGGGTCGGCCCATCGGTCTTCTATGGCGCTGGCGACGTACACCGGACGTGGCGCGATGAGAGCGAGGAGCATGTGTTGGTCGAAGGGGAGATCGGCTTCGCGCTCGCCGTACTCCTTGAACGAGTCATTGAACCAGTGGGGGAACACGGTGTTGATACGAGCGACCGTCTCGCCGTAGCGTCGCCGGGAAAGAGCTGCGCCTCCCGCTCCCGAGTTGTTCGAGATGACCATGGCGAAGCGTTCGTCCTGCGCTCCCGCCCATAAAGCGGCTTTCCCCAATCGGGAGTGCCCCGCGACCGCGACGCGCCGTGCATCGACTTCGGGGTCCGTCTGGAGGTAGTCCATCGCCCGACTCAGGCCCCACGCCCAGACCCCGATCGCTCCCCACTCCCCAGTCTCGGCCACGCCAGCGGCGAGGCTTCGGAGCCCCTCGGACGCCCCGCCCTGGAAGTCGGGCTCGACCTGGCCGTAGTGGAGGGTCGCCAGTCCGTACCCTCGCTCGACGATCTCTTCCACCGGCCACCGCCATGCGCGGACTCCACGCGTCGCCTCGGTCGCCCGATGCTCTACGATCCCGAACTCCGGATTCTCCTGCATCCACGCGCGCGTGAGGTGGATCTCCGGGTCGGGGTGGATGCTTGCGTTCCCGTAGTAGTTGAGGGCCAAGAAGATGGGGATGGGCGCGTCCGCCGAGGCCGGGAGATAGATGAGGAGGTCGACGCTGCGAGCCGTTGATCCCTCTCCGATCGAGAGCTGCACCTGACGACGTAGCGCCCTGCCGTCGAAGGCAGGTCCCTCGGAGCGTAGTTCGAAGTCGATCGAGGGCGAGGTGGCTGGCGTCGCCCCGAACATGTGGTTCTCGAAGAGGGTGAGAACTTCCTGGCGGCGCGCTACCCAACCGTCCGGCGTTGCGACCGGAGCCCCGGCATCGGAGACCAACGGATCGGGTAGCGAGTACGCGGGAACACGACTCTCGTCATAGTTTGGGACGAAGGCGTTCGAGCTCGGTTGGCCGTGATCCTGGCAGGCGGAGACGACCAGGACGAGTACGCCTAGGGCTACGGAGTTGGGCAGTGGCGGATGAGGCGAGAACACGTGGGGCGCGGGGGCATTCTATGAGCGAGGGGTGTGTCCACCTTCGGACGGGACTGCCGCTTTGGCTAGTCCTTGTGGGGAAGTCGCCCCGGTCGGCACGTTACCTTGAGCACGAGCGCGCCCGTCGACCCGCCATTCGAGGTCCGATGACCGAAGTCCCGATCCGAAACCCTGAAGGGGTCTACGGTACGCTCTGGCGGCTGATACAAGTATCCGCTCTCTCGGGCGCGGTAGTCCTCCTGGTGGCGCTCGTAGTCACGCCAGCACCGACGCTCGACGTACTGTGGAACGCGGTGATTCCGCTGCTTCCTGCGACGTTCCTCGTGAGCCCGACGCTATGGCGGAACGCATGCCCCTTGGCGTCGATCAATAAGACGATCGGAGATCGGTGGGGGCAAAGGAGTATGTCCGCCGGGGTCGTGAGCGCGGGTGCCGTCGGTGTAGTCTTGCTCTATCTTCTCGTGCCCGCTCGAAGGTTCCTGCTGAACAGTGACGGGACTGCGCTCGCCGTGGTGATCGGCGTGCTAGCCATCGCAGCCGCTGTGGCTGGGGTGCTGTTCACATCGAAGGCTGGCTTCTGTAACTCGATTTGCCCCGTCCTTCCGGTCGAGCGGCTCTATGGCCAGCGCCCGGTAATGGACGTCGCGAATGCCCGGTGTGCTCCGTGTATCCTGTGCACTCGACGCGGGTGTGTGGACCTGGCACCGACGAAGTCCGTGGCCCAAGTGATCGGTCCGCATCGTAGAGACCGCCGTTGGCTATTCACGCCCTTCGGAGCCTTCGCAGCGAGTTTTCCGGGCTTCGTACTCGGCTACTTCACCGCTGCGGATGTCCCTCTGGCATCGGCGCCGTCGGTGTACGCCCACGTGTTCTCATATGCAGGGGCCAGCTTTCTCCTCGTGGGTCTAGCGACCGTCCTCGGGGTCGCCAAAGCGCAGCGTTTCGTCCTTTTGAGCGCAGCGTTATCGGCGGTCTTGTACTACTGGTTCGCCGTCCCGGGGATGGTAGACGTACTCGGGATGCCAGATATCGGGGTCGCCATCCTGAGAGCCGCCTTCTTGGCTCTTGTCGGCTTCTGGGTGATGAGACCCACCTCCACCACCCAGGTGCGCCACCTACCGATCTAGCGGGTCTCTAGCGTTCGAACTCGAGGTCGACCAATGCCCGCGCGGCCTCAACCCGGGCTCTCACGATCGGGAGCTCCTGCTGATACATGCCTGCGATGACGACGATAGAGGCCCACCCGGCCGTCGCTGTTTCGGAGCTTCGACTCGTACGGAGAAAGGCTCGGAGTCTTTCCGGGTCTGACTCGGTCCCGGTGAGGACGCGGAGGGCACCCGCCGGATCTTGGGTTTCGAAGACCGACAGCAGGAGATCCCATCCGCCGTCCTGAATCACGCGATCTTCCTCGCCTAGATCTCCGAACGCCGCAGGTAGGCCGGCCAGCCCAGAGCGTGTCTCATTGGACTCTAGCTCAGGCAGGTAACCTCCAGCCAGAAAAGCGTTGAGCGCACCGAGTTCGGGCGTCACGGTCTTGATCTCCATCCCCCCGAGAAGAGCTCGAAGCTCCTCGTCGGGCAGAGTGTCTATGTCCGCCGGGGTCAAGGCGATATAGCGGGCAAGGCCCTCGAGAGCGGCGCCATTGCCTTCGATCACACTGTCGAGTTGTGCGAGGTTGGCCGTGAGCTCCGTCCGCACGGCCGCGAGTGCCTCGAGCGCCTCACTTCGTTGCACCTGTCCTTCCCACCATGCGTCGAGGCCAAACGCGACGAGGATCGCCGCCAGAACCGCACCCGTTTCGCGGAGGAGCGCCTTCCATCCGGTGGGACTAACCACGACTCGCTACCGCACTCGCACGGAGTACGAATCTCCAGTCACCATCCGCACGACCTCCCCGTTCTCTTCGACGAACCGCACGACCTCTCCAACGGGTCCGCCACCGGTTGGTGCGAGCATTCGGAACGTACCGTCACCCACGGGCTCCAACTCCGTCGGTGCATTGATGCTCGTCGCCCAGGGGTTCATCGTGACCAGCCTCCGGTTCAGCACCAGAACACGGGTCTCACCGCCGCGGCTGCGGTACACGCCCGCGAAGCGCGCCCAGTCGGGATCCCACATCGGTTCCACCGACTCTTCGGCCGTCGCTCCGGCGACGGCCTCGCCCACGGTTCTCATCAGCTCTCGAGCGATTTGAGACGGGTTGGAGTCATTCGTGTTCGTGAGGACGACCACACCCACCTCGGAATCGAGTTGGATGGTGGTGTTCGTGGTATAGCCCGGATATCCGCCTCCGTGCCCGACGTAGAGCTTTCCGTCCACCCGATTCACGCTGAATCCGATCCCTTGGCCTCGGGTCCACGTGTTCTCCAACATCCGTACGCGGTGCATCTCCCGGAGTGACGCAGTGCTGAGGATGCGGTCGTTACCTCGTGGGCCGGTACGGAACTGAGCCGAGACGAAGCGTGCCATGTCTTCGACCGTGGACGTAAGCCCGGTCGCCGCGGCCATCCCCCTCGCGTCCACAAAAGGGAAGACTTGTCGCGAGCCGTCGGGCATACGACGGCCGTACCCGGTGGCGAGTCCAGGATCGTCGATGTCGACACTCGTAGCAGACATGCCCAAAGGGCCGAAGATGTTCTCTTCGAGGTACTCCGCCCACGAGAGCCCGCTGACCTCTTCGACGACCATCCCCGCGATCGTGTATGCGAGGTTCGAGTACTTCCATCGGACCTCGGGTGAGAAAGGCGCGACCCGCTGAGGCATCAACTCCCGCACCTCTTCGGCGGTCGGGAAGTCGAAGTCTGTCCAATGCGGTCCTGCCTCGCGCGGGAGCCCAGAACTATGCGTCAACAGGTGTTCGATCGTGACCGGAGGGTCGTCTGGTGAGCCGCCTGCGAAGGTGAACCAAGGAAGGTACTCCGTGACCGGGTCGTCGAGGCGGACCTTGTTCTGCTCACGGAGCTGCATGATCGCTGCGGCCGTGAACAGCTTGCTGTGCGACGCCATCCGAAAGCGGGTGTCTGTTCGCATGGGGCGACGTTCGTCCGTGTCGGCGTAGCCGAAGCCTTCTGCCCACACGAGGTCGTCACCGGACACGACACCGACCACGATTCCAGGCAGCCCGCGAATCTCGATCTGGCCTTCGAGCCACGCCGAGAACAGATCGACTTGCGCCCGCACCTCGGGGTCATCGAGGGGGTTCTGACCCAGGGCGTGTGGGGGAGCCGCCAGGGAGATGAGCAGGGCGGGAACCGCCACGAGGTACGGCAGCAGTGGATTGACCCTGCGGAGAGGCGAGGACAAGGCGACCTCCAGGCGAATTTCGTGTGAAACGGGACGGAAGCTTCGTACCCTGAGTCTAGAGATTGACCCTTCCGTGGGCGAGCTGGTGCTCCAACTCCCTATGGGGTGGGGAGGGTTGGCTACCTCGACGGGAGAGCGTCCACCCATCGAGTCATCCGCTCCACCTGCTCCTCGTCTGGAAGCCTGCCGCGGCCGGCCGACAGATTGTCCACCATGTGCGCCGGATCGCTCGTGCCGGGGCACACCACGGTCACGGCCGGGTGGGCGATCACGAACTTGAGCATGAAGTGGGCCCACGTATGAGCGTCGAAGTCGTGAGCCCAATCGGGGAGGGGATGATCCCCGATCCGGTTCCAGAGGCGGGTGCGCCCGAAGGGCATGTACGCGAGGACGCCGATCCCGCGATCCTGCGCCAGAGGAAGGATGACATCTTCGGCTACCCGGTGGTCGATCGCGTAGTCGACGCCGACGAAGTCGATTGGCTCGCTTCTCATGACCTCTGCTAGAGCTTCGTACTGCGGCTCGAAGGTGGAGGTGACCCCGATGTAGCGGACGTAGCCAAGCTCCTTGAGCTCCTTCAACAGAGTGAGTTGGCGCAGGGGGTCGCCCATGTTGTGCACTTGGAACAAGTCAATCTGTCGACGCCTGAGCCGGAGAAAGGAGCGTTGAATCTGGTATCGTGCCGTATCGAGATCGGCGTCCTCCTCCACTCCGCCGGCCACCCTCGCCGCATTGAACTTTGTCGACCACCAAATGCGATCGGCAACGCCGAGCTCTTCGCTGATCTGGCCTGCCACCTGCTCGCTCGCACCGTACCCGTATGCCGTGTCGAACACCGACCCGCCTCCCTCGACGAGCGCGGCGAGGGTTTCACGAATGCGTCGGTACTCACCGGCGCGGGACTCCTCCAGGGCCGTGTTGGCGAAAGAGTTCGCCCCGCCGAGCCCGATGACAGGAAGCGTTTCGTCGGTACCGGGGATCGTTCGCTCGATCAACGGTTCGGGCAGCTGCCGCTGGAGGGCTTTCAGAGCGCGCGGACTGAGGGCGGTTCCTAGGCCGACTGCGGCGGCGTGTCGAACCCAATCTCTTCGAGAGATCCGGGCATCATCGAAGTAGGTCATGATGACGCGAAGACTCGGGCCGCCACGTCGGCGAGGAACGCATCGTGCCCAGGGTAGATCTCATCGGGGGGTGCGCCGACGGGGGCCCAAAAGAAGAGGAATGTGAAGGTGCCGTTCCCCTCCTCGACGACCCGACTCCACTGCGCGGGCGCGGTCTCCTCGAGTGGCACGTGGTAGAAGTGCCGGTGTTGGACTTCGTTTCTTCCATCGTCGGCTTCGAAGACGGTCATTCCGAGGAAATGGGCAGGGCCGAACGCGGTCAGCCCCGTCTCTTCGGCAAGCTCTCGGGCGAGCCCATCCTCGACCGATTCGTTGGGTTCGAGCGTCCCGCCCGGAAGCTCAGCTCCAAGCTCGGGGCACTCTTCGGCCCGGAAGAAGAGAACTCTCTTCTCGTGGGTGATGTACCCGATCGCCTTGCGGACAATCGTGGAAGTCTCCGTCATCCGGCGAGACTCACCACGCGAGCGAGTGCTTTGATGCCCTCATCCCCTCGTGCCAAGCCGATGAGCGCGCCGAGCACCGGGAGCGCGAGCCAGGCTGGGTGCCAGAACGTCGTGAAGACCAGCAAAGCGAGAAGAAGGAACCCGAGGAGCCCTCCGACGATCGTTGCGAGCACTCGGCGGAGTATAGGGAAGTTCACGAGATGCTCGCCTCCTGCGGATAGCCCTAATCGAAGGAGAGCCGCACTCCTCCCCCGTCGACTGCCTCATCCCCGTCAAGCAGGCACCAATGCACTACGACAGTGTCGGCGTCTTCATGGTACCCCATCACGTCGGCAAAGGGTACGACCTCCTCCGATTCGGGTGCGAGGCGCGGTGTCCAGCTTTCGCATGGAGCCAGGTCGATCACGTAGGAGGTCTCGAGCTCTACGAGCACTCGGGTCGCGTCCAGGCGGGAGGACTTGTTGCGGATCACGAACGTGCTCGACTCGCGCACGACCTCGACTCCGCCGTCGGAGATCGCGAATGAGTTGGTGCATCCGAAGACTACACTCACCAGGGCCCCGAGACAGCAGGGCGCGAGCGGAGGCCGAGCGAACATGACTCTTCCCTTCAGGAGCAATCCGACTCTGAAGGGACGAGTGAGGTGGCTCGATTGTGACCCTTGAGGCTAGTCGGAACGAGGACGTGCAAGTGACCGAAGGATATCCGTCACGAGATCAGGCCGATCCAGGTGCACCATATGTCCGCTGCCGGTTGCCAAGACGAGACGGTTGTCGGCCGACAAAGTCAGGAAGTCCTCCGAGAGCTCGCGCCAAAGTGATCGGTGCGCCTCCTGGTTCTGCGCTCCGAAATCTTGGTCGTCTGCGGCGATGACGACCACGGGTATGTCACCCAGAAGACCAGGCTGGACGCGGAAGGGTTCCCGAAGCGCCCCGAGCCGCTCCGCCCGTACCGTCGGAGGCGCCGCCGCCGCACCCCGGGCGAGAATCACGCGCCTAGCTTCTTGCTCTTCGGGGGAAAGCAGTTCGAGGCGGCGCGCTTCGAAATCGGGTGGTGGAGCATCGAGCATGATGACCGCGCGGGTCTCGTCCGACAGCGCCGCGGCCGTACCGACGACGTGGAGCGCCCCCATCGAGTGTCCCACGAATACGTACGGAGCGGGCACCTCCACCCGTCGAAGCAACTCGGCCAGCTCTAAAGAGATCTGCGCCGGGGAGCGTAGCCCCTGACTGGCAGGACTCCCTCCGAAGCCCGGCCGATCGAAGGAGACCACAGTTCCGAATTCGGCCAGCGTGGGAATCAGGCTACGCCAGGTGGCGCTGGACATACCTGCCCCTGCGGCCAAGACGAACGTCGGCGCGCCCGAGCCGAACACGCAGTACTGCATCGTGGTCGAACTCGTCACCGGAGTGGAACGGCACTGCGCAGATCCGATGGCGGGGAAGGCCAGGAGGAGTGCGGCCCAGATTCCATGTGAGCGCAAGATTGTGCTCATCTCTCGAGCCCTGAACGCATCACTCCGTCGCCTGGAAGATGAAGTTGTTCACGTATGGCCGCTGCCCCTCGACCTGGTGTGCCGCGAAGTCGAAATCTTCGAGAGGGTGGCGTGCTCCGTTCATGAAGAAGGAGCCGTGATAGCCGATCGATGCAAGGTGTTCGAACACGTGGCCTGCCTCTCCAGGAGGGCAGAATCTTGCTTCATGTTCGACGAGTAGGGCGGGCCGATACTCGGCCAGCGTTTCACCAGCTCCCCTGAGCACTTCGAGTTCGTGTCCTTCGACGTCGCACTTGAGGAAGGAAAGTCTGGCTCCCGCGGGCATCGAATGGAGTGCTTCGTCGAGCGTCTCTTCGACAATGGACTCAGGCCGTGCGCCGGGCCGTTCCACAACGAGTGAAGCCCGGGGAGAGTGACCTTCCCCGGGCACGTGCAGTGTCCTTTCGCCGCGTGAGGCTCCCAGAGCTGACGCTCGTACCGTCACGTTCGACCATCCGTACGCCTCCACGGTCTTCGTGAGGCGCGTCGCCAGCCCCGGCTGCGGCTCGAAGGCGTAGACGAAGCCCGTGGGCCCAACCGCCTGACGCATCCAGAAGGTATATCCGCCTTTATAGGCCCCCGCATCGACCGCGACGTCCCCGGGACGCAGGACCTCGCGCATCCACGCGATCTCGGCAGGGTCGACACGAGTCCGGTAGCGTCGTGCGCGGTGGCTCGCGTCGAAACGACGCAACAGGGCCTGAACCGATCTCACGGTCGCCCTCCATACGTCCGAGCCCCACTGCTCCTGTGCGCCATGCACACAGCTTGTCGCGACAGTTACTCTTGACGCCAGCTCTCACCGTTGGATACTCGCGGTGACAAAGTCGCCAAGTGGAGCGGAAGAGCATGTCGTCATCACTCGACGCACGAGTTGTTGGCCGTCTAGTCGGACTCTGGCGGTATCCGGTGAAATCGATGGCGGCCGAGAGTATGGAGTCCGTCCAGGTCACATGGAACGGATTGAGCGGGGATCGTCGCTGGGCGTTCGTGCGCGACGAAGCCGCGCATGGGGGCTTCCCATGGCTCACGCTCCGCCAACGTCGGGATATGTGGGAGTACCATCCGGCCTTCGAGGATCCCACCAACCCTGACTCGTCACCGACCGTGGTCAGGACTCCAACAGGTGGGGTCGTCGACGTCCGAGACCCGGGGCTGGCTGAGGAGTTGCACCCACCTGGGGCTCGACTGATTCGGTTGGATCGGGGCGCCTTCGACGCGTTCCCGGTCTCGCTGATCTCCGTCCAGACCGTTGCTCGCCTCGGTGAGATGGTGGATCAGGAGCTCGATCCACTCCGGTTCCGGCCGAACCTGTTGATCGACCTCACCTCTCAAGATCCCTTCGAGGAGGATGCGTGGCTTGGGTGCGTCGTGCGTGTCGGTGGTGTGCGCATGCGCTTCGACAAACGGGACGGTCGATGTGTGGTGATCACGATCGATCCCGAAACCGGAGAGAAGACGCCGGCGGTCTTACGTGCGGTCGCGGAGCACCGAGAGGGGTGCCTCGGCGTCTACGGATCGACGGTGACGCAAGGACGATTGACGGTCGGGGACGACGTGATACTCGAGCCCCACTAGGTGCTCGGTCCCGCCATCCTTCGTCTGATGCGCTAGCTTCGTAGGGAAAGCGGTTCGGTCCGCGTGCCTATCGAGGCCAAGCGGATCACTCATGGGAGGTACAGTGGCGCGACGCCCCAACTACGGTTTTGAGAAGAAACAGCGGGAATTGAGGAAGCAGAAGAAGAAGCAAGAGAAGGCGGAACGCCGCCGGCGCGAGCAGGAAGAGAAGGAGGCGGCTCAGCGGGGCGAGGCCCCCAGCGAGAGCGCGGCCGAGCCGGAAGCTCCTGATCCGACTTGAGTCTGCGTCGGGCCTCGACCCGGCGCTGACTGGGCGTATCGAGGCGGTCTGCGAGGAGGGCCGCCGGTTCTGGGACCGCTTCGACGCCGACGTTCGACAGGACCACTGGCACCCCTTTGTCGCGGCTGACTACGACTCGGTCCTTCGTGCGCTTTTGTCCCTTCGGGCGCCCGAGCGTCGCTTCCTCGAATGGGGCTCGGCGACGGGCGTCATCACCATCGTGGCGGACATGCTGGGTTTCGAGTCGTACGGGATCGAACTCGATTCGTCGCTCGTCCGCGTTGCCCGCGATCTCGCGGCGAAGTGGGAGTCTAGGGCGCGCTTTGCCAGTGGGAGTTTCCTCCCCATGGGGTGGGAGCCGCGAGGCCAGGACGGAAAGAATCGTCTTGGCACGATCGGTCGAGGACCCTCCGGCTACCTCGAACTAGGGCACTCGTTGGACGACTTCGACGTCGTCTACGCCTTCCCTTGGATGGGCGAAGAAGAGGTCATGCTCGACCTGATGGCATCGTACGGGCGCAGCGACGCCCATCTCTTGATTCATACGCCTCAGAACGAGACGAAGATTTATCGGGGAGGGCGGCTGACCTGAGCGGTCGGGGTTGCGAGGTCAGATCTCTCGACCTCGAGCTTGGTCGCGCGGGAAACCGTTTGCTCGCCGCCCGTCGCACGCATACCCGACCCCTCTAGCGGGCGATCGCCGGTGGACGACTCTCGGACACGATCAGTCACAGCTCGCAGTGAGCACGTCTCCAGCTTCTACCTCGGACTTCTCGAGGTCTTCGAAAAGGAGGCCGACATTCATTCCCGGCTCGGCGGTTTCCAGCAGCTGCCGGAACTGTTCCACTCCCTTCACCGTGACCGTGCGCGGCTCGTCGCCTTCCGACCGTAAGCATATCTCGTCGCCATTCGAGACGGGGCCTCCCTCAACGCGACCCGTGACGACGAGTCCACGCCCAGTGATCGTGAATACGTCCTGGATCGTCATCTTGAAATCATCGCCAACGGGAATGGCCATCGAGATGGCGGTGACGGCGGCTACCAGTAAGGCCGGGAGGGACATGGCGGAGAGCTCCTGAATCACGCAATCGATCGTCTTATGGTACGCGCCGTCCGTCCCGTACGCATCAAGGAGCGGTTATGACGCTGTCGCGAGTCGATGCATTAGGGCACCACACCGAACACGCGCACCTGTCCTCCTGATCCACCCTCGATCTTAATTGGAGCGACGATCAGGTATGCCCCTGAAGAGGGGAGGTCGCTGAGGCTCGCCAAGTTCTCCAAATGGAAATGGCCTGACCCATTCACGATCCCGTGGACCGGGAAGCCGTCGGCGTTCCCGGGATCCACACTCCCCGTGTCCACCCCGATGCCCGCGATCCGTCGCTCCGAGACGAGGAAGCGTGCCGCATCGACGGCGAAACCCGGGAAGTGAGGTTGCCCGTTGCCGTCCTGATTGTAGTACGCGTCTCCCTCCGTCCAGCGCTCGGCCCACCCGGATCGAAGGAGGACGACAGCCCCGTCGGGGATGCGGCCGTACTCGGCTTCCCACGCTTCGATGTCGGCCTGTGTGGCAGCGTAGTCCGGGTTGGCTGTGGCCTGTTGGGTGACGTCGATCACGACTGCCGGCCCGAACAGATCGGTCGTAGGAACTCGGTCGACCGATGAGAGCCCGATCCCGCCGTGTACGGGCGCATCGAAGTGCGTGCCGAAATGCTCAGGGACCGCATAGGACGCCATGATAGGGGCTCCGTCGCTATGGGCCGCAATCGTGTCGTGGAGGAACGGGCTCTCGGCCGGTCCTGGCCAGAAGGGAGCGTTGGCGCTGACCGTGTGAGTCAAGTCGATGATCGCGATCTCGTCTGCGAAGAGTTCGGACACGAGCGGGTCGTGAGTGGCGTCGGAAGGCGCACAGCCCTGCACGACGGCGATTGCGAATAGACCCAAGTGTCTTGGTCCGCCCTTGTGCCGGTCCATGTTCATCTCCCTGATGGCCGCTCCGCTCTGGCGTGCCGGACGATAGGTCGCTTTCGTGTTTCCAGCCACGTGTCTCAGGACGGGAGGAATCCGTGCCGAACATCTTCGAACGCGACGTCGCTGAAGCCCTCGTCACCCGGATCGAGCGCTTGACTGCAGGATCCGAGGGGCGGTGGGGCAAGATGACCGTCGATCAGATGTTGGCCCATTGCAGCGTGCCCTTCGACATGGTGTACGATCCGGAGTACGAAGCGGAGAACCCCCGCCCGAATGCCGTCGTCCGATTCTTGCTCCGTCTTCTTGTGAAGCCTACCGTCGTCGGACCGAAGCCCTACAAGCGTAATATCCGCACCGCGCCGGCGTTCGTCATCGAAGGCGGTCGCGACTTTGCTGAAGAGCAGCGCAAGCTTGCCGAATACGTGCGTCGCGTTCAGTCCGATGGCGCTTCTGCCTTCGAGGGGCGCGAGTCTCCTTCCTTCGGGCCCCTGACGGCGGCGGAGTGGAGCACCCTGTTCCACAAGCACACGGACCATCACTTGCAGCAGTTCGGGGTGTGAGGGCCGCAGGAAGGGGACCGCGTCTCAGGAACGGACTGGCGATAGCGGCGATAGTGGCGATCCAGCTCTTGCCGACCCCAAGCGCTGCTCAGGAAGCCGTGACGGTGTCAGCCGGTCCAGCCCAGTACGACCTCTCCGGCACCGGATGGAGCGGAGTAACGGACGTGCGCTTCGACTTCGCGTTGCGGCCGTGGCTGAAGGGTGTGGTGGGTACAGGCCTGTTCTGGTACAGCCCTCAAGGCGGCGGTACCGACGTTTTGCTCCTTCCGGGCGCTGGCCTAGCCGTACATCCACCGAGCGGAGTGCCGCTGTTCCTCGAGGTAGGGGCTGGCGTCAGTGCCACGGTTCGGGGAGACCGACGCAACGCGCTCACGGTTCATGGGGCGCTAGGCGTGGCAGTCCCGGTTGCCGACGAATGGCAGGTACGCCCGGAGGTGCGACTGCGAGTCGTGGATCCGTTCGTCGGGGGGATCGCGGGGTTCCAACTGGGTGTGACGCGGCTTCTGAAGTAGGGCGGGTCAGACAGTGGGGTGGGTGTGATCTCTCACCCCGTCCTTCAGGGCGTATCGCAACAGGGCGAAGCCGGTGATCGGTGTCGGTAGAGACAGCACCGTGATGATGTGGGACGTCCACGATCCGCGAAGAATCCACGCGCCCTGCATCGCGCCCATGAGGAGCTGTACCGTCGACAACCAGACGATGAGCCCGTAGACCAGAGTGGTAGCGCCCAAGGTAGTGAGGGTGACACGGAGTGTAGGGGACACGCGGATATCCTGACGAGTGCGGGTGGGGTGATCGAATGAACGTGTTCTGACGGTGTTCGTCCACCGTCCATTCTCCGGGCGGGTCCGCGCCTCGTCGACCAAACGTATGCCTTGACAGTTATATAGCTAGGCAAGCATATATGGGTATGCTTTCCACCTTCGATGTACTCGCCGATGCTACGCGGCGCCGACTGCTCGAAGAGCTCAGTCTCGGCGAATGCTCCGTCGGCACCCTCGTCGACCGCCTCGACGTTAGCCAGCCCGCTGTCTCCAAGCAGCTCAGGGTGTTGAGAGAGTCCGGCTTGGCGTCGGTGCGGCGTGATGGGAGGCGCAGACTTTATCGTTTCAACCCCGACGGCCTTCGCTCCGTCGACGACTGGCTAGAGGAGCGTCGCAGCTTCTGGCGCGCCCGTGTCGACGCGATGGAGGGTGTCCTGGCGGCCATGAAGGAGCAGCGATGAATACATCGTTCCGGAGGGATGGCGCCGGCTACGTCCTTCTCGTCGAGCGACGACTCGACTACTCGATGGATGCAGTTTGGCGGGCGCTCACCGAGACGGATCTCCTCGCGCAGTGGTTCCCGGCCCGAGTGGATGGCGAGTGGACGGTCGGGGCACCCCTTCGGTTCACCTTTCCGTCGGGCCAGGCTCCCGACCTGACCGAGGAAGACCTCCGCGGCCGGGTCTTGATCGTCGACCCGCCCCATCTTCTCGAGTTTCAGTGGGGCCAGCATCGAATGCGTTTCGAAGTCCTCGAAGCGGAGTCGGGGTGCGTCTTCCGACTCTCTGAGGGGTTCGACGACCCGTCCTGGGGCGCGAAGAGCGCTGCTGGGTGGGAGATGTGTCTAGAGAATCTGGATCTGATTCTCGATGGGGCAGCAGCCTTAAAGTTCGCAGCGAGCGTATGGCGATCGAAGTTCCGGGTATATGCTGCGCAATTCGAGCCGGACTTCGGGCCGCAGGATGATCCTTCGGATCACGATCCCTTGCTGCGGGAGGAGTGAAGAGCCTGTTCTTTGGCACGCTCCTCAAGCCTCCCACTCCCGCCGCAGGATCGAGAACCACGCTTCGTCGAATGCTTCGCCGCGCTCGACTCGACTCAAGCGCAATACGCCTTCCTTCGACATCCCGACCTTTTCCATGACCCGTTGGGATCCGACGTTGTTCGCGTCCGCGCGGGCATAGAGTCGAATCAGCTCCGCGTGCATGGAGAAGGCCGCGTCGATGATCGCCCTTGCGGCCTCAGTGCAGATGCCCTTGCCCCAAAGACTCCGGGCCACCGAGTAACCGAGTTCCGCAGAATAGTGCTCGGGCCTGAATCTCAGCCCGATACCGCCCGAAACGGTGCCATCGAGAGTGATGGCCCATGTAGGCCGTGTTGCGCGATCCAACGCTAGCTGTCGTCCGATGAATTCCTCAGCGTGCTCGCGGCCGTACGGTCGCGGAAGAAGCCGTAAGAAACGTGACCATTCAGGATCTCGAGCGTACGCGAAGACATCGTCGACATCGTCCACTTCAAAGGGGCGGAGAATGAGCCGCTCCGTCTCGATGACTCTGGGTAGCTCGACTTTGTCCAACTCGTAGGACTCCTCAGTCAAGTAAGCGCTAGGGATTAGGCGCCGGGCTTACCAGAGTCTGGGGATGAATTGAGCGGGTACGAGGCGATCAAGTCCACCAGCCCCACGTACCCCGGATGACGCACGACCCGATAGGGGGGCAGAAGAGCTCAGGATAGCCGTGATCGAACGTCCAGACGAGCCCAGACGACCACTCGGATGTCGTGTACAGCGACTTCGGCATCCGGAGGACAGGGTTACGGCCCGGTGCAAATCACCGAACCGCAACCCCGTCATGTCCGGATGGTACGACTGCGGCTAAGGCGTGGCCGCGAGGTGGATGCTCGATTGGTTCAGTCGCCAAAGCTCTTGGTTGCTCGGGTCAGCCGCATCGGCTGTCAGTTGGTAGATCTCGCGGAGGCGGTAGAGCCCGCCCGTGGGGCTCTCTACCGTTCCAGTCCAGCTCGCCGAAAAGTTCACGTTGGAAAGGTTTGAGATCCGGCGCACCGTGCCCTCTGCGATCAGGGCCGGACCTTGGAGGAAGGCACAGAAGGTCGAGACATTCGCGATCCCTGCGAAGCCGGCGAAGTTGAAGGCTCCGTTGAGGCCCGCCTCTTCGAACGTTGTGGCGTGGTACACTGCCAGCTGTTCATCGCCATCCCTTACCTGGGCGATGAATTGGCCTATGGCGGACGGTGTCGTCACGAACTGAACGTCGGCGACGTTGAAAGGGCCGATCGAGCAGAGGGTGGATGGCGCGTGAATGCTCATCAGCTCCGCCTCCGCGTCGAGATGCACCAGAAATGTCAGCGTCTCACCTCTAGTTACCGCCAGCTGCGGCGCGTCCGCTCCGACGTTGCGAGCCGTCGGTGCAGTCGACGGGACGGAGTCACACGCCGCGAAAGAGGCTAGGGTTAGAAGGGTCACGAGTGATCTGATCCGTAGCGTACGGGCCATGAATGGCCTCCCGTTCAAGAGTTCGTGCACCGATCACAGTGACCGGCGCCGGGGGGACGAAGTTTGTCGGGAGTCGCTAAGACGTCGCGCGCTTCGGGCCGTGCCGTGCTAGGGCGGGACGACTCGTGGTGACACGGGGTGAGACCATCGAAGTAGTTTCCGCCTCCACGCTTCCCCGCCCGAACAGGTCGGTCGCCTCCCCGAGTAGACGAAATCGTGAGTGCGCTTCAGACGTAGCTTCGGTCACAATCTCCCTGACCAGCGTCTGTACATTGCCTTCATCGATCGCCTCTTCTCATCGGCAGCAAGTCCCGCTGGGCGGCATGACCGGCTTCACGTTCGTGGTCACGATCGCGGTCGGAATTGGTGTCGTCGAGAGTGTGAAGGGCTTCTTCGCGAGTCGTACCGCATCGAACCCATTCGGGTGGTCGAACGCCTTCATGGGCAATCTCCCCTGGTGGATCCTCTGGGCGCTCTTGGCCCCACTCATCTTTCGGCTGGCGGAACGCTGGCCGCTGACCGAGGGTCGGATCCGCGGCAGCGCCATCAGACACCTCGTCGTATCGGTCGTGCTCTCCGTTGGGCATCTCAGCGCATCTGCATTGATCGTATGGGGGGCAAATGTGAGGGAGATCATGCCGTTGAGCCTTGTCGTCCGGAACTTCCTGACGGGCTACTTCATCCCTGACATCCTTACGTACTGGCTCATCGCGGTTGCCTACTCTGCGTACAACTGGCGAAACGCATTGAGGGTCGCGGTGGACGAGAGGCATCGGTCGGAACTGAGGGCGGCCCGAGCCGAGACCAAAGCGGTCCTTCTCCAGGCTCAGGCCAATGAGGCGAGGCTCTCCGCGCTTCGCCTCGAGCTCAACCCTCACTTTCTGTTCAATGCACTCAACTCTGTCTCCGCGCTTGCGCGCTCGGGGGAATCGGCGCGCGCCACGATGGTCCTCTCGCGACTGTCGGACCTCCTCCGCGAGACGCTGGAAGCTGACGGGGAGGTAGAGACGATTCTGGAAGATGAGTTGAGGCTTGTGTCGAAGTACGTCGAAATCGAGCGGGTGCGCTTCGGGGAGCGTCTTCAAGTGGAGATCGAAGCCGCGCCTGCCGTCGGGCGAGCTCTTCTGCCCTCCTTCTCGATTCAGCCGCTGGTAGAGAACGCAATTCGTCACGGCGTCGGTGCCGCAAGGGGGCCGGTAGCCGTCTCGATCAAGGCGTTTGAGGACGGCACGAGCTTACAGATCACGGTGTCGGACTCGGCTGGAGTCCTGGCCGCTCCGGCGGAACGCTCGGATGGGGTTGGACTCGGGAATACGAGGGCTCGGCTACAGACACTGTACGGGGAACAAGGCAGCCTAGAGCTCGCGACGGGACCCGGTGGGTCGACCAACGCGACCATGCGGATCCCACTGCGCATCGACCCGGGTATTCATGTCTAAGCCGCACGCCGATCGCTTGCATGCGCTCCTTGTCGATGACGAGCCACTCGCGCTGCAACTCCTCTCGGACGTCGTCGGGTCGATTCCTGAGGTAGCCCGGGTTTCGAAGTGCCGAGACGGGGTTCAGGCCGTCGAAGCGATTCGCGCTGAGGCCCCCGATCTTGTGCTGCTCGATATCGCAATGCCCGAAGTGGACGGCTTCGACGTGATCGCTGAGGTCGGGGTCCGCAGAATGCCCTACGTGATCTTCGTCACCGCCTTCGACCACTACTCGCTCCGGGCGTTCGAGGTGAATGCCGTGGACTACATCCTCAAGCCGTACGACGCATCGCGAGTGCAGCGGGCGGTATCCATCGCCTCGGCGCGAATCGCGGCCGACGAGAGCACGGCCCTCGCGGAGCGCCTCACGCGGCTGCTCGTGCAGAGGTCGGAGGGAGAGTCTGCGAAGACCCGTCACGCAAGACGCCTGACTGTCCCGGATGGGGAGCGATTCAGGTTCGTGGACGTACACGACATCCACTGGATCGAGGTAAATGGTAACTACGTCACACTGCGAACGGATGACGGAGATCACCGGATACGATCAACGCTGACGTCGCTACTCGAACGGCTCAATCCCTCGTTGTTCGTGCGTATCCACCGTTCCGCTGCGGTGAATCTGGAGCACGTGAAGGAAGTCCAGCCGTGGTTCGGGGGCGACCAGATCGTGATTCTCCGGGGCGGTCGACAGCTGCGTGTGAGCCGAACGCATAAAGCCCGCTTGCTCGCGTTGTTTCACTGAGTCTACTTGCCCCGGACCCCGGCATCCATCCGATCTGGGTCGTTACAGCTCTCTCGGTGCCTGACGTCTGCAGTCAGGATCGCTCATGTGGTTAGGGTGTGACGGGTGGCGTCCGGACGCCTCACAGTGAACCTTCCTCACATGACCCCCAGCCCCCCGAAGACCACACCGGCCCGCGGCGGCACCCTGCTCGGCACACTCGGCCTCTTCATCGGTGGTGGATGGGTCGTGCTCCAGGTTATCGACCTGTTTATCGAGCGCGGCTTCCTCCCCGAGTGGACCTTCGACGGCGCGCTGCTCGCGCTCACTTTCGGGCTCCCGGTGGTAATGGCGACGGCGTGGTTCCAGCGTAAAGCGGGGCGGAAGGCCGGGACCGGGAACACCGATGTCGCTGGCGGATCTGATGCCTCAACCAAAAGCGTCCAGCCGACCGGAATGGCCGCGATCTTCACCTGGAAGAGGGCAATCGCGGGCGGGGTCCTCTCGTTCGCCCTCCTCGGTCTGCTCACCGCCGGCTTCATGGTCATGCGCGCCACAGGCATTGGGCCGCCGGCAACGCTCGCTGCTCAAGGGACGTTCGAGGTCGGAGGAAGCGTCGTTCTGGCGGACTTCGAGAGCTCCGTCTCCGACGAGGCGCCAGCTGACTTGATCACGGAGGCGCTCCGCATCGACCTCGAAGGCTCGGCGACGCTCGACGTCATCTCGGAGGCAGAAGTCGTCGAGACACAGCGGCTGATGGTTCTAGACCCGTCCGAGCCTCTATCCTACGAGGTTGCGCGAGAGGTGGCGGTTCGAATCGGAGCTCCCGGCGTGTTGAGCGGTGAAGTGGGGAGGGTCGGAACGTCGTACGTGATCACGAGCCGACTGGTCGAAGCGGAGTCCGGGACGGTGCTGGCGTCCTTCCGCACGGCCGCGGAGGACGCGGAGGCCCTGGTCCTGGCGATCGATGAGCTTGCCGCCGAGATGCGCACGAAGGTCGGCGAGTCGATGCGCTCGGTTGCCGCATCGACGTCTCTCGCGTCGGTGACGACCGAGTCGCTGGAAGCGCTCAAGAAGTACACCTACGTGCGGAACCGAATATTTCGCGGGAGCATCGAGCCGGCGGTCGCACGTCAGCTCCTTGAAGAAGCCGTCGCTTTGGACTCGACCTTCGCCACTGCCTACCTCAGCCTGGCCATCGCGATCAACAACTACGGAGGGAGCCAGGAGCGGGCGTTTGAAGCCTCGTCCGCGGCATACCGGCACCGCGAACGGCTTTCGGAGCGAGAACGGCTCGCCGTCGAGGCTTACTACTACAACACGATCGGCGATCGGCGACGCGCCTCTCAAACCTATCGCCGCATCATGGAGGTCGACCCGGAGAACACGGCAGCGCCCAACAACCTCGCGGACATCACCATGTACGCGGGTGACTACGAAGGTGCTTTGGCGCTCCTCGAGGGCACGCCCAATCCGGGAAACCACGTCTGGGCGTGGAACCGCCATGCGATCCTGACGGCGTTGGGTCGAACGGACGAGGCGATTGCGACGCTCGATTCAGCCTCGGCGTTGAACCCGATCCCATGGCTACAATGGGGTAAGGCCCAGGTGCTCTTGATGTCTGGTGACGTGATCGGAGCAGAGGCGATGCTCGAGTCGTTGCCGCCCGTGCCCCCGGGGGTGGAGGTCGGAGCGGCACTGATTGAGGCCAACGTCGATCTCGCGGGCGGAAGAATCGAGGCCGCTGAAGAGAAGATGACCGGTGCCGCCGCGTTCTCGCGGAGAGCGGGGATCGTGGAAGAGGAGATATTCCTCGGACTTCACCGAGGATTGGTGATGGTTTGGATCGCCCGCGATCATTCCGATCTTGCACCCTTCCTGGACGAGCTGTTCGGAGATCTCGATCTCACCGATGTGAGTGCGCGTGACCTGCTTCTCCCAATCCAGGCTCTTCTCCACGCGATGGTCGGTGACGAGCAACGGGTAGCCGAGGTCGTCCGTCGGTACCGCGTATCCGTCGATGTAGATCTCGATCCGGAAGGGCGGGCCATCGCGGGAATCGCCGAAACACTAGTCGAGCTGTCGCCCGGCGCTCCTGACGCATGGGTCGAGCTAGAGGCCTCGCTCAGCGACCTCGAATGCCACCGATGTGCCTTGGTTCTCGAGGGCTTCGCCGCCGAGCGAAGCGGTCGACTTGCCGACGCTGCTTCCGCGTACGAGGAGTACCTCGCGAAGCCCTTCTTCGACGGGAGCAACGCGTTCATGCGGATCATGGCCGGGAATGTACACGAGCGGTTGGGTCCTCTCTATGAAGAGATTGGGGACCCAGCTGCTGCCGCCCGGCACTACGCCCGGTTCGCGGAGCTGTGGCGAAACGCCGACGCGCGGCTACAGCCACGCGTAGACTTCGCAAGGGAGCGGGCTGAAGCCCTTGGGTCGAGCTAGGTGAGTGAAGGCGGGCCCGGAAGGCAGCAAGTCGGCGCTCAATTCCTTCTGGGCATGCGGAGCTCTAGCCCGTTTCGCATCGAGGGATAGCCGACCCAGCCGCCATCAACGTAGGCGAACGTCATCCATAGATGCCCACGAAGCGCAACGGCGTCGCCGTCTGGAGGGCTCTGCCCTTCGGGGTCGAGGGTGGGCCCGAAGTGCACCCACTCGAAGTAGGTAGGCGGGACGACCGACAGATGCCAATTCGGGACCGCACCTGCCACACTCAACAACTCGGCCTCAAGCGTGCCGGAGGCTTCGTCGATGACCACTAGTCGAGTGTGGGTGGGCGTTTCACATGCCACGGCCCACGCCCGACGATCGCTGGATTGGAAAAAGGCCCCGTCGACCGCATCGAGACTCTCGTCCCAACGCTGTCGAATGGTACACTCCGCTCGACGGCTCCAGCCGAGTACGCTGCCGGGCACCTCGGGCGCGCTGATCCTCCCCAGAGCCTCTGCTCGGTTGCGCACTCCGGACTCGCACGCTCTCCAGAGAGCGGCGACCGCAAACCCCCAGCGAGGAGCCCTGCCGTGGTCCCACTCCCTAAGCGGGTCGAGGAACGGGCGGCAGTCTACTGCCCACTCCGATCTCGTCGGGACCCGGTCGATGAACTCCAGATAGCGTTGCCACTCGACATCCCGGACACGAGTCCTGCCTGGGAATACGTCGAGACCGCCGGCCGGTATGACATCGAACGTGGGCACTCCCTCCGACCACATTGCCTCGGGGCGGAGCGTCATCGGAAAGTGGTGTGTCGACCCTGGCTCCAGTTCGACGCCTCTCGAGCGCCACTCGCAGGACGCTCCGAGAGTCCACGTGAACACGGCAACACGCGAGCCCGCGGCCGCGATACCGCTCGATTCAAGGCCGACTCCGTCTACGATTTCGAGCACGTGCCCAGCCGGATCACCTCGAAGCAAAGACGCGCGCTCGGGGTGTTCGGCTGCCCGGGCCGTGTCGGGGAGCACACGGGCCACGACCCACGTCTCTTGCGACTCACGCAGGTACTCCGAGCCATCCAAGGCCAACGAACACGCTGGCTCCGTAGGTTGGCCTAAAGAAATCCCGAGTGCCACCGCAATCAGAAGCGGCATGGTTCACCCCCTTTACCTAGGTACGGTGCGTGGTGCTGAGGGATCCATGAGGGTGGGACCTGGAGGTGTTCCGCGGTAGGTCGGGGAGACTTCGATCCACTCATCGAGTTGCACCTCGTGCGCATATCCAACAGTGCGCGGCCTTCGCTTGGAGCCCAGTGAGGCGCTCAGGGAGACGTAGTGTGGCCTTCGTAGTAACCGGGCTCTCGGGGCGTTCGTTCGCCCTCAGTTCATAGCCCCGCTGAAGAAGCGGCGAAGGGTTGCCACGTAGAAGTCCTTTCCAGCTCGGTCCCCGGGGAAGGGCTCGTGCCCGAGGTTGGGGAAGACCACGAGGTAGGAGTCGGGGATGGCCTCGTAAAGCGCGACAGGGATGTTCACGGGAAAGAACGGGTCCCGGTCACCGTGAAGGATTAAGGTGCTCGCGGTGATCGTCGAGAGGACCGGTGGCGTAAAGTTGACGTCATCGTAGCTGTGTTGGAGTTCGACGAACTCGCGGAGGAGCCGGCGAGCCTGGGTCGTGTCGCCGTGCACCAGTCCCATAGCGTCGAGGGACTCCATCGGCATCGCATCCGGGGCCATGTTCCGCATAATCTCCCGAGCCGCCTCGGGTATGTAGGGTGAGCCTCCCACCAGGGCCATCGCCTTGATCCGGGACGGTTTGGACGTTGCGATGTGGAGCAACGTCATGGCGCCGCTACTGAAGCCTACCGCACTCACCTGGTCGAGCCCCAGGGCGTCGAGGAGTCCAACGATATCCGCGGCGGCGTCGTGGTGTGTGAAATGGTCGCGCGGGTTGGTCGACGCGCCGTGACCCCTAAGGTCGGGGATGATGAGGCGGTACTCTCTGGCGAGATCAGCTGCGACGGGGTCCCAGCTGGACCCGTTTCCACCAAAGCCGTGAAGAAGTACGAGCGGTTGCCCTTGGCCAACATCGCGGTAGGCGACCGTGGCTTGCCCGACCGGTACAGTGGCGAGGTCTTGAGCTCCCACTGGTGCGGCGAGGAGGGAACCAAGCGTGCTCAGTCCGACCAGGGATCTGGTCCATTCCGACTTCATCATTGCACGAAGAAAAGAGGTGTGACAGGTACAGGCTAACGGACTCACCATGTGGAGGTGAGCGTGCGAGCGCTCACTGTAGTGTCCGCGAAGCGGCCGAGCCGTTGGTTGCCTTCACACTACCCGCCGATTGGAGCAGAGGCGAGAGCGTGAGACCGGCGTTATACGTTGTGCGGTTCGCCAGCCGCGTGAGTACCGTGCCCTACTCGACGACTGAGCTCGAAAATCCACGTGTCCCGTGGGCGGCCCTCTGAGTCGGTTTTGTTGCCCCGGAGGGTCTCGCGCAGCGTGAATCCGAGTCTCCGTGGAATCGCGGCGCTGACCGAGTTCCGAGGATCACAGTGGATCTCGATCCGGTGGACACCAGGAACAGAGAGTCCCGCATCCGTGAGAGCTTGCACGGCTTCCGTCGCAAAGCCCTTCCCAATCCGGTCCGCCCGAATCCAGTAACCGATCTCTAGAGCGTCGGCGCCGACCCGCGGGTGGAGTCCGGAACTCCCGAGCACCTCGGACTCGTCTTGACTGAAGATGCCGTACACGAAATCGCGCCCTTCACGGAAGCTCGACTCGTATCTAGTGAGACGGGCCCGGGTGTCGTCGAGGGATGAGGGCTCATTGAGTGCCCAAGGCATCCACGGTCGAAGGTGTTCGAGGCTGAGGTCGATGGCCTCACGGAGGTGCAGGGTGTCGGCGGGCCTCCAGCACCGAAGAACCAGACGGTCGGTTTCGATCCGAGCGGGCGGTCCCCTTCCCATCATCAACCCCTAAGAACCGAACGACGTGTAACGGTCAAACGGACTCACGACGCGGAGGTGAGCGCGCGAGCGCTCACCGTAGTGTCCGCGAAGCGGCCGAGCCGTTGGTTGCCTTCAGTCTATCCGCCGATTGGAGCAGAGGCGAGACCGTGAGACCGGTGTTATAGGATGTGGGGCCGGTCGCCTACTGCTGTCCGTCCATCTTCCCAAGAAGTGATTCGACGATAGGCCGGATTGCGGGCACATCGATTGTGGCGGTGTCCCACACAATACTTAGGTCGAGCACGAAGTAGTCGTGGACGATCTTGTGTCTGAGCCCGGTGACCTTGCTCCATGGGATCTCAGGCTGCCGCTCCGCGAACTCACGCGAGACACGTCCAGCGGCTTCGCCCAGAATCTGAAGCTCGTGGACGATGGCGTCCTGGATCATCCAGTCGCGGTGGAACTCCTCAAGTGAGACACGCCGAGTAGCTTCCACCACGCGGTCGATCGCGTCGAGCATATGACGCAGAAAGAGTGCGTCAGGCGGCGTCATGGAAGAGGTCTTGAGCCGATGCTAGGATGTTGTCTTTCATGTAGGGACTCAGCCCAGCCTCTGTGACGAGATCCACAGGGCGGCCAAACAATTCGGAGAGGACCTCCTCGAGCTCGATAACGCCGAAGAAGCCCTTGCGTACCGAAAAGTCGGCAATGAGGTCGACGTCGGAAGTAGCCGTGGCCTCACCGCGGGCCGTAGAGCCGAAGACGCGGAGGCGGGTTACGCCATGCTGCCGACAGATCTCGGCGAGCCGCTCGGAGTTAAACTGGACCATACCAGAAGTCTCTCCGAAGGACCCCGAAGGGTCAATGAAGTCGATCCTTCAGTGCCACGTCCGGTAACGGTCAAACGGACTCACGCCGCGGAGGTGAGCGTGCGAGCGCTCACCGTAGTGTCCGCGCAGCGGCCGAGCCGTTGGTTGTCTTCAGTCTACCCGCCGATTGGAGCAGAGGCGAGAGCGTGAGACCGGCGTTACCTGACGCTGCGGATCACCCCTCAAGGCGACCGCGCCAGTATCCAGGTTCTCGACGCTGGTGCATGGCCGCGAGAATCTGTAGAGAGCCATCGCTCTCCCGATACATCAGAGCGAAGGGAAAGCGCCGAAGTAGAATGCGCCTGATCCCGGACGACGTCGGCGACCCGCTCAGTGGGAACCGTGCGATGTGCCCCGTAGCCGCACGGACCTCCGCTACGAACGTCTGGCTCAAAGCGGGGCTCTCGCTGCGGTAGAAGCGTGCGGCTGCCCTGAGTTCTGCTAGCGCCTCTGGGTGGAAGGAAACATCCTTCACTCGCGGAGCAGAGCGTCCAGTTCAGCGAGGGCTTCGTGTGCCGGAATTGCTTTGACGGTGTCAGAGTCTAGCTCGGCGGCACGCCGCTCAGCTTCCTCGAACCACGCGCGCTCCAGACTCGATTCTTCATCGAGCGACGAGATAAGCGCTTGAGCCAACCGGGCCCGCTCCTCACGTGGGAGTCCTCGGGCCTCAACTTCTAGCTGTTCGGGTGTGAGTGGCATTGTAGAATCTCTGACAGGGGCAGCTATCTTACCCTAAGTGTGCTCTCCGGGCTCCGCCATGCTCACATAGGGTCGTACGCTCGGTCGGAGCAGTGTCAGTCAACGGCCCAAATGACTTGAGACGCGCAGGTAGGCGCATGTCGGAGTGTGTCAGGAGTTACGATTGAGCTGCCGCGTCGCGGGTGGATTTTCGACCCACACGGACTTGAGCGCTACCAGAGTGTCCGCGCAGCGGCCGAGCGTGTGCGAAGGCCGCGAATGCGGGCCTGCTCGCCGAAGGTACGCCGACGAGCGGGCCGATCTGGTTATTAGATTTCTGGGTCGAGCCGCAGCGACCCATCAATTCCGTCCACGTCTCCCGCTTGTCGGTGTGAGCTGTAGCGAGAGCTCAAATCAGGCGTTATCGGACACTCGAGTCTCGCCCGGATGGTGGGCCCTACATCATGGTTTGCCGGATCATCCCTACGGCGGCCCAGAGACGATCGAGGAGCAGCCAGGTTCCCAGCAACCCACCCAGGACGGTGAACGCCGCAGCGGGCAGCTGCCAACTGTGGGTCAGACTTGCGCCAAGGTATTGAAGGCGCGGGTGACCCAGTTCTTCGACCCACTGAGTTTCCGAGAAGGCCTGAACCCGGCGAGGGCATGCCAGCTTGTAGATCGTGGTGCCGATCATCAAGAGGATGGAGGAGAGCAGGAGCACCATGGTTCGGTCGGGGACCGTCAGGGCTGCATCACGATACCGATTCAAGAAGTCAATCGTGTGAACCACGAGCAGTCCGGCGCCGAACGCTGCGTACGAGACGCCGAATAGCGGTAGGGTCCCGATGAACCGGAGATTCCCCCAGCTCAAGAACCGATCTCTACCGGACAGCACGATGGAGTCGCTGCCATCGTGCATGGCTTGGTGGCTTGGGTCGAAATGCACGTTCTTAAGATCGGTTTGACCGAGGCGAACACCCGTGAAGTCGGCCCCCGTGAGGTTGGCGCCCTTAAGCCTGGCGTTCGTGAGGTTGGCACTGTTTAGGGAAGCACCACCCAAATTGGCCCGCTGTAGCTTTGCCCCGTTCAGGACGGCTCCGGAGAGATTCGCCCCACGCAGATCGGCCCCCCTCAGGTCGGCGTCAACAAGCTGGGCTGCCACGAGCTCGATGCCGACCAAGTGCGCCAGGCATAGATCCACACCCCCGAGCTCGATCCCATGCGGTGCGGTCTCGTTGAAGCACTCGATCGAATCATCGATCCGCCGCGCCCCTTGAGGATGCTCGACGACGAATCGGTCCCAAGTACCGTCGTCTGTACTCCGACGCCACCTGAGCCACGTTGCCTGTTGCTCACGGAGGGCGCTGTACGTCTCGAGATCTGGGTGGGTTGGGAATGTGACTTGTTCGTCGATGGCTGTATCGCCGTCTTTCCAGAAGGCCCTCGATAGGTCGAGTGTCCGATAATGGTCAAACGGACTCACGCTCGCGGAGGTGAGCGTGGGAGCGCTCACCGTAGTGTCCGCGCAGCGGCCGAGCCGTTCGTCGCCTTCAGTCTACCCGCCGATTGGAGCAGAGGCGAGATCGTGAGACCAGCGTTAGGTGACGTAGCGCGGTCACCAACACCCGTCGCGACTCAAGGCCCGATGTGTTGGGACGAGTTCTGCGGAACTACGTGGGTGGAGCTGACTCCAGGAGCTCGGTGGCCCTGGCTTCGTCCAGCTCCTGCCGGTGGGCACCCTTGCGATGCTCATGAGGCCGCCGCCGAGGCCAGCGCCTAGGGTAGAGAAGACCCCGGTGAAGAAAAGCACGCTCTCGCTTGGAAGGTCGGCCCCTGTTGCGGCTCCCAGAAGCGCGGTCACGGCTCCAGCCGCTGCGCCGAGAAACAACCCCCGCCCAGCGGATATTTGATCCAACGACTTTCGGCGGCTGGTGAGCAAGAGCCCCGTCGCGAAGCCGGAGCCAAGGAGGCCCCCGAGGAGCGCGCCAAGTGTCGGGATCAGCATCGTGGGCATCGGCGGAAGAAATGCCGGCTCCACGATAACCAGCGCGAAGACGAACACGGCCCCTAGAAAGAGGCCGCAGGCCGCTCCCGCGAGTCCAAGCCCCAGAACCGCTCGTAGTTGGCGAAGCCACTCCGACATTGCGTTCTCTCGTGTCTCATCCAGGCCTCGGCTGAAGCTATGTCACGTAACGGACAAACCTCACGACGCGGAGCAGGGCAGAGCCCTGCGTAGCGTCCGCGAAGCGGCCGAGCCGTTGGTTGCCTTCAGTCTACCCGCCGATTGGAGCAGAGGCGAGAGCGTGAGACCGGCGTTACAGGACGGCGGCTACCAGCCCGTCTGGGCCGCCACGGTGATCAGGGTGACGACAGCCAATGACCACAATGCGATGGCGTGCGGTGACCAGCCTCGGCGAAAGCCAAAGCCGAAGACGGTGCAGAGCAAGGAGAAGGCGAGCAGGGGGAATGACCAGATCGCGACGAGTGCACCGCCATGACGGCCCGGAGGTCCCAACTGGGAAAGGACCAGCAGGCCGATGGCAATCCCTCCGCATGCGGTGGCTGTCACCAGCAGTGCGTTGCTTCGCTCACGCCGAGTTGCCAAACCTGATTCCACCCGATTGTGTCGATGTCCTGTAACGGACATGATTCACTACACGGAGTCAGGCGCAAGCGCCGGTAGCCTGTTGCCGGCCGAGATGATTATGCGCCTGACGGAGAGAGCGTGAATCAGGCGTTATGTGACCTCGCGTGGTGGGGCCGGTCCGGGACGCGATCGGTTCCGCCCGGTCGAAATCACCCGATCACGCCGGATGATTGAAGAGCTTGTATTGGAGCAGGTCCAGACGGCCGAGTCCGTACTGCTCCCTGAGGCGGGCTGCGGTCACCGCGAGTCTTCTGCGGTCTCCCGGGAAATCCGCGATCAGTGCCTCACCCTTAGACTCGCGTTGGCGCGGGTCTTCGACTTCCATCGAGGCCCGAAGTGCCGCGATGAGGGCGCTGAATCTGAAGTCTGAGTACTGCATAGAAAGCGGATTCAGGCATGCCGTCAAGTGCGTGGGACTGCTGATGAACACAGCATCAAGCTCATCTCGGCGGTGGAAGACCGATTCGTGGAAGAAGTAGCATTCAGCCTCGACCACCCCTCCTGAGCTTGTTGTGCTTTCGATTCGTTGGAGCCCATAGAGTTGGGCTCGCAACGCGCCTGGCGACAGGACTCCTCCCGGGGTACGTGAGGCAGCGTCGAACCACACCAAGGCGAAGTCATTCCCCACGCGTTCCGGATAGTCACGAATCTGACGCCATGCGTCTTCGACGATCTCGCGGGTGCGTCTGCCGGAGTACGCGCGCGTCTCACCTGGAACGTCGTCTACAATCCGCCTGAGTTGTTCATCGTCACGGCGTGATTTGACTTCTACTAGTGCTGACTCGCTACCAATCGAGACTCGAAAGTCCGGCGTTCGGTGAGCGGAGGTCTCCGGGATCCGATACACCTCGACTCCGCAATCGGCGAGCCAGGCACCCACAGCGTCGGCCGGTGGGTCCGGCCGGCGGTCACTGCTTTCATCCACGAGTCAGGTCCCGAAGCGATGTCACGTAACGGTCCAAATGACTCACGACGCGGAGGCCGGCGCAAGCGGAGCAGGGGGGAGGCCGCGAACGACCCGCGGAGCGCGACGGCTTCAGCTTTCACCCAGATCTGAGCGCCGGCCGCAGTGTCCCCGAAGGGGCGGAGCCGTTGGTGACCCGAAGGGCCTGCTCGGTCAGAGCGAAGAGAGTTCCGAGGCGACAGCGTGAGTCAGGCGTTATCGGACGTGCGCGCGGTCGCCCGCATCGCTCTCCCAGCTGTCGTGGTCCCTACGGCTGACTCCAGGGAACGGCCGTCACCTCGCCGACCCACCCGCCTCTACGTGTCCGATCGGCGTAGTTGCCCTCGAAGCCGAGAAGCGAGAGAAGGCAGAGCTCGACGTATTGGAGCCCGATCTCCTTCGCCTCCAGTTTCCCGATGGCGCCGAGATGCGAGAGCTTGAGTCGCTTCTTGTGTGTCGGATGGATGATGGCGTTTCGAACCTGCACGAAGGACTCGGGGCCATCTGATGCGCCCCAGCTGCTCGCCGCGGCGGACAGGTCGGCGAGGTGGCTCGGGAGCGTTGTGGGCACCCGACACTCTGTGAGTAGGTCCCTGAGATTCTGCGCCGTCGTATCTTGTCGAAACCGGTCGTTGGTCTTCACGGACCGGCGATCCACAAGCACAACCCAAGCCAGTAGCTCGAGCGCGATCTGGGCCTTTGCTATCGCGCTCTCGAGACTGTCCGCCGTGTTGCCCTCCACATACCAGTCCACAGCGTTTCGCAACGACTCGTTCCAGTTTGGGTCCTGATAGAGACGCGAGAACTGTTCGAACAGCGGGCCGACGGTGGATGGCTCGTGCACAGGGAACCAGGAGTTCACAGACCGCCACGGGCTGAGGATGTACGGGCCGAAGTCGGCGGCCACGTCGGCACTGGTACTGCGGTAGGGGAGTATTGGACCCACCCAGAATCCCCTAGCAAGGCCGAGGAAGTACCGGAGTGCCTCTCGAACCATCTTGGCCTCGGCGTCTGGCAGGACGGATCCGTCACGGTGCCGGATCTCCCCCACGTGGCCAATGGCGAAGCCTCCTTCCGCCCTGACCTTGTGCACTTGGTCGGTCCAGCCCTCGACCTGATCGAGGACGATCCGCGCGTTTGTGCTCGTGACAACCCACCGACGGGCGCCCGAAGCGAGTCGCGGTGGTGGACAGCGGACTGATGAGCCGATGTAGGAATGGAAGTTGGTCAAGAGGAAATGGTGAGGGCCCTTTCGTGTCCAATCGGGATCTGCGTGGAGAAAATCACTGACGAACCCTCGGACGGCCGAGGGCTGCGTCGTTGAGCCGGGCGAAACACTGTTGATGTAGGTGGGCGCTTCTGAGAACCCTGGGATTTGAAGCGTTGCGTCCGAGAGTTCGGTGATGCTTGGCGCGCCGGACACCCAAGCCTCGAGGCGAGCTCTAGGTGAGGGAAGCCATGAGTAGCGGAGGGTGCCGGTGCCTGGGTACTCGGTGCCGTTGACCCGGACGATAAGAGGGCCGTCGTGGAGGTGGAGGACTGTGTTCGGCGAGGACACGTCGAACGGTGGCGATAGGCCGATAGGAAGCTGCTCGATCGACCGCGCGATTGGAGAAAACTCAGCCCGGGCCCTCGTCGCACGCACTCGCCGGCGTCGGACGACGAAGCCGACCGCGATAGCGGCTACTAGGAGTGCACCACCTGCAACGATCTCCATCGGCGCTGTCGGGTTTGTGTTGGGTCAAGCGACCAACGGTGATTGCGGACAGGGAGCGCATGTCCGACGGTCAAACGGACTCACGACGCGGAGGTGAGCGTGCAAACGCTCACCGTAGTGTCCGCGAAGCGGCCGAGCCGTTGGTTGCCTTCAGTCTATCCGCCGATTGGAGCAGAGGCGAGAGCGTGAGACCGGCGTTACAGGACGCGGCGTGGTTGTTCTAGTCGCGTTGTTTCCAATATCCGGGGCGACGGCGCTGGTGCATTACCGCGAGGACTCGAACGCCGTCGGGGATCCGGCGATACACGATGCTGAAGGGGAAGCGCCGACAAAGGTAGCGTCGATAGGGTGGTTCGAACGCGGGTGCGAGCTCTGGATTCTCACGGATCGCCGCCCAGATCCGATGCACCTCGTCGAACAAATCAACTCCCAGACCCCCGGCCTGCGCTTCGTAGAAGGCCGCCGCTTCGATGAACTCGTCCAGCGCTGCAGGGTGGACGAAGAGGTCTACCAACCGAGGCGCGTCCGGGCAGACGTGAGGGCGTCCTCCATGGGGATCGCCTCGACCGAGCCAGCGTCGAGTTCGGCGTCCCGCCGCTTCACTTCGGCGAGCCACTCCTTCTCAATCTCAGCCTCGTCGTCGAGGCTGGCGATGAGGCGTTCGGCTAGCCGGGCTCGCTGCTCTGCAGGGAGCTTCAGTGCCTCTTGCTCTAGTTGATCGGTGGTCATCCGGTACTCCACGATGGGGACACCCCCATGATACCGTTTCGGGCCCGGGCGGTGCCATGTCCAGAAGCCGTGTCCTGTAACGGTCAAACGGACTCACGACGCGGAGCAGGGCGAAGTCCCTGCGTAGTGTCCGCGAAGCGGCCGAGCCGTTGGTTGTCTTCAGTCTACTCGCGGATTGGAGCAGAGGCGAGAGCGTGAGACCGGCGTTATAGGACGGGCGCGGCTCGCGCTCACGTCAGCGCTTACAAGCCGACTACTCGCGAGTTGGCGATGCTGAAGAGGCCCCGAGTTCGCAGAACCCGGTCAACCCATCGCCTTCTCGAATGATCGTCTGCTGTTCTTCGACGGATAGGAAGGGCCAGGCGGAACAGGGGATAAACTTCACTGGACTAGATTCTGCAGAAATCAATCCGAGGGGGCGAAGGCCTGGATCGCGCCACGTTGGAAGACTCGCGACGATCTGCTCCGGCAGTTGGATGGCCGTTGTCTCGTGCCGATCGGCCAAGACAACGGTTGGACTCCATGGTTCATCAGGAATCAACACCCCTATCCTGATACGCCCGCCGCTGTTCATGGGAAGGCTGACTCGCCCTAGAAGACGCCCCTCTCTGGGTTCGCCTCCGTAGATCCGGACCTCCTGCTCATACTCGGCAAGAAATGGGTGAGCCGGCGTGGCGTCCAATGCAATCGAGTAGCCGCCACCCACCGCGATCGACTCTATGACTTGGCTAGTGTCCGGATCGCACGCACTCGCGGTGAGTACGACGCCCAGGATTTCCCACCACTTCTTGCTCGAAGCGGGCCTGTCTCGTGATGAGTGGATCATTCTGGCCTGAGACACTAGTCCGAAGCGCATGTCCGATAACGACCCAAATGACTCAAGACGCGTAAGCGTCCGCGGAGCGGCCGAGCCGTTAGGTCGTCTTCAGTCTAGGCGCCGAAGGGATAGCCGGCGAGCGCCACGGAACGGCGACGCGAGGATTCGCGGGCGCGGAATGAAGTGTGACCGAACACCTACTTGGGTGCAGCTCGCCGGCGTATCGTAGGCGAGAGCTTGAGTCAGGCGTTATCCGTCGTTCGCGCGCCCGGCGGTCACAGGGGACGGAGATCCTCAAGAACTGTCCGCAATTGCGTGAACTGCTCATCGCTCAGCTCCGAGATAGTATCGGGCCGAAGTGCGCCGTTGTTTCGGCCATTCCAGGCGGCGATGAGGTGCCCCAAGATGGTGGCGACGCTATTGCCGAGATCTGGATCGCCGTCGAGCGAGCCGTCCTGGATGCGTGATGCGAGTGCCGACAGCTCCTCGGAAGCCTCGGCAAGGTGGAAGAGGATCCAGGGATCGTTCATGGAGGTGCAGCGCGAATGACGGATAACGGGCTAACGGACTCACGACGCGGAGCAGGGCAGAGCCCTGCGTAGTGTCCGCGAAGCGGCCGAGCCGTTGGTGGTCTTCAGTCTATGCGCCGATTGGAGCAGAGGCGAGAGCGTGAGACCGGCGTTACATGGCGTCTCGCCACCCGCCCGTATGCCCAGAGCAGGACTATTCGATGAGCTTTGAAGCCGGAGAAGCCGCATCGAGGCTGGTCGTGGACGAGCGCTGAGCGATGACAACGATTCCAGTGGTCAGGCCGGCGCCAAGAGCAGCGAACCCTCCGAGAATGGGCAGGTCCGAAAGCAGGGGAATCCAAGAACCCCCGATGAACACGCTTACCGCGAGTGGCGCCAGGGCCCCCATGACCCCACCAACGAGCGCGGTCCAGAAGAGGCTGATGTCGTGCAACTGCCGGCGGGACCGCAGAGCCCACAGTGCGGTCGCGAATCCGGTGACGGAGAATCCCCCGAAGAAGCCCCAGACCAGTACGCTCGCAAGCACCTGCTCGCCCATCAAATAGCCCGAGGCGATGCCTGACAATAGTGTCCAAGCGCCGGCGGCCAAGCCTGTGAAGGCGGCTCCGATCCCGCCCAAAGTTAGGATGCTCTTGATTCTCTTGAACCAACCACGGGTCATCGGGCTTCACGTATTGGGCGAGATGCCATGTAACGGTCAAACGGACTCACGACGCGGAGCAGGGCGAAGTCCCTGCGTAGTGTCCGCGAAGCGGCCGAGCCGTTGGTTGTCTTCAGTCTATGCGCCGATTGGAGCAGAGGCGAGAGCGTGAGACCGGCGTTACAGGACGGCGGCGGTGGCGCGGTCCACGGGGTCGTGTCAGCCAGAAGCGTGTGCGAGTCCGCCGTCGCAAACGATTCGATTCCCACCACGGACCGGGATGCCACCAGGAGTCGAGATAGAAGGAGTCGCTTCGCCCCAGGCCATGGCGCATCCTTCGGATCCGCCGAGACGCAGGTGGATAGCGGTCGCAGCCCATCCATCCGGTCCAACCGCTCGAACGTCGATCCTGACCGAATCTGTGGGGCGCCAGTTCGTGTGATCCCGCAACTCTGACCAATCCCCTGTGAACGTGCCCCGCTTCTCGAAGTAGACTTCGTTCGCGATCGCGAAATCACGGAGTGTCGACTGGACTTGCTTGAGGGCGATGGTGGTATCCGTAGGGGGCGGAGCTTCAACGGCACAACCGACCAAGAAGACGGCAAGAAGGATCAGCCCCTCCCGTTGTCTTGTCATCGTGACAACTCCTGCCGCTGTCCTGTAACGGTCAAACGGACTCACGACGCGGAGGTGAGCGTGCAAGCGCTCACCGTAGTGTCCGCGCAGCGGCCGAGCCGTTGGTTGCCTTCAGTCTATGCGCCGATTGGAGCAGAGGCGAGAGCGTGAGACCGGCGTTATGTGATATGCTCTTGGGCCAAGGGCGTGTTTTCCGACGCCCAGGTGTGCACGGGAGGCTTCACCTTAGGGGAAGAGGTCGTAGCCTCGTGCGGTGAAGACCTGTCCGCATTGTGGACAGTCGAGTTCGCGTTCGAGGTCTAGGACGGCTGATCCCAGTTGCGGCTCGCCTCGGAAGGTAGCGAGCGAACCCAAGAGGGCCCGGAGCCAACCTACATCTGACTCTTCAGCGATAGCCTCGAGGGCAAGCGGCACCGCGTCCTCTATCGCCCGGGAGTATGCGGCGTCGAGGGAGGAGGGCATTGGCGGGGAGTCGGACCTGTGTCGCATGGCTTCGATGCAGGAGGCCAGCAACAGGTGCTCTGCCCGTTCGATGGGCGGGCGAGAGGCCGCAGCCGACACTATGTGGGGCAGTGCGGCATAAGAGGCTGTGCCCACGTCGTTCTGATGACACAGCCCGCTCCAGAGTGAGAACCAGGGTTCACGCCTGGAGTCATTGGACTTGATGGGCGCGGACGGCAGGGCGCGGAGAAGAGCTGGGATATCGGACGCCGAACCGTGGGCGTGCCTGAGCTTCACCCACTCTGTGCTGTCGAGATCAAGCATGCGAAAGGACTGTGGCGCTCAGGTTGAGAGCGTGTCACATAACGGTCAAACGGACTCACGACGCGGAGCAGGGCAGAGCCCTGCGTAGTGTCCGCGCAGCGGCCGAGCCGTTGGTCGCCTTCAGTCTATCCGCCGCAGGGATAGCCGGCGAGCGCCACCCGAGAAGGAACGCGAGGACCTGCGGGCGCGGAAAGAAGTGTGACCGCGCTCCTGGTTGGTTGCAGCGAGCCGGCGTATCTGAGGCGAGAGCTTGAGTCAGGCGTTATGGGACGTACGCCCACTGCCCGCCTATAGGATCAATCGAACGACCGTGAGAGTTCGTTGCTCCGGATCTAGCACCGCCAATCCGCAGTCCGAGCTCGTCGCAGGCTCAACGCGAACGAGGGCGCGGGATCCAGGATCAAGCAGTGAAGCGAGTTCGATTTCGCAGACCGGGGACGAAGCGGTTGCCGGTGCGACTTCGAGCGCGTCGAATCCCGCGGCGGGAGCGCTCGCAGTTAGGTGTTCGGCCTCGGTCGAAGAAAGTCTCAGCACCACCTTCACGTAGAGATCCGAGCCAGCGAACCCTGATTCCTCATCTACGAACTCAAGGACCTCCGCATCCGTTGGCACATCCAAGCCACTGAAGCGCTCGGCTAGTGCGTGGGGGCTTCGTGAGCAGGCCGCCAGGTATGCGATGCCAATCAGGAGCAGCTTGCGACTCAATCGCGACTCGCCTCCGGCGTATGTCCCATAACGGTCAAACGGACTCACGACGCGGAGGTGAGCGTGCAAGCGCTCACCGTAGTGTCCGCGCAGCGGCCGAGCCGTTGGTTGCCTTCAGTCTATGCGCCGATTGGAGCAGAGGCGAGAGCGTGAGACCGGCGTTATGTGATATGCTCTTGGGCCAAGGGCGTGTTTTCCGACGCCCAGGTGTGCACGGGAGGCTTCACCTTAGGGGAAGAGGTCGTAGCCTCGTGCGGTGAAGACCTGTCCGCATTGTGGACAGTCGAGTTCGCGTTCGAGGTCTAGGACGGCTGATCCCAGTTGCGGCTCGCCTCGGAAGGTAGCGAGCGAACCCAAGAGGGCCTGGAGCCAACCTACATCTGACTCTTCAGCGATAGCCTCGAGGGCAAGCGGCACCGCGTCCTCTATCGCCCGGGAGTATGCGGCGTCGAGGGAGGAGGGCATTGGCGGGGAGTCGGACCTGTGTCGCATGGCTTCGATGCAGGAGGCCAGCAACAGGTGCTCTGCCCGTTCGATGGGCGGGCGAGAGGCCGCAGCCGACACTATGTGGGGCAGTGCGGCATAAGAGGCTGTGCCCACGTCGTTCTGATGACACAGCCCGCTCCAGAGTGAGAACCAAGGTTCACGCCTGGAGTCATTGGACTTGATGGGCGCGGACGGCAGGGCGCGGAGAAGAGCTGGGATATCGGACGCCGAACCGTGGGCGTGCCTGAGCTTCACCCACTCTGTGCTGTCGAGATCAAGCATGCGAAAGGACTGTGGCGCTCAGGTTGAGAGCGTGTCACATAACGACCCAAATGATTCACGACGCGGAGTCAGACGCAAGCGCGGGCAGTCGTGAACGGCGAGGATCAAGCGGCGACTGACGGAGCGTCCGCGGTAGCGGCCGAGCGTCTGGTCACCCGAAGGAGCTGCTGGGTCGACCGAGCGCCCCCGCATAGCCAAACCGACCTGCAAGGTCGGCGAGCGCCGCGTCCTTGGTGGAACCCAGCACGGCTGGCGCTCGGATCAGAGCGAGAGCGTGAATCAGGCGTTATCGGACATGGGTGCGGTTAGTACACCGATCGCGCGGAAGCCCAAACCGTACCAGGGTCAGCCATCCGCCCTCAGGGCAACCGCCGGCGGAGTGCCGGCTGCGCGCCTGGCGGGTACCAGGGTGGACGCCACGGCCACAGCGAGGAGCGCCGTGGAAGCACCGAGCAGGGTCGTCACGTCGAATCGTTCGACGCCGAACAGGTACGAGCCCAGCACTCCGCTGAGGGCCGTCGCCCCGGCCAGCCCGATCGCGATGCCGAAGCCGGCGAGCACAACCCCGCGAACGATGACGAGGTTACGCACATTGGCCGGGTCGGCGCCCAGTGCCAGACGTACCCCCATCTCGGTCGATTGCTGGCGCGCCACGTGTGAGATGACCCCGTAGATGCCGACCGCACACAAGGCGAGCGCGCTGATCCCGGCGAGCAGCAGGAGCGTCATCGTGAAGCTCGTACGGTCGAACGAGTCCGCCACGATGCTCGACATGGTCTGCACCCGTGTGACGGGGATCTCCGGATCGTACTGGGAGACTGCCGCCCGAACCCCACTGGCAACGAGCTGCGGATCACCGTCCACACGCACTGCGATCATCATTGTTCGGCCGATGATCTGCGCCGAGTGGATGATCGCTCCCGGGGGTGCCTCCAGGCCCCTGTGGTGTACGTCTCCGACGACGCCCACGACGGGTCCGTTGAGCCGACCCCATGTGAGCGTCTTCCCGAGCGCACTCTCGTCCGGCCAGTACCGGCGCTTCACGGCGTCGCTGATCACGAACGCCGTTTCGGTGAAGCCCGGAGAGAAGTCGTCGCGCACGAACTCCCGTCCCTCGAGGATGGGGATGCCCATTGTCGCGAAGTACCCAGGTGTCGTTCGCTTCACGAGGAAATTCTCGCGCAGCTGCCCCTCGGGCGCCGGGAACTCGTCGACCTGGAGAGGCCCGAGCGTCCCTCCGATCTCGGGTACGACGCCCGTCATCGGGAGGCTCTCGGTGCCCGCGACGGAGATCACACGGGGTACCGCCGCCAACCGATCGAGCAGCGGGAAGTAGAACGTATCGGGCCGGCGGTTTGGCCCGACACCGACCGTGAGGCTGAACGTGAGCACACCTTCGGGCTCGAAGCCCGGACTCGTCGAACGCAGCTCGTGGAAGCTCCGGATCATCAACCCAGAACCCACCAGCAGGACGAGGGCGAGCGCGGCCTGCCCGACGACGAGCACGCCGAGCACGCTGTTTCGGCGGGTGCGGACTGTGGCCCCCAGGGAGTGCGTCCGGAGAGCCCCGAGCGACCGTCGTGAGCCGGCGGAGAGCACGGGCAGCACGCCGGCCAGCACCCCCGCTCCGACGGTGATGGCCATCGTGAAGAGAAGGACCGGCAAGTCGACGCCGATCTCGTCGAGCCTCGGTATGCTCGTGGGGCCCATCGACACCAGGACCGACGTTCCGACGGACGCGACAGCGACCCCGAGGAGTCCACCACCCACGATGAGCAGAAGGCTCTCCATCAGCATGTACTGCAGAACCCGGCCCCGATCGGCGCCCAGAGCGACGCGCACCGCCTGTTCGCGGGTGCGCGATTCGGCCCGTACGAGCAGCAGGGATGCGACGTTCGTGCAGGCGATCAGGAGCACGAAGAGCGAGGTCCCGAACGCGATCAGCAGCGGCTCGTCCGCACCTCCGAGTACCTCATCCACGAGCGGTTCGATGACGACCGTTCCGTCGAAGAGACTGCTCAGCTCTCCCGCCGTGTAGCCGATTCGGTCGAAGCCGGCCACGAGGCTCTCACCTTCCGCGACCGCCTCCTCGAGCGTCACTCCCGGCTTGAGCTTGCCGATCGCGAGGAAGCTGTGTCCGAAACCGGCGATTCGCCCGGTGTCCCGACTCGTCGGGTCGAGGCTCGTGAGCCGCCACACGTCGACCTCAGGAGTCGGGAAGTCGAAACCGGCCGGCATGACGCCGATGATCTCGATCGGAGAATCGTCCTCGAGCGCACGGCCGATGACCGCCGGGTCCGAGCCGAACCAGCGGACCCACAGGTCATGGCTGATCAACGCCACGCTGGAGCCGGAAGACTCCTCCTCCACGGTTGGCAGCCGTCCGAGAATCGGGGTCACACCAAGGGCGTCGTAGGCGTCGACCGTAATGCGGGCGATGCCGATGTCCTGAGATGGGCCGTCGCCGAGCAGGTAGCCACGGCTCGGGAGCGTGTACGCGCCGAACGCCTCGAACGACTGCTGGTTGTCGGCGAAGTGCCAGTATCCAACCTCCGAGAAGGGGAGCTCCGAGAGGCCGGTCCGCGGCACCGCGCCGGTAGCGACCGTCACGATCCGATCGGCGTCCGGGTACGGCAGCGGCCGCAGCAGGACGCCCTGGATGAGGGAGAAGATCGCGGTGGTCGCACCGATCCCGAGCGCAAGTGTCAGCACCATCGCAGCCGTGAAGGCGCGATCCCTCGCGAGCGTGCGGAAACCGACGCGTCCGTCCTGAGCGAGGCTGGACAGGCGTGCAACGAGTGGCCGGTGCCGGCGGACTCCCTTCATTTCAATCGAACTCTCGGACCAGTGGACTCAGGACTCATCGAGCGGTGGGTGCGACGCTCTGGATTCAGCGTCGCTGGAGGCCAGCAACTCATACGCCGTGGAATCTTCTGTATTGCCTCCGGTCGGACTTCGCCGGACAGGCGGCCGGAGGGCACTCGGCCCAGTGCATACGTTCGCCGGAAACCCATGTCCGATAACGGGCTAACGGACTCACGACGCGGAGGTGAGCGTGCGAGCGCTCACCGGAGTGTCCGCGAAGCGGCCGAGCCATTCGTCGTCTTCAGTCTATGCGCTGATTGGAGCAGAGGCGAGAGCGTGAGACCGGCGTTAACTGACGTCCTCAGTCCTCGTGTTCTTCGAACCGGATCGGCGTATCGGCCAATTGGCGAGCGACGGAGGTGAGAACTTCCTCATATTCGCGCCGGCCGAATCGGAAGCTGAGATCCCCGTAAGACCAGGACTCACCTCCCTCACGGCCCGAACGGTGTGGTTGCTCGAAGTCGGTCCAGACAATGTGCTGGTCGGTCACGATGATGCGTACGACCAGCGGCCAGCACTCCGTGACTCCGCACTCACAACCGAGTACCGCGACCTTCCCGTGATAGTAGTCGGGCTTGGCTTGACTAAGGAGGTGCGATCGGACGTCGGGGTGCTCGATGGTCGAAATGCCGTCGTAGGCCCCGGCGATGTCTCCAGCGCCGAACGCCTTCTCGATTGGGCGCAACAGCTCGAACAGGGCGCGGCCATTCACCACCGGGACCAACACAGGATCCGGCCAGTCCCCCTGCTTTGGACGGCGTACCTCCAGGCGAAACGTATCCACGCACCACTGCTGGGCCGAGAGGATGTCAGTTAACGGTCAAACGGACTCACGACGCGGAGGTGAGCGTGCGAGCGCTCACCGTAGTGTCCGCGAAGCGGCCGAGCCGTTGGTCGGCTTCAGTCTACCCGCCGATTGGAGCAGAGGCGAGTGCGTGAGACCGGCGTTATCGGATACGAGCCGGCCCCTATGGTCGCTCTGCGATCTCGGATCGCCAGTTGCAGATCACTTCGGCCACCTCATTGGCTCGACTTGGATTCGCGGCGAGGCCCATCTGTTCGGACTCGACAGAGAGGAGGTAGCGAACGAGCGCCGCTTCATCGCTTCCGTTCCATACCAAAGAGAAGACCTGCGGAACGTAGCTGTCGTATTCGTCGCGAGCGGCAGGGATCCCTGAGACACCAATGGGATCCCACATGTAGTGCAGGACTTCGTCGCAGCGGCGATGGAGCTCGACGGCCTGGGGAGACGTGCGCTTGCCCACTGGGTCACCCGGTTCGAGGCTTGTGTCCGATAACGACCCAAATGACTCAAGACGCGTAAGCGTCCGCGGAGCGGCCGAGCCGTTAGGTCGTCTTCAGTCTAGGCGCCGAAGGGATAGCCGGCGAGCGCCACGGAACGGCGACGCGAGGATTCGCGGGCGCGGAATGAAGTGTGACCGAACACCTACTTGGGTGCAGCTCGCCGGCGTATCGTAGGCGAGAGCTTGAGTCAGGCGTTATCCGTCGTTCGCGCGCCCGGCGGTCACAGGGGACGGAGATCCTCAAGAACTGTCCGCAATTGCGTGAACTGCTCATCGCTCAGCTCCGAGATAGTATCGGGCCGAAGTGCGCCGTTGTTTCGGCCATTCCAGGCGGCGATGAGGTGCCCTAAGATGGTGGCGACGCTATTGCCGAGATCTGGATCGCCGTCGAGCGAGCCGTCCTGGATGCGTGATGCGAGTGCCGACAGCTCCTCGGAAGCCTCGGCAAGGTGGAAGAGGATCCAGGGATCGTTCATGGAGGTGCAGCGCGAATGACGGATAACGGGCTAACGGACTCACGACGCGGAGCAGGGCAGAGCCCTGCGTAGTGTCCGCGAAGCGGCCGAGCCGTTGGTGGTCTTCAGTCTATGCGCCGATTGGAGCAGAGGCGAGAGCGTGAGACCGGCGTTACAGGACGTGAGTCCGGTCGTGACTGGCGACCGGGGCATTTGACCTGAGGCGGGATGGATCGGTCCTACTTACTTGAGACGCCTTTTGCCCCATCACCGGAGTCGCCACCCGGCGCCCTGGCGCTCCAGACGGACCGTGGCGGGTGGGAGCCGGCGCTCCCACTGTCGGCCGGGTGTCTCAAAGTGGACGGTGGCGGCAAGCTGATTGTAGCTCACTTCTATCATGGTGATGACCGCCACCGCTGGGGTGTCGCCCTCGTCCAACCCGAGAAGCGCTGACTGCGGGGTGACGAGTCGGAAGGGAAGCGACGCAGCCTCATCCTGGTAGCCGTCGAGGTGCGGGACATCGAGGACCACCCAGAGTGGCCCCGAGCCTCGTATGTCGTGTCCCCGCGCTGCGACGCTGTCGTCTAGAAGGACGGCCACCGAAATCGATAGTAGGTCGATTTGCCAATCCATGACATCGCCGAGTTGTCGAACTCTGCCTTCGCGTTCCTCTTGAAGGTCCAGCAGGCAACGGATCTCCGTGTCCGAAGTGGGCCAGTGAACGGAACGATCTCCATCCATCCGAGCCATGGGCGGCCCGTCCGAAGGGGGTGGTGGGAAGAAGTCCAGGGCGATCTCGACCTCGTTCACTTGCCACGACTCATCGATCGTTCGGATCCAAGGGCAGTAGCCGTGCAAGCTCACGCGCAGCAGTAGGGGACGTGTCGCGGGTAAGTTGAATCCGAACGTGCCGTCGGCGCGCGAGAGGGCCCCCGCTTGTCCGCCTTCAATGGAGATCTGCGCGGCCTGCAGGGGCGCTCTCGTACGGGAGTCGATCACCCGTCCGTAGAATGACCAGCCACTCGTCGTCTGGGCTGTGACAGGGAGACTAAGGTGAGTGAACGCGGCGCATATCGCGACGGGTACCAGCAGCGAGCGAATGCTCATGGTGCGTCGTCTCATCGGTCCATCATCCGAAGACTCATGTCCTGTAACGGTCCAACGGACTCACGACGCGGAGGTGAGCGTAGAAACGCTCACCGTAGTGTCCGCGCAGCGGCCGAGCCGTTGGTTGCCTTCAGTCTATGCGCCGATTGGAGCAGAGGCGAGAGCGTGAGACCGGCGTTACAGGACGGCGGCGGTGGCGCGGCCCACGGGGTCGTGTCAGCCAGAAGCGTGTGCGAGTCCGCCGTCGCAAACGATTCGGTTCCCACCACGGAACGGGATGCCACCAGGAGTCGAGATAGAAGGAGTCGCTTCGCCCCAGGCCATGGCGCATCCTTCGGATCCGCCGAGACGCAGGTGGATAGCGGTCGCAGCCCATCCATCCGGTCCAACCGCTCGAACGTCGATCCTGACCGAATCTGTGGGGCGCCAGTTCGTGTGGTCCCGCAACTCTGACCAATCCCCTGTGAACGTGCCCCGCTTCTCGAAGTAGACCTCGTTCGCGATCGCGAAATCACGGAGTGTCGACTGGACTTGCTTGGTATCCGTAGGGGGCGGAGCTTCCCCGGCACAACCAAGAAGACGGCAAGAAGGATCAGCCCCTCCCGTTGTCTTGTCATCGTGACAACTCCTGCCGCTGTCCTGTAACGGTCAAACGGACTCACGACGCGGAGGTGAGCGTGCGAGCGCTCACCGTAGTGTCCGCGAAGCGGCCGAGCCGCTGGTTGCCTTCAGTCTATGCGCCGATTGGAGCAGAGGCGAGAGCGTGAGACCGGCGTTAGGTGACGTGTGCCGGTTGCCTGGCTCCGTTAGCTCATCCCGATGGCCACACCGGCTGCCTCTAGTACAGCTAACGCCAAGGGCGACTTGCGTCCCACGAGAGCGAGGAAGAGCAGAGCGAGCCCTGCGACGCCAACGAGCGCGAGTGGAGCCCTTAGCCACCACCCCGTTCCGGGCGAGAATACGATCAGGGCAGATACCGGAATGAGGATGAGGGACCCGGCGCCGAGAGCAACACGTGTTGGGAGGCTCAATTTCTCATCGCCAATAAGGGCGGGCATCCGACTCACGGATCGGCTCTCCGGGTGCTGGTTCACAAGCACATGTCACCTAACGGGCTATCGGACTCACGACGCGGAGGTGAGCGTGCGAGCGCTCACCGTAGTGTCCGCGCAGCGGCCGAGCCGTTGGTCGTCTTCAGTCTATGCGCCGATTGGAGCAGAGGCGAGAGCGTGAGACCGGCGTTAAGTGACGGAGTCCAGGTCACTGAGCTTCTCGAATCGCTCCAGCATTGAAAAGTCGTCTGCCAACACCGGGCGCTCAGCTGTGGGGATCGAGCGACCAGCGGGCTCGATGATCTGCAACGGATCGTAGACGATCTCAGTCCCCACATGCACGGGCTCCACCGAGATGAGCTTGGCGATGACAACGAAGCCGTCCCGAAAGCTCAACCTCACCTCGTCGCCGACTAAGCCATGTAGTTCTTCGAGTGTCATGCCCGCCGAGGTGGAGACTCTGTCACTTAACGGTCAAACGGACTCACGACGCGGAGGTGAGCGTGCGAGCGCTCACCGTAGGGTCCGCGAAGCGGCCGAGCCGTTGGTTGACTTCAGTCTACACGCCGATTGGAGCAGAGGCGAGAGCGTGAGACCGGCGTTACGCGATAGGCCCGCGTCGAACCTGCAGCACGCGCTCACAAGTCCACAATCGGACCCAGGCCGCAGATGCTCAGCTTGAGAAGAAGCCAACGCCAATGAGGAGCCCGACGTCCGCTGCCGACCGGATCGCCTCCGAGTTCACCAGTCCTCTTTGGCCTCTCAGACGATCTGAAAGCCTGGCCCACTCTTCTTCCTCGATCCGCCACTGCTGCTGAGAGCTGACCACACGATCCGCGAGTGCCTTAAGCTCTCCGGCGTCGAGGAACACCCCTTTGCAGGTTGGGCACCGTTCGACCTGTATCGCCCGATAGTGAAGTGTGCTCAAGGCCGTACCGCAGTCCGGACAAGGAAGCGCAGTCGTGACGGAAGGAGTTTCCGTGAATCCGACTGCTTTTATCTCCTCGCCCAGAGCCTCGGCCGCCCGGCGCATCAACTCAATGAGCGTTTGTCGTCCGATCCAGAAGCCGGCACAAGAGGGACAGCTCGACAGCGTTTCGCCTTGATTGGTCACAGACTGGAGTTGGGACTGACACTTCGGGCACAACATGGGCCTGCCGGTTAGGTGAGAATGTCCCAGAAGCGCGCTACCGCACCCGAAGGGCCTGTCGCGTAACGGGCTAACGGACTCACGACGCGGAGCAGGGCAGAGCCCTGCGTAGTGTCCGCGAAGCGGCCGAGCCGTTGATTGTCTTCAGTCTATGCGCCGATTGGGGCAGAGGCGAGAGCGTGAGACCGGCGTTATCGGACGAACGCCGGTTCGCGGCTGTCTACCGACGGCGGATCTCACGGACTACAAGGTGGTCGAGCAACTCTCCGACGCGGCGTCCTACAACTTGTCCGGGGCCCAAAAAAGCGATGAGATACTCGGACTCAAGATCGAACCGTCCGTGCGCGATCAACTCCCCAGAGTGCTTGTCGTACACGTCGAGGATAGAGTCCATGAAGAGTCCGACGTCCTGCCGTTCGCCAGACCGGGACTCCCGCCATCGTGCATCACCAGTCGTTCCTAGAACCCAGAGCTCATCGTCCTGGACGAACACGTCGCGCACCCACGCCATGGGACCCCAGAAGCCGGAATGAGCATCCGCTCCGGGCTCGGCAGGCGCTTGCTCTCTCCAATCGTCGAACCAAGGTCGAGCTGGTCGGAACGACTTCAGGATCACTCCATCGGGAGATACATGATGGATTTCCAAACGATGACGTGCACGGACCATCCACACGGAGCCGTCGCGGTCGATCGCTGACTCGCGAAGCACATCCTGGAAGGCTGGCTGAGTCTCGGGAAGCGACCACAGTGTTCGTTCCCCGTCCCATCGGAAGAGAACTGACTCGAGCTCGGCGCCCCTAGCACCCCCGTTGATGAGAAGATCTCCGTTTTCGAAGACGTCGACTCCCCCCACGAACGGGCGTCCGCGCCACTCGATCGGGGCTGTCCGAGCTACCTCGGCGGTTGGAGTTAGCCATGCGACGCGCCCGTTTCCGCTGTCCAGCACGACCAAGTTGTCGTTCGGGGTCTTCGCTAGCCCCCGGATCCGGAGAAACTCGTTGGGGCCCTGGCCTTCGGTGCCCAACATTCCTCGGAAGGCGCCATCGCCCCCAAAGAGTTGGACCTGCGATCGCGAGCTCGCGTGGGAGACCGCGAACCCGTCCTGCCACGGCACGATCACTACGTTGTAGTCGACAATGCCATCACTTGCGTTGCCGAGAACGGCCCGCGGCAGCAGCTCGAAATCCCCGCCATATGTGGGCTGCGGGGAGTCACCACACGCCATCACAGTCATCGTGGCGAGCGCGCCTGCGGTACAGCGACACCTCATCGCTCTCACTTAGAATCCCCACCCAATGAGAACCGGCGTTTGTCCGATAACGGTCAAACGGACTCACGACGCGGAGGTGAGCGTGCGAGCGCTCACCGTAGTGTCCGCGCAGCGGCCGAGCCGTTGGTTGCCTTCAGTCTACCCGCCGATTGGAGCAGAGGCGAGAGCGTGAGACCGGCGTTACAGGATGTCCTCGCGGTCGGAGGCCCCCCAGGTCGTCTCACACCGCGAACGGTAGGTGCCTACTCCGCCAGCAGCTGACGCTTCTCGGCATCCGTGATACCGACCCCCGCAACCTCGTTGGCAGCCTCAAGCAACTCTTGATCATCCGCGCGACGCGCGAGCACGAGTGAGCCGGCCGCGGAGCCCGCGCCCAAGAGGGCAAGAGTCCCTAAGATTCCGAGGAATCCGCCTCTCCCCGCGGCAGCAGTCAGCGCGATAGCGACGAGCGGAGTTCCGAGGAGTAGGCCTGCGGCCGCCCCCCACAATGCGAACCGGATAACGGACATCTCGTCCAGTCTTCTGCGGCGCTCGACGACGCTGAGAGCCACTGAGAAGATTGAGCCGGTGAGTAGCCCTAGGCCGGCAAAGAGGGAGGACGAAACCAAGATTTCATCTAACCTATCCGGGGCGACCAGGGCGAATATGAGACCGACCGGCGCCCACGCTGCGGCCCACGTTAGTCCCATGCCTAGTCCAGCTCGGACTCGCCGAAGCCAGCTCTTCAAGATACCCCCCGCATTTCGAATGTGCGATTGCATAGCATCGTACGTCCTACGCAGGGTGGCCGAACTCCGTTCCCGGATACGAGGCCATAGACGGCACGCTTCTACGTGCCCCTGAAGAGGATGTCCTGTAACGGTCAAACGGACTCACGACGCGGAGGTGAGCGTGCGAGCGCTCACCGTAGTGTCCGCGAAGCGGCCGAGCCGTTGGTCGGCTTCAGTCTACCCGCCGATTGGAGCAGAGGCGAGTGCGTGAGACCGGCGTTATCGGATACGAGCCGGCCCCTATGGTCGCTCTGCGATCTCGGATCGCCAGTTGCAGATCACTTCGGCCACCTCATTGGCTCGACTTGGATTCGCGGCGAGGCCCATCTGTTCGGACTCGACAGAGAGGAGGTAGCGAACGAGCGCCGCTTCATCGCTTCCGTTCCATACCAAAGAGAAGACCTGCGGAACGTAGCTGTCGTATTCGTCGCGAGCGGCAGGGATCCCTGAGACACCAATGGGATCCCACATGTAGTGCAGGACTTCGTCGCAGCGGCGATGGAGCTCGACGGCCTGGGGAGACGTGCGCTTGCCCACTGGGTCACCCGGTTCGAGGCTTGTGTCCGATAACGGTCAAACGGACTCACGACGCGGAGGTGAGCGTGCGAGCGCTCACCGAAGTGTCCGCGCAGCGGCCGAGCCGTTGGTTGCCTTCAGTCTATGCGCCGATTGGAGCAGAGGCGAGAGCGTGAGACCGGCGTTACGCGGCGTTCCAGGTAGGCGAAGCTCAAACGCCAACACCAGGAGACGGTGCCCCACGAAGCAACCCTTCGACACTGAGGTCTTCATCAATGGCTGGCCAATGGATGCCGAATCCGCCTCCGGCGAGCTCCCAGTTCGCGCGCTCACTAGGCGATGCGTCTAGCAGCCGTGGATACCACGCTACCGGTGCCGAGATAGACCTGCCATCGGCGAGCTCCACGAGGATGGAGTCGTCGGTCACCGACACGCCGACGACTCTCGCGCCAGCGCTAGGCGTGGAAGGTATTCCAGGCATCGATGAACTCCTGTGCGTGTTGCTTGACGAGGCGTGTAAGCGTGGTCAGCTCGTGGGGCTTGAACCCTAGACCCGATGCGAGGCCAACTGGTTCCAACCAGAACTTCGCCGTAGCGTCATCGCGGTCAACGTGGATGTGCGCTGGCTCGTTCGGCTCATGGCTGTAGAAGTAGAAGCGAAACGGCCCAGTGCGGAGGATTGTCGGCAATCACGGCTCCGGTGGCGAGTCTTACCAACTTAGTCTACAGGTTCACGGAATGCCGCGTAACGAAGACCTTACGAACATAGGAGAAAACCTCAGGTCGGACAGCCTAATCGCGTCAGGGGTCGCTGACCAAGCCCTCGTCGCCAAGGGTGGATAACCCCCCACCTCGCCACCGCATAGCGACGCCGGTCGGGAGTCCGTTCCGCGTTAGCCGGCATGCCTCTCGGGTACCTACGGCTGACGGCCCATCGCCCTGGCAACGTCCTTCCGGCCCGCTCCCAGCTTGAGCAGCGATCGGATCAGCAGATCGACCGAGACGCTCGGATCGGCTGCCTCCATCTTCGCGACTCGCGACTGACTCGATCCGACGATGCGAGCCACCTGGGTCTGATTCAGACGTCTTGCCAATCTCCTCGCACGAAGATCCTCGGCCAGAGCAAGCTTCATCTCGACAAACGCCGCTTCCTCATCGCTGAGTCCGAGGAAGTCTCCTGCATCTCCGGTGCGCCACCCGGCGGCCTTCAGTTTCGCGCTCGTCTTCTTCTTCTTCTTCATAGTATCCCTCACTCAGCGACCGCATCGCGAAACGCCTGCAAACGCTTACGGCACGTCTCGACCACCCTCTTCGGAGTAGCTCTCGTCTTTTTCGAGAACACCTCGAGGATCACGATCGCCTCGGACTCCGTCGCGTAGACGATCCTCCACGTCACGTCTTGATCCACGATCCTCAACTCGTGGCATCCCCGACCGATCGTCGGCATCGGCCGCGAGTGCGGGAGTCCGAGCGAGTCTCCTCGCTGCAGTCTCCTCAGGAGAAACCCCGCCTCAAGACGTGCCGCTGTGGAGAAGGGCGGCGATCTCACCTCCCCTTCCATCCAGACCAGTGGCCTGTCGTCTTCGCTCAAAGTCTAGTATATGTCATATGTGACATATACTCCAGCAACGATCCCCCGGTTCGTCGTTTCCAAGTGCTGGCGCTAACAGCGGCACGCCGGATAGCGCCGGTCTCACGCTCCTGGCCTCTGCTCTAATCGGCGCATTGACTGAAGACGACCAACGGCGGCCGCTTCGCGGACACTACGGTGAGCGCTCGCACGCTCACCTCCGCGTCGTGAGTCGTTTGACCAAAACCGCGACGGCTAAGAATCCGCGACCTCGCCGTCCGTTGTGAACAGCTTGTCGACTGGGCTTCTCACACCGCTGATATGCTTTCGCGCGACATGAGTGTAGATGGCGGTGGTGGATGGCTTGGCGTGACCCAGAAGCTCTTGGATGAAGCGGAGGTCAGTGCCGGCCTCCATGAGATGGGTGGCGAACGAGTGGCGCAGCATGTGAGGGGTCACTCGCTTCTCTAGCCCCGCGCGGTCTGCGGCACGCTGGACCTGGCGCTGGATGGTCCGGATGGTGACGTGCCGGTCTCGGCGCTGTCCGGAAGGGAAGAGCCAGTCGTGAGGCTTCTCGATTCGAGCGTACTCCAAGAGCACGCTCCGGAGAACGGGTGACAGCATGACATAGCGATCTTTTCGCCCCTTTCCCTGGCGAACGTGGATCGTGCTCCGGGCACCGTCGATGTCTGACACCTTGAGTCGTGCGCATTCACTGACTCTGAGGCCGGTCGAGTAGAGTACGAATGCGATCGCTCGATGCTTTGCATTCGGGAGAGCGTCCAGGAATCGGCGGACTTCGATAGGGCTGAGAACTTTGGGCAGTTGCTTCTTCCGCCGGGGGCGGGGAAGGCTCGAGAGCTCGACCGGCGTCGGTGTCACGCTTCTGTAGTAGAAGCGAAGCGCGCTCAGGGCTTGGTTGACGTAGCTGTGGGACTTGCCCTCCCGAAGGAGATGGAGGAGCCACTCTCGCACATCGTGAGCGGGTCCGGTGGTGCGTGTGCCGCTCGGCGCCCCCGGTTGACGCACGTCCCGGGCGAGGAATCGGCGGACGTGTGCCATGTAGAGGCGACGGGTCTCGCGCGTGAAACCACGTAGCGCCATCTCCTCGTCCATCCGAGCGCATCGGGCTTCAACATCGGTGGGCCAGGACTGCGGTTCGGTCCTCTTCATGTAGAAGCATCGAATCCTTGGCCGTGCCTCCGAATGAGAGATCCGGACAACAATCGGAGCGGGGGATACGGACAGCGTATCGGCCTTGAGCGTATCCCCCATCCCTGGGTAGCTCCGATGGCGAGTTGAGCCAGAACACCCGAGAGACTCGAGAGGTGGACAAGACATGACACGAGCGCGACGTCTAGCGACCACGGCATGGCTGTGCGGACTCGCTGCATGAGTTCGCGGGTGTAGACCACGCGTACCCGCCCGAGATGAAGGCCCGGTACGATGAGACGGTGCGTGCGCTCCTCGAACACAGTTCTGATCGATAGCGCGAACCGACCCTCACCCGCCTCCCGCTAGTTGGGTTTCACCAGCCGATACATCCTGACGTGGTCGACGTCGAGCTGATCTTTCCCGATCCCCAGAACGTAGTCGGTACCGATCTCATTCACGGTGAAGTCAGCCGGCGTAACTAGGACGCCGAGCCACCGGCCATCGGGGTCGAACACGCTCCACTCGAACGGCTCGTCATCCGACAGCCGGTACTCTTGTAAGAAAAGCGTGCCGTCCGGATCCACATACATCCGGTTGCCGTGATCGGGGATCGAGTCGGGGAAGCGCGTCTCGAGTAGCCTCCGCTCGAAAAAAGACGCGTCGAACTGCCCGGGGCTCTGCTCGGCACGGGCTCTGATGCGTGCCCGTTCCCGGTCGAGATACGTCTCTTTGTCTTCGTCTGTAAGGACGAGCGTCCGGAGCGGGGTTCGCCTCACGATCTGCTCGAGTCGAAGCGATGAGAGGTGGCCGTCCTCACCAGAGATTGCCCGGAAGCGACGGATCTCGGTCACGTTCGCAGGACTATGGAAGAGTTTGTCCTCATGGAAGCCGTATGCCGCGTTGGGTGCGAAGGTGCGATTCTCGGCGAGAAACTGACTCGGGAGCTTCGCCACGCTGTCGACTAGCTCTCCCTCCATCGTGAACAGAAAGTGCTGGAGGGTGTCGCGATAGAACTCGTCACGTTCGGGGCGTTCGAAGCGAGGGAACTCGACACCCTCGGGTGAGTCGACGGGTCGTTCCAATTCCACGGTGCCCTCTCGTTGGAGGCTCAACGTGAAGAGTGCGCCGCCTTCGAGGTACCCGACCCACCACATGTTTCCGCGGCCGGGCACGAAGTCGAGGTTGAACCTCCGCTGGTACTCCCCGGCCGGGCTGAAAATCGAGGTTGCCGAAGGTGGCGACAGCGCCATGAGGGAATCGCCTGTGATCTTCCTCATCCGATAGAGTTGCTCGAATTCTCCCGGCCCTTGCCCGGAGCCGCCCGCGAATCTGAGGAAGGAACCATCGGAGCTGTAGAACCGCAGGCGATTGTCGATCATGTCGGCGACCACGATCGTGCCGTCAGAGAGTCGCACTGGGCTATGAGCCCTCCCCAGCGTGTACTCCGGTGAACCGTCGATGGAACCGATGTCGAGGACGGGTTCTTCCGACAGCCGCCATCGCTCGTCTTCTCCCCAGGCGGGAGCTGCGTTGTCGACGATCTCGATGCCCGCGCTATCCCGGACGGACGCATTGGTTGTTTCCGAGAACTCAGCCCGCTCGCTTGCTCCCTGACACGAGATCATGAGGGTGGACGCAAGCAGACTGACAACCACGAAGGGTCGACTGCGTCGAATGCTCATCGAGGCCTCCAGGTAGGTGCGCTATTTGGACCCTGACCTGGCCTTATGTTTCACCACGCTCAGTGAATGCGCAAACGGAGCGGATCGTGGACACCCCGGGCTGCGCGTATCATGGAGACACGGTCTCACCCGAACCAACCCTCAACCGCCTCCCGCCGCCAACCGCTCCGCGTTCGCCCGTGCCGCCCGCACTCTTGGCTGCAGAACAGGATCTGCATCCGCCCACCGGTCCGCGAACCGAGTCCACGTCGCGGCCGCGTCCTCACTCCGTCCGACCTCTTCGTACAACCGGGCGAGCTGCTCTAGGCGCTCGGGTGCCTGCGCCTCTTGCTGTGCGACGAAGTCGACGTTGTGAACGGCGAAGAAGCGCTCCAGGTACACGATGGCGGAGTCGGGCTGAGCCAGCCCTCGATACGCGTCTGCGACCAGGTCCAGATAGCAATCCTGGCAATTGTTCTGGCGCCGGATGACCTCCTGATAGTTGGCTAGGGCGACCTCGAAGTCTCCCGTCATCAGAGACAAGTGGCCTCCGATGAGAAGTTGGACCTCCTGATAGATGGGGGAGCTCATGGCTTCAGGCGGGAAGGTGGCCATGCCTCGCTCAGACCAGGCGCGAGCTTCGTCCACATTCCTGCCTAGCCTCCCCCAGAGGCGAGTCATGTCGAAGTAGGGCCGGTTCGGCTCCGGCACGTCGGCGAAGATCTCGTTGAAGTGCTGCTCGAGCCGTCGAACGGCCGCGACCGAATCGCCTCCGGTGAGCACGTCCAGCCGTGCGAGCGCGATCTCCGAGCCGAAGACCTGCACGAACCGGTCGGCGGTCGTGGCGAGCGCGCGATGCTCCTCTACGTACTCTCGGGCCGCGTCGAGACGGCCCCGGCTCGCCTCGATGTCGGCCATGTCCGCGAGGACGCGGAGATGAGTGAGCACGGCGTCCGGGAAGTCGAGAATGACCCTCCGCCCCGCCTCGAGCGCCTCATCATGTCGTCCGAGACCCCACAGAACTCGCGGCTCTACCGCCCGACTGCCCGCCTGCATCGGATAGAGCTCGAAGCCCTCCCGCAATGTCTCCAGCGAAGCTTCGCCGTCGCCGTTGTTGTACATCGCGACGCCAAGGTTGTTGTAGGAAATCCGTGTTCGACCGGGCCCTTCGATGGCGCGGACATAGAGCTCGATCGCCCGATCGTACTCTTCCCGGTCACCGTAGTGGAGGGCCAGGTTGTTGAGGGCTGCCGGATCGTCCGGTTGGATCTCAAGCACCCGCCGGTACGCATCCGCTCGGGCTTCCATGTCGAGGGTCACTTGGTCGTGGTAGTACGCCTCCGCCAGGTAGCGCTCCCGCTCCGTGAGCCGCTCACGGTGCCGATACGCGGCCGAGGAGGCGCGGCGCACGGCGTCCGCCTCTCCACCGATGTTCGAATAGAACACCGCCAGCTTGCGCCAGGCCATGGCGAACGTCGAGTCGCGCTCGACTGCTTGCTCGAGTAGGTCGACCGCGCCCAGTTGGGAACCTTCATCGAAGAGTGCCTCCGCCTGCACGTACATGCGGAGGGCTTCGAGCGAAGAGGTCGTCACGGCCTCCAACGGTTCGCCAGCGCGGATGTCGCGTAGCGACTCACCGGCCCGCTCGCGGAGCTTTTCCGAGAGTCGGTCGATGGCGGGCAGGAGCTCGGATTCGCTATCGGCCGTCTCGCGGAACGCCGCGAGCGATGTTCCGTCGGTGGGTGAGACGATCTCGACCGAGAGGACGTATCCGCCCCCGATGCTCGACACGTCCCCTTCGATCACGGCCTTGATGCCCTCGCGTACAGCGACTTCTCGTGCGACCCCACTCGTGATGGCCGAAGCCTCGTCCCGGCCCATGCGCTGCAGCGTCTCTTCGACGAGCGCGTCGTCGACCAGCGTTACGACCTGAGACTCGAGAAGGTCCACGCGTAACGCGTCGGTCACCACCGAGCCCAGCATCTCGTCGGTCGTACGATTGTCGAACTCGGCGAGGAGCACCGGATCGCGTTCGTCGATTACCCCCTGGGCCACGAGGTTGCCCACCGGGCCGATGCCCGTCGTCCACATGACGAAGTAGGCGACCAGGCTGAAGCCGAGGAGCGCGAAGGCACCGATCCCACCCATGAGGGCGTTCTTCCACGTGAACATGCTCCGGCTCCCGGATCGGCGGGTCACCGGCTGGGCAGGCTCCGGCGTCGGAGCTTCGGCGGAGGACGGGTCGCGATCTTGCTCGTCGCCAGCGGCTGCATAGGGACCCCCGTTACTCGTGGCCGTCTCGCTCGCCCCTTCCTCGGGGTGCTGCCCGGGCATTCCCTCCTGCACGAATGCCGTCGCGAGGCAAATCGGGAGCCCGATCATGAGGAGGACGAGGGCCATGGCCGGCGTCCAGTCGGGTAGACCGGCGAAGTCGGTGAGGAACTCGACGGCTTGTAGGACACCCCAGGAACTCGCCAGGAATATGCCGAGGACCTGCCACAATGAGCGGCGGTGGACCTCGTGGATGAGTTGTTTGATCCCGTCCACGGTGATTCGTCAGTCCTCGAGCAGGTCGATGGGATCGTGAGCCGTCGGCGAGGGGAGGCGACAGCCTCACGAATAGGCGATCTGAGCGGCGGGGCTCTCCCAGATTCGGCCATTTAAGCTCGCGAATCTATGCCGGTACCGGCGCCCTCGAAAGCGTGACGGGTCGCGCACTTACGCGGCGCGCATGTGGCGTGTCCGCGAGTGAGGCTCCCCGGACCTCCGCTCGTAATAGGACGATCCTCATTGGGGAGGCGACCGCCGGTCGCCCCCCCAATGGGCCGCCCCTCGGTTACGCGATCGTGATCCCTACGGAAAGGGCTGACTGTGGGAAGATCTTGCACAGGGTCTCATAGAGGTCCTTGGCGTCCTTGGTGTCACAGAAGGTCTTATCCGCTCGCATCGGGTCGCTCTTGCACTCCTTGATCTTCTTCTCGACGCAGTCGGATACCGTCGATCCCGAACCGCCCCCGGGCTTGTTATCCCGAGCCGCGGTGGCAATCGGGAGCTGCCGGACGGCGACTGCGGTCACAATAGCCGAGGGGGCAATGAACAGCGTCGTCATCCCGGAGTCAGGGTCTTCGTCGCATCGCACGATGTCATCACCGTGAACCTCGATACGCGCTGCCAACGATAGGTCCGGCGAGAGGCCCACGGAGCCCCGAGGCGCCGGGGCTACGAAGCCGCGTAACACGAACGTCGGCTTGTGCTCGCTTCTTTGCTTTTCGAGTGCGTCCAACACGGGGTGGATGCTCGGAGTACTCTTCTTCTTCGATGCCATGGTTCTACTGCTCCCTCTTGTGCGTGGTTGACGTAGAGGAAGCTGAATCGGCGATCGAACACGCTGTATACGTCGCGTGACGTATCCGGAGGCCCGTTCGACTTACGTAGCCCTGGGCGGCTACTTCATGGAGCGACGTAGGGAGTCTGCTATGCGTCCGCCTGCTGCCCGCCGACTACCGTCTCCGCTCGCAATTCCGGTACTCACACACCGGCGTCAGATTCGCGCCGGTCAACCCATCGGGCTGAGGCTCGGCGACAGCCGGTAGTGTAAGCGTCCCGATTCCGTCGATCGAAGCCGAGACGACCTCTCCGGGCTGGAGGTAGCCCCGGTCCGCGCCCATGCTCGTCCCGCCGGACGTCCCGTTGTTGATGACGTCGCCGGGGAAGAGCGTGATGATCGACGATCCGTACTCGATCAACTCCCACAGGGAGTGAATCATGTCGCCGGCCGTCGCTTCTTGGAGTTGTTCGTCACCGATCGAGAGCGTCTGGCGCAGCATCTCCATCGGGTCACCGTAAAACTCCTTCGGGACGATCCAAGGCCCCTGGGGCGCGAAGGTGTCGTGGCCTTTCCCGACGAACCAATCGGACGTGAGCGGGTTGCCACCCGGGGGGCGCCCTCCGCGATCTGACACATCGATCGTAACCATGTAGCCGAAGACGTGCGCCTCGGCATCGTTGGCCGAGATGTACTTGCCGGCTCGCCCGATGACGGCCCCAAGCTCGACCTCCCAGTCGATGAAGCTTCGGCCCCACGGGATGACGATCTCGTGACCGTTTCCGACCACCGCACCGCGGCTCGGCTTGAGGAAGAGGTAGGGAACGCCCCGGTTCTCGCGGCGTTGCCTCCGTGCTTCCGCCCGCTCTTCGTCGGAGCCGGTCTCGTTGACGTGGCTGTAGAAGTTGACTGCCGCGTTGAGGATTTTCCCGGGGTACATGATGGGAGGCAGCGTCTGGACGTCGTCCAGATCATGCACGTACTCGGGGCGCATCCCGGTGACCATGTCCCCCTCGACGAGATAATTCACGAGCTCGTAGAGCCTCGCCTTCATCCCGTATTCGTAGCGGGCGATGAGGTCGAGCATGTCTGCGGGCTCGGGGATCGCCGGATACGCCGGGTTCCGCTCCAACGCTTCGTTCGCGCGGTTGATGTCGACGATGTACTGGTCGCGAAGGACGAGTCCGACGGTCGGTGCACCGTCGATCTCGAAGGTGCCGACCTTGAAGGGTTCGGCGACGTCCATCATCTGAGAGCGAGCCTCAGCGGGCGCGAGGCACACCAAGACCGCGAGGGTCGCTAGGAAGGGCAGGGGCGAGATCGACGCGCGCATGCTCAACCTCCGTACGTGGGGGAAGCGAAGGGTGGAGAGTGTGGAGGGCCGAGGCCCCCGGGTCAATCTCCTCCCCGCACCATCACCTCTCCCACCACCGGTGTCGTGTTCGAGAAGATGTCTATGTACGGGCTCCGCGCCTGAGCCGACGCCCCGACCGCCGCCAGCTCCGCGGCGTCGGCATCGCTGTCGACAACGATCCGATAGCGGACCTCACCGTACCCGGGGCGGGCGTCGGACGTCCCGAAGAGTGCGCCGTCGTCGTAGTCCGCTTCGACCTCGATGCGCACGGATCGGATCGGTACGCCCGCTTTTGCGGCTTCGAGCACGAAGCCCACGGCGATGCACGAACCGAACGCCGCTCGCCCGAGGACGCCGGGTGTCGGCCCTTCCCCTCCGCCCCCTGCTTTGGGCGATAGATCCGCCACGAGCTGCCACGGACCTTCCTCGATTTTGCATGTGAGCTTGTCGTCGACCTGCACGGTCGTGGTCGCCGTGTTCCGGGCCCGAGCCGGGTCCTCGCGGAAGAGATTGGACACGTACTCGTGCGCGTCTGCTATGGGATCGATGTCGATCATGGGACTCGTAGTGAGGGTGGGGCTACGCATCGTCGCCGGCGACCCCTACAATGCCGGGAATCTCGAAATGGAGCCAATCATGTCACGCCCTCTCGTCGCCCCGCCGGCCAGCCCGATCCGCGCCGTGGCGCTTCTCCTCTTCGCGCTCAGCGCACTCTGGATCTCTGCCCCAACAGCCGAGGCCCAGACCCGCTTCCTTCGTCAACCATCGGTGAGTGCGACGGAGATCGCCTTCGTCCACGCCAACGACATCTGGGTCGTCGGTCGTGACGGAGGCACCGCTCGCCGCCTCACGACAGACGAGGGTGCCGAGACCGAGCCGGCCTTTTCTCCCGACGGCCGATGGATCGCGTTCACGGGGCAATACGGTGGGAATCAGGACGTCTACCTGGTCGAGTCCACGGGCGGACAGCCGCGTCGGCTCACCTGGCATCCCGGTGCGGATGTCGTCCAAGGATGGACGTCAGACGGCGACATCCTCTTTCGCTCCGGACGCGAGGCGGTGCCGACGCGCCTATGGAAGTTCTACTCGATCGCCCCAGACGGAGGGTACCCGACCGCGTTGCCGGTACACCAGGCGTATCAGGGAGAGATGAGTGACGACGGATCGATGCTCGCCTACCAGGAGATCGGGCTCTGGGATCCGGGGTGGCGAAACTACCGTGGCGGTCAGGCGCAGCCGATCCGCGTCGTTTCGACAGGCACACTCGATCTCGAGATGCCGTCGTGGGAGGGCGAACGCCACCTCGATCCGACTTGGATGGATGGGACGGTCTACTACATGTCGGAGCGCGACTACGCGAGCAATGTGTGGAGCTACGATCCAGCCACAGGACAAGATCGCCAACGGACGTTCCACACCGACTTCGACGTGATGAGCCTCGATGCGGGCCATGGGGTCGTCGTATACGAGCAAGCCGGATACCTCCACGAGCTCGACCCGGCATCTGGGACGACCCGCCAGCTGAACATCCGGGCAGCGGGCGACCAGAACTGGGCGCGGGCCCGGTGGGAGACGGTGAATCCGACGCAGCTTCGGGACGCTCGACTCTCCCCCACCGGCCAGCGGGCGCTGTTCGAGCATCGCGGGGACATCTTCACTGTACCGGTCGAGAGTGGCAGTTGGCGAAACATCACCCGCACGAGCGGTGTCGCCGACCGGCACCCTGTGTGGTCACCGGACGGATCGCGCATCGCTTGGTTCAACGATGCCGCTGACGAGTACGGGCTCGTCGTCGCGGACCAGGACGGGGCGAACCAGCGCCGTATCGAGATCCCGGACGCCTCCTTCTACTTCCAGCCGCGGTGGTCGCCCGACGGAGAGAAGCTCGCGTTCACGGACACCGACTATCGCGTCCTGATTCTCGATCTGGCGTCTGAACAGGTCGAGCACGTCGATACCGATCGCTACGCACACCCGGAACGGTCGATGAATCCGGTGTGGTCGCCGGACTCGCGCTACGTCACGTATGCGAGGCGGCTTGATACGCAACTGCGCGCGATCATCGTACACGACACCGAGAGCGGAGAAACGCACCAGGTGACGGACGGGATGGCCGATGCGATCTCCCCCGTCTTCGACGAGTCCGGGAAGTACTTGTACTTCCTCGCGTCGACGAACTACGGCCTCAACACCGGCTGGCTCGACATGACGTCGTACGACCGACCGGTTACCCGCGCGCTTTACGTGACCGTGCTCTCCGAGGACGGCGCCTCACCCTTCCTTCCGATGAGCGATGAGGAGCCGGAGTCCGACGCCGCAGACGACATGGGGAGCCGGGATGGAGCCGGCGGTGCGGAAGACGAGGCGATCCCGGACATCGACTTCGACGGAATCGCGACCCGCATCGTGGCCGCCCCCGGGCTCCCGTTGAGGAACTACCAAGGTCTCCTCCCGGGTCCCAAGAGGCACGTCTTCATCGCGGAGGCGATCCCGAATCAGCAGGGTACGACGCTGCGCAGATACTCGCTGGACGATCGCGAACCGATGGAGTATGCGACGGGGATCGCCACCGGAGAGGTCTCGTCCGACCGCTCGAGTATCCTCCTGCGAAGTGGAGCGTCTTGGAGTGTGACATCGACGAGCGGTGGGGCGCCGAGCCTTGGGGATGCGCGCCTCTCCCTCGGCGACGTGCGCGTGCGGATCGAGCCCGCGGAGGAGTGGGCGCAGATGCTGCGTGACGGGTGGCGCTTCATGCGCGACTTCCTCTACGTCGACAATCAGCACGGGGCTCCGTGGGACGACGTTTGGGAGTGGTACTCGGCGTGGCTCCCGGACGTCGAGCATCGCTCCGACTTCAATCACCTCCTCGACATGCTCTCCGGTGAGATCGCGGTCGGGCACTCGTACGTGAGAGGCGGGGACTACCCGGATCTGACGAACCCACGCACGGGACTTCTGGGTGTCGATCTGAGCGTGGACGGGAATCGCTACCGGATCGACCGCATCTATACGGGGGAGCAGTGGAACCCCGGTCTCATCGGGCCGCTCGCGCACCCGGGCATGGGGGTGTCGGAGGGCGATTACATCGTCTCGATCGACGGCCACGAGTTGGACGGTGCCACGAATCCGTTCGAGCTCTTGGAAGGGACCGCGGGACGATCTGTCCGCCTCGGGATCAACGACGCTCCGACACTGGGCGGTGCTCGCGAGGTCGTGGTGGAGCCCGTCTCGAACGAAGGGCAGCTCCGCAACTGGGCGTGGATCGAGGACAACCGTCGCAAGGTCGACGAGATGAGTGATGGCCGACTCGCCTACGTGTACCTGCCCAATACGGGACAGGGCGGATACACGAACTTCAATCGCATGTACTTCGCTCAACAGGATCGTCAGGGCGCGGTCATCGACGAACGGAACAACGGCGGAGGTTCTGCCGCCGACTACATCGTCGATCTCATGGCTCGCGAGCTGACCGGCTACTTCAACTCCAGGGCGGGCGATCGGAAGCCGTGGACCCAACCGATGGCCGGACTCTTCGGCCCGAAGGTCATGATCATCAATGAACGCGCAGGGTCGGGTGGTGACCTCATGCCCTACCTCTTCCGCTTCCGCGGAGTGGGGCCGCTCATCGGGACCAAAACGTGGGGCGGCCTCGTGGGCACGTGGGACACGCCCCCGCTTATCGACGGAGGGGGCTTCGTCGCCCCTCGCGGTGGCTTCTTCGATGTAGATGGCGAGTGGGCCGTCGAGGCCGAGGGTGTTGCTCCGGATATCGAGGTGATGAATGCGCCCAAAGATGTGGCGGCCGGACGTGATCCCCAGCTCGAGGCCGCCGTCGCCGAAGCCCTCCGACTCCTCGAGACCGAGAGGGTGGATTTCATGCCCGAGCCGGCTCCGCCGGTTCGGTACAGGAGGCCTGGCGGCAGGTGAGCATCCCGGCCTTCCGCGCGTACGCTCCGACGGACTTCGAGCGCTGCATGGAGATCTTCGACGAGAACTGCCCGGAGTTCTTCGCTCCGAACGAGCGGAGCGAGTTCGCCGACTTCCTCGAGGCGTCCCCGCGGGGATACGAGGTGTGCGAGCTCGACGGGAGAGTGGTTGGTGCGTTCGGTGTCGTGGCCGACCGTTCGGCGGAGGCCGGTGCACTCGGGAGTGAGTTACTTCATCTCCGCTGGATCATGATCCATCCGGAGGCCCAGGGGCGCGGCGTGGGGTCCGCCGTGATGGATCGAGTCGAGAGAATCGCTGATGCTCGTCCGGTTCGAATCGCGGCAAGCCACAGGTCCGCACCGTTCTTTGCACGGTTCGGTGCCGAGGAGTTGACGACGACGGAGGACGGGTGGGGGCCTGGGATGCACCGAGTCGACATGGAGTGGCGGAGCTGACGCGCTCCTGACCCGGGTGCGGTGTCACAACCGAGGCTGCTTGCCCCCTTATTTGGGGGGGGCGTGTGGAGGACGGGGGCTCGGCGGGTCGAGGGCGTGAAGGAGGAGGGAGAGTTGATGCGGGACGACGAGAGGAGGAGCAGGCGCGGTTGGGTTGCAATCCTGTGGGCCCTCGCCGTGGTCAGCGCGGCAGCTGGGCCGGCTACGCTCTCGGGGCAGACGTTCGACCTCGGGGTGAACGCCGGCTTCTTTGTCGATTATCCGCATCAATTCAGCGGGGACTATTGTGAGCAGGGGAGCGCGGGTCTAGCGCTGAGTGCTGCGTGGAAGGCTCGTCCGGTGCTCGCTGTCGAGGTCGCCACGGTCGTGACGACCGGAACCCCAGACCAACTCTGCGTCCTGCCGTTATCGGTGGCTCCGCTACCCACCGACACGCCCTTCGAGCGGGGTCGCTACGCGGATCACATTCTCGACGGAGGTCTGTTCGCCACGAATCTCGCGGTCGTGCTCGAGCCATGGCCGGAAGCCCCCGTCAGCCCGAGAGCTCGGCTCGGTGCGGGACTCTTGTGGGACAAAGAGCTGGGCAATTGGCTTTGGGGAATCGGTGTGAAGTACCGCTTCGGTCGGCACGCTCTGACGACCGACGTCGAGGGTTGGAACCTCGAGATCGAACGCTTCATCGAAACTGTGATCATCCCGTCGTCGACCCATGAGCCTCAGGTCCTCTCGAGCTACACTGTCGACGAGACGAGTCGGCCCCTACTCATCCGTATCGGGTGGGAGCTGTCGGTGGGCTAGCGGGTCACCTTCGCGAACCCGAACTCGAAGAGCGACAGCGTCCCGTCGGCCTCGGTAGAGAAGTACTTCGTCCAGTCGAGGCGCAACCCGAAGTTCTCGCCCAAGGGGACGATGACCCCGGCGCCCGTCGATAAGAGGAGGACTCCGCCCCCCCCTTGGACATGCAGCACGAACGCTGGTGCCAGCGCGGCGTTCAGTAGTAGGGCTCCGCGCCCGAGAGGGATCGCGACGGTAGGACCTACCTCGAGTGTGCTAGCGAGCGCCCCACGGGCGAGCACCTGCGGTGGGGTCTTGAAGGCGATTTGATATCCGACGTTGGGGGTGATCACCCGATTCCACCGGAACGCGGCGATGAAGACGCCTTCGACGAGGCCGGCGCTGTAGCTCGTAGCGTTGAGGTGTGCGCCTTGGGGCGCAACAACGCTCGACGGCGAGTCCCCGCCGGCTGGCGCGGCCACCCCTTGGGCTGCGGCTGCCGTGCTGACGCTCGCTACGAGAAATATGGCGACCGGAATCGAGCGAGCCGACCTCAGCCACAATCGACATAGTCGAATATCCATCGGGTACTCCAGACATGTGGTTTTCATGTTTGGAGCTTCGCAGATGCCCTCTGAGGACGATCTACGTGAAGCTACGTACCCGCTCCGTTACATCACCTCGAAGGGGTCTACGTCCTCGAAGCGCTCGAGCCGGGTGTCGTTGTGAGCGAGGTTCGCCGGCGGGGGCTCGATGATCGGCCCCGGACCTAGTTCAGTCGCGATGTCGAGTGTCTCGAGCCACGTGTCTGGGTCCCTCGCCAGCGTGGCGATCAGGGCGTCCACGAGCTGCGCTCGTTCCTCGCCTGGCAGCTGGAGGGCTGCCGCTTCGATCTGTTCGCGAGTCGGCTGCACACCGCCTCCTGATTGAGGGCTCGAGAGTCCAACGGACCTTGGACGCCGTGACGGCGCTCACGGTATACTTTAGACCCGTCGTAGGGGCTCTCGAATACGACGTTCGGTCATATGCGTGCTCGGATCTCGCACCGTGCCCGTAGGTAGGAGCTAGCGCTCGCCCCCACTGGACCAGACGGCAATCCCCCCGGGCTGATAATGCAGCTCCGCCGAGGCCACGATCCTACGTTGGCCTACATCGATGACGTCCACCGTTCCCCGCGTCGCACCCACGGCCTCGTTCGTCACGAAGGCGTACCGCCCGTCCGCGGTCACAGCGATGCCGTGCGTGACCGGTTGGCTTGTCTCGATTCGAGTCTCTTCACCCGACTCCAAATCGAGGATCGCGACGGCCTGGTCGCCTTTGAGGGTCACCAGGAGCGTCTTCCCGTCCGGCGTGATGTCCGCGTTGTACGGTCCGGCCCCCGTCGGGAAGCGTCGGAGTACGTCCATGGTCTCGCGGTCGATTTCCAAGACATCGCCCCGCCCGTTGCACGGCACGTAGAGCTTCGAGTCGTCGGGTGAGGGAAGCACCCAAGTGGGCTTACACACGGTCCCAGGCTCACTGGACATGTTCATCATGCCCATGTCGTGGTCGCCACCCATCCCGCCCTCAGCGGCGCCGTGACTCCCGGACATGACATGTTCGCGGCCGCCGGTGAGCACCATGCGACGACTCACCTCCAACCCCTGCACGTCGGTCTCGACAAGCTGGTCCGACATCATGCACGTCGAGTAATGCTTGAGGCCGTCGCTACTCAACCGGCTCCCGTGGGGCATGACGCACGTCTCGATCTGCCGGACCTCCGTCATCATCGGAGTGAACACGCTCGAGACCGAGCTCGGAACGTGATCTCCGTGCAAGTTGAAGTTCACGACGAAGAGCGCGCCGCCGTCGGGGCTGACCGCCATCGTCGCGGGAAAGAGTCCGACAACCGCAGTGTCCACCAGCTCGTTGGTGGCGGTCTCCATCTTCCAGATCTGGCCGTACGGTTGGCCGTGCGCGATCGACACGTACCAGTGCTCGCCCGTGGGGCTCACTGAGATCCCGTGGGCACCGTCGAGGTCGGCCGGGTGGAACCCGACCTCGATCGCTTCCTCCTCCACGACCTCACTCCCGTCGAAGCGGACGAGGCTCACGAGGTCGGACGACTCGTTCGCGACGTATGCGCGGTACACGGTCGCCTCTTGAGCGTCCAACGGCATGGCCGTGAGCGCGACCGCGAGGGCTGCACCTACGGTTGCCGGCCGTGCCCTCCTAGGACCTGACTCGCGCCTCATCAGAAGGTGACAGGCCTCGGGCGAGCGTGCTTCACGACCCACAACCCGCTCGTCATGTCGCTCACGAAGAGGTTGCCTTTGTGCGGCTGCGGGCCCCAGGCGTTTGCGCTGTTGGCGGCCAGCCCCGCGCCCTCGGCCGCCTCGGTCCGGAAGAAGCCGAGTTCGCGGCCTTGGCGGTACAAGTCACCACGAAGCGTGCCGCTCACATCGACGATTCTGAGACCGCCTTGATAGTAGGCGATGTACAGCACGTCATCCTCGACCCAGACGTTGTGTGCACCCGCTTCGGGCAGGTCGTACTTGGCGACCTCGCGAGGGTTATCGATGTCGCTCACGTCGATGACGTGGATGTAGCCGCGCATTCCGTCGGCCGTTCCGATCTCGTCCCCGAGGAAGACGTAGTCGCGGTTCCTCCATGCTACGTGCGTGTTACCCGCTGGATAACTAATCCGTGACACGAAGGCAGGTTCTGTGGGCGTGCCCCCGTGCGTTCCGGCTCCCACGTCGGCGATGACGAGACCGTCATCCCAGTACGAGAGGTACGCGTACCCGTCTTCGGCCCACACGTCGTGCAAGACTTTGTCCGTCTCACCCGGCCGGATCTCGAACCGTCCGAGGTGTGCAGGGGCGGCGGGGTCGCTCAAGTCCAAAATGTGCATCGCGCTTGTGCCGTTGTTCACGGCGTACACGACGTCTCCATTGATCCACACGTTGTGGATTCCGCCAGTGAGGCTGTCCGTGAGCTCTGAAAGGATCGACGGGTGGGCGGGGTCGGCCAAGTCCAAGACGACGATGCCGTTGCGGCGCGTGCTGGCTCCTTCCCGCGTGATGATCGCCCAAGAGGCGTCGTCACTCACCTTCACATCGTTTACCACGCGAGCATCGACCACTACGGAATCCATGAGCTCGATGTTCGACGGATCGGTGACGTCCCACACGAACATCCGCTCGCCGCCACCCTGGGCGTGGGTCCCCGTGTAGGCGTAGTCGCGGCCGTTCGCGCCCTCGAAGACCCAAAGGTCTGAGGTGGCCACCTCGGCCCGCGGACCATGATCGAGGAGCGTCACTTCGGACGGCCCGGGGCGCTCACCGACCTCGACAACAGCGGCCGCCGATGCGGAGCCTGAGCTGGCGATGACTCGGAATGCGCCGGTCTCTTCAGCGACGAACGTGCCGTCGTCGTATACGAAACCGCCCGTGCCCTCGAGTCCGTGGACGGCCAGGTCGAGCGCGATATCCGTGACCGGCTGACCGCTGGCATCCCGAGCGACGATATCGAAGTCGACGACGTCGCCCCGTCGGGTCTGAACCGTGGCCGGACTAATGGACACCGTCTCGACCGGATTGGCTTGCACGGTCACCGCATACTCGGCGGTGACGTTCCCTTCCGTCGCAGCCGTGAGTGTCGCCGACCCCGCATTGATCCCAGTCAGGATGCCCCCGCCGGTCACCGCGGCTACGCTGGGATCGGATGACCGCCACGCGATCTCGGCGCTCGCATGCTCCCCACCCATCGTTGTCATGACGGTGCCCGACATCTGCACCGAGGTGCCCGTGTAGAGGGCAAAGTCCGGCTCGTCGATCACGATCGCCTCGGCAGGAAAGTCCAAAACGGTGACCGGGAGCGCACCGACCTGCTTCATGCCTTGCGCGCCGAACATTCCGCCTTCGTCTTCGGGCACCATCACGATCGCCATGATCGCACCCTCGCTCGGCTGCTGCCCGGTGAGCTCGAGGGTCGGTCCGGTGATCGGAGCGAAGTTCGGGGCCACACCCACCTGGGCGAAGATCATGGCCACGACACCCTCCACGACGTCACCGGCCGCGTCGACGAACGTGGCCTCCACGGTGACGGCTTCACCACGAGGGATCACCAGCTCGTCCACATCGAAACGGACGTCGGTCACTCGCGATCCTGCGGCGCGTTGCTCAGGGGTGGCCGGGGCGAACTGTGCGGAGAGGGATGTGATGGGTAGGGCGGTAGCAGCAGCTACGATCAGCGCCGGAAGCCATGCACGCATTGGGACGTCCTTTTCTGGTGACTCGTTCTGGGCGAGCGAGGGGACGACGAATCTGGGACAGCTCTGCCGATCGCGGAAGTCGCGGCGTAGACGATGAGCGCGAATACGTCATCCCAAAGGGCCGTTACGTAGCCCGACGTACACCCCGGCGTCTTCACCGAGTCCATCGTGGGCGTGCGCTCGCCCCTTCCGGCGCGAGCCACAACCTGAATCGGAGGATCGAGAATGCGAACATGGCGATGGATGCCCCTGCTGGCCGTGGCGGCCCTCATGGGGTGCGACGACGACACCGATGTAACGGGCCCGGACGACTCGGCGACGCCGATGTTCGCCTCTGCCGCTGCTGCATCAATGGTGGCGGGTAGTGGGAACATGTGGATCGATGGCGTGAGCCGGACCTTTGCCTTCAATGCCCGAGTGGGTGCGGATGGCGCAGCGAGCGGCCAGTTCGAACTCCACGCGCGGCAGGCCGATGCCAGAATTCACGGAGAGATCACCTGTGCCACGATCTGGGGCCGATCTGCATGGCTCGGAGGGCGTATCACGACGGAGGGCGACTTCTACGGCCAGGACGCGATCTTTCGTGTGGTGGACTTCGGCGAGGGAGTGAAAGGCCAACAGGACCTGATCAGCCTCCTGGGTCCTAGGGATCCAGGCTTTGCTGACTTCTTTTGTGCCACGACTCCGTTCACCCCTCCGGCCGAGTTTCCAGTGGACGGTGCGATCACTGTGAAGGCGCCGGGGCAGTCGAGCTTCACTCAGATGGATCGTGTGGAGGTTCCTGAGTTCTGGGCATGGGTCGAATGCGCCGACAACGGGAATGGGGAGCTCGTCGTGCTGAGCGGTTCGATGAACTTCTTGTACCACTTCACGGAGGACCCCGCGGGGGGAGGTCATTGGAAGTGGGAGACCAACCCCAATGGGTTGGCTGGCTTCGGCCAAACCAGCGGGGACCGCTACGTCGGCACTGGGGTCTCCGGGGGCCAGGAAAACGTCTCATTGATAAATTTCTTCCCCTTCGAGAGCTCCTTCGTCGACGTGTTCCAGATCATCGGCCAGGGGACAGCTCCTGACCTTCGAGTCCACTACAACGGGCACGTCACCGCGCCCGCCAACGGTGACTTCACCACCTTCGTATCGAACTTCAGGTACGAGTGCGGCTGAGGAAGTGGCGGCCCTCTCCCGATCGTTCGAGGGACGAGGGCCGCCGAGCTGGTGATACGAGGGAAAGACGGGTCAGCTGATCGGCCGCCGCACCGGCCCCCTTAGCCACCGACCCGGCTTCTCCCCGGTCAGTCCCCCATCGAGGATCACCGGCACGCCGTTCACCAAGAGGTCGGTAATTCCCACACTGTACTGATGTGGATCCGTGTACGTTGCTCGGTCGCGGATCTCGGCGGGATCGAAGACGGCGATGTCGGCGCGCATCCCTTCTGCGAGCACTCCCATGTCGGAACGCCCCAGCCAACGGGCAGGCACAGACGTCATCTTCATGACCGCCGCTTCCAGCGTGAGTACCTCCAGCTCGCGCACGTACCGTGAGAGGACGCGCGCGAAGGCTCCGTAGCTTCGTGGATGGGGGTAGCCGACGCCGTAGCCGACGGCGTCTCCGTCACTCTCGATCATGGCGAGCGGGTGCTGCATGATCCGAATGACGTCTTCTTCCTCCATCGCGTGGTAGATCGCGCTGAAGCCCCCCTTCAGCTGAAGGTCGATCGCCGCGTCGATGCCGTTCTCGAGGTTGGCTTCGAGGCCCTGGTCGGAAACCCAATCGGCGAGCGTTCGCCCGTTGTACGACTCGTCGGATGGAAGCACGCGGAACTGCACGCGGCTGATGTCCTCCCCCACGCGGTCCGTGAGGAAGATGAAGCGCATGTCTTCTTCCATTCGCGCGCGGATCTCCACGTCTGCTACCCGGGCCGCGAAGTCCTCATCGTCGCCGGCGAGAGCCCACTGGGGGAAAAGGATGGAGGAGCCTGTGCTCGACGCCGTATACGGATACAGGTCGTGGGTGACCGTGAGTCCGGCCGCGTTTGCGGAGTCGATCATCGCGAGCGTGCGTTCGCTCCACCCCCATTGGCCGGCGCCCACCGCCTTGTGGTGATTGATCTGTGCCGGGATGTCCGCTTCGTCGGCGATCCGGATGACCTCCGCCACCGACTCGAGGAGTCCGCTGGCTTCGTTGCGCATATGGCTCACGTAGATACCACCGTGCTCCGAAGCGACCTTCGCCAGCTCGATGACCTCTTCCGTCTCGGCGAAGTTGGCCGGCACATAGAGCAGGCCGGTCGAGAGGCCGAGCGCACCGTCACGCATCGACTGGTCTACGAGTGCCCGCCTCTCGTCGAGCTCGGCCGCCGTCGGCGCGCGGTCCTCCATCCCCATGACCTGCTTTCGCGTCCACGAATGGCCGGCGAAGAATCCCACGTTCGGGGACATCTCCAACGAGCTGGCGAACTCCTCGAGCGGCCAGGGTTGGTCTCCCGAATGGAGAGACGCGATGAGCGTGGTCACGCCCTGGCGGAGGAAGTTCTCGGCCAACGGGTACTCGGCGATCGTTTGCTGCACGTGCGCATGGTTGTCGATGAAGCCAGGCGTGACGACCTGGCCGCTCGCGTCGATGACTGTACGGCCGCGAGATGCGTCGATCCCCTCGCGATCGATCAGGGCGATCCGGCCATCCAAGACGGCCACGTCCGCCCGGAACCGCGTCGATCCGGTCCCGTCCACGACCTCCCCGCCGCGAATCACGACGTCGAACTCTTGTGCCGAGATCGGGGAAGGGGACACCACTCCGCCGAGAAGTGCCGTGCTTGCCGCGATGGCGAGCCGGATGGCGCAGCGCGCGGGGTTGAAGACGTGCCTGCCTGCGTCGGAGTGCGTCACCTGGGTGCCTCCTGATGTGGAACCACGACTTAAGCCGAAACTAGCGCGGCCTCCACGCCACCGCTCCGTCATTCGCGGCGTCGGTCGTGATTGCACGGAGATTCGTGCCGTCGTCGTCGACGACGTACACGTCCCAGTTTCCGGCCCGTCGACTTTCGAACGCGATCTGAGTGCCGTCGGGAGACCATTCGGCGCCGGCATCCCGGCTCGGCTCCCCCCCGACGATCCTGCTCTTGCTGAAGCCGTCACGCGACGCGAGCCACACGTCCCAGAAGGTGTCGTCTCGGTTCGAGAGGAAGAGGAGCGCGAGTCCGTCGGGGGCCCAACGCGGCTGAATGTCATGGGCGGCGTCGACGGTGATTTCGGTCTGGATCCTCGACGTGGACCCGACGGTCATGATGTCGGATGCGCCGTCGCGGTTCGTTTGGAAGGCGATCCAACTCCCCAGCGGGCTCCAGCGCGGATGGTCCGCATCGGCCTCCACGCCCGTCGTGAGTCGACGGATCCCGCCGAACTCCTCTCGGATGTAGATCGCGCTCCGTGGATCCCGCCCCGAGGTGAAGGCGAGCCGATCGTCCACCGGTGAGTATCTGGGCTCTCGATCCGGGGCGGCGTGCTGAGTGAGGTTCTCCAGCTGGGAGCCGTCCGCGCGCACGCCATAGATCTCCAAGTTCCCGTCTCGATCCGAGGTGAACGCGAGCCGCACCCCGTCGGGGGCCCACGACGGTTCGTAGTCGTCAGCGGTCGCATCATTGGAGACGTTGGTGACCGTTCCTCGCCCGAGGTCCAACACCATCACTTCTCTAGCCGGACCGTTCTGTCGAGTGAAGGCGATGCGTTGTCCGTCTGGAGACCACACCGGCTCGCGGTCATGGTCTGCGTGCCCGGTGAGGTTGATGAGCGCCCCGGTTGCGTCCACGCCGTAGATCTCGTCGTTCCCATCGCGGGCTGACACCAGGGCCATCGTGAAGTCGATGTCGGCGTGTGGTCCGATAGGCTCTGCAGACCCACAGGCGGCAGCGCTCGTCACGAGGAGGAGACCGACGACCACGCTTGCGAAGTCCCTCATGAGCCGCCGACCCTCGCTCGGGCCGCAGCGCTCGGGTGTTCGTTCAGGTACAGTGCGAGGTCGCCGAGATCGTACGTCCCGTTCGCGTTCCCGAGCCGATCGATGAACGCCTTCTCCTCTTCGTTCGGCTCGGACCCGCCGTGAAAGAACGGTGCGAAAAGAGCGTCCGGATCTATCGTCCTCGTCGACAGCACGATGCGAGCTTCGCCATCGATCACCTGCATCGATCGAATCGAGACGTCCGTCGGGGCCCCGGAGTTCAAGCGCGTCGACGGAGAGGTCGTATTCGTGACACGGTGCACCGGTCCGATCGAGAAGATGTCTCCGGCCTCGCCTCGATTCCCACCCTCGCCCTCCGGGATGAGCAGGCTGCCATTGTCATCCGCCTCCAAAAGCGAGGCGAGGTAGGTACGTGGGCACCCACGGCATCGGCGCGCACCTGTGATCCGCGTCTGATCGACGTGGTGAACCAAGATGCCTGTGCCGGGAAGGTTCAGATCGAAGCCCGTCCCGTCACGGTACTCGACCAAGAGATATTCGGTCGGGGATAGGTCGACTCGGAGGACCTCCCCAGACGACTCGACCGGCTGCAGAATGATCTCCTCCTCGAGCGTCGACCCGGCTACGACCATCTCCGGGAGCCAGCCGAGCCACTCCTTCTCCCACGGGCCGAAATGCGGAGGCCGATCCCATCGGCCCTGGGCCAAAGCCGGCCCGCAGCCCCACTGGCCGGCGGCCATGATCGACCAGCATCCGACGACCCAGTTGCGGAGACTGGCGAAGATGCCCTCCGTCTGGTCGTAGAGATCTGGCAAGCCGAGTGCGTGCCCGAACTCATGGGCGATGACGACCGTCGTCTGGATCGAGCCGTCGCATCGTTCTGCCGGTTGCACGATGTAGTCGTTCGCACGAATCGGCTCGCCGTCGATTCCGAGATCCTCGCTCACGAACGGTCCGTCACCCCACGCGCTGATCGTTGCTCGGTGTCCCCAGATCGTCGGGCCGTTCCCCTGACAGGTGGCGAGTGCCTCCAAATGCTCCACAGCGAGCGCATCCACTACGCCGTCGTCGTCGCCGCTGTTGGGAATCCCGTCGGGACCGTCATTGTCGAAGAGCGCGAAGTCGACCGTCGCGTCGGCGAGCGCGAGCGCTTCCTTGATGAAGTCGCCCGTGCGGGCATCATCCCCAAGACCGAATGAGGTGCCGCTCACTTCGGCGACGGTGAGGCTCGTTTGGACCCACGGAGCGACTTCCCCCCTCACGGTGAAGAGTCCGCGGGACGACACCTCATAAAACTCCGTCATCGTCCCCGCGGGATTCGGACCATCGAAGAGCACGGCTTGGAGCTGCTCGCGAGTCACCGATGGCTCCCTAGAGTCCGCGAAGTAGGCGGGCACGACCAAGAGGGGGAACTCGCCGGTCACCGGTACCCCATCGGCTCGTCCTGCGCCGACGCGCGAAATCCAACCGCCGGTCAGCTCAAAGAACGAGGGTTCGGCTTGCAGGCGTGCGAAGTACGGCGCGGGGAGCTCTTTCTGCAGAACCAGCGAGGCCATCTCGATGTCTTGAGCCGCGGCATCTCCCGCTCCCGATCCGAGGACTCCCGTCGAGAGCGCGACCCCTGCTGCGGCCAGCCACCGCCTACTCATGGATCCGTACCTCGTACCCGTCGAGCGACGTCGGTACGTGGGCGTTCCCGTCCGCCACCTCTACCAGGGTTGCCCCGAGCGTTCCATCCCAGTTGAGCGGCGGCACGACCCGGACGCGGATATCGCCTGGTTCGTGGAGGACAACGATGGCGCGGTCCGACCCGGGCGATCGATCGTAAAAGATGTCCCCCCCGGGAACCGAGGCGATGCCTACACCGGTGAGGTCGAGAACGGCAGCTAATACCGGGCCCGGAGCAACGACCTCGATCTCTCGCCAGCCGGAGGTCTCCGCGACGGTCGGCTCGGACTCGCACCCTACGCACGCCGCGAGAAGTACGAAGAGCGGCCAGCGCGCCCGTCGGGTGAGGTTGCCCATCTCCATCGACACCAGCACGGTTGGGTGAACGACTTCTACTCCGAGAAATCTACGCCGACCGCCGACACTTCTGTCGCTGGCCGGTAGAGGAGGGGCCCGTGTTGCGTGAGCTGAGTGACCGACTGAAGGAGTGCGGCGAAGAGTTGCCGGGGATCCGAGCGTATCATCGCATCGACGGGCCGGGCTCGAGCCTCGACCTCCGGGAGTTCCAGCAAGCTCTCTGGAGCGTGCCGCCCGAGTGGGATGGAGCGAGCGACCTCGGAGCGGCGGACGACCCCTCCTTCGCGCTCTCCGCTCGCCTCCCCCGCACGGTCGCGATCACGATCGATACGGGCACGGTCGTCACAGCCGAGCCGTTCGAGAAAGGGCAGCTGTGCGTCGAATCGACGGAATACGAAACCGTCGTTGCGGGTGCGCCCGGGCAGATCCCACCGACACGGGCCAACTGGCTCTTGAAGATCGTGGAGGCGTTCGGGATCTCGGGGGTGAAGTTCGTCCTTAAGAACCTCGTCGATGGGACGCACTCCTCCGGCTTGGGAGGCTCGGCGACCGCGACGACGGCCGTCGCCCTCCTCGCGAACCGCCTCGCCGGTCGGCCGCTCGACGGAGTCCAGATCGTAGGCATGGCGTCGCGCATGGAGACCGAACTCGGGGTCAGTCTCACCGGCACCCAGGAACAATCCAACGTCGTGTTCGGTGGGGTGGTCGACTACGTCTGGTGCCCGTGGGGAGAGCCCGGCGTGCCGGGGTCTGGATACGGGTCTTCCATACGCTCGGAGTTGATCGCGCCGGAGCGCTACCCGGAGTTGGACACCCGCACGGCGATCTTCCATACGGGACGTGCCCGAGCGAGCTCTGACACGAACGCCGCATGGGTCGCTGCGCTCGGAAACGGTGATCAACAGCGTTGGATCGACCGGAAGCTCGAAGCCGCATACGCCTACCGCGAAGGGATCAGGACGGAGAATTGGGCGGCGGTAAGCGAAGCGATCGAATCGTATCGCCACGCTCGCACGACTCTGTGCGCGGATTACATGACCGGGGCCGACGAAATGCACCGGATGGCGCTCGACGCCGGTGGGGTGGTATTCCCGCTAGGGGCGGGGGGAGGGGGCGGCGTACTGGTCTTCCACCAGGATCCAGATGGACTCCGTGGAGTGGCAGAGACGCTGCGAGGCTCTTTTCGCGAAATCCCCTTCCGACTACGTGCAACCGGTCACGACTTCCTGAACTTTGCCACCTGGGACTGAAGGTCGCTTCGCGGCGCTACTCGGAACGGAGAGCCTGAGCCGGATCGGTTCGCAACGCCCTGACCGTTCCGGGCGACGCTGCGGCTAATCCGGTCATCAGAATCACCGCCGCAGGGAGCGCGAGCGCCGATATCGGGAGCGCCTCGACGTCGTACAGGAGCGACTGGATGACCGTGTACAAGGGGAAGGCGGCGGCACCTCCTAGAAGCAGGCCGGCCGCGAGCCAAACAAAGGAGCGTGATGCGACCTCGCGGGCGATTCCCCCTGCGGGTGATCCGAGTGCGATCCGAACGCTCAACTCACGCTGCCGCTGTTGCACCGAGTCGTGCAACACGCCGTAGAGTCCGACGCCCGCCAGTAGGAGGGCAACGAGCGCAAAGAATCCGCCGAGCGAGGCGAGAAGCCGCTCACGGACCGTATGCCTGCGGTTGATCTCGTTCTGCGTCCGGGTGCGTGACACGACGAAGCCGTTCCCGGCGTCGGCCACAGTTTCCCGGAGGGCGGGGGAAAGGCTTTCGATGTCGCCACCCGCTGCCTGGATCATGAACGCTCCAAAGCCGCGTGCCTGATCGGTCCCGTCCGTAGATCGAGATTCACATGGCACGTACACTGCCGGTGGTGGAGAGCTGCGCAGGTTGAGGTAGCGCACGTCGGTGACGACACCAACGATGCGTGACCGCGTCCGAGTACCGTTGAAGTGAACCTGCTCGAAGCTCTGGTCGAGCACGGACTCTCTTCCGGCGTACGTCCGAACGAACGCCTGGTTCACAAGCACGACATCGGGATTGCGGTCGTCCGAGCGGAGATCTCTTCCTTCCATGAGTTCCACGCCCATGACGTCGATCCAGCCAGGTGAGACACAGAGTATCTCGGTCGAAATATCTCGGTTCGGCTCCTGTCCGTCGTATGCGATGATCGCGTTGGAGCTGGACCCGTCCAACAGCGGCCACCCAGCGAGCGCTACCCGACGAACTCCCGGTACCGCTGAGAGTGCGTCCGCCATCTCGCGCCAGGCAGCGGCATCCGCAGCTGGGCGAGCCTGCACCGAAAGCGCCACGACATCGTCGGAGCGGAAGCCGGTGCCCAGCTGCGAAAGATCTTTCGCGGTCGCTGTGAAGAGTCCGGCTCCAAAGAGGACCAGAAAGCAGAACGCGGCCTGTACCGCGACGAGTGCGTGCGGGGTTCTCCGCGAGATGCTCCCGCTCGACCCACCCTTGAGCGCGTGAATCGGGTGGACCTTCGAGGCCCACCAGGCGGGTGCCAGCCCAAAGAGACCGGCCGTACCCAGAGTCAGGGCGAAGCTGAACAGGGCGAGCCGCCCGTCGAAGGGAAGCAGCAGCCGTACGGGATCGCCGGTTTCGGAGAGGGTGCGAAGGACTGCGGGCACAGCCCATGCCGAGAGCGCGAGCCCCGCAGCCGTCGCGACCACCGCGATGAGGGAGCTCTCGATTAGTGCGAGCTGAATCAGTCGCCCACGTCCGGCCCCGATCGAAACCCGCACCGCGGAATCGAGGCGCCGCCGCCCCGCCCGCACGATGAGAAGGTTCGCGACGTTCGTCGATGCGATGAGAAGGACGAGAGCCACCAAGACACTCAGTGCGGCGAGCGGTCGCCTAAACTCTTCCTGGACCGCGGACGTGCCGGCCGATGCGGGATTGAGCACGAGCTCCGTCTCGCTCAGGAAATGCGCCCGACGTTCGGCCGTCCACGCCGAGATCATGGCGGTCCGCACCTCCTGAAAGGCGATCCAGGATCTCTCGAGCTGGGCCAATACGACGCTCTGATCGTGTTCGCCGTCGATCCGGAGATAGGCCGAGAGCCCGTTCTGGAAGGGGTTTCGGACATCGCGGCCCATCATGGTCGGGATGAACATGTCGGCCATCCGGCCCGTCTGTGTCCCGGTGAACGAGCCGTCGACCACGCCGACCACTTCGTACGGCTGACTCCCCATGAGGATCGTCGAACCGAGAACATCCGATCTGCCTCCGAAACGGCGCTGCCAGAAGTCGTTTGTCACGACCACGACGGGGTGCTCGCCGGGAGTCACATCGTCCGCTGCCGAAAGGAGACGACCGACGGCCGGCCGCGTACCGAGCACGGAGAAGGCGTCTCCCGAGAGGCGCTGCATGTACACGGACTCGGGATGGATCGCATCTCCCACCCGAACGGTGGTGCGGTATGTCCGCGATGCCATGAAGAGTCGGGCGTCCGGCTCGACCTCGCTCTTCATCGCCTCGAACATCACGTAGGGACCGCTGTCCCACCCCTCGGGACCTTCCGTGGGTTGCGTGGTCCGGTACGAAAGGGCGTACAGCTCCTGGGGTTCGTGGACCGGGAGTGGGCGAAAGAGTAGGCCGTCGACGAGGCGGAAGGCGGAGGTGCAGGCTCCGACGGCCAGCGCGAGCGACAAGACCGCCGCGGCCGAGGTCGTGGGATCGCGCATGAGACGACGGAAGGAGAGGCGCACGTCGGTCGCCAGCGATCCTGCGGAGGCGGTGACACCGGAAGAGCCGAAGGCGGACAGCCGGGCGGAAGCCGCCTGGATGAGAACGTCGGCCACTCCCCGCGCGGTTAGCTCGGCGACCTCCCATTGACTCGTCGCGTCTTCGATGCGGCTCTCGAAGAGCTCGAGCATGTCGCGTCCGTAGTCGTTGCGCAGCTCCCGTGGGAGTAGGCGCACGACTCCAGCGTAGAGTCTTCCCACCCACCCCGACCGACGGTTCCCCGGTGTCACGCTCCGCTGCCTGTGGCCAGCGCCCCAGCCTCCTCGAGCAGGCCCTGCATGCGACTCACTTCAGCAGCCAGGGTCGCTCGGCCGAGCGCGGTGAGGTCAAAGAACTTCCTCTCGCGGTGGTCCGACGAATCGTGAGGTGGTGACACCTCCTCGACGAGGCCATCGTCCCGAAGTCCCCGAATTCGGCGGTACAGATTCGCCGGCTGTACACGCTGGCCATCTCTCGCCTCGATCTCCTTCACCAGCCGGTATCCATGCAGCGGCTCACCGCGAAGTGCGAGAAGGATACGAAAGTGAATCGGATGGAGTGGCAGGAAGTCCTGCGGAGTACCGGAACTGGAGGCCATGTCGGATCGTCTCGAGGAAGTCATCGGTTCGCCTGCGCCACAATAGTGTCACGGTCGACATAGTGTCAATAGCGACACTATTGAATCCATCAGCCACGGCGCTAGTGTTGTCGAAACATTTCGACGAACGTCGAAATGACCAAATCGAGAGAACCTCTATGAGCGACGAACAGCTGCTCGCCTTCTTCAAGGCGTTGGCCGACGCGAACCGATTACGTGTCGTAGGTCTCCTCGCGAGACGACCCCATACCGTCGAAGAACTCGCCACCGTGCTGGAAGTGCGGGCGTCGACGGTTTCCCACCACCTGTCGAAGCTGACGCAGGCGGGCCTCGTGAGGAGCGAAGCGGACGGTCATTACCACGTCTACTCGCTGGACCTCGAATCGCTGCACGGTCGGGCGAAAGAGCTCGCGTCCCAGGATCATCTCCGTGACCTGGCCGATGTCGACGGAGTCGAGGACCCGTACGACCGAAAGGTCTTGTCGACCTTCCTCGATGCCGATGGTCGGATCTCACAATTCCCGATCAAGCGGAAGAAGCTTCAGGTGCTCCTCCGCCACGCGCTCCGGCTTTTCGACGACGAGGGACCATGGGATGAGAAGGAGGTCAACGAGCGACTCGAGACCCTGAGCGACGACACGGCCACCTTGCGCCGAGGACTGATCGACCACGGCTTCATGACGCGCGAGACAGGAGGCCGGGCCTACCGGAAGGGGTAGGCCCGGCTCTCTGGAAGCCCCGGCGACCGGAGGTGGCTTGTGGCCGATGTCCTAGCGGCCGATCCGCGCCGGGTCCGCGTCCGGCGGCTCGAGCCGCCACCACCACTGCGTGGGTAGTTCGCGCTGGCGTGGCCACACCTCGTCGAGGGTATCGGCCTCGTACAGTCGTCCGTTCTTCATGACGAAGTCGATGTCGATCGTGTTCTCGAGGTCGTCGAGGGGATTCGAACCGAGTACCTGAAGGTCCGCGAGCTTGCCGACCTCCAAGGAGCCGAGATCTCCATCTAGGCCGATTGCATCGGCGCTCATGATCGTCGCCATCTGCAGCGCGGCATGCTCGTCCATGCCTCCGCTCGCCATCATCCACAATTCCCAGTGCGTGCCCAACCCCTGGACCTCACCGTGTGATCCCAGCCCGGCTTGGCCGCCGGCATCCATCCACTTCTTGAGCTGTTCGGCGTGGAGGAAGTGGGGGTACTGATCGGTGCGATACCACGTCGTGCTCTTCCACTTGTCCATCTCGTCGTGCGGAGTGAAGCGACGCAGCCGATCGATCTCATCCATTGGGGTGTTCGTGAGGTAGTACTGCCGACCCGAAGGTCCGCCGTACGCGACGATGAAGGTGGGCGTGTAGACCATCCCGCTCTCGGCGCCGAGCCGCACGACGTCCTCGTAGAACGGGCTAATGGGGAGGGAGTGCTCGAGACCGGCGTACCCGTCTTGGGCAAGCGTCAGATTCATCGTGAAGTTGGACCCGCCCTCGGTGGTCGGGGTGAGGCCGAGTTCCCGCGAGGCCATGATCACCCATTGCCGGATCTTCCGGTCGCCGGCCAGATACTGCTTGATGGTTTGGGTGTTGTAGTGGTCCGCGTACCGACGCAGCACATCCCGTGCATCGTCGAGGCTCGAGATCAGGTCCGACCCGAAGATGCCGGGGCCTGTAGAGAAGAGTCGGGGTCCGATGAACTCTCCGGTCTCCATGAGGTCGGAGTAGGTGACCACATCTTCGGACGAAGTTTGCGGGTCACGCTGTGTCGTAACTCCGTACGCGAGCTGCGCGAGGAATTGTGACACCTGCGTGCGGTGCACACCCCACGCCACCCACGTGTGCGCGTGGATGTCTACGAGGCCAGGGTAGATCGTGGAGCCGGACATGTCCCGCACATCGGCTCCGTCCGGAATGTCTACGCTCCCCGACGCGCCGACAGCGGCGATGCGATTGTCGCGGATGACGATGTCGCCTCGCTCGATAACCTCGGCACCGCGCATCGTGATCAGGCGTGCGTTGGTCAGGGCGAGCACGCCGGTCGGTTTGTCCTTTTCGACGTTGATCTCGACCTCGAAGCGGGCCGCTTCGTAGACGGGTCCGCTCTCTTCCTGGTCATCGTCGCCGTCTGTGTCCGACTCTTCCGCGCCCTCTTCCTCTTCATCGTCGGCCTCATCGTCCGCAGCTTCCGCGCGAGCTGCGGCGAGCGAGTCTGCGATCAACCGGTCGGCCGTCGCGACGTCGTACTCGAAGTAGCTCCGGCCAATCGAGTAGTACGCCGTCTCGGCGTCTCGCCAGCCCACGAAATCTCCACCGACCTTCGTGAGTCGACGGGTCGGGACCGAGGAGGAAGAGGAGATGGAGACCGTGGGAGCTTCGCCTCCCACCGGGGGAACGGTGATCAGATACACGTTTCGATTCGCACGGACCATCGCTCTCTGGCCGTCGGGCGAGAGCACGACTTCGTCAGGTGAGGGAGCGCTCCCGGGGCCGCCTCGGGAGGGAGCGGTTACGCGGAGCTCCCGACGGATGTCGGTCCCGTCGTAACGCATGGAGAGGAGGCCCTCCCGTCCTGCCCACACGTACACCCGCTCCGGATCCGGTCCGGCGTGAGGAGCGTTGCGTCCTTGCTGTGTCGTGCCACTTCCCACGTAGGTGATGCGCTCAGTGGTCCCGCCATCGGAGGGAAGCCACACGTACTCGAGCTCCGCAGCAGCCGAGTGCGATCCAAAGTCCTCGAGGGTACGCATCCGGTGCATCTTCGAGCCCTGAACCGCGAGCAGTCGCGAGCCGTCGCCGTTGTACGCGAGCTTGTCGTAGAATGCCGATTGCGTCGTGAGTCGCTCCGGACTCCCTCCGTTCGAAGCGACACGCCAGATGTCGCCACCTACCGAGTCGTTCCAGGTGACGTAGGCCAGGTAGCGACCGTCCGGAGACCAAACGGGCGCATGCTCGACATCGGTCGACTCGGTCAGCCGGCGTGCGTCGCGGAGCACGGGAAAGCCCTCGGTCTGACTCCCGGCGGCTTGGGGCAAGTCGGCCACCCAAAGTCGATCGAGCGCCGTGAACGCGATGCGACGACCGTCGGGGGAGGGGCGTGCCCCTCGGATCTGTGAGACACGGAGGTTCGTGTCGTCGATCGGGTAGTCGAAGAGCGCGAGAGGCCCGAGCTCTTGCTGCACACGAGCAGAGAACGGGATCTCCGTGGCCTCGCCCGAGGGGACCGAGACCTTCATGATCTTCCCCCCGTAGCTCGTGATGAGCGACTGAGAGTCCGCGGTCCACGCACCCCCGGGGTAGACATCCCGGTCGCGGGTGCGGCCGCCTTGGGAGTCGTCTCGCTGCACGTCCATGACGAGCCAGCGCTCCTCTCCCGACTCGAGGTCGCGCAGCTTCAGAGCAGGCCGATCGTCGTACCGTGTGGCGTACACTAGCCATCGGCCATCCGGAGACGGCATCGGTCGGAAGGCTCCCTCGTGCTCGTGTGTCCGTACGAAGACTCGGCCCGTCTCTCGATCGAGCACGCCGATCTGATACGTCCCGATTTGGCGGGCAGAGGACCGCGCGACCTCGTGATCCGGACCGAAGCTCTCGACCTCGTCCGTCAGCGAGGGGGCGTCGAGTCCCATTCCGGAGGACGATCCGACGAAGCCGTCCGCAGTCAGCCCGCCACCGAGCCGTCCGCTCAGATTGAGCCAGACGTACCGATCATCACCCGCGAAGGCTGCCCCGAAGTGAGCCGCAGGCGCCGGTGCGCCGTCTGCTCGGTGTCCGGTGACCTGGACACCCGAACCCCCGCCGACGTGGTAGAGCCATTGCTGCGTGCCGCGCGTAGCCATGATGTAGTCACCGTCGGGCGTCCAAACCGGTGACATGTAGTTCTGCCGCTCGGTGTCGGTGAGCTGGCGAGCGTCGGAGCCATCGGCGTTCGAGAGCCAGATGTTCTCCGACCCGTCTCGGTCGCTGACGAAGACCAGTTGGCTTCCGTCGGGTGAATATCGGGGCTGCATGTCGTAACCCTGACCGCTCGTCACCCTGTTCGCGGTGCCCCCGCTCGCCGGGAGGGTATACAGATCGCCGAGCAGCTCGAAGACGATCGTGGATTGGTCCGGCGACAGGTCGAGCGAAATCCAGGTGCCTTCGTCGGTGGTGAAGTCGAGGCTCCGGGTCGTGATGAGGGGCAGCGCGTTGTCCCTGCGAGCCTCTCTCGCCGAGCTGTCGTTCTCTTCGACCGACTGGCCCTGGGCCGTGGCGAGAGGGCACGCGAAGAGAAGGGCGAGGAGGGTAGGTACGCGGCGCATGCCTACATCCCTCCGAAAAGTTCACCGAAGAAGTCGCCGACATTCCACGTCGGCCTATTGTCTTCTTGAGCCACGAGGTAGCCCGTCAGGAAGTTGACGCGGGCGTGCTGCGCTCCCGACTCGAAGTCGAAGCCCTGATCCGATTCGTCGAAAGGGGTGTGGTAGAGATTTTGGCGGAAGGCGGTGTTGATCGCGCCGCCGTCTCGATCGTCACCGGTTTCGAATCCACTCTTGATGAAGAGAGATGGAATGCCCCGACGGATGAACGAGAAGTGATCACTTCGAATGAAGAGCACTTGCTCGGGGATCGGATCGGGCCCGATCCCAATCCCGAGGTGGTCGGCGGCGGTGCGGACCGAGCCACCCAAACTCGAGTGCTCCGCCCCGTACGGCACGATGTCCATGAGCGGGTGGAAGAGGAAGGGCATATCCAGCGAAAACGCCGTCACGACTTCACCACCACCCAACGTCGGATGCTCGGCGAAGAAGTCCGATCCGAGAAGACCCCACTCTTCGGCCGTCACGATGAGGAAGACGACGGACCTTCTAGGGCGCTCGGGGAGGCTTGCGAAGGCGCGCGCGATCTCCAAAACGATCGAAGTGCCCGAAGCGTTGTCGTGGGCGCCGTTGTAGATCGCATCACCGTCGACTTCGACGCCGACTCCGAAGTGGTCGACGTGGCCGATGTACGCGACGTGCTCGTCGCTCAAAGCCGGGTCGCTACCCGGAAGCGTCGCGACGACGTTCCACGAATCGACGTCGCGGTGCTCCGTACGGGTGTGTATCGACACGGTCGAGACGAGGTCGAACGCCTGAGGGGTATTGGCCGCCGCGGCTGAAAGGGCATCGGCCATCGATGGCGCCGCGCCCTCGAAGAGCGCTTCGGCCGCTGAGTGGTTCAGTGACGCCGACCCGAGAAGCTGCTCGTCTCCCCGATTGGGCGTGCCGGCACCGTCCAACCACGCGTACGCACCCCGCTTCGACCGATTCGCGTTGACTTCCCACCGGAGCCGCGGATCGTCGGGAGCCCAGAACGTCATGGTCCCGATCGCTCCACGGCGGAGAGCTTCACCGACTTTCGTCGCACCGGACGAGTAGTACGCCCGTTCGTTGCTGGGGAATGAGGTTGGAGCTCCGTTCAGGTAGAGGACGACCTTCCCCTCGACGTCGATGTCCCCGTAGTCGTCGTATCCGAGCCCGGGTGCACTCACACCGAACCCAACGAAGACGACCGGAGCGGAGTCGATGGACACCTCTTCACGGAGAGGGTCGGCCCCGAGATAGAAGTCGTCGTCGTAGCGCATCTCGGAAGTCCCCGAGGCGCCGTGCACGGTGAGCGAGCTCCTCTCTTCGACCACGGTAGCATTGCGGAGGGGGACCGCCTGGCGGTACGTCCCCCCGTCTCCACCCGGCTCGAGGCCGAGACTGCGCAGCGTCTCTTCGGCGTAGTCAGCCGACGCTGCGAAGCCGGCCGTGCCGGGCGCGCGCCCCTCCATCGAGTCGTGGGCCAAGACCCGGATGTGCTCTTCGATGCGAGGGGCCTCGATCGCTTCGAGGGCTGCCGTGACGTCGGGTGACGCGAGGGAGACGCCTGCGGTGGCCTCGCCTCCTTCGTCGGTCCCGGTACACGCGGCCGCGGGCAAGAGCGCGAGAAGAAGGAGGGCTGCGGGGCGCGGAGAAATGGAGATGGTGAGGTCGGTCATGAATCCAATGGGTCGGAGTTGGCGGTCAGCATGGGTGTCGGCGAGGGTCGTCGCAACGACTCCGGGGCGACATTTTGTGACCCGCGCCCTCTCCTTGGCCCATCGAAGCGGACTCCGCCATGAAACTCCTTCTCTTTAGTGACGTGCACTGCGACCACTCCGCCGCACAGCGATTGGTGGAGATGTCTTCGGAGGTCGACGTGATGATCTGCGCCGGAGACCTCGCCGTCATGAGGACCGGACTACAACGGACCGTCGACATCTTGTCAGAGGCGGACTGTCCCGCGGTCTTGGTCGCTGGGAACGGCGAATCGGCCAAGGAGCTGGAGCGGGCATGCGATCGGTGGTCTGCGGCCCACGTACTCCATGGAGACGGGTGCGAGATCGATGGAGTGTCGTTCTGGGGGCTCGGTGGCGCGGTTCCGATCACGCCGTTCGGGGAGTGGAGTTTCGACCTGTCCGAGGAGCGAGCCGAGGAACTCCTCTCTGGTTGTCCGACCGGGGCGGTGCTCGTGACGCACGCGCCGCCGTATGGGCGCGTCGACCAGCCGGTGCCCGGGGGCGAGCATCTTGGGAGTCACGCCATTCGGGAAGCGATCGAGCGTGCCCGTCCGCCGCTCGCGGTGTGCGGGCACATTCACGCGTGTTGGGAGCAGGAGGCTCACCTCGGCGACTCGACCATTGTGAACGCCGGACCGCGCGGAGTGCGGTACGACCTCTAGCCGAGCGCGTGTCTCTCGTACTCCGTACAATGTCGAATCCCGATTCCCTGGCCTGAGTCCCATGAACCGTTGCTCCTGGAAAGCTCCGCTCGTCGCGCTCGCGTTGACCGTTCTCCCGTCGGCGGGTACCGCCCAAGACACGGAGTGGGCCCTTCACGGAAACGATCTCGGTGAGCAACGCTTCAGCGAACTGAGTCAGGTGACCGTAGAGAACGTGGCTCAGCTCGAGGTGGCCTGGAGCTACGCGATTCCGAAGATGGGGGCGCGTCTCGAGGCGACACCGGTCGTAGTTGAGGGGAGGATGTTCGCGACCGGACCTCGGAGCACCGTCTTCGCGCTCGATGCCAAGACGGGTGAAGAGCTCTGGTTCTGGGACCCGGCCATCGCGGACACCGAGGCGGGAGGTCCCTCTCGGTGTTGTGGTGACGTGAATCGCGGTGTCGCGGTCCACGGAGACAAGGTGATCGTGGGTCTCCTCGATGGGCGATTGGTGGCACTGAATCAGTCGACCGGGCAGGTGGATTGGTCGGTGCAGACCACTCCTCCTGGAACCGACTACAGCATCACGGGCGCACCCCGGGTGTACCGCGGTCGCGTCGTCATCGGCAACGGAGGGGCGGAGTACGGGGTGCGGGGGTACGTCACCGCCTACGATGCGGAGACAGGAGAACAGCTGTGGCGCACCTACCTCGTGCCCGGCAACCCCGACCTAGGCTTCGAAAGTGACGCGATGGCTGCGGCTGCCGAAACGTGGTCCGGTGAGTGGTGGGTCGCCGGCGGTGGTGGCACGGTGTGGGACGGCATGGCGTACGACGACGAGCTGAACCTTCTGTACTTGGGGACCGGAAACGGGGCGCCGTGGAACCGCGATCACAGGAGTCCGGACGGAGGCGACAACCTCTACCTCTCATCGATTGTGGCGGTAGACGGTGATACCGGACTCATTCGGTGGTACTACCAGTCGACGCCGGGCGACGATTGGGACTTCACGGCGACCCAGCCCCTCATGCTGCTCGATCTCGTCATCGATGGGCGGGAGCGGAAGACGATCGTGCAAGCTCCCAAGAACGGCTTCTTCTACGTCGTCGACCGCGAGAACGGCGCCTTTATCTCAGCCGAGCAGTTCGCCGACGACGTCACGTGGGCAACAGGGGTCGATCAGGAGACGGGTCGCCCGATCGAGGCGCCCGGTGCTCGCTACGGGATGACGGGTCGGCCGCTCTATTTGTCCCCAGGCCCGACAGGCGCGCACACCTGGCCGCCCATGGCTTGGAATGACGCGACCCGACTCGTCTACCTTCCTGCCAAGAACACGACCTTCTACTACGAGCAGACGGGCGGCTTCGACTACGAGGCCGGGCGCTGGAACACCGGGACCGTGTTCAACAGTCCGACGCGGCCCGAGCGGCCCGAGTTGACCGGGCCGCCGACGATGCTGCTTGCTTGGGACCCGGTCGCCCAGCGCGAGGTGTGGCGTGGGGCCGGCCAAGGCGAGAACGGCGGAGCGCTCTCGACGGCGGGAGGTCTGGTCTTCTGGGGATCCGGGTCGCGCTTCATCGCCTTCGATGCGGGCGATGGTACCGAGCTGTGGTCTGCAGAAGTGGGGCGGGGGACTGCGTCCCCGATGACGTATTCGATCGATGGTGTTCAGTACGTTGCGATCGCCGGCGGGCGCTCCGTACGCGCCGACGCTGCGGATCCTCCCACGATGTGGGTCTTCAAGCTCCCCACCCGAGAGTAAAGCGTCGAGCTAGCAAGTCGGTGGGCTCACACTTGCGCACGTCACCGCGTTAGACATTGTTTATAAACAATGTCTAATATGGGGGAGTGTGACAGGGATGGGCGGACGAGAGTATCTGGGCGAGTTCGAGTTGGTCGTCTTGCTGGCGTTGTTGCGGCTTGGTGATAGCGCGTACGGTGCCACGATTCACCGTGAAATCCTCCGGACGACGGGCCGTGATGTATCCATCCCGGCCGTGTACGTGACCCTGAAACGGATGGAGAGGAAGGAGTTGGTCTCCTCTCATGTGTCGATGACCAGCGACTCGGGTCGACGTGCGACCCGGCACTACTCGGTGCTGCCGAAGGGACATGCTTCCATCGCTCGTTCGAAGGCCCAGCTTGAGCAGCTTTGGACGGGGATCCCGATCGAGGGTGCGAGCGGAGGTGCATCGTGAGCCCGAGCCCGCCGAAGGCTGCGGAGCGACTTCTCGCGTGGCTTACGAACCCGCTCGACCGTCCCTTCGTTCTCGCGGACGCGGCGGAGCGCTTCGGATCCATCGCTCGGAGTGAAGGTCCCCGAGCGGCTCGCCGGTGGTACTGGTCGCAAGCCCTTCGGGCCGGGCCGGCCGCGTTCCATGCGAGGGTTCTCGACGTACGTGAACTCGGTCTCCGGGGGGCCGCAGAGGAAGCTCGACGCGTAGCACGGACCGTTGCGAAGCGCCCTCTATACGCGACCGGAGTCGTCGGGACGCTCGCGATGGGGTTGGCGTCGGCCGCCATCGTGGTCACGGTCGCGTGGTCGGTTTGGCTCGCACCCCTCCCGATTCCGAACCCCGAAGGCGTGGTCCGGCTCCTTGAGCTCGACTTGGCCGAGACCGACCATCTCGAAAGCCAGTCGCCCGCCTGGCGGTTGGCGCCTCCACTCCTGGAGGACGCCCGCCGAGCGGACTTCTCGACGATCCGCGCGGTGTCCGGTGTGGCCCAGCACCTATTCGACTGGGAAGTCGACGGCGAGCTAGGCAGGCTCTCTGCCCGGGTGGTGTCACCCGAAGCGTTCGCGATCCTCGGAATCGAGCCTCGGCACGGCCGAACGATCGAGAGCGACGTCATGCCGGAAGTCGTTCTGACGACGCCGTTCTGGCTCCGCGAGTTCGGTGGTGACCCAGACGTGGTAGGGTCGGTCGCGTTGACGTTGAACGGGGAGGATCACCGAGTCGTCGGCGTGGCGGATCTCCCCGAGGGATACCCGGGCCACGCCGACGTCGTGACCGTATTCCGCTTTACTCCCGATGAGTTGACGGAAGGGATGCGCGGCGCTCGATACCTCGACGTGATTGCCAGGGTGGAGCCAGGTCGATCGATCGCGGAGGCGAGCGCGGAGTTCGATGCCTTTGTGCGTGGGCAAGGGTCGATCCACCCACAGCATCGAGGTTGGGGCGGCCGAGCCGAGTCACTGCACGCCTCGTTGTTCGCTCCCTATACGTCCGTGCTCAAGCTTCTCCTGGGGGCCGGTATCCTCTTCCTCGCGCTCGCATCGGCCAACGCGACGGGGTTGGTCGCCGCGCGCGCGCTCGACAGCGCCCGGGATCATGCGGTCCGCCTCGCTCTCGGTGCGTCGCGGAGGCGACTACTCCGCGCGATGATTGTGGAGTGCCTTGCCCTGACGCTGCTCAGCGCCGCGATTGCGCTCTGGCTAGCCTATGGGCTCCTCGGACCCGTGCGGAGCATGATGCCGGCCGATGCCCCTCGTGTGGGAGAGGTAGCTCTTTCCCCCGTGCTCATCGGCGGAGTCTTGATGGGGGCCACCGCGATCGGGCTCCTCGTCGCCTTGCTCGCGCACGCGTTGTCGTCCAAGGCGTCCGTCACGGGACTCCGTGCTCGAAGTCGAGGCTTCACGGGCACTCGCGGCCGTGGGGTCATCGTGGTCGGACAGGTCGCCCTAACGACCCTCTTGGTCACGACCGGCGCCGTCGTGCTCTCGAGGATGGCAGAGCTTCGATCCGTCGACCTCGGGTTCGAACCCGAAGATCTCGTCTCTTCGCAAGTGATTCTGGGCTCGGATCGGTACCCGACGCCCGAAAGCCGGCTCTTGTTCTGGGATGGAATCTTAGAGCGCGCTTCCGCGCGAGGGCTCGAAGTCGCGATTGGTACCAATGCTCCGATGTCGGGGATGAACTTTCCCTTCGGCTACCGGATCAACCCGGGCGACGATCAGTCGTTCGCCCAATACCACATCGTGAGTCCGGGTTACCTCGGCCTCATGGAGATCGACCTGATCGCGGGTAGGGACTTCTCGACCGACGACGTGGCGGAGGGGGAGAAGGTCATCATCGTCAACGAGCGATTCGTAGAAGAGCACTTTCCGCAGGGCGAGGCCGTCGGTCAGGAGATCACGGTCTTGGCCGATCGCGCTCGGATCGTAGGGGTCGCCGCGTCGGTGCGTCACGCGGGTCCGTCCGAAGAAGCACCCACCGAGATCTACGCTCCGTTCACTCAGGCGCCGTGGCCCCATGCGCATGTGGTCGCCCGCGGCACGCCTCAGTTGCTGGCGGGCCCCATCTCCGAACTCCTAGACGACGTCGACCCGTCCCTTAACGCCCCCGCCGCAGAGGGGTATAGCCGCTACGTCTCCGGTTGGTTCGCTGCCATTCGGATCCAGGCGATCATCGTGACGATCCTCGCGGGGGTCGGTACGGCGCTCGCGGCCTTTGGCCTCTATGCATTGGTGGCGTACCGAGTGCGCGCTCGCCGCCGGGAGATCGGAATCAGGATGGCGCTCGGGGCTTCGGGTTCGAGGACCTTCTCATCGGTCGTGCGGCATGGGGCGGGCCTCGGTGCCGTGGGGATGGCCTTCGGCTTCGGAGTGTGGCTCGTCCTCGGAGCTCGCGTCTCGGAGTTACTCGGGGAGGTGGCAGCAGCCGATATCCGAATTGCGCTGCTCGTCACCTTGTTGGTCGGGATCGTGGTCGTGACGGCCAGCGCCGTGCCAGCCATGCGAAGCGTTACCGTCGATCCGTCCGTGACGTTGCGGGACGACGAGAGCTAGCCGTCATCGCCCCACAGGGAGCTTGTCAGGCCGCTTTTCGCCAGCGGACACAGCAAGCGGGAGCCAATTCTCTCGGGGCGGCAAGGCGCATACCGAGTATGGCGTGAAGACGCACGGAGCGTTGTAGGTGCGGTTGAAGTCGATGGTCGTCCAGCCGAGTGAATCCTCGAACTCTGCGCGGACATAGCGGCCACCCTGATAGGTGTCCTTCGTGGCCGTCGAGTCCCACATCATGATGAAGTACGATGTGCTGGTGGCGCCGCGTGTCGCGATCAGTCGATGCTCCTGACCATCTTTGCGAAAGACGATGTCCCCGGGTGCGTTGTACTCGACCATTCCGCCCGTTACGTCCGGAACCGTGATCGTCTTCGCTTCTTCGTACGGCTCGAACCGTGCGACGAGGTTCCACGACGGGTCGACCGGGTAGAAATCAGGGAGCCGGAAGGTCTCGATGAGCGGTGAATCCTCATCCCACGCCCGCAGCCAGAGTCGATCGGTTCCTTGCTCGGAGTGAACGCGCAGCCCGAGTGAGCCGAGCACCAGCCGCGTCGGGTCGTCCATTCGGTCGTGTCGCAGCTCCAACGGACCCTGCACGTCTTCGCCTTCGTAGACGGAGATCCCCGAACCCGCTTCGGGGATCAGCGTTACGGCCTCACCAGATCGGACAAGCGTACCTGCGAAGGGACCCGCGTCTTCCTCCGGAAGGACGATGGGATGTGCGGGGTCGGAGCCGAAGGTGACCGAGGCGCCGTCGGGGAGATCCCAGAGTCCGATCCAGATGACCGCGCCGCCGGGCGGCTCGACGAGGCGTCCTTGGCGGTACTCGCGCCAATCGGCATGCTCGGTAGCGAAGATGGCCGCGTCGATGGGCGGCATCTCCGGCCACGGATCGGAGCAGGCTCCGATGCCCAAAGGGACCAAGAGCGCTACGGATAGCTTGAATCGGATGGTCGGAATCATAGCTCAGTATCCGGTTCGGGGCCGTGGGGAGCAAGCTGGGTACGAGTGAGAACCAGGGGGGTGCTCCGAAAGGTTCCTGACCGTCGCGCGTATCCTCACACGTGTTCCCCCCGGATGCCGAGGAGCGAGAGGGCATGCTACGCACCGCGGTGAGAGGTTGTGCGATCCTTCCATATGCGATCGCCCTCCTTGGCGCGCCATCGACCCAAGTCGCTGCCCAGGTGGTCCACGGACGCGTAATCGGGGCCGGCTCCGGTGCCCCGATCCAGAATGCTCGCCTCCTCCTGAGGGACCCCGATGGTGAGGTCCGGGCGGGGGTGTTCTCTGCGGAGAACGGGCGCTTCGAGTTGATGGCGGACCTTTCCGGCCTGGTGCGCCTGGAGGTCAGCCACATCGGGTACGCGGACTGGAGTACAGCGAATTTTGCGCTGGCCTCCGACGCAGTCATCGAGGTGGAGGTGCGACTCGGGGTCGAGGCGATTCCTCTAGACCCCCTCGTCGTGGTGGCTCGGAGCGCAGGCGGCCGCGCGACGCAGTTCGAGCGACGTATGAACAGCGCGGGTCGGGTCGGGGGCTACTTCCTGACCGCCGACGAGATCGATCGGCGACCCGTAGCGACCGCGACGAAGCTCGTGCTTACTGCGCCTGGAATGAGCGTCCGACTCGCGGGACGCGAGGGAAGCGGAAACGCGGCGGTGGGGCTGGATCGGAACGTCATCATGGCGGGGGACTGTGTGGCGAGCACCTTCATCGACGGTGTTCGGATCGATCAGGGCGGGAACGCTTCGATCGACGACTTACTCGCTCCGAATCGCATCGCTGGATTGGAGATGTACCCCCGCGGAGCCAGCGCTCCGCTCCAGTACGTCGATGCCCGTCGACCTCAATGCGGAGTCGTGCTCTTCTGGACGAAGGAGCCGGAGCGGAATCGGTCAGGGTCTTGGGGTACCGGCAGGGTAGCCGTAGGCATTGGGCTCGTCGCTGCCGTGCTGACGCTCGGTCTCATTCGGTGACCAACCGAAAAAAACAGGTTGGGACCCTGCCTGGCTGTCCTCTACCTTTGTAGCAGACGTTCAATGCAACGATCGGCGGCATGGTGTCGTCTGAAACACGGGACGTACTGGGTGCGTAGAAGGATGCGAGGCCGGTAGCAGCGAGTTTGCCGACCTCGGCGACAGGAAAGAGGCGGACGCTATGATGCGCTTTGCAGCGGGACTCACAGCTTCAGGGATTTTGGGATGGCTTCTCTTGGAAGCCCTCAAGATTCTCATGGTACCGATCACCGCGTGGGTGATGGGCCTACTTGCAGCGGCGTTGAAAGTCGCCTTGGTAGGTGTGGGTCTCCTCGCCGCGTTGGGCCTCGGCTTCTTCGTCTACCGGAAGTCGCAACGGGCCCAGGAAAAGTTCTAGCTCTTCCGCTTCAACCTTCGTCACGTGTTATTTGTCATCCAACGATGACCGCGTGACCTACGCGGGGTCCTGCCTCCTCCCGCCCCAGAAGGCTTTGACTCGCAACTCTGACGCCCGAGTGCGCCTCGCGGTGACCGCCGCAGCCCTGGCTATGCTTGTCGTACCCGGTGCCACCATGGCCCAAAGTGCGGGCACGGTTCAGCTGTTCGCCGGGGACTCGGTCCGGATCAACGGCGACCGCATCGGTCGTGTCCTGAGCATCGACGGCGACGATCTCGTCGTCGTGAGCCGAGACGAGCCCCGATGTCGAGCTGGACAGATGCACGGTGAGGCTCCTGTGTGCGACCCGGCTCCGCTGCGTCGCACCGAGATGAAGCTCGGATCCGTTCGGATCGAGAAGCGGAGCGAGAAGTCCCGGATCAACCTTCGGACCGTCGTTGCGGGAGTCGTTGGCGGAGCGGCCTTCGCTTTGGCAGGTCGCGAGATCGGGCCCACGATTGGCTTTGGGAAGATCGAAGGGTGCCTCGATTCGGAAGACTCGGCGACTCAGCTTTGCTCGGATAACGATCGGATCGACCCTGCCGAGTATCCGAGGCTGCAACGCGAAGCGGACCAACGACGAGGCATGATCTTCTTCGGCGCGATCGGTGGGACGGCGACGGCGATCCTGGTGCGCAAGCTCTCCATCGGGTGGGTCGACGTGACGACGCCGACCCCGGCGTCACCGGACCATGGCTGGGGCCTCTCCTTTACGCTCCCTAGCCCGCGCTGAGACCAGCCCATTCCGAGAAGTTGCCATCGACGTGGATCGCCTCTCGGCCCGAGCGCTCGAGCAGAGACACCGCCGCTGAGGCACGGTTTCCACTACGGCAGTAGGTAAGGATCGGGCGATCGGCCGGGACCTCGTCGAGGCGGGCGGCGAGCCGTGTGTGTGGAATGTGAAGCGCGCCGGGAACGTGTGCCCCGGCGTACTCTGCGGACCCTCGAACGTCGAGGATGGCGTACCGGGTGGAGTCGACCGTCTCCGGAAGATCCGTGATGTGCCGACTCTCGATGCGCGTCTTCGGACCGTTGTACGAGGCTAGCTGACTCGGCGTGATATAGCCGTGAATCCGGTCGTAACCGATCCGCACGAGGATCCGTACCGCCTGCTCCACCTCGTCCTCTTCTGCGACCAGATACATATCATCCTCGGGTGTCACGTATGAGCCGACGACCTGCGCGAAGTTGATCCCGAGTGGGGCGTAGATCGAGCGCTCGAGGTGGCTCGACAGGAAGTCGGATCGGTTCTGCCGCGTGTCGACGACCACGGCACCGTCGACGGCTCCCTTCGTCGAGATCTCGTCTGCAGTCATCGCATTCGGAGCGGGAACCCTCGGCAGCGGAGGGATCCCTCGCCGATTCAGATCCTTCATGCGCGCGAAGTACAGCGGTGGTGCGGGCTGCCCGTCGAGGATCGCCCCCACGAATCCGGCCTCGTCCTCGAAGCCGAGGCCGGCGTTAAAGCGGCGTTCGTAGCCGACTGTCGACTGTGGAACCGCTCCTAGAGCTTTGCCGCACGCACTCCCAGCGCCGTGCCCGGGCCACACCTGAACGTGGTCGTCGAGGGTAAGGAAGCGTCGGGTCGACGCGAAGAGACGGCGGGCCGAAGGCTCTCGGGCCCCGGCGACGCCGGCCGCAGACTCGAGGAGGTCGGGGCGTCCGAGATCACCGACGAACACGAAGTCACCGGACGCAATGCCCATCGGCTCGGTGGCTCCACCCCCCATGTCCGTCACCAAGAAGCTGACGTGCTCGGGCGTGTGCCCGGGGGTGTGGAGGACCTGAAAGCGAATGTTGCCGATTTCGAACGAGTCTCCGTCGTGAAGGAGGTGTGTGTCGAAGTCCCCCTCCTTCGCCCAGAAATACTGCCAATCTTCCCCGCCTTCATCCGAGACGTAGAGCCTGGCATTCAGCTGCCGCCCCATCTCGGGGAGTCCGGGACAAGAAGTCGGCGTGGATGTGCGTCTCCGTCGCCGCGACGATCGTGAGCCCTTCCTCGTTGGCGATCTGCACATACCGATCAATATCTCGCTCGGGGTCGATGACGATCGCCTCGCCAGTCCGTTGGCACCCGATGATGTACGCATATTGGGCGAGGTCGGGATCGAAGACCTGTCGGAAGAACATCGAAAGCTCCGGTAGAGGCTCTCGTGGATTCGAAGTGAGGGCTGCTAGCTGTGAGGCAGGCGGTGACGGAGTGCTCCGTAGCACCAGGCTCCCGCGACGGCACTCAGGAAGGCGATGGCCATCACGGTTACTCCATTGCCGAACAAGACGTAGATCGGTCCCGGGCAGGCCCCCAATAGGCCCCACCCGAGCCCGAACGTGGTGCCACCGAGCCAGAACTGCCATCCCGGCCGGACGAAGGTGTCGGTCGGGAGATCGATCGGGCGTCCGGACATCGCCTGAAGCTGAAAGCGCTTGATCAGGGCGATGCCGAGGGCACCGGTCGCTACGGCCAGCCCAATAATCCCGTACATGTGGATGGACTGGAACCGAAACATCTCCTGGATGCGGAACCACGAGACGACCTCGCCTCGCGTAAAGACGATCCCGAGCCCGATGCCGAGAAGGGCGTAGGGCCAAAGCGGCTCCGGCTTCCGTGTAGTCACGATCCACCTCCCAGCAGGAGGGGGAGGATGAGATGGGTCGAAACCAGGCCGCCGATGAAGAACCCGATCACGGCGACGAGCGAAGTCACACGGAACGCCGAGAGCCCCGAGATGGCATGTCCCGACGTACAGCCCCCCGCGTACCGAGTCCCGAAACCGACCAAGAAGCCGCCGCCCACGATCATGACCAGCCCTGGAAGTGTCCCGAGCGATGCCCACGAGAATATCTCGCGGGGTACGAGGCCCGAGAGGTCGGTGAGCCCCAGCGCGAAGAGATCGCCACGCGTAGCCTCGGAGATCGCTACGGTCTCGGGCCCGGAGACGGCTGCTATGAAGCCCCCGACGACCAGCCCCGCGGCCATGGTAAGGCGCCAGCCCCCCTTCTCTCGCCACGAGTATCGGAAGTACTCGAGTCCGGCGGGTAGCGTCGCCGCGCATACGTCGCGGAACGTGGACGAGACCCCCCACTTTCGACCGGCGTACAGGTATACGATCGGAACCGTGAGGCCAATGAGGGGGCCCGTCACATACCACGGCCACGGACTAGTCAGGACTTCGATCACGAAGCCTCCTACGATTCACGAGATGAGAGTGGATGGTTGGTCGCCGCGCTCAATGCCGCAGCCGACTCCTCGAGGCGACCGCACATGATGGCGCACAGCTCGAAGACCGAGTCGTCCGCGATCCGATACAGGGTGAAGAGTCCGTCTTTGCGGCGGGCTACGAAGTCGTGGGATCGAAGGAGCCCCAGGTGTTTCGAGACGTTGGCTTGTCCGAGCCCGGTTCTCGCCACGAGTTCGGATACGCTCCGCTCCCGATCCATCAGCGCCTCGAGTATCCGCAGGCGCGTCGGCTCGGCGAGCACACGGAAGCGCTGAGCGACCTTATCGAGCACCTCTGGGGGCATCGGGGCTCTATCCATGAGAGATGGCGGTTAGGGTTGTGGGGCACCATGATGGAGCATGCCACGAACCGCGCTTCTTCTCGGGCTCGCAGCGCTCAGTGCCGCGTGTGCCGAGGAGCTCCCGACCATCGTCCAACTGCAGCCTGCCTCGCTCACCGTGGCGGGGGATGTCACGATCGATTCGATCAACCCGGCCGTAGGCGTAGTGTCGCTGCTCGAGCCGGGTGGAGCGTCTCTGGCCACCACCACACTCGTCGATGGTCGCTACCGATTCAGCCACCTCTTCGATCCGGGAATCGACGTCTGCCAGGGTCATGCGGTCCGCACGCGAATCGTGGACAACGGGTCGACCCGTGAGCAGACGAAGAATCTCGAACCGCGCTTCGGAGCTTGTGTCGTCTTGAACGACGATGGCATTACCCAGCGCATCGATATCGATTTTCCGTTCCTCTTGGGCGGACCGAGTCGGTCAGGCTTCTAGGCCCAGATAACTATATAGCCATATAGTAATGTTCTTCAAGATCCCTCGCTTCGCACGGCTCGCATCCCTCTTTGGCCAGGGTTGGGTCATCCTGCTCGCCTTGGGCCATTCCGATGTCGAGGTGCAGGCGCAGGACGCCGCGCGCATTTCAGTCGAAACGCGCGCCATCCAGACTTACCCCTTCTCGGAACCGAATCCGATCCCGATCCTCGCACGTGACGCGCGCCTGTATCCCTATCACCGCTTCGAGGGTTACGCGCACGAGCCGGAGATGCGCGATTGGACGGTCGTGCACCTCGAGAACGAGTGGATCGAGGTGTGGGTGCTGCCCGAGGTCGGCGGGAAGGTGTGGGGAGCCCGGGTGAAGGAGTCCGGGCACGAGTTCATCTATCGCAACGAGGTATTGAAGTTCAGAAACATCGCCTTGCGAGGGCCGTGGACCTCCGGCGGTATCGAATTCAATCTCGGGGTCATCGGGCACACTCCCGCGACGGCCACCCCCGTCGATTGGACGACCCGAGAGAACGACGACGGTAGCGTCTCGGTCTTCGTGGGGACCCACGACCTTCCTTCTCGCACCCGTTGGCGCGTCGAAGTGCGGTTACCAAGAGATCGCGCGGCCTTCGAGACCCGTGTGCTTTGGCACAACCCGACCCCGTTCGAACAACCGTATTACAACTGGATGACGGGCGCCGCCTTCGCGAAGGACGATCTCGTGATGACGGTCCCCGGATCTACGTATCTGGAGCACCCCGGAGGGCCGAACGCCTGGCCGACCAACCCCGAAGGAATGCGGCTGTCCAACTACGCGGACAACGCCTTCGGGGGCAACAAATCCTACCATGTGGTCGGCGAACACGAGGACTTCTTCGGCGGCTATTTTACGGGCGACGGCTATGGCTTCGGCCATTGGGCACGGTACGAGGAGATGCCTGGGCAGAAGATCTGGTTCTGGGCGCTGTCGAGGCAGGGCGGCATCTGGGAGGACCTGCTCACCGACACCGACGGGCAGTACATGGAGTTCCAGGCCGGACGACTCTTCGTGCAGTACTCTCCGGGTGGGCAAATCAATCCCATCAGTCAGGTGGGATTCGACCCCGGCGCGACCGATCGGTGGGTCGAGAGCTGGTTCCCGGTCGAGGGTCTGGGGGGGCTGACCGACGCCTCACAAGAGGGGGCGATGCACGTGACCGTCGACGAAGGTTCAGTTCACGTGACCGCCCACGCCTTCCGAGCGATGTCGGACTCCGTCCGGATCACGGTCGACGGAGTAGAAGCGGTGGCGGAGCCCGTGCACTTCTCCGTGTTGGAACCGGAGAGCTGGTCCGTGGGCTCCGCCGCGACCTTCGGACATACCATCGCCGTGCCGCCCGGCGCGCACGTGCGCGTGGAGTTCCCAGCTCTCGGACTGCTGTACGACTCCGATCCGGACGCCCAGGCGTTGGGGCGTCCCTTTTCGACACCGGACGAAGCGCTTCCCACAGTGCCCGTGACGGCTCGCCGGATCGAGGCCGCTCGGGAGCTGCAGCAGGGTCGGTACCTTGCTGAAGCGAGAGAACTCTACGACCACGTGCTCGCCGACGAGCCGTGGAACCGCGACGCCTTGCTGGGCGCGGCGAACCTCGAGGCGCGACGGGGGCGGTGGGAGGTGGGTCTCCACCATGCCCGCAAAGCGCTACAGCTCGATACGTACGACCCTGCCGCCAACTTTGCGGCGGGCATCCTGTACCGTGGCTTGGGTGCAGACCGAGACGCGACCGAGGCCTTTGGATGGGCCGCCCGGTCGATGGCTTTCCGCTCTGTTGCTTACATCGAACTCGCCGAGCTCGCGCTGAAGAGGAGGGACATCCGCGAGGCGACTCGATACGCGCGCCTGGCGCTGGACTACGACCGGGCCTCGCTGTCGGCATGGGAGGTGTTGGCGATGGCGGGGAGGCTCGGCGGCGATCTAGGAGTGGTCGAAGAAGCGATCGGACAAATCCGCACCTTGGACCCACTCTCCGTGTTTGCGCACGTCGAAGACTTCCTGACCGCCGCGAGCCGTATCGATTCGGATGGGGACGCAGCGCTGGAGCTGACTCGATCGCTGCGAAGCGAATTCCCGGCGCAGGAGCTCATCGAAGTCGGGATCCGGTACGTCGACACCGACCAGACGGATGAGGCGACTAGAGTCTTCTCGCTCGCACGGTCCCACTTCGACGACCCGGTCGCCGAAGCGTGGGACACTGTCCTTCGGGGGGAGTCTGACAGTCTCGCCGATGGAACAGCTGTCGCGTTTACCTTCCCGTTCCGGGTCGAGAGCCTACCGATTCTTGCCGCAGCGTCAGAGACGAGCGGTCACTGGTCGTGGCGCTACCTGCTTGCGCTCAACCTCTGGGCCCGAGATCGGGGGGGCGAGGCGGTCGAGGAATTGGTCGCGATCGGCGACGAGGCTGACTACGGCCCGGTGTACGTAAGCCGAGCCCTCCTTGGGATGGCCCTCGACGAATCGAGAGTTGATGTGGAGCGTGATCTCCGGAGAGGCGTCGATCTCGGCGCGGCTCAGCCGGCGATGTGGGCGCCCCTCATCACATATCTCCAAGACGAGGGACGGTGGTCTGAGGCGCTGGACGCAACAGACGATGCGAGAAGGCGATTCCCTACCGACTTCAACTTCGAGCTGCTCCGTGCGGCTAGTCTCGTCGAGCTGGGTCGAGCAGTCGAGGCCATCGAAGTCTTGGACTCAACCCGAGTCCTCCCATCGGAGCACTCCGCGACGAGTCACACGCTATTCGCTCAGGCTCACACGATGGCGGGGGTCGAAGCGCTCGAGTCGGGAGACCCTGCTACGGCTCTGAGCCACTTCAGCCGCGCCACTGAGTGGCCAGAGCATCTCGGCCTTGGCCGACCTTTCGACGTCGACGAGCGGCTGCAGGACTTCCTGATGGGTGTTGCCTTGGAGGGGGAAGGGGATGCGGTCGGGGCGAGGGAGGCGTTGCTGAGGGTGCACCGAGCATCGGCGGGTGCGTCCGGATCGGATCCGGCGACGGTGAGGATGGATCTACTGGGGGCGGTGGCGCACTGGCTCACAGACCCTGCGGGAGCGCTGGGCCCCCGGAGTGAGCTCCTAGCCTTCGGTGTGGGCCGGGAGGGGCCCATGGCGCGCGTAGCGGCGGCCGTGCGTCGCGCGGCCGAGGAGGGTGTCGACGTAGCTTCAGCTGTCCTTACCGCCGTCGAGCGTGAGGAGGAGCCGTTTCAGGACGTCGAAGGTCGCCTCATTCGTCGAGCGCTCCGCTTTGCAGCAGGGGTGCGCTAGCGCTCGCTGAGGGTAAGCCGCGCTGAGCCATCGTGACGGCCGTGCCACCGATCGCGCCTCCTACGGCACCACCGATCGCCAACATGGTCGCCACGATGTCGGGAGCGTGAATGAAGTGAAAAGTCCCGGACGTAGCGAACATAAAGGCGATCGGGATTAGCCCGCCGACGACTGCGCCGAAGAGACCGACGCGCGTCGGTGAGAGCTCTCGGAGGGACTTGTTCGACTCGAGCGTCGTCAGGACCGCCGCGACGCCGACCCCGCACGCGGCTCCTAGGAGCGCGCCTCCCTGCGCCAGCCCGACGAGGTCCGCCCAGTTCCAAGGGGCCAGGCCGACGAGCCGGCGCGCGGCGCCGAGAAGAAGTGCGCCCGTGAACCCTCCGCTTGCGCCCAATAGGCCGAGGCCGATCGCCCCTCTGATCTTTCGAAGGAGTTTCACCGAGCGCCCGATGCCACGAGAAAAAGGGCCTCAGCGTCCGACTCTCGGAAGACGCTCATCCGCGATGGCTGCGTGATACACGAAGACGGCCATGATCACGGCGTTCTTTTTGAGGTCATCGATCGGAATCGTGTCGAAGAAGTCCAAGTTCGTATGGCCTCCGGTACCGCCGACTCTGGCTTGAAGGAACTGGAAGGCCGGCAGTCCGACGTCGTCAAACGGAACGTGGTCGGTGCTGCCCACGCCCTGAGGTGAGATCGTGGTCATGCCCATGTCGCGAAGAGGCTCCATCCAAGCCGCGAACGGTGCCCGAACGTGCTCGTTCCCTTGCAGCCATATGCCTCGGTACTGACCAGGACCGTAGTCTTGATTGAAGTAGGCCGAGAAACGGTCGTAGCCCGGCTTCTTGCCCACCGAAGCGTCCGCCGGATCGCCGAAGTGCTCCCGGACATACGCGCGTGAGCCCCACAGCCCTTGCTCTTCGCCGGACCAGAGGGCGATGCGGATCGTGCGGCGCGGTTGAGCGCCGACCGCGGTGAGTATTCGCATCGCCTCCAGCATGACGGCCACGCCGGAGGTGTTGTCCGACGCGTTCGGCGACGCGTGCCAAGTATCGAAGTGGGCTCCGAGCATGACCACCTCATCCGCCAGATCAGTGCCCGGAATCTCTGCGATGACATTGTGTGCCTGTGAGACGCGTTCTCCGTGTCGGTTCCGGACCTCGACCTCGACCTCGACATTCAACCCGCGCGCCAACACTCGGTACATCCGGTTGTAGTGCTCGGGCGTGATGGCGATGATGGGCACGGAGTTCAGTGTCTCTTCCCGTGCCCACTGGTCGACTTTCGCTCCGGGCCTGGCGAAGCCGCGCACGGCTCCCGGCCAACCGCTGCTCGACTCGAGCACCACGGCCGCGCCTTCCGAGACGTAGAAGGCGAGCTTCTCGGCGGCGGTCAGGACGTCGGGGTTCGAGGGTCTGGGCGGATAGAGCCTCGAGAAGTACGCGTCGGGACCGGGCGGCGGAACGATCACATCTTCTTCGAGGGCACGCAGCTCTTCCGCGGTCCTCCGGGGCGTCCCGCGTTCGAAGCGCGTGAGGTCGATGTTCGCGGGCGGTGTCGACATCACCGCCAGGCCCTGGAGCTTCCCGCGGTACTGCTCCAGATCTTGGCGGGTCTGGACGTTGGCGATGACGGCTTGCAGCCGCTCGCGACCGTCCGTCCCCGGTGTGTGAGCCACCGGATACCCCACGAGAGGGGAGTAGTCTGGCTCCAGCATATGGAGCGAGACGTATTCGTTGTCCCAGCTCACCCCGTAATCCATAAAGGGCTCGCGATGCGCGTTGGCCAAGCCGATGCGCTCCATTTCACCCAAGACCCACTCTTGCGCGCGTACCATGTCGTCCGAGTTGGTGAGTCGTGCCCCGAGTACGTCCGTCATGTACGAGAGGGTATTCGGCAATTCGGAGCGCTGGAGGCCCTCCTCACGGATCTGCGCGATCGTCGCGTGATCGACGGGCCACTGCCCGTGTTGGGCGACGAGGGGTTGGGCGAAGATGCCGATGAACGCTGTAACTGCGGCGGTGGTGAAGAGTCCACGCCGTGCGCGAGATGACGTCATTCGAGCTCCGATACGAGAAAGCACCCGGGTAGTACTCGGAATAGTCCGAGACTACCCAGGTGCCAGCAAGCAGAGACTCTTCTCGTGCCTGGCCCTGCGGCTCCGTGCAGGCGCCTAGAAGAGCCCTGAGATGACTCCGTCTTGTAGGTCGACATTGACCGCAGACGGAACTGCTCCGAGTCCTGGCATCGTCATGATACTCCCGGTCTTTGCGACGACGAAGCCCGCACCTGCCGAGGGTGTGATCTCACGAACGGTGATGCGGAATCCGCGCGGCCGTCCAAGGAGCTTCGGATTGTCCGAGAATGAGTACTGCGTCTTCGCGATGCACACCGGCGCGTCTCGGAGTCCCGCCTCTTCGAGCAGCGCGATCTCCTTGACCGCCTTCGGATCGATATCGACTCCCTCGGCTCCGTACACCTCCGTAGCGACGGTCTCGATCTTGTCGGCGAGTCCCATGTCGTCGGGATAGAGCGGCTTGTATTCGGCTTCTCCCGCCTCCAACGCCTCCCACACGGCGTCGGCCAGATCGAGGCAGCCCTCGCCCCCTTTGCCCCACGGATCAATCACGACCGCACGCGCTCCCATGGCGGCGCACCCATCGAGAAGCACTTGGATCTCTGCCTCGGTGTCGGTGACGAAGCGGTTGATCGCGACGATCGGGGGTACCCCGAACTTGCGAACGTTCTCGATGTGTCCCTCGAGATTGACGAAACCCTTCTGCACTGCGTCGACGTTCTCCGGTCCGAGGTCGGACTTGGCGACCCCACCGTTCATCTTGATCGCCCGGACGGTCGCCACGATCACTGCGGCACCCGGCTCGAGTCCGCCGAGGCGACACTTGATGTCGAAGAACTTCTCGGCGCCCAGGTCCGCGCCGAATCCCGCCTCCGTAACCACGACGTCGCCGAGCGAAAGGCCGACCCGGGTTGCCGTGAGCGAGTTGCATCCGTGGGCGATGTTTGCGAACGGACCGCCGTGAATCAGCGCCGGAGTCCCACCCAGCGTCTGCACGAGGTTCGGGTTCACGGCGTCTCTGAGAAGAGCCGCCATCGCGCCGGAAACCCCAAGGCCTTCTGCTCGAATGGGCGCTCCACTCTTGTCGTACCCGATGATGATCCGGTCGAGGCGCTCCTTCAGATCCTTGGTTCCGTCGGCGAGACAGAAGATGGCCATGATCTCGGAAGCGGCGGTGATCACGAATCCGTCTTGTCGGGGCACACCGCCGGTCCGGCCACCCAGCCCTACGATGATGCTGCGAAGGGCGCGGTCGTTCATGTCGACCGCGCGCGGCCACGTGATGCGTGTCGGGTCGATTCCGAGCGAGTTCGGCCGGTAGAGATGATTGTCCAAGACCGCGGACAAGAGACCGTGAGCCGAAGAGATCGCGTGGAAGTCTCCCGTAAAGTGGAGGTTGATCTCCTCCATGGGCACCACTTGGCTGTAGCCGCCGCCGGCGGCACCACCTTTGATTCCGAAGACCGGTCCCAACGACGGTTCACGCAGGCAAAGGACCGGATTTCTCCCACGGAGTGTGAGCGCGTCTGCGAGTCCGACCGAGCACGTCGACTTGCCTTCACCCGCGGGCGTGGGGCTGATCCCCGTTACCAAGACGAGGCGGCCGTCTTTTCCTCCTCGAGAGTGCGCGACTTCAAGAGGAATCTTCGCCTTGTGGTGACCGTGAGGCAGAATGTCGTTCGCGGAAAGGCCGACCTTGGCGGCGATCTCTTGGATCGGGCGCAGCTCAGCTTCCTGTGCGATCTGGATGTCGGTCTTGATGGTGCCTCCTCATTCAACCCGTCGGACGTGCGTCAGCCGGCCAAGATCCGATCACGGGTCGCTCGGGCGCAATGTCTTCAGTACTCTGGCGTGAGCAATTGAGGCCGTGAGCGTGTCGTGATCGTATGCACGCGGCTCACGCGTGCCGTCCCCGAACGACCCAAGGAATCCATGCGGATCTCGACCCGCACGCTCGTGCTCGCTGTACTCGGAGTGCTCTTCGTAGCTGTTGATCATGCGGCAGCCCAGACGAACCGTGACGACTACAGACTCCGAGCCGTTCCCACTGCGACCCCACCTGTGATCGACGGGATCTTCGACGAACAGGAGTGGGGAAGGGGAGCCTTGGTCGACGCGCTCATCCAGCAGGAGCCGAACGAAGGTGCCCCGGCGACCGAGGACACGGAGATCTACGTCTTGTACGACGCGGAGACGCTGTACATCGGGGTGCGCGCCTGGGATTCCGGTGAGGTCGTCGCAACGGAAATGCGTCGAGACTCGGATCGCATTCTCGACGAAGACAATTTCCAGATCATCCTCGACACGTTCAAGGATTCGCGCTCGGGGTACATGTTCGTCACCAACCCACTCGGGGCGAAGCTGGATCAGCAGGTGTTCAACGAGGGAGAGGGTGCGACCCGTGGCTTCGGTTTCGCCACGTCGAACATCAACCGTGACTGGGATGGTGTCTGGCACGTAGAGGCGGCCGTGCTCGACGACGGTTGGGTAGCCGAGATCGCGATCCCGATGGTCACGCTTCGCTTCCCGGCGACGCCCGAACAGAGCTGGGGTCTCAACCTCATGCGCAACATCGGGCGCATCAACGAACAGTCCTTCTGGGCGCCGATCACGAAGGAGTTCACCATCCACCGAGTCTCGATGGCAGGGAGCCTCGATGGAATGGAGTCCCTCAACCGTGGGCTCGACCTCCGCGTGACGCCCTTCGTGACGGGTGGCGGCCAGAGCGTGCTCGAGCAGAGCGTCGAACAGAACGACTTCGATGGCGACTTCGGACTCGACATGAAGTACGGCGTCACGGCGGGGCTCAACCTGGACGTCACGATCAACACCGACTTCGCGCAGGCAGAGGTCGATGACGAGCAGGTGAATCTGACCCGCTTCCCGCTCTTCTTTCCCGAAAAGAGGGACTTCTTTCTCGAGAATTCAGGGCAGTTTCAGGTCACCACGGCGACAGCGTTCAATCGGTACGCCGATCTCTTCTTCTCCAGGCGCATCGGGCTGTCGCCGAGCGGCGCGGGGATCCCGATCATCGGAGGGGCGCGTCTCACCGGGAAGGTGGGCAGAAACGACATCGCGATCATGGACGTGCAGACCGACGAAGCCCTTGGCCGGACCGGCGAGAACTACCTGGTGGCGAAGTACAGTCGGAATTTTTGGGATCGCTCCCGCATCGGCGCTCTCTTCATCAACAAGGCGTCGTCCAACTATCTGGGTAGCGTGGAAGACGAGCACTACAACCGGACGTACGCGCTCGACGCCCTCGTGACGCCCCACGCGAACTTCACGGTTCAGGGCTTCCTGTCGAAGACCGAAACCCCCGGTATCGTGATTCCTGTCGACGATCCTGCGACGGCGTGGCGTGAGGACGTCGGATATGGGGAGATGGGCGGGTACGTCAACGCGACGTGGCTCGATACGAAGTGGCGGATCTACGGGGAGTACGCCGACTTCGACCACGACTTCAATCCCGAGGTCGGCTTCTTGCCGCGAGCGGGAATTCGGACCACGAAGCTCCATCTCGAGCGCAACCCTCGCCCCAACTTCTGGGGCATCCGGGTTCTCTCGCCGATGGTGAATTGGATCTACACCACGGACCAAGCCGGCTTCCGGTTGGGGGACCGGTGGCACTACATGCTGGGCGTGCGCTTCGACAACGGAGCGTTCTTGAACCTGTGGTACAACGATCACTTCGATCGCGTGCAGAGGGACTTTTCTCTAGGTGGTGTGGTGATCCCCGCCGGCGACTACGACTTCGGCGAGTTCAGGATGTCGTTCGATTCGAATCCGTCGCGGCGCGTATACTACGGCGGGATGTTCGCGCCGCAGCAGTTCTACGGGGGAGATCGCTGGGACCTGCAAGGGAAGGTCGGGGCGCGCATCACCGACAGACTCTCCACGGAGGCATCGTACACGCGGAACGATGTCGATCTGCCGGGGGGTGCGTTCGCGGTGGACCTCGCCGCCTTGCGGATCGACTTGGGGATTTCGCCCACGATGTCGCTGCGCTCGGTCACGCAGTACAACTCCCAGCGTGACCAATTCGGTACGAGCGCTCGCTTCCGGTGGACGTATAGGCCGGGTAGCGATCTCTACATCGTGTACGACGAACTGCAGCGTGATCCGACGGCGCCGATCAATGATCCGCTCGCGGATCTCTACTTCCGGGATCGAAGCCTGATCATCAAGGCGACCTTCCTGGTGACGCGGTAGAGACGAGCCCTCTGCGGAGCGCCGGAAAGTACGCTCCCAGGGTAAGGGCTCGTGCCACGACATAGACGATGAAGGCCACCCAGAGTCCGTGATTCCCCCAGCGGGGCGACAAGGCGGAGGATAGGGCCAAGAAGAAGAGGCACGAGGCGGCACTCGCGTTTCTCATGGCCCGAGTTCCGGTCGCACCGATGAAGATGCCGTCGAGCTGGAAGGCTGCGAACGACAGCGAGATGTACACGACGGCGTAGGGGAGAAAGAGTCGGGCCGCGCTCCGCACCGCTTCCAGGTCGGTGAGAAGATGGATGGCCCACCCTCCCCCCAAGAGCGCGAAGAGACCGAGTCCGATCGCGCTGACCGCGGCGAGCTCGAAGCTGGTGCGAACGGTTTGATCGAAGCTTCGCAGGGCACCTCTGCCGACGGCCCTTCCCACCAGGATCTCCGTCGCGTGCGCGTAGCCGTCCAAGAGGTACGCGGACAGCGTCACCAGCTGCAGGAGTACGTGGTTGGCGGCGAGTAGGTCGTCACCGAATCGAGCACCCTGATCGGTGAACCAAGCGAAGCCCAGGAGGAGGAAGAGCGTGCGCACCATGATGTCGGCATTCGCGCCGATGGTCTCGCGTGCGCGAGAGCGATCGAGGATCCGATCCCAAGGCAGGAATGGCTCTCCGTCTTGGTGACCCTCACGGAGAACGTGCACGAGTAGTGCCAACGCGACGAAGAGTGTGACCCACTCGGCGATCGCCGTCCCGATTGCGATGCCGGGCACCCCCCATCCCAAGACCCCCGCAAAGAGTAGATCGAGAGCGATGTTCAGGCCGTTCAGAACGAGCTGGGTCACGAGGAGGTGGCGCGTCTTCCCTAGCCCGACGAAGCCACCGAGAATCGCGAACGTCCCGAGGGTTGCCGGCGCCCCCCAGATTCGGAGGTCGAAGTAGGCTTGCGTCATCGCCTCGACCTCGGGCGTAGCGTTCAAGAGGCCGAGGGCGAGCGCGATGATCGGTGCCCGAACGAGCCATAGGCACACGCCGATACACACGCCCATGAGCAGCGCTCTGGCTATCGCGGCTCTCGCCTCGGCGGACTCCCCGGCACCGCTCGCTTGTGCCGTGAAGCCGGTGGTGCCCATCCGTAAGAAGCCGAAGCTCCAATAGACGAACGAGAAGACGATGCCCCCGAGAGCCACGGCTCCCAGGTCGACGACGTCGCCGGTGTTGCCGATGACGGCTGTATCTACCAGGCCGAGAAGGGGGACCGCGGTATTCGCGACGACGATGGGCCACGCCAGGTGAAGGACGGCCCTCCGGTCTACGGGGGACGCCTCCGGAGGCGTGAGCCCGCTGGGGCCGCCTTCAGCCCCCGGCTCGTCGGGGCTTCTAGCGACTATCCGTCAACCGCTGGCTCAGCTCACGCAACCGCCGGCGAGACTCGAGGTCGTAGGCCTGCTCGTGCGCCCGATCCGGGACGAGCTGATTGAAGAATTGGCCGCCGTCCACGTCGCCGAGTATGAGCTGCATCACCGCGTCGGCGCCCTCGTCGATCGTCGCCCGAGGTCGCACTCCTAGCCGTTGCACCATACCTGTCGGCATGTACGTCGCTGGGTGGAGCGCATTCACGGTCACGCCCAGACTTCCCAGTTCTTCATGCAAGTCGAAGGTGTGCCCGACCTGGGCCAGCTTGCTCTGCCCGTACGCTCGACCACCCGAAAAGTCGTTCTCGATCATGACATCGTCCCAGTCGATGGGAGCGCGTGCGATCGAGGAGACGTTCACGATCCGGGACGGGGCGCTCGCGACGATCCGTTCTTTGAGGAGGTTCGTGAGCAAGAAGGGTGACAGATAGTTGACCTGGAACCTGAACTCGTGCCCATCCTCACTGACCCAACGCTCGTCAGGTGCCGAGCCGAAGCCGGCGTTGTTCACGAGCACGTCGATCCTGTCGTACTGCTCCAGCACCTGATCGGCGAGCGCCCGAACGTTCTCGAAGGCCGCGAAGTCTGCGGCGACGAAACGTGCCGAGCCCTCGCCCTTGTTGATCTGCTCGACTACGGCACGCCCGCGCTCGTGATTCCGACCGTGCACGATCACGTGCCAACCCAAGTCGCCCATTCGAATCGCGACCTCGCGGCCGAGGCCGCTCGTCGAACCGGTGACCATGATGACGCGCTGGCCATCTGCAGGTCCTTCGTCGTCTTGTGCGCTCGAAGGCGTGGCCAAAATCGCGAGCGATGCCACGAGGCTCGAGGCGACGAATAAGGTGTCGGCGAGGCGGCTCATGCGTCCTCCGTGGGGCGAGCTCGATTCCGAAGTAGGGCGAAACCAATCGGCATCGCTGGCCGATCGCAATACCCGACTGTCGCGGGGAAGGGTCGTCTCCCACATTCGCGACGCCCAACTCTTTGTCCGGAGTGAGCTGGAATGACGGATCCTCGCGCCTTGTACGGCCTTTCGAATGAGCCTGTTCACCCGTCTCGTCGCGAGGCCCTTCGGCGCGGTGCCGGCGTCGCGAGCGTCGCGGTGCTTTTCCCCTCGGAAGTCGCAGAGCGCCTCATGCAGGTAGGCGCCCAAGATGCGGTCATCCCCTGGACGAACGCGCCGCCAGCGGGGGGACGTGCGAATACGCTCGATTGGGCTGGGCTTACCGAGTGGGTTACTCCGACTGCGGATCTCTTCAGCGTAGGTCACTACGGCACCCCGGAGCTCGAAGCCGACGAGTGGCGTCTCGAGGTTGCGGGAATGGTGCGCACTCCTCGCACCTTCACCCTCGACGAGATCAAAGCTCGCCCCCGCGAGTCGGTCACCATGCTCATGGAGTGCGCGGGCAACCGCGGCTTTGCCACGTTCATGGGAGCGGTCCACAACGCGACGTGGGCCGGAGCTCCGCTGGGCCCACTCCTCGAGGAGCTCGGCATCGAGGATGGGGGCATAGAAGTCGTCTTCTTCGGGGCCGATACGGGGATGGAGACGATCCGAGATACCGAGGTGGAACAGCACTTCGCTCGGAGCATGACGGTCGCAGATGCGACCGATGCGGGGGTCATCTTGGCCTACGAGGTGAATGGGGAGCCGCTTCCCGTTGGGAATGGATTCCCCCTCCGCTTGATCGCCCCCGGGTGGTACGGTGTTGCGAATGTGAAGTGGCTGACCCGAATCGAGGTTCGCGACACGCGTTACATGGGCAAGTTCATGGCTCGTGACTACGTCACGCTTCGACTGGAAGGGTCGGAGGCAGATGGGAGTTGGACCGAGACCTCGGTGGGGCGGACCAACCTCAACTCGATTGCGGCCAAGGCGGTGCGCACCGGGAGTGGCGTCCGGATCCACGGGGCGGCGTGGGGAAAGCCGGTGTCACGGGTCGAAGTCCGCATTGACGACGGTCCCTGGCGGGAGGCAGTGCTCGGTCGCGGTCTGGAGGACGCCCACACGTGGACGTTCTGGCACCTCGATTGGGACGCGCCGTCGGGTGACCACACCGTGACGTCCCGCGCCATCGGTGTCGACGGTGAAGTCCAGCCGTCTCCGGAAGACCCGGAGCTCGTCCAGAAGATCACCTACTGGGAGAGCAATGGGACCGTGACTCGGGAGATCACGATCCCCTGAGTGATCTGCCGCGTGCGGCTGTGGACGGAGACGGCCGTCCGCCGCTCGGAGAGATGCGCTTCCGGTGGCCGTGGCGGGAGTACCAACGCCGTGTCCTCGATACGGTGGACGCTCATCTCTCCGATGGTCGACTCCACATTGTGGCAGCACCAGGGGCGGGAAAGACGTCGTTGGGCCTCGAAGTGTTTCGCCGTTTGGCCCGGCCTACACTCGTCCTCGCTCCGACCTTGACGATTCGCGATCAGTGGATCCAACGGCTTGATGACTTCTTGGGCGCCGAGCGAACCGGACCGCCGTCGTGGGCATCTTCCCGACTCGACGCACCGGCGTTCTTCACGGCGAGCACCTATCAAGCGCTTCTCATGCGGTCGCGAGCAGACCGGCGCAGACCGGGAGGCGCAGCGACGAAGGATGATGATCGCGCCACATCGGAGCCGACGTCGCACGACGTGCACACACTCGCGGACCATCTTCGGCGGGCATCGATCGGGACACTCATTCTCGACGAGGCTCACCACCTAACCCGGGCTTGGTGGCGTGCGCTGGAGGAGGTCGTCGCCGCACTTCCGGACGTATGCTTGGTCTCACTAACCGCCACTCCCCCTTACGATGCGACCGGTCACCACTGGCAACGGTACGAGCGGCTTTGCGGCCCCATAGACGAAGAGGTGGCCACCCCTGAGTTGGTCGGCGCGGGCACACTCTGTCCCCACCAGGACTTCCTCTACGCCGTCACTCCGTCGGAGCAAGAGGCCGATGCGGTCACAGGTCACGACGCTCGTGTGAGACGGATGCTGGCCGAGCTCCTCGACGACCCACAGCTCCACTCCGCGGTTGATGCTCACCCTTGGCTGGTCGCAGAGCCGCCGATCGAAGAGGTATTGGACGATCCTCCACTCGCGTTTGCGCTCCTCAGCTACGCGAGGGCAACAGGATCCGGCGATACCACGGGCCTGGCGGCGGCGCTCAGTGTGGTAGGTGAACCCCTTCCCCCGCTCGACCTGGATCGGTGGGAGGTGCTACTGAGCGCGAGGCTGTTCGGTCAGAGCTTCCGTGTCTTGGACGAGTCCGGGCACGAAGCATCGAGGAAGAGCCTAGCGAGGCGACTGAGGGGGGAGGGGTTGCTTTGGCGGCGGTCCCTGCGGTTCGCGACCTCGCCAGAGGTTGATCGTGCGCTCTCGCGGAGTGAGGCGAAGGTGCAGGGATGTGTCGAGATCAATGCAGTAGAACGAGCGGTGCGCGGCGAAGCTCTGCGCCAAGTCTATCTGTTGGATTTTATCCGCGACGACGGTCTCCATGAGCCCCCGGGTCAGGCGGTTCGCGACTTGGGCGCCTTCCCGGTGTTCGACGCTCTGCGAGCGGAAGACGTCGCCCTGCTTACGGGTCGTGTGGCTGCGATCCATGAATCACGCGTCCCACTTCTGGGAGATGTGGTCGACGGAGCGAGGATCACGCCTCTTCCCCATCGCAACGGGTGGGTGCAGATCAGTGGGGTGACATCTGGCGAGCTCGTCCGCGAGATATCGCGCCTTCTCGAGGAAGGGGAGGTGCGGGTGCTGGTGGGTACGCGCGGCCTGCTCGGAGAAGGGTGGGATGCCCCGGTCGTGAACTCAGTCGTCCTGGCGAGCTATGTAGGAGCTTTCGTCTCCACCAATCAGATGAGAGGACGCGGCATTCGGTCCATCCCGGATCGCCCTGACAAGGTGTCTAGTGTGTGGCACCTGGTTGCGATGCAGTTCGGATCGCTCGCAGGATCCCGAGACATGGATCTGCTTCGTGCCCGTTTCCGAGGGTTCGTGGGCCCTTCCGCCGATGGGAGGGCGATCGAGTCTGGGATCGAGCGGCTGCATGCTCCCCCGCTCGAGCAAGCGAGCGACATCGAGAGCTTCAACCGCGAGTTCGTCGAGCGCTTGGGACGCCTTTCCGATGTGGCGGGGGCTTGGCGCGGAGCGATCGAGTCGGCGGAGGTGGGACGAGTTGTACCTACCGTGTCGTTTCGAACCGCTCCGAGCGTTCGGTCAGTCGTATTGAAGAAGACGCTGCGGGTAGTGTTGGTGGAGCTCGGATGGGCTTCGCTGTTTGCTGCTGGGAGCTTGTTGCGAGCGGTCACGGCCCCCGTGGGCACGGCGGTGATGATCGGAGCCGCGTTGCCTGCGCTCTTTCTTCTCCCGAAGCTCGTTCGCGCGGGACGTCTAGCGCTTCGTCATCTGCCAGTCGACGGCAGCGTCCGGCATATAGCGGAGGCGGTCGCCGAGGCATTGAGCGAGGGTGGCCTTCTCGACGACCCTCCAATCGAGGTACACGTCGAGCGAGACCGAAGTGGGGTGATCCTGGTTTCCCCGAACGGCGGTTCGTTCCGGGATCAGTCGGTGTTCACCAATGCGGTCCTCGAAGTCTTCGCTCCCATCGAGAATCCGCGGTATCTGATCTCACGGAAACCGCGTCGTAATCCACAGGGTCGTAGGGACTATCATGCGGTACCCGTCGTCCTCGGCCGGAACAAAGAGCTGGCCGAGATCTTCCATCGTGCCTGGCTACGGAGGGTCGGCTTCGGCGATTTGATCTACACGAGACAAGAAGGTGGACGCCGCCTGCTGCTCGAAGCGAGGTCATTGTCGTTCGCGAGTCGCTTCGACGAAGGGGGGCGGCGTCAGGAACGTTGGAGGTGACGGAAGCCTACCGCCCAGGGATCTCGGGAGTCGAGACGCTCGGGAGCAGCGCAAAAGGATCGTCCGCGCGGGGCGCTCGCACCTTCAAGTCGTCGAGGGCAGCGACCAGGTCACCGTCGTGTGTCTCCAGGAACGCATCGAAGCGAGCGAGGCGGTCGTAGTAGCGGACGCGTGATAGAAGGGTCGCGTTGTTGAGTGGCGTCTGCCGAAAGCCCGCGAAGGTTAGCGATTCCAACTCAGGCGCCACGGTTGTATCGAAGATCTCGAGCGCGTCCTCGAATACGGGTTGGCGTGCGACGACCTTCTCGCTCGGCGACAGTGCGTCATTGCCGTAGACGGCGTATAGGTCGGCCATGAACGACCCGAGGAAGTCGCTGAATCGCTGAGCGTCGCGCCACCTCGCGAGGGCTCGCAGGCACTTCACGGAGTCCGGACCACTCCCTTCCCGAGTGCAGAAGAAGCGGGCCGCCCCGATCCGTCCCACGAAGGTCGCCATGCTCTCGTTGAAGGCCACCTGGCCGGGTACGAAGAGGTGCTGGTGCGTGAGTTCGTGGATGACCGTCGCAACGACCTCGACTTCGTCCGTCCGCAAGGCGGACGATAGCACCGGATCGTTGAACCAGCCCAGCGTACTGAACGCTGAGGTCGGACGTACCCAAGTGTCCCACCCCTCCGCGTCGAGATCGGCTTGCTCATTGAGCGCACTCTCGAGCGAAAAGTGCCCCTTGTAGGGAACGTGTCCGACGATCGGGAACCACCACGTCTTCGGCACGAGCCGATCTGGGTATGCGGCCGACACGATCATCGCCAGCGTGTCGCGCTCGAGCTGCGTGAACATCGTGTACGAGTCACCGACGTCGATGCCGAGTTCCTCCGCGGCAAAGCGGCGAGCCTCGAGCACGTACGAGAGCTTCCCACGAGTACCCGCATCTACCGTCGAGTCGTTCAGCACCGCGTGGATTGGCTGCCGGGCGCGGAGGATCTGCATCTCTGCGATCCCCGCCTTGACCACGTATACGGGTGAGCATGCCATGCACCCCGCCGCCATCGCGATTGCGACGACGGCGAGGGCGATTCGGACCCGGCGCTTCAGGGGACTACTCCCCTCCGCCGATCGAACGCATGAGCGGCACCCCACCTTCGGTCGGGACGTAGACCACGGATCCGGGCGGAAGCGTGGCCAGCTGCTCGATGTAGTGGAAGGTCAGATACGCCGGCGTGAGGCCTTCTGCGATGATCGTCTGTGCTTCGGCGATTCCGCGGGCTTCCTCGACAGCCTGGAGCGCGCGCTCCTGGATAATGGCCGTTTGGAAGCGCTCCTGCTCGACCTGTTGCTCTCGCTCGATTCGCGCCTCGATCGCCTCGCGTACCCGTGGCGGCGCCTGGACGTCACGCACGAACACGTCGACGACCTGAATCCGGTCCCCCGCCTTGTCTTGAATGGCGGAGCGCATCTCGGCCGCGATCTCGCGACGGTCAGGTGAGAAGATCTCGTTGATCGACTTCGTCGCTACGGCGTCCCGCACCCCATTCCTCAATGCGTTGAGCACGATGCTGCTCTTGATCGTCCGCTCGGTACCGAGCCTCGAGTAGAGGTCGGGCGCTACGGAGCCGTCTAGTTGGAAGAGGATGGCGATTTCGAGCGTGACGTTCAGCTGCTCACTCGTTTGCGCTTCGATCACCTCGACGCCGCCTCCTTCGGGGAAGCTCTGCTCCCGGACGGACATCTTCTCGATGCTAGCGAGGGGGTTCACCAGATGGACGCCCTCGTCCAGCGGCACGTCGTCGACCGTTCCGAGGAAGTGCTTTACGCCGACCTCACCGACGGAGATGACGGCGATCATGTTGCTCAGCGCGAGGGCGACCCCGGCGAACATGAAGCCGTAGCCGGCCAACTTCGACGCGCCGGCTGCGCCGGGTCGGTTCGACGTCGGACCGACGGCGCGGATCATTGCGCCGATCAAGATCACGAAGATCGCCAGGATGATGGGAGCCATGTGTTCTTCCTCGTCTCGTTCGTCAGCGGTTCATAGTCAGTACGCGTCTATCTGCACCCGTCTTCATCCCGTCCCAGCCTCCTCACTCGTCTCCGAGGTACTGGCGACCCTCGGGGTCGACGGCCACTCGGAGCTCCACCAGATCGACGACCGGCGCGATCTCGCCAGGAATCTCGTCCGCTGCCGAGCGGAGCGCATGCACTGCATCGTCGGCTTCGACTACGAGCGTGTGATAGCGCTGTCGCGCGCCCCCGTAACGGACCGTGATCTGATATCGCATGGGAAGAATCTACCGACGCGACTTCGCGGGACCTATCCTGCACGATGTCGTACCACCGCCGCTCGGATTTTCTCTCGTGATGTGGCTGTACCGCGTGGTCATCGGTATTGCGCGCGCGATGGCGCCCCTGGTTCGGGGCGATTCGAAGCTCGCACGAGCTCTCGCGGGGCGCGCGCATGCTCATGAGGTGCTGGTCGCCTGGGGGCGGGGCATCCGGGATCCGGCCCGCCCGACGGTGTGGTTCCACGCGCCCAGCGTAGGTGAAGGACTTCAGGCTGAGGCCGTCGTACGAGCTCTTCGTGAGCGACGACCAGAGATCCAGGTGGTCTTCACCTTCTTCTCTCCGTCCGCCGAGTCACTGGCTCGCTCGTTTCCGTCGGACGTCAGTGCATACCTGCCATGGGACCTGCGAGAGCCGATGCGAGGCGTCCTCGGGGCGGTGAGCCCGGATGCGCTGGTCTTTACGAAGACGGAGGTCTGGCCCGTTTTGACCCGAGAGGCGACGCGCCGCGGGGTCCCGGTCGGGATGGTGGCCGCTACCGTGTCGGACCGGTCCACTCGGATGAGGTGGTCGGCACGGATGCTTCTGAGGGAAACGTGGGGTCGACTCTCTTTCGTGACGGCGGTCGGGGAGTCGGATCGTGCGCGACTCGTCGAGATGGGAGTCGATCCCGGGGTGCTATCCGTCGACGGGGACCCGGCGATCGATTCAGCTGTGGCTCGGATACAGGGCGGGAATCTGGGTGCGCCCTGGTTCGAGTCGCTTCGCAAAGGGAAGCGCCCTGTGGTCGTTGCGGGCTCGACGTGGCCCGCAGACGAAGCGGTTCTCGTACCCGCCTTCGCTCAGCTGCGAAGTGAGGTGGCCGACGGCACTATTGGTGGTTGCGCCTCACGAGCCCACTGAACCTCACCTCGATAGGCTGAGACGCCAGCTCTTTGCCGTGAGCCTCTCCCACCTGACGTTGACGGAGGTAGAGGAGGGGAGGTCCCCGCTCGACGTCGATGTTCTCCTGGTCGACCGGGTGGGCATTCTGGTGCACCTCTACGAGCTCGCCTCGGCTTCCTACGTCGGTGGTGGCTTTCACAATGCGGGGCTCCACTCCGTCATAGAACCGGCGGCGGCAGGGTCTCCTGTGGTTTTCGGCCATTCTCATCACGCTCAGCGCGCGGCTGCCGATCTGTTGAGGGCTGGCGCCGCAAAACTCGCAAGTGACAGTGGCTCATTGGCTTCGATTCTTCTCACCTGGTTGAAGCACGATGAACGTCAGGCTGGCGCTGGAGGTTGTGCCCGTGACTACATAGAAGACAGCCTCGGTGCGGCGGCGCGTTCCGCCTCTGTCATCGAGGACCACGTCCCCCCCACGTGATCGCCCTCATGCCACACGAAGTACATGTACCTGAGATCTCTCCGATCGAACTCAAGGAACGACTGGACGCGGGAGACATCCCTACGCTCGTCGACGTACGTGAGCGCTTCGAGGCAGACATCGCCGACATTCCCAATGTGGGGCAGCTCCGCATCCCGACCGGGGAGTTCGCGAAGCGTGTCAAAGAGCTCGACGCAGACAGTGAGATCGTCGTCTACTGCCGGAGCGGCGGTCGGAGTGAGTGGGCGGCGGCGATCCTTATGGCTGAAGGGTACGAACGCGTCCTCAACCTCCGAGGCGGCGTACTGGCGTGGAGAGCCGAGGTCGATCCTAGCCTCACGGCGTATTAGGCGGCTGAGGGCGGCCTTCGAAGGCCGCTCGCTTCTCAGTATTGCCGTCACCGCTCTCCTGGTCGGCGGGTGCGCGCCACCCGACCCGACCCCTTCGGGATCGGTGGCCGGATCGAATTGAAATGGCTCCGCCGAATGCGCCCGTTGCTGCCACGGAGGCTCCGGACTTCCGAGGAGCTGATGCCCGAGGCGCCGGTGGGCTCCTTCGAGCTAGCGATTCGGAGTGGTTCGGAGGAAGGCGCGGTGACGGTCGATGAGGCGGATGCAGAGCGTGCGGCGGCACCCGATGTGCTCATGGGCCCCATGATCCATCCTCGCCCGGTGATGGACACCCTGCGTCGGGAAGGGGACGAGGAGGCTCCTCGATTCGTCCGCCCCGATGCGATCCGAGGCTTGTACGTGAATGCGTGGGCGGCCGGCACGAAAGCGCGGATGGATGAGCTGCTGGAAGTCGTGAGGTCGACCGAGGTCAACGCGCTCGTAATCGACATCAAGGACGCCACCGGATTCCTGAGCCATCGTACCGAGGTGCCGACCGCTCTCGAGATCGGCGCGCATCGAGAGCGAAGGATCCGCGACCTGCCCGCGCTGCTCGATCGACTCGAAGCGGAGGGCATCTATCCCATCGCCCGCATCGTGGTGGTGAAGGACCCGGTGCTGGCCGCGGCTCGACCCCACACCGCGATACAGGATACGTCGGGAGGCGTTTGGATCGATTCGAAGGGGCTGGTTTGGCAGAACCTGCACGCCCGAGACGTCTGGGAGTACAACGCCGCGGTAGGACGAGAAGTGGCTGAGATGGGTTTCCCCGAGATTCAGTGGGACTACATCCGCTTCCCCGACGCTTCAGAATCCGATTACGCCAGGGCCGTCTTCCCGGGGGCCGGAGACGAGCGGCGCGTTGACGCCGTCCGCGGCTTCCTCGAGTACGCGCGCGCCACTTTGGCCGATCTCCCCGTTCGCTCGACCGCCGACGTGTTTGGAATCACGACATCGTACCGGCGTGACATCGGGATCGGGCAGCTGTGGGAAGAGTTCATTGACGTAGTCGACGCGGCCCTGCCGATGGTGTATCCGAGTCACTACTGGGGAGAGAGTTTCGGATTTGCATCTCCCAACGCCCACCCGTACGAGGTCGTGCGCGCTGCGTTGCGAGATGCCCAGCGCCGGTCTGCGACCGTAGACGGGGCCGGAGTCACGGTGCCTTGGCTCCAGGACTTTACGCTCGGCACCCCGGGGTACGGTGCGCCAGAAGTGCGGGCCCAGATCCAGGCCACGTACGACGCGGGGGTGGACGAGTGGATCCTATGGAATCCGGGCGCGCGCTACTCCGTCTCTGCACTCGAGCCTGCGGGGGGCTTTGCCTACGAGCCCTATATCCGCGTCGGTGGCCGCTTGGCCCCCGTCTCGGAACGGTTTCGCATCCTCGACTCGGTAGCCGCAGCGGAAACTCGGCGGCGCTAGGCTGCTCAGGCGCTGCGCGCGAACTGTAGCTCGTAGAGGCGCGAGTAGAGGTCGTTCGCCGAGAGCAACTCTTCGTGCGTGCCCTCCTCACGTACCCGACCATCGTGCATCACCAAGATCCGGTCGGCGTGCTGCACGGTGGAGAGTCGGTGCGCGATCACGAGGGAGGTGCGGTCAGACAGGAGGCGATCCGTGGCGGCCTCGATGCGCTCTTCCACTTCCGAGTCGACGGACGACGTCGCTTCGTCGAGCACCAGGATGGATGGATCGAAGGCCAGGGCCCGGGCGAAGCTCACGAGCTGACGCTCCCCAACCGAGAGCGAAGAGCCGCGTTCCCCCAACGGCTGGTCGAAGCCCTTCTCGAGCCGCTCGATGAAGGTGTCTGCACCGATCTCCGCGGCGGCTTGCCTGACGCGTGTGTCGTCGATCTCCGGCGAGCCCAATCGCACGTTGTACGCCACGTCTTGGCTGAAGAGGAAGACGTCTTGCAAGACGAGCCCGATCCGTTGTCTGAGCGTGTCGAGCGGCATAGACCGAATCGGCACGCCGTCGACCAAGATCTCCCCGCGTTGGATGTCGTAGAAGCGGGTCAGGAGGTTGATGATCGTCGTCTTGCCAGCCCCCGTGTGACCGACGATCGCGATCTTCTCGCCGGGTGAGACTGTGAAGCTCACATCTTTGAGGACCCAATCGGGGGCGCCTTCCTCGTCGTCGCCGTAGGCGAACCAGACGTTCTCGAAGACGATCGAGCCGTTCGAATGGGCAGGCGTCTGGGTCGCGCCGGAAGGGTCGGTGACCGCGACCTCTTCGTCGAGCAGCTGGAAGACGCGCTCGGAGGACGCCATCGCTGCCTGCAGGAGGTTGTACTTCTCGGAGAGGTCTTGAATCGGGCGGAAGAAGCGCCGCGCATAGAGCAAGAAGGCCGCGATCACACCGACGTCCACGAAGCTCCCGAGAACCCGGCTGCCTCCGTACCAGATCACGACCGCCAAAGCGATCGCCGTAAAGAGCTGGATGACCGGGAAGAAGAGTGCGTAGTAGGTGATCGACCGAAGGTGAGCCTGAAGATGGTCTTCGTTCAGGTCGGCCAACCGGGCGGCGACAGCGTCCTCGCGATTGAAGAGCTGCACCACGCGCATCCCGGTAACGTGCTCTTGCAAGAATGCGTTGATGCGGGCGATGCGCACTCGGATATCACGGTACGCCGATCGGATCTTCGAGCGGAACAGAAAGGCTGCGAAGAAGACGAATGGGAGGACGGCGAAGGTGACCAGCGCGAGCCGCCAATCCATCGCGAGCATCGCCGCCATGATGAAGCCGAGCGTGAACAGGTCCCCGAAGATGGTTACGACGCCCGAGCTGAACAGCGTGTTGAGCGTTTCGACATCGTTCGTGATGCGCGTCATCAACCGGCCCAGCGGGTTCCGATCGTAGAAGCGGAGGTCCAGTTGCTGGAGCTTCGCGAAGATCTGAGTGCGCAAGTCGTACATGACCGACTGACCGAGCCACGTCGTCACGAGCGCCCGCGCGTACTCCAGCACAAAGCCCAAGACCACGGTGCCGCTGAAGATGGCGATCAAGAGTTGGAGCTGTTCGACATCTCGGTTGGCGATCGCCTCGTCGATCACCAGCTGGGTGATCCACGGGCCTGCGGCGGCGGTCGCCGCCGCGAGCAGCAAGATGACGAGCGCCCCCAGGACCGGGAGCCAGTAGGGCACGATGTACTGCAACAGACGCCGCATGAGACGGGCGTCGTACGCTTTACCTAGTGCCTCTTCCTCGTGGAGGGTTGCTGCGTCAGCCATTCAGGATCGGGAGGAGGGGAGGGGTAGCGTACCCACCGGGCGGGCGCCTGACTACCCACCGGAGGGAAATGTGGTCCAAACCGGCGACAGGTGATGCACGGGCCAGAGCTTCATCGGGTGGACGGCTCCCTTATCATCCATGGATGGATGAGCCGATCCGAATCCGCGGCGCTCGTCAGCACAATCTGAAGGGGATCGATCTCGATCTGCCCCGAAGAAGTCTGACCGTGATCACCGGCCCTTCGGGGTCGGGGAAGAGTTCGCTCGCCCTCGACACACTCTTTGCGGAGGGGCAGAGACGCTACGTCGAGTCTCTCTCTACCTACGCGAAGCAGTTCTTGGAGCGGATGGAGAAGCCGCACGTCGACTCGGTCGAGGGAATTTCTCCGGCGGTTGCGATCGAGCAGAAGAATCCGACGAAGTCGAGTCGGTCGACGGTGGGGACCGCGACCGAGGTCTACGATTACCTGCGCCTCCTCTGGGCCCGCGTCGGGCGGACGTACTGCCCGGAATGTGATCGGCACGTAAAGCCGGATACGGTGAGCAGCGCGGTCGATGCCGTGATGGCGTTGGACGAGGGGATCCGGATTCAGGTGGGCTTCCCGCTTCCGCGCGGAGAAGGGACGGACCATCAGCTCGCCGTGAAGAACCTCCGGGCGATGGGCTTCATGCGAATCCGAGTCGATGGGGACGACATCGACCTTTCGGACCCGGCCTCCGACACGCCGGGGGAGCTTGGCCGCGACGTGACCGCTTGTGACGAGCTCCTCGTCATCGTCGATCGCCTTCGATCGGGCTCCGACATTGCCGATCGCCTGGCCGATTCACTCGGGACGTGCTTCGTCGAAGGTGACGGCGAGGCGGTGGTGCTCCTCGCTGCGACGCCGGACGACGGTCGCCGGCTCCGCTTCACGGAACGGGCGCGTTGCCCGGACCACCCTGAAGTCCGTTTCCGAGAGCCGACACCGCAACTCTTCTCCTTCAACAATCCGTATGGGTCGTGCGAGCTATGCACGGGCTTCGGGGCAACGCTCGACTACGCGCCGGAGCTCATCGTCCCCATCGAGACGCGTTCGCTCGCCGAGGGCGCCATCGATCCGTGGGCGAAGCCCCGGTACCGGAAGGAGCGAGAGAGGCTCGCGGCGTTTGCGGAGAAGCACGGAGTATCGATGCATACCCCGTGGTCGGAGCTGCCCGAGGACTTTCGCGGCAAGGTCCTGAACGGAGTGAGAGGCTTCAAAGGCGTCATCCCCTTTCTGGAATCGAAAGAGAAGAAGCGGTACAAGCAGTACATCCGCGTATATCTCAGGAAGTACCAAGCGCCCATGGCGTGTCGGGATTGTCACGGCGTTCGAATCCGCAGCGAGGCTCGGTGGATCCGGGTCGGGGGAGCCACCATCGCGGAGGTGGCGGAGCTCCCGCTCGAAGAGCTCCGGCCGTGGTTGGACGCGCTCGACCTTACGGCGATGGAAGCTCAAATCGCCGAGACGGTGCTGCGTGAGGTCGCAGCAAGAACCGGCTTCCTCGTCGACGTCGGGTTGGGGTACCTCTCACTGAGTCGGCAGATGCGGACGTTGTCGGGCGGCGAGGCTCAACGGATCAACCTCGCGAACTCTCTCGGCTCGGCGTTGGTGGACACCCTCTATGTGCTCGACGAGCCGACCGTGGGCTTGCACCCCCGAGACACGACGGCGCTGCTCGACCTTCTCGTGCGGTTGAAGGGGGCCGGGAACACGGTGGTCGTCGTCGAGCACGACGCCCAAGCCATTCGGGTCGCGGATCACGTTGTCGAGCTTGGGCCGGCCTCCGGAGAGCTCGGCGGCGAGGTGGTGTTCGAGGGGAGCCCGGACTCCTTGGAAGGAGAAGACACGGCGACAGGGCGCTATCTCTCCGGGCAGAGCCCTGTCGAGTCTACGACGGACCCTCGCCCCATCGAACGGAGCCTCGTGCTACGGGGCGCGAGGCAACACAATCTCCGTGGGGTCGACCTGGAGATCCCTCTCTCCACCCTGACGGTCGTGACCGGCGTGTCCGGGTCGGGGAAGTCGACGCTCATCCACGACGTCCTCTACCGGGCTGCCGAACGGGAGTTGGGTGGTGGGGAGACGTCCGCCAAGGAGCATCTGGGCGAGGTCGTAGGCGAGTACGATGCGCTCGAGGGTCTCTCTATGATCGACGACGTGGTGCTCGTGGATCAGAGCCCCATTGGGCGCACCCCGCGGTCGAACCCGGTCACCTACATCAAGGCGTGGGACGGAGTCCGGAAGCTCTTCGCCATGACACCCCTCGCCCGAGAGCGTGGCTATGCTCCCGGACACTTCAGCTTCAACGTCGAGGGTGGACGGTGCGAGGAGTGCAAAGGGGCCGGGTCCGTGCAGGTCGAGATGATCTTCCTGGCCGACGTCTACGTTCCGTGCGAAGGGTGCGGGGGGCGACGGTATCGACGCGACGTCCTGGACGTGAAGGTGCGCGGCAAGACGGTGGCCGAGGTCTTGGAGCTGACCGTAGATGAGGCGATTCGCTTCTTCATCCGCGAGCGCAAGATCGGGAAGACCCTTTGGCACCTCCAGCAAGTCGGGCTCGGATACCTCCGTCTCGGGCAGCCGGCTACGACGTTGTCAGGTGGTGAGTCGCAGCGGCTCAAGATCGCGCGAGAGCTGGCCCGGGTCTCTGGGAAGAAAGGCCGGAAGCTCTACATCCTGGATGAGCCGACGACCGGGCTGTCGGGCGAGGACGTCCGCAAGTTGGTCGACGTACTGAATCGGTTGGTCGACGTCGGGAACACGGTGTTGGTCATCGAGCACAACCTCGACGTCATTCGGGTCGCCGACTGGGTGGTAGACTTGGGCCCGGGGGCTGGGGAGAAGGGAGGTGAGATCGTGGGGGCGGGGCGCCCCGAGACGATTGCTACAGTGCCGGAGAGCGCCACAGGACGATACCTGGCGGAGGCGTTGCGAGAGTACGAGGCCCGCGCCGCCGTCGCGCACTAAAGGCGATGCCCGACTCGCCGGTGGTGAGTGTGCTGCTTCCGGTCCGGAACGGCGAGGCCCATCTCGATGAATGCATCTCCTCCCTCGTCGCTCAAGATCTAGAGGACTTCGAGGTCATCGTCGTCGACGACGGATCGGTGGACAATACAAGCGAGATCGTGCGCCGGTGGGCCGAGAATGATCAGCGGATTCGACTCCTGTCGCGCCCCGCGCGTGGCATCGTCCCAGCCCTGAACGAGGCACTGTCTCTCGCCAGAGCCGACTTTGTCGCGCGCATGGATGCGGACGACGTCGCAATCGAGTCGCGCTTCTCCGAGCAGCTCGCTTTGATGGAGCGGCGGCCGGATCTCGTCGGTTGTGGTGCAGGCGTCGAGTACTTCCCGAGCGAGGTCGTGCGGGATGGAGCGCGACGGTATGAGCGATGGATCAACTCCGTGGTGACTCCCGACCAGATCTCCCGTGCTCGCTTCGTGGAGTGCCCGCTCCCGCACCCTACCTTCTTCCTTCGCCGAAAGGCATTGAGCGGAATCGGCGGGTACCGGGATGTCGAGTGGGCTGAAGACTACGACGTGGTCCTCCGCCTCTTGGCTCGTGGAGATCGACTCGGCAAGGTGCCCTGCGTGCTCCTTCGCTGGCGGGAGAGTGCGGGCCGGCTCAGCCGGCTCCACCCTCGGTACTCGACTTCGTCGTTCCTCGCCTGCAAAGCGCACTTCTTGATGCCCTTCCTTGGGAAGGGAGCGACCGCGCGGCCTGCAGTGATCTGGGGGGCGGGGCCTACGGGAAAGGCGTGGGCCCGGGCCCTTCTGGCTCGAGGGGCGGTCGTTCGCGCCTTCGTCGACCTCGATCCCCGCAAGATTGGCCAAGTCATCCACGGAGCACCGGTCGTCGAGCCGGGAGCGGCGACGACCCTCTCGCTCACTCCCGGGAGCGACTCCGCGCGCCCTCTTCACCTTGCCGCGGTCGGTCAGGAAGGTGCCCGAGAGCGCATTCTCGGGGAGCTTTCAGAGGCTGGCCTGAAGCCCGAGGAAGACTTCTTTCCAGTCGCCTGACCGTCGGGAGGGCGGCCGGTCTCGGAGAGAGCACGGAGTCGGCCGTGTAAGTGACTGTAAATATGTCACTTCGGAGTCGAACTGAATCGGCTTGCGCGTGTTGGAAATGGGGTGTTTTTGCGTTACTTTCTACGGTATCCAGAACCCCTTCCGAGGACCCCTCGCGCGGTCTTCGGACCATCGCCACCGAAGTGACCCCGAGCTCGGCCGATTCGAGGCTCCAGAGCTTGAGGAAGGTCCCCACCCGACGACAGGACGCAGGTGCGTATGAGTGACGAGCTCGAGCTCGGAGGTGGAGGCGGGCAGACGGTCCTAGCCCGACTTCTAGAGGACGAAATGAGGGAGTCGTTCATCGACTACTCGATGAGCGTCATCGTCCAGCGCGCGTTGCCGGATGTACGAGACGGGCTGAAGCCGTCCACGCCGAATCTTGTACGCGATGAGCGAGGTCCGGGCTCAGTCTCTGGCCGTGCGTACAAAAAGAGCGCCACAGTCGTGGGTGATGTTCTTGGTAAGTACCACCCGCACGGTGACTCCGCGGTGTACGACTCGATGGTGCGGATGGTGCAGGACTTCTCGCTGCGCTACCCGCTCGTCGATGGACAGGGGAACTTCGGATCGGTCGATGGTGACTCCGCCGCGGCCTACCGGTACACAGAGGCCC
>CBDCVV010000017.1:0-215268 GCA_965223235.1 Longimicrobiales bacterium
TGGAGCTCGCCGATGGCAGTCTATCTCGGCACCGGTAGCGTGGTATCCACGGCTGCTAGACGCATCGCCTAGTGAGCGCGCGAACTGGGAGCTCGCCGGAGGCGGATTCGGCATCCATTGGCCAGCCATTGATGAAGACCTCAGTGTCGAAGGTTTGCTTCGTGGGGCACCGTCTCCTGGTGTTGGCGTTTGAGCTTCGCCTACCTGGAACGCCGCGTAACGCCGGTCTCACGCTCTCCGCCTCTGCCTCCAATCGGCCGCATAGACTGAAGGCAACCAACGGGCTCGGCCGCTGCGCGGACACTTCGGTGAGCGCTCGCACGCTCACCTCCGCGTCGTGAGTCCGTTTGACCGTTACAGGACATCCTCTTCAGGGGCACGTAGAAGCGTGCCGTCTATGGCCTCGTATCCGGGAACGGAGTTCGGCCACCCTGCGTAGGACGTACGATGCTATGCAATCGCACATTCGAAATGCGGGGGGTATCTTCGAGAGCTGGCTTCGGCGAGTCCGAGCTGGACTAGGCATGGGACTAACGTGGGCCGCAGCGTGGGCGCCGGTCGGTCTCATATTCGCCCTGGTCGCCCCGGATAGGTTAGATGAAATCTTGGTTTCGTCCTCCCTCTTTGCCGGCCTAGGGCTACTCACCGGCTCAATCTTCTCAGTGGCTCTCAGCGTCGTCGAGCGCCGCAGAAGACTGGACGAGATGTCCGTTATCCGGTTCGCATTGTGGGGGGCGGCCGCAGGCCTACTCCTCGGAACTCCGCTCGTCGCTATCGCGCTGACTGCTGCCGCGGGGAGAGGCGGATTCCTCGGAATCTTAGGGACTCTTGCCCTCTTGGGCGCGGGCTCCGCGGCCGGCTCACTCGTGCTCGCGCGTCGCGCGGATGATCAAGAGTTGCTTGAGGCTGCCAACGAGGTTGCGGGGGTCGGTATCACGGATGCCGAGAAGCGTCAGCTGCTGGCGGAGTAGGCACCTACCGTTCGCGGTGTGAGACGACCTGGGGGGCCTCCGACCGCGAGGACATCCTGTAACGCCGGTCTCACGCTCTCGCCTCTGCTCCAATCGGCGGGTAGACTGAAGGCAACCAACGGCTCGGCCGCTGCGCGGACACTACGGTGAGCGCTCGCACGCTCACCTCCGCGTCGTGAGTCCGTTTGACCGTTATGGGACATGCCTTTTGCCAGAAGCTGCGACGTCGCTTGAGTACTCTCACAGCTATCCACCAGTACCGGTGACAAGCTGTCGCCTGTGCCTCCGAGAGCGAGTTGCACTTTCCGACGAGCACATCCCCCGCCAAGAGTCTGGGCAACACAGGAAGGATTGTCGGCGAAGCGCTTCGTCTCAGGGATGGGGGCCCGGACTCTCTACACGCACCTGACGGAATCGCGCTTCGCGTCTTGTGCTCAGAGTGTAACTCGCGCTTCGGTAGTAGGCTCGGGACTACGTTCGCGGACTTCGCACGCCAGGTCCAAGCATCCGGGCGCCTCCTAAGCCCAGGTGGCCGCGTGCTAGTCGCCGCGTTCGATGTCTTCCCCGCGCGCGTGGTCAGGCAGCTATTGCTCAACTTCTTGTGCATCCAGCCGGTTGAGGATCATCCCTCGTGGACGGCCATTCGCGAATTCATCCGCTCCCGGGATGCCGCGCTTCCGAAAGAAGCCCCCTCAGTTGAACTCTATTTCAACGCGTCACAAACCTACCGGCTGGCGCCCGTGTGCGTGATACGGGTCGCTCGGGACGGGCACAGACTCGTGGGTCGTATCTGAGATCGCTGCGCCTGGGCCTCGGGGCGATCTTCACCCTGGGCGAGAAGCCCGATCCCAAGTCCCCCGTTTCATCTGATCGACTAGACATCCGGCACTGGGCCGACTCGGGCTTCTCGCACCGCGAACGTGTCCACCTTGAGCTTCCCCGGCACCGCGTCGAGAGCCCTCATCCGGTCGCATTCGGACGAAGGCGCGATGTGGCGAAGTGGCGCCGTCGGGCACATATCTCACTCCTCGTCCCTCAACGAAGCGGTGATCTCGGCCTCGACGCAGTCTCCTACTTCTGGAAAGTGGTGCCGGGTCGGAAGCATGCTAGGAGGCGATAGTGTCTACCGCGGCACGTCCGATAACGCCGGTCTCACGCTCTCGCCTCTGCTCTGATCAGCGGATAGACTGAAGACGATCAACGGCTCGGCCGCTTCGCGGACACTACGCAGGGACTTCGCCCTGCTCCGCGTCGTGAGTCCGATTGACCGTTGTCAGACACCCCTTCCGATCGTCCAACCGCTAGATCGGGGTGAGTCCGTGCGCCGCGACCAACCGCTGCCGAAGGTCCCGCAACAGCGCTTCACGATCGCGTTCGGCGCGACGCAAGAACTCCTCCGGAGCTGCAGTTTTCGCGTCGTGGCGACCTGACCAAACGATCATGTCGATCATGATGGGGAGCAGATCAAGGCCCTTCCGCGTAAGCCCGTAGCGAGTGTGCTTGCCCGCGCCCTCCCTGACTAAGATCCCCTCCGCGACCAAGTGGCGTAGCCGCTGAGCAAGCACGTTCGTCGAGATCCGCTCCTCCGACGCGGCGAACTCCGAGAAGGTCCGTTTGTCGTAGAACATCAGGTCTCGGACGACGAGGAGGCTCCACGAGTCCCCTATGACCTGAAGCGCGTAGTTCGTGGGACAGTCCGACCGCCGATCCGTTCGCTTCAAGTGACTCCTTGCATAATGCAAGTCAGCAGGCTGCGGTTGACTCTCATCATGCAAGTTATCGACGTGGAGTGACCGTGGGCACCCCAACCCCAAAAACGATCGGCCTGACCGTCGCGAGCTTTATCCTCGTCACCTTCACTGTTCAGGCGACCTCACACTTCGTGATCAACGCCGAACACTACGCTGCGATCCCGTTCACAAGGCCTGAACCCATCATGCCCCTCGGTGTGCTCGCGATGATCGTGCAGGGCTCGGTTGCGGCGGTCCTTTTTCCTCGCACACCCTGGGCGAACGGGTCGATCCGATCAGGCGTCGTGTTTGCGTGGATCCTCGGAGCGTTCTTGGGCTGCTACATCGTTCTTGCTGAGCCCGCAAAGTACTTGGCTCCATCCCTCGGTGAATGGATGGCCGTCGAAGCCACCGCCTCCTTCACCCAGTTCACGTCCTTCGGAGTACTCTTGGCGCTGGTCCACCGCAACCACACCGCGCACCCCAGTGAGAAGGCGTGACCGTCGAAGATGGCTATAGCACGGGGTGTCTGATGACGCCTGATTCACGCACTCGCCTCGGGTTCGCTTCGCTCTAGGACGTGTGGGTCCTGCGGGTGAGCAAACGCTCGGCCGCTGCGCGGACGCTCCGTCGAGCGCCTCATCTCTCTCCCTTCGCTATCTAACCCACGCTTGCGCTCGACTCCACGTCGTGAATCATTTGGCCCGTTATCGGACAGGGGCTTTGGATGTGGCATCGGCGTTAGCCAAAATGCTCGAGGGGAGGCGCTCATGAGGTGCGAAATCGTGACTCTCACGTTTCTCCTGGGCTTCGTTGGTGCCGCTCAACCCATGGCTGCGCAGAGGATCGCACCTCAGCAATGCGAGGAAGGCGTCGAACGCCCAGGCCGAATTCAGGGTCGACTCGTCAACGAGTCAGGCGGGCGCGTCTCGGGGCGCGGTGTGTCCGTCGGCTACGATGGAGAGCCTCAGCACTGCTACGCCTCAACCGACTCTGTCGGCCACTTCGTCTTCGAGGGATTGCGCGCGGGTCGCTATCTACTGGAAATCGCTGCCCTTGGCCTCGCGTCCATGGCTCCAATCCCAATCGACCTGGATGTCGGTGACACCGTCGAGTTCATCGTCCCTGTACTGGTAGGCAACGCCGTCACCGAATGTCTCATGCTCGGACCGTGCGTCGCGGTCTTGAGTCACGCAGCAGCTGGAGAGGAAGAAGCGGAGCCGGTCGAAGCATTGCAGCTCTTGGCCTACCGATTGTCGATCGCCACTGGCTGGGGAGACTTGGCAGCGGACTGACTGGGTGGCCTGCCTCACCGGCGCGGCTGACCTGACCGCACTAAGCGAGTCCTATGCACACGTCGCGGCCGCGGCCGAGTGTGAGATGCGCCCGTCTGATGAAGCACCCGGTAATGTGCTGCGCAGGAGAATGACCCACGTCGAATCCGGCCGCCACGCACGCAGGATTCACGAGCCCAGCATCGAGCGGACAGCCCCGGACACGGCACGTATCAACACCGGCTACACGGTCGGCTCCTTGTGGGGGCAGGGTCACAGCTGCCGCGTGGTTCTCATCGACGGTCGGTGGATTCCAAGGTTCTGTGAGGCAACGTGGATTTCATGACCTATCGCTGACGACTCACACGACCGCGGCCGATGCCTGTTGGATCTACCGTGACCCAGGCAGTGATTTGAACCCCGCCCCTGTCCGATAACGCCGGTCTCACGCTCTCGCCTTTGGCTCCAATCGGCGGGTAGACTGAAGACAACCAACGGCTCGGCCGCTTCGCGGACACTACGGTGAGCGCTTGCACGCTCACCTCCGCGTCGTGAGTCCGTTTGACCGTTAGCTGACATGCTCTGGTGCCATTAACCTGAGGCGTGAGTCCGGCTTCCCCCCGGCCAGTACGTACTCCTCCGCAAGACCTACCATGACACCCAATCCGCTAGGATCCGCGTGGTCGCGCTGGGACCTCCATTTCCACACCCCCGCGTCGTTCGACTACAAGTATCCGAGCGCCTCGGCCAAGGAGATCGCGGAGACCCTTATCGAAGAAGGCGTCTCACTCGTCGCTGTCACCGACCACCACCGTATCGACGTCGATTACATCAAGGCGATGCGAGTGGCTGCGAGCGGCCGGCTGACCGTCCTCCCAGGACTTGAGCTGCGCTCAGAGCTGGGAAGCGACCAGGTCCACTACATCGGGCTATTCTCTGAGGAGCTCGATCTCGACCACCTCTGGGACACGCTCAAGGGGAGCCTCGGGCTCACGCCACAAGGCATCGCAGACCGCGGGGGTGACGACGGGGTCTACATAAGGATCCCCGAAGCCGCCAAGGTAATTCGCGACGAACTAGGTGGCCTGATCTCAATTCATGCCGGAGCGAGGTCCAATTCGATTGACCGGATCCAAAACCAGGCCCAGTTCCAACGCCGCATCAAGTATGACGTGGCGAAGGAGTTCATCGACATCCTAGAGATTGGACAGCTCAAAGACGTTGATCGATATCTGGACGTGATCTTCCCCGCCACCGGCCTCTCGCACCCGTTGGTCGTGGGCTCGGACAATCACGATATCCGCACGTACTCTCCGAAGGTGCCTTGCTGGGTGAAGGCAGAGCCGACTTTCCTAGGCCTCATGCAGACTATCAACGAACCTAGGGGTCGCATCTACCTGGGCAATGAGCCTCCCCACCTTGCCCACGTGAAGCAGAATCGCTCCTCGTACATCAAGAGCGTTCGCTTTGATTCCCTCGACGGCTCGGAACTCTCCGGTGGGTGGTTCGATGGCGAAGAGGTCGCACTTAATACCGGTCTTGTCGCCCTGATCGGGAACCAGGGGAGTGGAAAAAGTGCCTTCACGGATGCGGTCGGACTCCTGGGGAACTGTCCCCACCAAGAGTCGTTCTCCTTCCTGCATGCCAGTCACTTCCGCCACCCAAAGGACAACAAGGCCGAAGAGTTCAAGGCGACTCTGACTTGGCAGAATGGCGCTACCACGACGCGCAACTTGGACAGGGACGTTCCGTCGGGAGCCGTGGAGACGGTGCGCTACATCCCTCAGCACCACCTCGACGCAATCTGCGACGAGCTAAGAGGAGGCCGCGCAGGCAAGTTCGACGCTGAACTGCGTCAGGTCATCTTCTCTCGAGTCCCAAAGGGCAATCGCCTGAACGCCACCACTCTCGACGACCTAATCCAACTCCGCACCGCTGACTCAAAGACCCGTATTCAGGCTCTGAAGTCAGAACTTGCGGAGCTGAACTCTGCCGCAGCCGAGCTAGAGGAGAGAACCTCCGAAGAGCATGCGCTCAGCATCGCAGGGCGCGTCGAAGCACTGGAACAACAGCTCGCCGTGGTCGAAACCGGTGAGCCGCAAGAACCTCAGCCACCCGAACTCGACGCTGACACGCAAAAGGAGCAGCAGGGGCTGCGCGAAGAACTGGATGCGCAGCATCAACTCGTCGTCGACCTCCAAGATCAGCACAGAAGGGCTCAAGAAGAGGCGGCGACCGCTAGCGGCCAGATGACCGCCGCCCAGCTGGTGAGGGCGAAGCTGGATGCTCTCGGGCAGGCGGTGGAGCGAACCCGTGACGAGATCTCCCCGCTGGTCGAGCAACTGGGTCTACGCTCGGACTTTTTTCAACTGCAGGTCGATGACGCCGAGCTTGCCGCCCTGGAGATCCGAGTGAGGGAGCGGTCCGCCGAGACGGATGCACTCTTGGTCACGGAGGACGAGAACTCATTGCCTGCGCAATTGGAGAAGGCACGGACTGCGGAGGAGGGCCTGCGAGAGCGTTTGGATCGGCCGGGCCAGGAATATCAGGTCGCCCTAGACGCTAGGCGAGACTGGGTGCAGCGCCGGAACGCCATCATCGGCCAGGCCGACGCCCCTGGAACGCTAGAGTACGAACGCGCCCAGCAAGCTTCGCTGGCCGCCGTGCCAGCAGAGCTGGCCGCAAACCACGAGGAGCAGGTTCGAGTCGCCCTCGCGATCCTGACGGAGAAACTCCAGATCCTAAAGGTGTACGAGGAGCTGTATGCACCAGTGCAGGACTTCATCGACTCGCATCAGATCGCGAAGGATCAGTTCGGTCTACAGTTCGAGGCCGGCCTGGTTGCGGCCAAGTTCGCCGGCCGATTCTTGGACCATATCAACCAGAATCGGCGCGGAACTTACTACGGCGATGGCGGCCGAGTGGCGATCGAGGCCCTCCTCGGTAGAACGGACTTCCAAGATCCAGCCGCAACCGAGGGCTTCCTGCGAGAGGCCTATTCCGCCCTCCACGTTCACCGGAGGCCCGACGGCTTTTTTTAGATCTCCTGCTCCATGCGAAGACGCTTGTTCTCTCTGCGCAGCCTTCGCAGTTCCTCTCGCTCCTCCGTCGTCAGACCGTCGCTGCGGACCCCCGCATCGCGGTCCGCCTGCTTGACCCAGTTGTAGATCGTCTGAGCTGTCGGCTCGAACTCCCGACTCAGCTCCTCAGGTGTCCGGCCCGATCGGACCAACTCCACCATCTGCTCCCGAAACTCCGGCGCGTACGGCCGTCTCGTTCTCGGCATCGTGAACTCCTTTCTCTCTCAAGAGATCAGGTGTCCACCAAACCGGGTCAACTCCACGAGGAGCTGTATGCACCAGTGCAGGACTTCATCGACTCGCATCAGATCGCGAAGGATCAGTTCGGTCTACAGTTCGAGGCCGGCCTGGTTGCGGCCAAGTTCGCCGGCCGATTCTTGGACCATATCAACCAGAATCGGCGCGGAACTTACTACGGCGATGGCGGCCGAGTGGCGATCGAGGCCCTCCTCGGTAGAACGGACTTCCAAGATCCAGCCGCAACCGAGGGCTTCCTGCGAGAGGCCTATTCCGCCCTCCACGTTCACCGGAGGCCCGACGGAGAAGAAGAAACGGTCCAGGTCGGACGGCAGCTACGCCAGGACTACTCCGTTGAAGGCCTCTACGACTTCCTGTTCTCGTTGGACTACCTTGAGCCCCGATACAATCTGTCCTGGAACGACCGTCCTCTTGAAAAGCTCTCGCCAGGTCAGCGCGGGTCACTCCTGTTGATATTCTACCTGCTTGTCGACCAAGGACTGGAACCCCTCGTAATCGATCAGCCCGAGGGCAACTTGGACAACCAAACAGTTTACGAGCTCCTTGTCTCATGCATCAAAGAGGCGAAGGAAAGGCGCCAGATCATCATCGTCACTCACAATCCCAACCTCGCCGTGGTGTGTGACGCTGAACAGGTCATCCACTGTGCGTTGGACAAGGACGACAAGAATCGCATCACGTACCAGCCCGGTGCTCTGGAGAACCCAGACACGTGCCGGCACATCATCAACGTCTTGGAGGGCACGAGGCCAGCCATATCCAACCGGATTGGCAAGTACGAACTGGTCTTCGAGTAGCCAACGCTGAGCGTTCGGGGACATGGGTGACGAATTAGTCGGGAGACATGGGTAACAGTTGTTGTTGTCTCTGGTTCCGACGGGAGAGGAATCCGGCACGGTCTTGGATCGAACCGAGATCGTCAATCATGTATCCGATGAGGTGAGGTCCGAAGAAGACGTGCCATAGGCCGTCGTCGATCTCTTCGAGGCCGATGAACTCGCCACCGAGTACGATGCTGACGTTGACCCACTTGTTCGCCCATCGGATGCCGCCGTTGCCGCTGACTTTGCGGACCTCGTAGTGAGCGGGGTAGTCCACGAGGGGAAGTCGGCGCGGATAGACGCGAGGTGATGGCGCGTAGAGTTGGTCAGGTGTTCGCATGCCGATCGCTTCGTGAGGTCGTTCGGTGTTGAACTCGACGCGGAAGGCGCTGAAGCGTCGCTGTTGAGCGCGCTTGGAACGCTTCGGCGGACGGGCGGTCTCTCGCTTGAGGGTTCGATGCATGCGCTCGTGACGGCCGTTCTGCTGGGGTCGGCCGGGCTCGATGAGCTCGGGCGTGATGCCCAGACGGAGGAACCAGACACTGAGTCGGCTGAGACGAGCGAGCGAGTTCGCAGCGAAGGGGACGCCGTTGTCTGTGCGGATGCGCTCGGGCAGGCCGTAGGTCTGAAAAGCCCGACGAAACACGGCCTTCGCGGGCTCGGTCTTGGTGCTGTCGAGCCCTTGGACCTCGAGCAGATATCGGCTGTAGCCGTCCTGGATCGTGAGCGGGAAGACGTAGATGCCGTCGAGCGTCTTGAACTGGCCCTTGAAGTCGGCGGTCCACACGACGTTGGGCCGGTCCATCGGCGTCATGGGTCGACCAGGATGTGGGCGCTTAGGGCGCTTCCGTCGCCTCGGTACGAGACCGGCCCGCTTGATCACCTCGTGCGCTGTCGATGCGCAGGGCAGATGCCAATCCGGTCGACGACGTTGTAGCACCTTGAGCAGCTTCCTCGCTCCCCACGTCGGATGGCGCTTGCGGATCTTCACGAGCTCCTCCACCACTGGTTCGGGCACCGCATGCGAGCAGCTCCGCCGTCTGCGCGGGCGATCCTGGAGCCCCTTCACACCCTCCTCTTCGAAGCGCCTGATCCACTTGTACCCGGTCTTACGGCTGACTCCGTAGCGGCGGCACAACTCGCTCAACGTCGCGTAGCCGGCATGGTAGTCCCGCACCAGGCATCGCCGTTCGTCCATCCGTGACTGCTCCTTCCAAGGCATCAGCACCCCCGTCTGCGTGGTGCTTTACCTTGGCTCAAGTGTCACCCATGTCCCCGGACTGATCTGTTACCCATGTCCCCGGACCGTACAGCCACGTCACCTAACGCGTTACTCACGCTCTCGCCTCTGTTCGAATCGGCGCATAGACTGAAGACAATCAACGGCTCGGCCGCTTCGCGGACACTACGGTGAGCGCTCGCACGCTCACCTCCGCGTCGTGAGTCCGTTTGACCGTTAACGGACATCGCTTCAGCGGGTGGACTCATACGCGTGGCTATCGCATGCCTTGGTTGGGGATCTCTCGTTTGGAGTCCCCGCGAGCTCCCGATAAGGAGGGCTTGGTTCGACGACGGCCCCCTCCTGCCCATCGAGTTCGCGAGGGAGTCTAGCGATGGAAGGATCACGCTTGTTCTGACGCCAGACGTACCACTTGTCCGGAGCATGTGGAGCGTCATGACCAGTAGTGATCTCTCCGAGGCGAAAGAGGCCCTTCGCCTGCGTGAAGGAATTGGAACCAAGGGAGCAGCAAGGTATGTCGGCTGGTCTGGTGACCAAGAGCACTCCGAGGGGCTCTTCGCCGATCGGATCGCCGAATGGGCGGCACGACACGGGTTGAAAGGAGTCGTTTGGACAGCTCTCCCTCCTGGACTGAAGCAGTCCAGGGGAACGGTGCCGACTTCTGCCCAGGTCCTCGGTCATCTCAGAGCGCTGGACCCCGCTGCTCGCGGCGTCGCCGAAGAGTACGTGCGCCGTGCGCCTCCGCAGATCGACACCGAGAACCGCCGCGTCTTCGAGCTGGAACTCGGCTGGACGCCCGCCTAGGAACACCTTGCCTGAGTAGGGCATATGTCCTACTATTAGGGCATATGTCCCCAGGTCAAGTGAATTCATGGCATCCCCTCACACCACCCCGAGCGACCTCTCTCACGCTCAACTCCTCGAACTGCGAATAGCCGAGTCCGGACTATCTGCTAGACGTTTCGCCACTGACGTTCTTCACAGGGATGAGCGGACGATTCGGCGCTGGCTGGCTGGCGACTCTCCGGTTCCCTCGGTCGTCCTCGGCTTCCTTGAGAATCCGATCGGCCCGCCGTGGCCCGGTCCGAGCGCAGATGAGCTGATCCGCCGGCGATCTGAAGCATGGCTACGCGCGATATATCGCGGCGACATCGCCGAGGCTCGCTACTGCGTCCAGCCTAGCCATGTTGGTGATTGGCTAGCGGACTTTCCGATACCAGACGATCTCCGCGACTTCACGCTCCGCATGCTGGCGCAGGCTCACGAGTGCTTGAGTGGTAGGGAGCCTAGCGGTGCAGCAGCCCCGATTCATGCAATCCGCCGACGGTGGGGGTCCGGGCCGTTGGGGACGCCGAAGCTTGAGGACTACTTGCCCTCTCGGATGCGCGACCGCGCGATGTCCGATAACGCCTGATTCACGCTCTCGCTAGCGAAACCGAGCGCTCCCGCGCGTGGCTCTGCCACACGGGTCGCACTCGCCGACCCTTCAGGTCAGTTTGCTATCATGGGGTCGCTCGCCGGGAGCAGGCTGGCCCTTGCGGGACGACCACACGCTCGGCCGCTACGCATCGTGAATCAATTGGGTCGTTACCTGACATCCTATGGACGCTAGGGTGCTCTGAGCGCTTTGACTTGTTCGATGAGCGGCCTAAGTCACCTCATGGGGCGGCTGCGCTCTCATAAGGTTTGCGCCTCATTCTTATGAGAGATATCGCTTCTCATAAGCTTCCTTAGGTATGCCCAAACCATCAAGCAATCGGGCTGGAGTCTTCCGAAAGCAGGCGAGTGGGTTCTCCGCCTTCCTACCAGGCGCGTTCCCGCCAACAGACATCCAGCTGGAGGATCTGTCCGAGCCGTTGGAAAGGGCCACCTTGGGCCGACTCCCGAACTCCTCGAAGTAGTGAGGATCGGGGTTGGCTGAGCACGGAGTCTTGTCGCGTTGACCCAGCCGTCGGAGCAGAAGGACCTGCGCGCCATCGCTCTATTGGATCAGCTGAATGCGATCGACGCCCAGATGGACAGCCTGGAACTTGGAAGTAAGCACAGGCTCATAACCCAGCTGATTTCCGTGGGGTTGGGCACGATGTTCTGGATGCTCACCCCGCAGTACCGATGGGCTGTCGCCATCTACGTCGTGGGCATGTTGTCGTTCGAGCCACTCCTCCGAATCCGGAAGAGAAGGAAGTTGGCCGAGGATCGGGACCGCCTGCTGGCGCAACATGCTCGGATCGCAGAGCTAGCTGAGCACCCCCACTCACCCACTGCCCCGGACTGAGGGCGGCGCCGATTGGGCATGTTCCGCGTTGAACGGTACCCACGGCCGTGGAGGCTGACGCTAGCGCTCCCACCTCGCCGGATCGAGACCGCCCGGCTCGTTCTTCGCTGCTGGGAAGCTGGCGATGCGCCACACTTCGCAACCTCGTTCCGCCAAAGTCGGGCACATGTCGGTGCTTGGATCGCTCCGGCCAACGACGAGTCTCTTGAGGCTCACGCGATCGAGACTCGAATCGCAACGTTCCAAGCGGACTTCGAGCAAGGGATCGGCTTCGTCTACGCGATCTTCGATCGTGCGGAGCAGATGCTCCTTGGTGAGATCGGCCTTATGCCAAGGCGCGGGCCGGCGTCTCTAGAGATCGGGTACTGGATTCACGTCGACCACGTCGGGCATGGGCTCGCTACGGAGGCGACCCGTGCGCTCACAATTGTGGCACTGTCACTACCGGAGGTCGACCGGGTCGAGATCCATTGCGACCCGAGAAATGCCGCGAGCGCGGCGGTGCCCCGGAAGCTCGGTTATCGGCTGGCCGCTCAACGCTCCCGCGGGAGCCCGGGGGACGAGTCGGGACGCGACGATACGGTCGTGTTCGTGTTCGCTACATCCGATCACGCCGATGGGCCGCCGACCGACGAGCCGACGCAAGGTCCACCGATGTAATCCCGGTCACGCGGATACCCGCGTGACACGAGCGGACGGGATGCGCTCTTGTCCGCTCGGAAGCCCTACTTGTACCGGTACGTCACCCGTCCACGGGACAGGTCGTACGGCGACATCTCCACCTTCACCCGATCGCCCTCGAGGACGCGGATGTAGTGCCTGCGCATCTTGCCGGACAGGTGCGCCAAGATCTTGTGGTCGTTCTCGAGTACTACTCGGAAGTTCGTGTTGGGGAGGACCTCGGTAACGATGCCCTCCGCCTCAATTGCGTCTTTTGCCACGTGTGCTAACCCAGTTGACGGTCGAATCTAGAAGTAAGGGTACACCGAAGAGCCCCATAAGGTCGAGTACCGGAGACTCGAGGACCCCGCTCACGTCCCGACTAACTCGCGAGCCCGCACCCCGCTGAGTCGTCACATCACGACATCTGGGTTACTCGGAACGGAGCGAGGCCACGGGATCGACTCGTGTCGCTCGCCGAGCCGGTAGCCAGGAGGCAAGCAGCGCAATCGCCCCGAGAAGTGCGACCACCACGACGAGGGTGGACGGGTCCGTGGGCTCGACACCGAAGAGCATCGATTCGAGCGATCGGGTAGCGAAAAGGCTCGCGACGAGTCCTGCGATCAGACCGACACTGATGACTCCGAGTCCCTGCCGAAGCATGAGGGCTAGGACGTCTCTTCCGCTGGCTCCCAGCGCCATGCGGATGCCGATCTCTTGCGTGCGGCCACGCGCCACCTGCGAGGTCACGCCATACACTCCGACCGCTGCAAGGAGGAGCGCCACGATCCCGAAGATTGTCAGGAGCTTCAACACGAACTCCTCACGAGCCATGGAACGGCTCCAGACATCGTGCAGCGTCTCCGAGCGTGCGATGGGAATGAGCGGGTCCATCTCCGCGAGGGCATCTCGAATCACGGGGAAGAGGGCTGCAGCCTCGGTATCCCCTCGAACGACAACCCAACTGGAACGTCCCCAATCCTGATCACGATTCTCGAACACCTCCGCTCGAGCCGGAAGCGACGGGCTCTCTTGCTGCTGGTCTGCTACGATCCCGATGATCTCATACCAATACCGCGCCTCCGCCGCATCCGTCTCGTACGCGATGCGCTGGCCGATCGGGTCTTCGTCGGCGGTGAAGTGCTCGTGCGCGAAGGTCTCGTTGATCACCACCACGAGGGGATCGTCAGGACCGTCGTCGGGGCCGAACAACCGGCCCCGGATGAGCGGTGTCTGGACCGTCTCGAAGTACGACGCGTCGGCCCGCCGATGGAGGATCTCGTACCCGACACGATCGTCGGGCCACGTCTCTGCCCGGAACGAAGAAGACCAGCTGGTGCCGCCGAGGGGGAGCTGCTGCACGGTCCCCGCGCTTTGGATGCCCGGCCGCGCCTCGAGGTTTTCGAGGAAACGGTCGTAGAACGACAGAACCTGATCGCGCTCGGAGTAGCGAGAAGAGGGGATTCCGAACTGCACTGCGACAACCCCCATCCGATCGAAGCCAGGATCGACGGAACGCAGGGACGCAAATGTCCGCACCATGAGTCCCGCGCCCACGACAAGCATCAGAGCTAGCGCCAGCTCCAGCGCGACTAAGCTCGATGCGGTGCGGACGCCGCCCCGGCTCGACGAGTTGGCCCGACCCTGGTCGCGCAACGCTGCCTCGACGCCGACGCCCATGGAACGAATCGCCGGAGCCACACCGAAGAGGAGTCCCGAAAGCACGGCGACACCGACCGTGAAGAGGACAACCCGATGATCGAGCGCCAGTCGAGTGGCCCCTTCGATGCCGAGGGGATCAGACGCCGTAATGGCCAGTACCCCTGCCCACCCGAGCCCCAGCCCGAGCACGGCACCTCCTACCGAGATCAAACCGCCCTCGGCGATGACCTGACGCACCACGCGTCCGCGCTGAGCACCGAGTGCTCGCCGCACGGCGACCTCCCGCATCCGATCGTTGGCGCGAACGAGCATCAGGTTAGCGACGTTCGTACATGCCAGCGCCAACAGCAGCGCCACAGCGCCCAAGAGCACAAGCAGTTGAGTGCGTACATCCTTGATAAGGAAGTCCCGCATCGGTGTTATGCCGGCGCCCATGACCGAGTTCGTGCTAGGGTACTCTTCCTGTAGCCGTGCTACGACGACCTGAAGCTGTGCGTCCGCTTCAGCGAGGGACACGCCATCGGCGAGCCGCCCAAACGCTCTGACGATGTGAGCCCGCCGGAACCAAACCGCGTCACGCGCGCTCGGATCCCAACCCATCGGAACCCACGCTTCTGTGCGCTCCGAGGGGAAGGAGAATCCGGCAGGCATCACCCCAATCACTTCCGGCGACCGACCGTTCATCTCGATGGTCCGGCCGATGACATCAGGGTCTTGGCCGAAGTAGGAGACCCAGAGGTCATGGCTGATCACCACAACGTTGTCGGCTCCGTCCCACGTCTCGTCGAATCGAAAGGTGCGCCCCATCGCGGCCGGGACACCCAGCGTGCTGAAGAAATTTCCGATCACGCTGGTTCCGCCGATCAGAACCGGCTCGCCGTCTTGGAAAGTGGTGATTTGGTTCGTGAACTCGTTGTAGCCCGAGACGTCGTGGAACCCCGCTACCTGCTCACGCCAATCCATCAGGTTGGCTGGGGCCGCCGTAGCGTCCACCCACTCGAAGTCGGGGTTCGTCTCGTAGATCGTGACGAGTCGGTCTTCTTCGGCAAACGGGAGCGGGCTGAAGAAGAAGGTGTTCGCGGCAGAAAAGATCGCTGTGTTAGCTCCGATCCCGAGCGCGAGCACGGCGATGGCCGCTGCGGTGAATCCCGGGTTCCGGCGTAGCGAACGCCCCGCGAACCGCAGGTCCTGCACGATCGTGTCCAGCATCATCCGTCCGTCCCCCCTCGTCATCATCGACTTCCACTCGTCCCACCAAAGTCCGGCGACAAGCCGCAACAGTCCGAATACCTCCCCCACCACACTCGCGCTTCCCTCCTCCAGACGGGCCGTAGCTACGTCGAGCGCCTCCTCAGCAACTTCTTCGCGAAAACGCTGGGGAGTGACTCCAAGGAGAAGCCGGAGCAACCGCTCCGTCACACCGAGCGCCCCGACAGCAGCTTCTTGCCGCGAGCCGCCGCCACGAGGCGCACGAGACGCAGCGACTCGGCCTCCGCGCTCGTACGCCCCTTCTCCGTGAGCCGGTAGTTCCGACGTCGGCGGTCCTCGCCCTCCGAGGGACCCGTCTTCACGATCAGTTGGTCGGCCTCCATCCGTTGGAGGGCCATGTATAGAGCCCCTGTACTCGGGGCCGCGTCACGGCCGGAGCGCTCCTCGATCTCCTTGATGATGCCGTAGCCGTGTCTCTCCCCATCCGCGAGCGACAGAAGGATCTCGAAGGTAAGAGCGGTCATCGCCGCCATCGCATCACCCCACTGCGTGTGTCGTAGATATATCAATGGGTGATATATCTAACGCAGATAGAGTGGGTACGCAAATGGGTCGTGCTCCCGGCCTCAGTCGGGCTTGGAGCGCACATCTACCACGGCTCAGGGGTTAGCGCGTATTCTGGGGCAGCTATCGATCTGGGCAGCAACCGATTCCACGCGCAGGCCCCATGTTCCGATTCCTTCACCGCCGCGAAGAGCTCGCAAGAAAGCTTGAATCGCTGATACGTGATGATCTCGATCGGGCCGTGGAGGAGTTCGCAGCTCAGCGAAGGCGTCTCCGGGCGGACGACCGAACTCGACTTGCGACCACACTGCGACGTCGACTCCAAGCACGGGACAGCATCGACTTTCTGAGTCGCGGTCTTGCCGAAGGTACGATCACGGCAGTCGCCGCGTCTGAACTCCTAGAGACGTACCAAGAGGCGGGATACCTCGAAGACGCCGAACTCGAGATGCTTCGGCGGCACGTGGTTGATGCGTACCGTCGCGAACTAACGGAACTCCTGCGCGACGATCATTTGACGAGCTCAGACTACTTCAGCGCAGTCGACAGCTACCGTGCAGTCGGGTACCTCAGCGAGGCCGAATTGGAGGTCTTGCAAGGCTTGATCGATGCGAAACTCGACCCCGCGCTAGCAGCCCGCAGGCTCTTCGCAGCAGCGCGGACCCAGCCCGCCTTGGACCTCCAAGAGGAGATGCTAGAACGTTATCTCCTGGAGTTCGAAGGGTTTCCGGACTTTCCTGAAGCGGCTTCCCTCTATCTCTCACTTCGCATTGACCATCTGTGGAAGGTCTTGCCTGCGGTACGTTATGCGCGCGAAGCGGTCATAGCAGTCCATGAGCTGAACAGCCTCCTCATCGCTCACCTACCGTATACGGACGACATCAGTGACGAGATTCCCGTCGACCGCATCGTTCAGGATTTCATGCGGCTGGCGGGAGAGTTCAAGCCCGAGCCTGATATCGACGGCACAATCACTGCACGCCACCTGCGACGCGGCGTCGTCATCGCCTCCAAACAAGACGCGCCGGAGGGAACGTACGAGCATGAACGGAACAGCTTGGTCTCGATCGGCGCGAAGGGACGCGTAGTCGCCGCCCGTGAGAACAGGGTCATGGTGTCTCTCCAAGGCTCAGGACTAGCCTACTCCCGAAGCTGGCCTCAGCCCGCCTTCAAGGGCACCCAATACGCCAAGATCCATCCGAAATCGTCACTCGCTTCATGGGCTCAATCCGAGCTGGGACTCGTCAAGCATCGGCGCCCAAGTCCGGTGTTCGTGCATCAGTACCGCGAAGCGGTGAAACGAATGGCCGATCTGCTCGAGCAGCATCGTAAAGACAACACTCCGCTCATCGCTCCGTCTCCAGCCCCGGCCCTACCACCCGGCGAGGAGTCGTGATGCGGCCATGATCAAATGGATCAGGAAGTGAGAGCCCCAGCTACGCATACTCCACCGACCAGCTCACCTCCACCGACTCCTTGATCGACTGCGCAGTCGGACACTTGCTCACGTGCGACGACAGCGCCCGATCCACCTTCTCTTGGTCCGCGCCGTCCGGCAGACGGATCGAGTAGTGCACGTGGATCTTCGTCAGCACGATGATCCGATCGACGACCTCGTTCGTGCCCTCCGCCGTGCAGCTGATGTCACCATCCGGTACTGAAATCCCGCGCACCTCCAGTGCGCCGTTGAGTGTACCGAGTAGTCAGCCGGCGGCTGCCGCGACGAGGTAGTCGACGGGCAGCGGCAAGTTGGGTTGCGAGTCGAGTCCGTAGTGCGCCTTGATGGGGCCGTGCACGCCAAAGTTGAGCGTGGTGCCGTCTTCGAGCGTCGCAACACGATGAAGTCCGTCGTGCTTGGTGACGCTCGAGCGGGTCACGTATAGAGGTACAGTGTCGGTCATTGTTGTGACGGAGTCTTGGGAGTCCGGGCTCGCGTTCGCACTCGGGCCCTGGAGTGATCGTTCGAGCGACAACCTCGGGGAAGAAGCCGATCGGTGCCACAGTGCACCCGCAGACCGTCGCGGGGTCGCCGCTACTCCGAACCTTCCTCCGCGCTCTCCCGGAACTTCTCCCACGGGTCCGGGGGCGCGAGCTCGAACCCGCGGCACTCCCGGACGGGTAACGGCGGGTACTTCCGGAAGGTCGGGTCGTCCGTCGCTCGACGACAAAGCCAGAAGCGCGAACCCCGGCGGTTACCTGTGACGCGCGCATGGCTGCACCGCGCACACAGACCGACCCGGTCGTGATTCACTCGCTCCCCCGGACCCCGAGCACGCCGACTTGCCTGCCTCGGTCGCCACCGCGGTGCGAGAAGAGGCCGCTTCCGGTACATCGGGTACAGTGCTCGGAGATCGTGACGTTCGCCGGTGTGACCCCGTGGTCGACGGCCCTTTCGGCCAAGATCGCTCGTAGATCGATGGGTGCCGGCGCATCGGGCGTCCCCTGGCCCAACGCTTGAAAGACCTCTGGACCGACTTCATAGCACGACCCGCAGATCGAGGGGCCCATGTGGACGAGCATCCGATCCACGCGACCTCCGACGGCTTCGACCCGACGCAACCCCTCCTCTAGGACTCCCGCAGCCGCTCCTCGCCACCCCGCGTGCACCGCCCCGACGCAGCGGCTTTCCGGGTCGACGATCGAGACCGGGACACAGTCGGCGACGGCCACGGTCAGTAGCACGCCCGACTCACCCGTCACGTGACCGTCGCACGACTCGACCAGGTGGGGAGCAGCCTCGGCCAAGGATTCGGAGTGCACTCTGACGGTCGAGCCGTGCTCTTGTCGCGCATGAATGACGACACCGCACTTCGCCCATCGGGACAGCTCTAGCCACCGTCTCTGCACACGCTCCGGAGCGGATCCGCCACTGAACAGACCCAGATCGAACGGCTCCCTGGTTGCCCCCCGCCACGTCGTCCCCTGGATGAGCCAGGGATACCGTGCGGCCCACACGGGGTGCTCCAACAAGGGAGCGTCAGGGACCGGCACCTCGCGCACCTTCCGGGCCGTGCCACCGCTTCTGGGCGTGGTCGTCATGCCCCCGCTACCCCCCACCCCCGAAAACCCTCCATTCTGTAGAAGAAATGAGGTACTTTTCCCGCGCGTGGACTCAGGAGTCCCCGGACGACGAATCTCCCTTCGGACCGTGACGGACGACCCTCTATTCGACAGCCAGAACACCGCATACGCTCAAGCGATGTTCGAGGAGTACGCGCGGAATCCCGAAGGCGTACCTGCAGAGTGGCGAAAACTCTTCGACGACGGTGCGCCTGAAGCGGTCGCGGAAGGCCTGCTCGTCCCCGACCAGTTGGTCACCAATCGCTCGACGGTGCCGGCTCCAACGGCTCCACCGATGGAGTCGTCGACTCCAAGTCCGGTGGCGGCCCCATCGCAGCCCGCAGCGACGCCGGCGCCCGCGCCCGCGACGCCAACGACAACCGCGACGCCGTCCTCCGCAGCGCCTGCGGTTCCCGGAGCCGAGGACGAGAATTCGCGAGCGCTCCTCGCACTCCTCCCGGCCATCTCACGGGCCACCGCTCTCGTCCAAGCGTTCCGCGACCACGGCCATCGCCTTGCGCAGATCGACCCCCTAGGTAGCGAACCGCCGGGGCACCCTCAGCTCTCGCCCGCTTTCTTCGGGACATCGACGGATGAACTCGACGAGCTCCCGGCATCGTTGATCCTTTCGGGAAACGGGTCTCTCGAGGGCGAGTCCGTAGCGGACGCACTCGAAGACCTACGGACGATCTACGCCGGCTCGATCGGATACGAATTCGAGCACCTGGACGACGCCGGGAAGGTCGGGTGGTTGTGGGAACAAGTCGAAGGCCGATCGCACCTGCCCGAAATGACTGCCGCCGAAAGGCGCGCCCTCTTGCTCCGGATTAGTCAGACGGAGGGGCTCGAACAGTTCCTCCACCGAACGTACCTGGGGCAGAAGCGCTTCTCGATCGAAGGGAACGACATGCTCGTTCCGATGCTCGACGTCGCGATCGAGGAAGCCGCCCGCGCGGGGGGGAAGAACGTGGTCCTGGGCATGGCACACCGGGGCCGCTTGAACGTCCTGACGCACACGGTCGGTGTCTCCTACGGAGAACTCCTCGCCGAGTTCGAGGGCCCTTCGTTCAAGGGCGGGAAGCTCGACATCGCCGGTACCGGCGACGTGAAGTACCACCACGGAGCCCACTCGGTGCTCGAGATCGACGGGGTCGGGGAGATCTCGATTACGCTCGCACCGAACCCGAGCCACCTCGAGTTCGTAAACCCGGTCGTTCAAGGGATGGCACGAGCCTTACAGCACCAAGACCTCACGTCGCAGGGAGACCCGGACGAGCACTCGGTCGTCCCCGTCCTAATCCATGGCGACGCGGCTTTCGCGGCCGAGGGTGTGGTGGCCGAGGGGCTGAACATGTCCCGCCTCCCGGGCTACACCGTAGGCGGCACTCTGCACATCATCGTGAACAACCAGGTCGGCTTCACGACCGATCCGGACGACGGGCGCTCGACGCACTACGCCAGCGATCTCGCGAAGGGGTACGGGATCCCGGTCGTTCACGTGAACGCCGACGACGCGGAAGCGTGCTTGGGCGTCGTGCGCTTGGCGATGGCGTACCGGAAGCAGTTTTCCGAGGACTTCGTCATCGACTTGGTGGGGTACCGCCGACACGGGCACAACGAGGGTGATGAGCCCGCATACACACAGCCGGTGAAGTACCGGACGATCTCGTCTCATCCGACGGTGCGCGAGGTGTACTCCGACCGCCTGATCTCCGAAGGCGTGGTGACGGACGGGCACGTAGCCGAGATGCGCTCCGACATCATCGATCGGCTACGCGAAGCGCAAGACCGGGTCCGTGGCTACGAGCCGCCCGTCGACGATGACGCGTCGGGAGACGAGCAAGAGACCTCCGTCGCGCTCGAAACGACGGCCGTGGACCTCGGAGTGCTCGAACGGATCAACGCAGCGACGATCGATCTTCCGGATGGATTCGAGCCGCACCCCAAGCTGTGGCGGCAGCTGGAGAAGCGCGCTGCAGACTTCTCTCCCGATAAGGCGCTCGACTGGGGACACGCCGAAGCGTTGGCCTTCGGGAGCCTGCTCGAAGACGGGATTCCGGTGCGCCTGACCGGACAGGACGCACAACGTGGCACGTTTAGCCACCGGCATGCCGTGCTTCACGACGTAGAGTCCGGGGAGACATTCGCTCCGCTGAGCACTCTCTCGGATGCCCGGTTCGAGGTGTTCAACTCGCCCCTCACGGAGACTGCGGTCATCGGCTTCGAGTACGGTTACTCAGTCTCTGCCGACAACGATGTGGTGCTGTGGGAGGCGCAGTTCGGGGACTTCGTCAACGTCGCTCAGGTCATGATCGACCAATTCTTGTCCTCGGGTTTCACCAAGTGGGGCCAATACTCTCGACTCACCATGCTCTTGCCGCATGGGTACGAGGGTCAGGGGCCGGAGCACTCGAGCGCTCGCCTGGAGCGGTTCCTTCAGCTTTGCGCCGAAGACAACATGCGCGTCGCGTATCCGACGACGCCCGCCCAGTACTTCCATCTTTTGCGACGTCAGGCGCTGCGCCGGCCTGAGCGGCCGATGGTAGTGATGACGCCGAAGAGCTTACTGAGGCATCCGAAGGCCGCGTCCACGGTTTCCGAGCTCACCGAGGGCACGTTCAAGCACGTGCTCGACGATCCAGGAGCTGCCGATCGCGGAGCCGTGACCCGGCTCGTGCTCTGCTCAGGGAAGGTCTACTACGACATCCAAGGACACCCGAAGCGCTCGGAGCTATCGAACGTCGCCGTGGCCCGCATGGAACTCCTCTACCCCTTCCCCTCCGTCGCACTCACGGGACTGATGGAGCGGTATCCTCAGATTACCGAGGTCGTGTGGGCGCAGGAGGAGCCGCGGAACATGGGCGGACTCACCTTTGTGGGTCCCAGACTCCGGACGGTGGTTCCGAGAAGAGTCGCCCTCTCGTACGCGGCGCGGCCCGAGCGAGCTTCTCCAGCGGAAGGCAAGGCCTCCCAGCATGCCCGCGCCCAAGAGCGCGTGGTTTTGGAAGCGCTCGGAATCGCTCCGGATCCCGAAGCCGAAGCCTAGTTCGTCGCGGTCCGCGACCGGACGCGCACCCGGTAGTTCGCTAGGCGGGAAGACCATACTTTCCTGGCCCCATGAACCTACCCTTCGCTCTCGACCGGCCTCTCATCTTCTTCGACCTCGAGACCACTGGTCTCGACATGAAGAACGACCGAATCATCGAGCTGGCCTTCATAAAGTGGACGCCGCACGGCGACGTCCTCGAACGTGAACGACGATTCAACCCGGGGATTCCGATTCCGGCCGCGGCCACAGCGGTCCACGGAATCTCCGACGAGGACGTCGCCAACGAGATCCCATTCTGCCGCACAGCAAAATCCCTCGCCGAGATGCTGAGTGGGTGCGACCTCGCTGGCTTCAACGTGCGACGTTTCGACATTCCCATGCTCCAAGTCGAGTTCGCCCGATGTGACGTCGACTTCTCCTTGGAGGGACGCCGGGTGATCGATGTGCAGAACATCTTTCACCGCGAAGAGCGAAGAGATCTCTCGGCCGCAGCACGATTTTATCTGGGTCGAGAGCACGAGGAGGCGCATGAGGCGCTGGGCGACATCCGTACCACGGCGGCCGTGCTAGGCGGCCAGTTGGAGCGGTACCCCCACCTGCCGAGAGACCTCGAGGGGCTGCACGCCTACTGCGAGGAGTACGCGCCCACCCGGAGGCCGGTCGATCAGTGGTTTGGACCGGAGGAAGAGGGTCGACCTCTGCGGAGGGGAAAGCATCGAGGGATTCCGTTAGCGCAGGTCGCAGAGGAGGCTCCAGACTACCTCCAGTGGATGCTGCGCGCAGACGATATGGACGAAACCGTCTTGGAGATCGTACGACACGCTCTGGGACTCGAGGAGAAAGACTGATGAACGACGCCGCCAGAACGCGGATCGCCACCTCGCTGGGCCTCTTAACCTTGTCACTGGGCGTCGCCATCTCAGTGTCCACGACCGAGATCGCCGCCCAAGCCGCGATCACGACCGAGGACATGGCCGCCATCTTCCCTCGGGCGATTGGCCCGGCCGTCACGGGAGGCCGAATCCACGATGTCGAGGCACTCCCGGACGACCCGTCCACGATCCTGGTAGGAACCGCATCGGGCGGTCTGTGGAAGACCGAGAACCGCGGCCACACGTGGGTCAACGTCTTCGCCGACATGCCGGTGAGCACCTTCGGAGACATCGCGATCGCCCCCTCGGACCCGTCGGTCGTCTACGCGGGCACCGGCGAGCAGCAGAACCGCCAATCGTCGTCGTACGGAAACGGCGTCTATAGATCCGATGACGGCGGGGACAGTTGGCGTCACCTCGGACTCGATGAGACCCGGCACACCGGCAAGGTGATCGTCCACCCGACGGACCCGAACACCGTCTGGGTCGGCGCTCTAGGCAACTTGTGGGCGGAGTCCGAGGAGCGCGGAGTCTTCAAGAGCTCGAACGGGGGACGGAGTTGGGAGAAGGTCCTGTACGTGGATTCCTTTACGGGCGTGATCGACATGGCGATCGATCCCTCCGACCCGAACACACTCTACGCGGCGACATATCAGCGGATGCGCCGCGCGTGGGGCTTCAACGGTGGTGGGGCCGGCTCCGGCATCTGGAAGTCCACCGACGGAGGCGAAACGTGGGCCAGGTCCGAGAGCGGGCTGCCCTCGGGTGACAAGGGACGCATCGGGATCGCGCTCGCACCGTCCAACCCGAACGTACTCATGGCCCTCGTCGAGGCCGAGGCACCGAACGGGACGGGTGTCTATCGTTCTGAAGACGCCGGACGTTCTTGGGAGAAGGTGAACGACCAGAACATTCGGCCGATGTACTACTCGCATATCTTCATCGATCCGAACGACGACGAACGCGTATACACCCTCGCAACCCGATCGTATGTGAGCGACGATGGGGGCCGTAGCTTTGAGCAGATCGCTCTCGCACCGACGTACGATGTCGGGGTGCACGCCGACCACCACGGTCTTTGGATCAACCCGAGAGACCCCGAGCACCTCTATATGGTGGGGGACGCCGGCCTTCACGAGAGCTACGACCGCGGCGTGAACTTCCGGCGCATCAACAACTTTCCCATCGCCCAGTTCTACGCGATCGGCGTCGACATGCGTGACCCCTACTGGGTCTATGGCGGGCTCCAGGACAATCACTCTTTCTATGGGCCATCGGAGAACCGCCGTTGGGCCGGCATCCTGAACGACGATTGGATGCAGAACGGCTTCGGCGACGGGATGTACTGGCAAGTCGATCCGAGCGATGCGCGCTACAGCTACGGATCGTCGAATGGTGGCAGCTACTTCCGCTTCGACACCAAGACCGGGGACATCCACGACATCTCGCCCCGGGCACCGCTGGGTCAGGCATACCGCTTCGACTGGACATCTCCGATGATGCTTTCCGAGCACGATCCGAACGTGCTCTACGTCGCTGGGAATCGGTTCTTCACCTCGAAGGATCGGGGTTCGTCGTGGACCGCCACGGACGACCTCAGTCGCCAGATCGACCGAGACCGGCTGGAGATCATGGGCGTGCGCGGTTCGGACATCGCCATCTCCCGAAACGACGGCACGAGCTCGTTCGGAGAAGCGGTCACCCTCGACGAGTCACCGGTCGATGCGTCGGTGCTCTGGGTCGGGTTCGACGATGGCAACTTGCAGGTCAGCCGCGACGCGGGAGCGAGTTGGACCGAGGTCTCGGGGAACGTGCCCGGAATCGCAGACGGTACGTATGTCAGCCGGATCACGGCTTCGTTCGAGGCAGCCGGGACCGCATACGCGACCTTCGACGCGCACCGCGACGGAGACTTCCGACCCTTCGTGTACATGACGACGGACTTCGGGCAGAGCTGGGCCCCGATTCACTCGGACCTACCTACCCCGGGCGTCGTGAACGTCATCGTCGAACACCCGGACAACGTCGAGACCCTCTTCGTCGGTACGGAGCACCACGTCTTCGCTTCGACGAATCGAGGGAGATCGTGGGCGAAGGTGCCGAACCTCCCTACCACGCACTACGACGACATGGTGCTTCATGCCCGAGAGAAGGATCTGGTGCTGGGCACGCACGGCCAAGGCATCTGGATCTTGGACGACACTCGCGCCATCGCGGAGTTCGAAAGCGCGACGGACCCCGTCACGGTCTTCTCTGCGGGACAAGGAACGATTCAGGTCTACCGAAAGGACACGTCGTATCGAGGACAAGATCCCTTCGCCGGAACCAACCCACCCGATGGAGTGGAGGTGACCTACCGACTGCGATCCGGAAGCTTGCGGGCGACGCTACGCGTCGTCGGGGATGATGGGACCACGATTCGCGAGATGGACGTCCCCGGGTCGGCGGGGGTACACCGGGTCAATTGGGATCTCCGCCACGGCGCCCCCGGGGTGCCCGGCCGGTGGGAGCGGTGGTCGAACCCGGTGCTCGCCCGCAACATCGGGACGAGGGGCCCCTGGGTCTCGCCCGGGTCTTATGAGGTCATCGTCGAAGCCGATGGGGAGTCAGGGAGCACGACGGTCATCGTCCGGGGGGACCCCGAGATGCCGATCACACAGGCGATGTACGAGAGTCGCGAGCAATTCATGCTCGAGGCGATCGCCTTGATGTCCGACATCCAAAGCTTTGCACGAGGCAACGGGCTCTCGATGGGAGGAGGCCGGGGCTTCGGGAGGTCGGCAGCGATGCCCGATACGCCCGGGGCGAAGCTGGGCGCAGCGCGCTCGATGGTGCAGCGCGCCTACCAGGCGCTCAACGGGGGCTCCGTCCGCCCGGGCACCCTCTACCCGCCGACGCAAACGCAACGGGCGCAGGTGCTGGAAGCACGAAGGCTCTTCGCCGAAGTCCAACAGGAGATCAGCCGCTGAAGTCGAGGATCGATCCCGTCCTACTGACCACGCTGCTCGCGCTGGTAGGGTGCGGTGAGGAGGCATCTGACGGCGAAGCTCTGTCGACCCCGGTCGAGGAGACGCCGGTGGGTGTCTACGGCGTGACCGCTCCAGCCGTCGGAGACGTCCCATCGGTCATTCTCTTCACGCCCGCAGATGGGGCTACGGTGCCCTCCAGACTGGGCGAGCCGATCGTGGATCAGTTCGGACTGACCTTCTCGCCCCGACGCCTCCTGGTCGAGGCCGGGACAACCGTGCGCTTCACCAACAGCGAAGCGGCATTGGCGCACAACGTCCAGCTGACAGACGCGTCTGGAGAAGTGCTCCTCGATGACGACGCGACCCCCGGGGCCTCACTCGAGGTGACGCTTCCTGACGAGGGGCCGTACGGCGTGTCGTGCGAGATGCACCCGGGCATGACGGCGTTCGTCTTCGCGACGGAAGCCCCACTCGCTGTGATCGCCGAGCCGGACGGGAGTTGGTCGATGCCCACACTTCCGCCGGGCGCCTGGTCGGCTCGGGTGTGGACCGCGGCCTCTGGAATCGGGGAAGCCGTGGAATTCACCTTCGACGGAGTCCCGATTCAGGTCGCCCTCGGCGACGCGACGGAGAATCCTGACTAACTTCCTCGCCCCTTCGCCAATCACGTTCATCACGCTTCACGGATTGCCCCATGCTCCTCTCAGCACACTCCGGCTTCCGATACCTCGTGCTCTTGGCAGCCGTCGCAACACTCGGGTACGCGGCATACGGCCTGGCGACGAAGCGGCCCTACGACAAGAACATGCGGATCTTGTCCGCCGCATTCGTCGGGACGCTCGACCTGACGATCCTTCTCGGCTTCGCCAACATCTTCGCGGGAATCTTCTACTCGGCGCTCATCGGGCACTTCTCGATGATGCTCCTCGCGGCCGCGATCGCCCACATCGTGCACGCGGTGGTGAAGCGTCGGCCCGATGAGGCCAAGAGCTACGCACCCCACCTCATCGGAACGGCAATAGCCCTCGGCTGCATTGTCGGAGGCATCATGGCAATCGGAAGATCGGTCCTCTGACCTCGTCGCCGTTGGACCCGCTCCGGCCCCTCTCCACTGCGGAGAAAGGCCCCGGTCCCAGGGATTTGGGTCTCGTGATGGGCGGGGGCGGAGCTCGCGCCGCGTACCAGGTCGGCTTCCTACGGTTTTTAGCTCGTCGGTTCCCCGAGCTGGAGGTGCCCTACATCACCGGGGTATCCGCAGGAGCACTCAACGCGGCGCTCCTCTCCTCCCATCACGGGACCTTCCTCCAAGCCGTCGAGGAGCTCTCCCACCTTTGGGCGACGCTGACGGTCGACCACGTCTTTCGCGTCGACTCGAGGTCGTTGGCCTTCACCTCCTTTCGCTGGTTGAGTCAGCTCGGCTCGGGCGGGATCGGGACGAAGAGGGGGCGAGTGCGTGGCCTTGTGAACACGGCACCCCTCCGTAAGCACCTCACCGAAGCGCTCCACGCAGTGGATGGTGAGATCACTGGGATTGGCGCGAACCTCGAGCGCGGACGACTGAAAGCGGTCGCGATCAGCACCACGAGTTACTCGACGGGGGAGTCGGTGACGTGGTTCCAAGGCGACGGGATCGAAGAGTGGTCGCGCCCGTCTCGCCAGACGGAACGGACCGTCCTGACGGTCGAACACATTATGGCCTCGGCAGCGCTACCGATCCTCTTCCCTGCGATCGAACTCGAAGATCGCTGGTATGGAGACGGAGGCATTCGGCTTACAGCTCCTCTCTCGCCGGCCCTTCATCTCGGGGCCCGAAGAGTAATGGCGATCTCGACCCGATACGCCCGCACGGCCGAAGAGCTCCAACAGTCGAGCATCAAAGGGTATCCGCCACCAGCACAAGTTGGTGGCGTCTTGCTGAATGCGGTCTTCTTGGATCAGCTCGACAACGATGCCCTGAGGCTGGAACGGCTCAACCGACTTCTAGAGACCCTCCCGGAAGAGCACCGGCACGGCCTCAAGCCGATCAAGCTCCTCGTCCTCAGGCCTTCGCAAGATCTCGGAAAGCTGGCCTCGCACTTCGAGGCAAAGCTCCCGGGTCCGTTCCGCTTCATGACGCGCGGTCTCGGCACTAAAGAGACCGACAGCCCCGACATGCTCTCGCTCGTCCTCTTCCAACCCGATTATCTGCAGGCCCTAATCGAGATTGGGCACAAGGACGCGAGCCTCCGAGCCGACGAGATCGAGTCCTTCCTCCGGGACTGATACCAGCGCTCGAGACGGACGCCAAGAGCTGCCCTCTTCACGCCGAGCAGACACTTCGATCGACCCCTGAGTTAGATTTCAGGGAGCCGCGTTGACCGGCTCTCGATCGATCCCCGAGCAGGATGTGGGTCCCATGGCGGAAGAGAAGAAACTCGCTACCGAGTTGGAGTCGCGAGAGGTAGCGGAGGACGCCCGAGAGCAGACGTGGGAGAAGCGAAGCTTCGCCCGGTCGCTCTTCGAAGGCAGCTTCAACTTGGGCCTCATCCACCCACCGCCGACCCCGGATCCGGCGGAACGGGAGCGCGCTTCGGACTTCCTAGAGAAGCTCGAGGTCTTCGCTCGAGACCACATCGATGGGGACGCAAACGACCGGAACGGGCACGTCCCGCAAGAGGTGCTGGACGGGCTCGCGAAGCTCGGTGCATTCGGCATCAAGACACCGCCGAAGTACGGAGGGCTCGGTCTCTCTCAGGTCTCGTACAACAAGGCGCTGGCCATCATCGCGTCGCGGTGCTCGGCGACCGGCGCCTTCTTGTCCGCCCATCAAAGCATCGGGGTCCCCGGCCCCTTGCTGAAGTTCGGCACGGACGAGCAGAAGGACAGCTACCTGCCCCGACTCGCCGCCGGCGCCCTCTCCGCCTTTGCGCTCACCGAGAAGGACGTTGGCTCCGACCCGGCCAACCTCTCGACCAGCGCAGTCCTTTCCGACGACGGTAGCCACTGGATCCTGAACGGCGAGAAACTCTGGACGACCAATGGTCCGCGTGCGGAGATCATCATTGTGATGGCGCGGACCCCTGCCCCCGAGGGCTCGAAGCGTAAGCCGATCACGGCGTTCATCGTCGAGACTGCGTGGGAGGGGGTGGAGCTCGCAGATGAATGTTCCTTTATGGGACTGCGGGCCCTCTCGAACGGAGTGCTGCGGTTCCACGATGTGAAGGTCCCGCGCGAGAACCTGCTCTGGGGTGAGGGCAAAGGTCTCAAGCTCGCCCTCATCACCCTGAACACGGGTCGCCTCGCACTGCCGGCTTTCTGCGCAGCGTCGGGGAAAGGCTGCCTGGAGATGCTCCGGGACTGGGCCAACCACCGTGTTCAATGGGGGCTTCCTGTCGGCCGGCACGATGCCGTGGCTCAGATGATCGGCAAGATCGCGGCAGACACGTTCGCGATGGAGGCTCTCGTCGAGCTCACGGGAAGCATGGCCGACTCGGGGAACTTCGACATCCGTCTCGAGGCGGCGATCGCGAAGCTCTGGGGCACGGAGACGGGGTGGGACGTAGTGGATCGCGCCCTGCAGGTTCGCGGCGGGCGCGGGTATGAGACGAATGAGTCTCTCCGAGATCGCGGTGAGACTGCGTATCCGATCGAACGCTGGCTGCGCGACATGCGGATCAACACGATCTTCGAGGGCTCGTCGGAGATCATGCGACTCTTCATTGCTCGGGAGGCTGTCGACAGACACCTGTCGATCGCCGGTGACCTCGTTGACCCGCGGGCGGGGGCGGGCGCGAAGCTTCAGGCGCTTGTCCGCGCAGGACTGCACTACGCCTGGTGGTACCCGACGCGCTTCCTCGGCTGGAGCGCGTGGCCCAAGTACTCCGAATTCGGCCGCCTCGCTCGCCACCTGCGGTACGTAGAGCGGACCTCGCGCCGCCTGGCGCGCGCGACATTCCACGCGATGGTTCGCTTCGGACCTGGACTGGAACGACGCCAAGCTGTGCTCGGCAGGGTCGTCGACATCGGGGCCGAGCTCTTGGTCATGTCCGCCTCGGTTGTGTACGCCCACAACCTCAAGGCCGGGGGCTCCCACGAAGGCGCTGAAGACCTCGCAGACGCCTACTGCAGGCAAGCACGCCGTCGGATCTCGGTCAGCTTCCGTTCCCTCTTCCGAAACGACGACGTCGCGACCGCGGCCGTGGCGGGAGGGGTGCTGGACGGCCGGTTCGAGTGGTTGGAGGAGGGCGTGGTCGCCCTCGACGGGTATCGACCGTCTGGGGAGGTCCCCGTGGCGAACAGCGAGGTGCCCTCCCGTGAACCGGCAGTGACGGGCTGACGCATGCTCCATCCGAGGGCCTTCAAAGTCTCTGTAGTATGGACGCTGGGCCTCCTCTTTTTGGGCAGCGTCGTGCACGCGACCGAGTCGAGTCTCGCATGCCCTGATTGGCCGACATGCTTCGGGACCATGGTTCCTGAGATGACCGGCGGAGTCTTCTGGGAACACCTCCACCGACTCGTGGCCGGAGGGCTGGTGTTGATGTTCGCTCTGGCTACGTGGCTCGTGCGCAAGGAAGCCCCCGAGGATCGCCGGCTCCATCGCGCGTGCTATCTCGGTTTGGCCCTCCTCGTGGTGCAGTCGATTTTCGGGGGTCTGACGGTCTTGTACCGGCTCCCGGACATGGTCTCGACAACCCACCTCGGCCTTGCGTTCCTCTTCCTCGCGCTCGCGACTTGGCTCGCCTCACTCACCTGGGGTGACGCAGCTACTGACGAAGATGAGCGTGGAGACTCACGCGCCACCGCTCGCGTCTACCGGGCGGCCGTCGTGGCCGCGGTTGCCGTCTTCATCCAGTCGGTCGTGGGGGCGCTCGTCCGCCACACGGATGGTGGGATGTCGTGCCCGGACTTCCCCCTCTGCCTGGGGCAAGTCGTGCCCCCGTTGGTGAACATCCAGATCACTTCCCACTACCTCCACCGGGTTGTCGCGGTGGTCGTGACCGGGGTGGTGGTGTGGGCCCTGATGGCTGCGCTCAAACCCGGGGTGCACCCTCGCGCAAAGAACCTCGCCCTCTTGGCGACGGCCCTTCTGGTCGCGCAGGTCTCGTTGGGCATCGCTTCGGTCCTGACCGTGCTTTCTATCCCGGCGGTGTCGCTTCACACGCTGGTGGCGGCCATGCTCTTGGCGTCGCTCGTCGCCATAGCCACCCTGACCACTCCTGGCCGAGCACGCACCGGGTGAACGCAACCGCAGCGGGAGATACGCTCGCGCTCGTGAACGCGGTGCTCAACGCGACGAGCGCCGTGGCCCTGATCACGGGCTTCCTCTTCATCCGCAAAAAGGCCGTCGACCAACACAAGAAGGCCATGCTCACAGCGGTGGGCGCCTCTGCCCTCTTCCTGGTCTTCTACGTGACTCGTGCCGCCCTTACCGGGACGCACGAGTTCGCCGGCGAAGGGATCGCACGAACGGTCTACCTCGTGATCCTCTTCACCCACATGGTCCTTGCCGTGGTCGTGGTGCCGCTGGTGCTACGACTCCTCTGGCTGGTACGAAGCCAACGCTTCGAAGACCACGCTCGACTCGCCCGCTGGGTCTTTCCAGTCTGGGCGTACGTCTCGGGTACGGGCCTGATCGTGTACCTACTGCTCTATCAGATCTACGGGTATCGGTGACGGCGAAGTCGGCGACGAGCACGAGGTCCCGGCCAACACGGGGCTACGTCGAAGCTGTCGGCGCCGCATCTCTCTGGGGCTCCTCCGGAATCTTCGCCGTGGCCCTCTTTCGCCTCGGCGTCCCGCCCGAAAGTCTCGCACTCCTCCGGCCCCTGGTCGGGATACTCCTTCTCGTAGCCGGAATTCTGCTCCTAAGGAGCGAGAGACTGACGGTCGATCGCCGGGGTCTCTTACTTCTCGGCGGTGTCGGCGGCTTCGCGATCGGAGTCTTCCAGATCGCGTACCAGATCTCGACGGACGCAGTCGGGGTCCCTTCCACGGTCGCCATGCTCTACCTGGCTCCGGCAGTGGTTGCCGCGGCGTCGGGTCCGCTCCTCGGAGAGTGGCCCGATCGGAGGCGAATCGGCCTCCTGGTCGTGACTCTCTGTGGAGTCTGGCTCACGATCTTGGGAGCGGAGGATGTCACTCCGCAGTTCGGGAGCACAGGGCTGATGTGGGGAGTTCTCGCGGGCGTGAGCTACGGAGCGTACACCCTCTTCGGTCGCTTTGCGGCGCCACGATACGGATCGATGCCTACAGTGCTCTACAGCACCGCCGGATCCGTCGCCTTCCTCGCACTCGTCGTACCGATCGGATTCGGTCCCGTGGTGTGGCCGAGCGGACCCACGGCATGGACGATCCTGATTCTCTTCGCCCTGCTCACGATTGCCGTCGCACACTTCCTATTTTTCGACGCACTCGTTCACATCGACGCGAGCAGGGCCTCGATCGCTACCGCTGTCGAGCCGGTGGTAGCGGGCCTCTTGGCGACTCTACTCCTGGGCCAGGGGCTGACCTGGCTCGGGTGGGTGGGGGTCACCCTGGTCGTAGCCGGGGTGGTTGGAGTGGGCCGGTCGGGTACGGTCAGCTCGTTGGAAAGCTGATCTCAACCTCGGCACCTCCGTCGGGTACGTTGCGCAGCTCGATCCTGCCACCGAGCGAGTCGACCACCTTACGCACGTGAGGGAGGCCAAGGCCGAGACCGTCTGGCGACGTCGAATAAAACGGATCGAATGCTTTCGCGAACGCCTCTTCGGTGAAGCCGGGCCCCCGGTCACGCACCGTGACTACCGCTCGAGCATCCTCCTCCGCGACCGAGACGTCGACAGCCCCCCCGGCTCCGAACCGGGCTGCGTTGTGTAAGACCAGGTAGAGCGCGTCCGTGAAGGCCGGGCCGCTCAGCGAAGCGCGCACGGGTGTGGAAGCCACCTGCGTCCGGACCCCGACGTCGTGAGCGGCCGCGAAGTCTTGTGCAACAGACTGCACCAGCTCGGCGATATCGGTGCCCTCTCGACGGTCGTCGATCTCCTCAATGAAGAAGTCGAGGTCCTGCAACGCACCCAATGCACGGGACATCCGCTCACGGAGCTCCTCCGGAGGGGCATCTGCGGGGGCCTCCGAAAGAGGCGGACGCACCGCATGGTTCAGATACGCGCTCACCCGACCGATCGCCTCACGCATGGCAGCCTCGCGCTCCGCGATGCGAACCTCCTGACCGGCGCTCCTCTCTCCTTCCGTGAGCCCAGCTCGCTTGCCCTCTTCCAAGCCCCCTGTTCGGCCACCGGAGCGACCGAGGGCGATCCCTACCCCGCATCCCACGAGGAAAGCAACCAACCAAAACACGAAGTCGGGCATGGCAAACGGACACGGTTCGAGGGTGGTGGGCAGTGCGGGCCGAAACGTCGTCGGGGGGTCCAGGGGAGGCAACAGTGCGCCGTTGTTGCAACGTGCCCTTCGCCACCATAAGCTCGCTTCCGAGATGGATACGCTCAGTGAGATTCAGGCACTCCTCGACGCCTCCGAGGACCGCGACAACCCGTCGCCCGAAGCACTGGTCGACCTCCTACACGAGGTGCGGCGCATTGCGGTCATCGGAATGTCTCGCAATCCGGAGAAGGCCGCCCGCCGGGTACCATCGTACCTAGCCGCACGAGGGTTCGACGTGGTCCCGGTGAATCCGCACGCGGAGCGGATGTTGGGACGCACCGTGTACCCGACACTGGAGGAAGTCCCCGGTGAGGTCGACCTGGTCGTCGTCTTCAGGCCATCAGAAGTCGCAGGGCCTTTCGTAACCGCCGCGAAGGAGCGACCGGAGAAGCCCGCGATCTGGCTCCAAACCGGCATTCGGTCCGATGAGGAGGCCCAGCGAGCCCGAGCGGACGGTTACTTCGTCGTTCAGGATCTCTGCATTTTCCGGGTGCACCGGAAGTTGGTCACCTAGCCGCTCTCGCCGAGGCCACCGAGGTAGTCGGTCAGAGCCTCGATGTGCCCTTCCGCGTCGACACCCCGCCAAAGCTGCTCCACAGTGCCGGACTCATCGATGAGGAAGGTGCTCCGCTCGATACCCATGAGCGTGCGTCCATCCACGTCCCGCTCCCCCCAAACCCCGAACGCGTCCGAGACACGTCCGCCGATGTCGGCGAGAAGGGGGAAGGAAACCCCGAGCTCACTGCGAAACGCACGGTGTGATGCGATGTCGTCCGCCGAAACACCGACAACGGCGGCGCCCAAGGCATCGAAGCTCGGCAACGCCTCGGTAAAGTCACACGCCTGACGGGTGCAGACCGGTGTGAAGTCTTTCGGGTAGAAATACAAGACGACTTTCCGACCCCGGTACGACGAGAGCGAGATCGGTCCGTTCGCATCGCAATCCAAAGTGAAATCCGGTGCGGAATCTCCTACTGAGATCATCTCTCAACTCTCCGACTCTTCTGGCGTTTCCTGTAGGTCCACCGACGGCGGCTCGACGACGATCTCGCCTTCCCAACGGCAAAGGTCATCGCCACGCCCCTGGCACAACGTGTGTGCGACACGGGGCTCTCCGCCCACGGTACGTTTGAGGATCTCCTCCGAGAAGCCCGAGAGGAGATGGCACGCATCGCCACCCGGATCGGACTCGATGAAGATCAGCGATCGTCCTTCGATCATGAACGGCTGCCGGCCAAAGCCCCCCACATTTCGCCCGAAGAGTTTCTTGAGCGTACGCCGCGCAAGGCGGCGTGCCCGCCGGAATCGGAAGCCTGTGGGGAGAATGCGCGTCCACGCCGGAGCCTTGGCCCCCGTCCCGAGCATCGCGCCCACTCGATGAAAGACTTGGGCACCGTCAGGGCGCCGGATCACGAAGCGAAACAGACCGTGGATGTCCTGGTCGGTGAGCCGTACGCCTTTGCGCACATCTTCCCGGTGCGTGCGGATCTGCCGGTCGACGACATCGCTCAGCCCGAAACGTCGCGGGATCGTCTGGGTGGGATCCTCCGACTCTAAGATCTCGAGTGGAAGATCCATATCGCGCATCGCCTCGAGTAGTCTCAGGGCCACCACGGCCTGGACCCGGCGAGGGCCAGCAGGCGTCGACTCAGGGGTCGCGGGGGAACGCAATTCGCCTCGGATTCGTTAGGCGGCTACAGACGGGACAATCTCAAGGCGTAGCGGCCCCGCGGCAACACGGACGTCGCACTTTCGTCAGCGTGCAGAGGAGGCGCACAAGACGAATTTCCAATTCGTACCAAAATGAGAGTGACACCTCGTCTCGCGCACCGTATATAGCGGGGTCGGCTTCACAGCCGATGCGACGGGGGAGTGTGAAGGTGCTTCCTGATGGCCTACCCTGGGGGGGCTGGTTCTTCGTGCCATCGAGACCCTTTGCCTCCCCCGTTGTTGTATCTTGTCGGGCATGAAGCGCTATCCCGCTTTCGATCCGCCCGAGTACGTCGAATGGGTTCCTGACCCTGACGTCGTCGCGGCGTTTGACGCCACGCTGTCGCGTGATGCGCGACGCAGAGCCATTCTCGATGCTCTGTCTCGCGACGATCATCTCGAGATCTACCGCGACCTGCTCACGACCCGCCTCCACGACATCGGCTTGAAGCGCTGGGTGCGAACTGGGGTGATCTCCAAGGCGTGGCTCGGTACGGGAGAGGAAGCTGTCACCGTCGGTACGGTGCGTGCCCTCGACACGGCAAGCGACGTAGTGAGTCCGATGATCCGCAACGCCGGCGCACTCCACATGATGGGTATGCCGCTGTCGGACATGTTCCGGGGGTACCTCGCCACCTCCGACTCTCCATCTGAAGGACGCGACCTCCACATTGGAGACCTCGCAGAGGGGATCATCCAACCAATCAGTCACATGGGAACGAGTGTGACGATCGTCGCTGGTGTGGCTCTCTCCTTCCGGACAAGAGGCCAGGACCGGGTCGCCATGACGTGGGTCGGAGACGGAGCGACGAAGTGTGCGGCGTGCCACGAGGGGATCAACCTGGCCGCAGTCCAGAAACTTCCGGCGGTCTTCGTCATCCAGAACAACCAGGTCGCGCTAGGAACGAGAGCAACCGCACACGGGGCCGGGGACTTGCACGCCTGGCCGCAGATGTACGGGCTGGAGGGACTGGTCTGTGACGGCAACAACGTCTTGGACGTGTACGCCACCACTCGGCTGGCGGTGGACGCTTGCCGAGCTGGTGAAGGCCCTGGGATGGTAGTGGCGGACACCTTCCGGATGGGCGGTCACGCGACCCACGATGAGCGGGAAGCCCGGGAAACCTTCCCCCCAGAGCTCTTCGCCTACTGGGGCAAGCGCGACCCAATCGGGCTGTTCGAGGCATGGCTGATGGAGGGCGGCGTCCCCGCCGACACACTTTCGGACATCGAGACCGAGGTTACCGATGCGATGGATCGAGCGGCGGACGATGCGCTGGCGTCACGCGACCGGATTCCTCCACCCGAAGCGGCTCTCTACGATGGCTTCACGGAGGGAGACACCCTCCTTTCGTTGCGCCACCGCCCGATCTGAGACGCCAGAGAGTTCGTCGGGGAACAACCCGCGCGCATAAGCCGCGCGCCGACGCCTTGAACCGACCGGCCACTTGGGTCATCTTACCTTCCGAGTTTCGGTGAATCTTCGCCTGCACTCGGCTCCGACGCTGGGATCACGACCGATGGTCAATTCGAATCCGGAGAGCGGGAGCCATCTGCTCGTGGATGCGAGACCCGAGCGCCCCCTCGACCAGGACGCGGTGCTCGAAGCCCTCAGCGACGAAGAGCTCGTCGCCGCCCACCTCGAGGGATCCAGCGGAGCCTTCCGCCACCTGTACGAGCGGTATCGGGATCGCCTGGTCCACTTCATCACCCGCAAGACGGGAGACGCGGACCGAGCTCAGGATCTGGTGCAAGAAGCCTTCATTCGAGTGACGCGACACCTCCACCGCTTCGATACGTCGAAGAAGTTCTCGACGTGGGTGTACACGATCGCGGGGAATCTCTCCAAGAACGAACTACGAAATCGATCGCGTTCGCCCTTGGTGCTGTTCCAGCGATTGGCAGCGAGTCGGGATGACGACAACCGCCCGATCCAGTTCGAGGACTACTCGATGCGTCCGGATGACTTGTACAGGAAGCGATACCTCCGCCGCCTGGTCGAAGACACCGTAATGACCCTACCGGAGCACCATCAACTCGTATTCCGTCTCCGTGAGATCGAGGGGAAGTCGTACGAGGAGATTTCTGAGATCACCGGCGTGAACCTCGGGACGGTCAAGAGTCGGCTACACCGCGCTCGGAACTCTTTCGCACAACGGATCGAGCCCTTCCTCAACTGAAGCCTCACCCCCACTCTCTTCGTAGAGTGATGGGCGAGCACCACCAGGTGACGCCCTAGTTCGCAGCTGACCCACTTCGGAGACGGGCGATGTTCGAGGATCTGCGCGCTGCCTTCAAGGAAGCGTTGGACAACTTCAACAAGGAACTGAGTCGGGAGAACGTCTCACAGACGACCGACAAGCTCCTCGCGGGCATGAAGGGCGAGATCGTCGCCGAGAAGGCCCACGTTGCCGGTCTGGAAGAGCAGATCGAAAAGGCCGAAGCACAGATCGCTCGACTTGATTCGGAGGTCGAGACGGCGCGGCGCCGAGAAGAGATGGCCCGAGAGATCGACGACGAAGAGACCGTGAAGTTGGCGGCGGAGTTCGCGACCAAAGCGGAAAGCCATCTCGTGGTGCTACGGAAGAAGCTGAGCGCGTTGAATGAAGAACTCGCTCTTCGGAAAGGCACGCTCGACGAGATGTACTCCCAGTTTCAGGATGCCCGTGAGAAGCGGGACTCCCTCACTGCGACGACGGGACGATCGGGGGCACGGGAGACTCTGTCGGCAGCGGGTGATCTCTTCGACGAGCTCGACCGGATGGCGGACAAGATCGAGGGCGTCGAGGCGAGGGCTGAGGCAGCCCAAGCGTTCGACGAGCTCGACCTCGATACTGGCTCGGAGTTCCGCGTCGACCTAGATGAACCCCCCGCGCAACCAGAGGAGCTGGATGTCGACGCAGCCCTCGCCGAGTTGAAGCGACGGATGAAGGCGAACGACGACGGCTAGCGAGGCACCCGGCTCATCGGTCCTGGCCCCGAGGGGGCTCTCTTCGTCTAGCTCAGGTCGTTGCCGAGGTCGCGTAGAAAGAGCAGGCCGGCACACTCTCCGGCGAGGAAGAGGATGTCCTCACGGGTCGGTGCCGGCAGGAGTTCGGTCCGCTCGTCGCCGCCGTCGACCACAAGACACCAGAGAAGTCCGTCGGCGGCGCCTAAGAACACCACGAGCCCGAGCTCTTCTTGGTCGACGAGGGAAGGCCCTTCGTCGGGTGTGAAGCGTGGCACCCGCTCCACATCGACTGCGGTTCGTGCGGGGTCCGACGCCAGATCGAGCGCTACGAACGGCTGTGCTTCACGGAGCCCGTCCACCGAGATGGAGACGAGGATCCCGCGCTCGGCCTGCGCCAAATGGATGATGCGCCACAACGGGAGGGCAAAACGTGACCGCTCCCCATCCGTGCCCCAGAGTGTCATCGAGCCCCGGGGGAGATCGTTCGCGGGGTCTCGCTTGATGTACCGGGTCAAATCGATGATTTCGTCCGCCATACGCGCAATGGAACAGGAAGAATCTGAGGGGTCAAACCGGTCGCTGGTCTGGTACTCCCCGGCGGCATCGGGTAACTTCTTGCCGCATGCGCTCAGCTGCGCGCGCCAGTGACCACCACACTCAAGTCCGTCATGCAAAACTGGATCGGGATCGCAATCTGGATCGTCATGGGTGCCTCGATCGGCCTGGTGATGAGGGCGATCATTAGCCGCCCTGAGGAGCAACCCGGACACGCTCAGATCATCGCCGTCTTGGGTGCCTTTGCAGCGGTGATCGGTGGGATGCTCGGCGTTGGCACGTTCCACCTCTTCGAGCCGCTCGCTCTGAGCGTCGGAGGCATGGCGGGGGCCGCTCTCTTCGCGCTACTGATGACCTTCATCTATCGCTGGGGCCTGCGGACACTCATCTGACCGGGGACCCAATGTCTGACCCGCTGAGTTTCGTCGAAGATCACCTCGGGCGGTTCAGAACCGAGCTGTACGACTTTCTCGAAATCCCGTCGATCTCGGCAAAATCCGAGCACGACGGCGACACACGGGCCACCGCAGCATGGCTGGCGGAACGTCTCGATGAGATCGGCCTGACGGTCGAGGTCGTGGAAACGCCCGGTCACCCGATCGTGCTGGGCGAATGGCGGGAAGCGGGCCCAGACGCACCCACCGTGTTGATCTACGGACACTACGACGTGCAACCGCCCGAGCCTTTGGAGCTGTGGGAATCCCCTCCGTTCGAGGCGACCGAGCGCGATGGCCGGATCTACGCCCGAGGAGCAGCGGACGACAAAGGGCAGCTCTACATGCACGTAAAAGCGCTCGAGGCGCTCAAGGCGACGACGGGCGCGTTGCCGATCAACGTCGTCCTCCTCGCCGAGGGCGAAGAGGAAGTCGGATCGCCAAATCTCGTGCCCTTTGTGCAAGCGAACCGAGAGCGCCTGGCGTGTGACGTGGTGCTCATCTCCGACACCGGCATGTTCGCGGAGGGTGTTCCTTCGGTCGGATTCTCTCTTCGAGGTCTGGCCTACTTCGAGGTGCACGTTCGCGGAGCGAACAGCGATCTGCACTCAGGAGAGTATGGGGGCGCAGTCGCGAATCCGCTCAACGCCTTGAGCCACATTATCAGTTCTCTGCACGATGACGAGCGACGCATCGCGATCGACGGCTTCTATGATGATGTAGTGGATTGGGACGCCGAGACTCGAGCGACGATCGCCTCCCTTCCTCACTCCGACGAGGCGTTCGGGGGGGCGCTCGAGGTAGCTGAGCTCGCCGGAGAGACGGGCTTCAGCACGCTGGAGCGTCTCTGGATTCGTCCCACGTGCGACGTTTGCGGGATCCTCGGAGGATACACGGGCGAAGGAGCGAAGACCGTTCTCCCGAACCATGCGATGGCGAAGATTTCATTCCGCCTCGTGCCCGACCAAACGCCGGAGCGGATCAAGGAGCTCTTCGAGTCGCACGTGCGGCGCGTTACTCCTCCCGGAGTCGAGGTCGAGGTCGTGGAGCTCCACGGCGGTCGACCGTGGAGAGCCCGTGTCGACGGAGCGGCCTTCGAGGCGGCCGCAGCCGCGCTCCGAGAGGCGTTCGGGGGAGAAGCGGTGCCCATGGGAGGCGGGGGCTCGATCCCGATTGTGGTTGAGTTCGAGGAGATTCTAGACGCGACTGCCTTACTCGTCGGTTTCTCCTTGCCGGGGTGCAACCTGCACGCCCCCAACGAATGGCTCTCAATCGAGAACTTCGAGAAAGGGATTGGCGCACTCGTCGTGCTCTACCAGAAGCTCGCGACCGCTTAGCCACCCACCTCCTAGACACCGCGCAATCTCCTAAGCAGCAGCCTTGGCTCGTCGTCGACTCACGACGGCTCCGGTGTGCGCGTGCTCGCCGATCCCGTCGATCACGGTCTCGAGGATCCTCTTGAACTGCGCGGCCATCACCGTCTTCCCCATCAGCCAGCCGGCGATTCCGAACTTCGGCTCAAAGGACATCGCGAACGTAACGCGACTGCGATCGACCCCCGCCGGCTCCACGACGATCCGACCGATCGCCGAGTGGAGAGGGAAGGCGCCCGGGTCGACGATCGTAACCTCATACTCTCGGCCTGGCTCATACGCCGTCACCTCTTCCACAATTGCACTCCCGTCGTCGAAGTGGCAGGTGCGCTTGGCCCCCAAACCGGCGGACACCTCCGAGAGGAGGGGAGAGCGATCCACCCGTGGGTGATATCGGTACACGCCCCCAAAGTCGTCCACGATCTCCCAAGCTCGATCGGGCGTGACGTCGAGAATCTTCGTTACGGCTACCTGATGCATCGATCAATCTCCTGATTAAGGAACAACATTATGGACCATTCGGTCCATAACGAGGCAAATAAAACAGTCATGACAGGATCGCCCTGGCCGTCTCGACCGCATCGCGCGTCAGCTGCCCACCCGACTCCAACTTGCCGACCGTCGAGAGTCCCTGGCCCAACGTGGTGAAGAAGCGAGCCAACGCCTTCGGGTTGTGATGGCCAGACAGTGCGCCGTCGCGCTGGGCACGCTCGAAGGCCTCCTCGAAGGCACCTTCGACCTCGGCAAGCATCGCCGTCAGCGACTGAGACACCCTAGCATCGGCCGCCCCGAACTCGGCGATCGAGTTCGCCATGAGACATCCCTTCGACCCGTCGCCCGCGTTGGCTTCAACCCAGGCATCGAGAACTTCGGTCACACCGTCGAGGCCGGCGCCCCTTCGTAGCATCTCGACCATCGGACGGAATCGTAGCTCGCGGTAGCGAGCCAGCGCCTCGGCGAAGAGCGCTTCCTTGTCGCCGAAGGTGTTGTAAAGGCTCTGGCGTCCAACTCCCATCCGCTCGCAAAGCTGTGACACTCCGGTCGCCTCGTATCCCTGCGACCAGAAGAGGTTCATCGCTTCATCAAGCGCTTCGGAACGGTCGAACTCACGTGGTCTTCCTGTCATGATGGAACCAATAAGTCACTTTTGGACCGATCTGTCAAGAATCTGACCCGGCCACCATTTGCGCCGCCCTGAGAAGCGCCCTCGCCTTGTTCCGCGTCTCGTCGTACTCGGTCGCGGGATCGCTGTCGGCGACGATTCCAGCTCCTGCTTGAACGTGTGCGACCCCGTCGAGAGCCACTACGGTCCTGATCGTGATCGCCGTGTCCATCGACCTGCCACCGTACCCGATGTGCCCGACCGCACCCGCATACGGGCCTCGGCTAACCGGCTCCAGCTCGTCAATGATTTCCATCGCCCGCACCTTCGGCGCCCCGGAGACAGTCCCGGCCGGAAAGCACGCACGGATGACGTCGAGCGCACTCAAACCCGCGCGCAGCTTCCCCTCTACCTGGCTCACGATATGCATCACGTGTGAGTACTTCTCGATCACCATCAACTCCGGAACGGTGACGGATCCGAAGTCGGCCACCCGCCCCACATCGTTGCGACCGAGGTCGACGAGCATGCGGTGTTCCGCCAGCTCCTTCTCGTCTTGGAGAAGGCCCGCAGCAAGCGAACGTTCTTCTTCTGCCGTCCCTCCTCGAGGCCGGGTTCCCGCGATTGGGCGGACCGTCACCTGTCCTCCCTCCACTCGGACCAACACTTCCGGTGAGCTGCCGACGAGCGACACTCCGTCGAGCTCCAGGAAGTACATGTACGGGGAAGGGTTGATGCTTCGTAGCCCTCGGTACAGCGCCAGCGGCGACGACGCCCAAGGAAAGGACAAGCGCTGACTCAGAACCACTTGGAAGGCATCACCTGCCCGGATGTATTCCTGGATTCTAGCCACGCCTCGCTCGAAGGCCTCTCGCGTCATCGAGGAGCGCACGGGTGGATCTTCGTCCGGCTCTGCAGCCAGCGTGACCGGTGGCGGAGGAGACCCTTCCAGCAGTCGACGGACAACTTCGTCGGTACTCCGTGCCCCGGCTTGGTATCGGCGACGCAACTCCTCATCGTCGCACCCTTCCGGTACGGGCACCGCCGCGATCGCCATCGCGGTGCCCCGCACGTTGTCGATCGCGACCACGACGTCGGTAAAGATCAAGACGCCATCCGGGATGGCGAGGTCGCGCGCAGGTCGGTCAGGGAGTCGTTCGAAGTGGCGGACGACGTCATAACCCAAGAAGCCGACTGCCCCACCCCAGAACGGTGGAAGCTCTTCGACCGTGACCGGCGAGTGTTCCGAGAGGCGCACCTCCAAGTCACCGAAGGGGTCGTCCGTGGCTACCTCGCTCCACCCCGACCCCGGCGTCCACCACGACACCCGCCCTTCCTCGATTCGCCACGCCCCCCTGGGGCGACTTCCCAGAAAGGTGTATCGCGCCCATTGTTCGCCGCCTACCACGGATTCGAGCAGGAAGCCGAAGGGTGGGTCGGAGACTTTGGCGTACGCGGTGACCGCCGTATCCAAATCGAAAAGGAACTCCCTCCATACGGGCAATAGCGTCCCGGCGCGAGAGAGCTCCTTGAAACGTTCGAAAGACGGGAGCAGCTGCATGGAGGCGAAGGCCACGGGCCCGATGGGGCCGCCGAGGGAGGGCGCTTGAGCCACTCAATGTCCCAGGCGGCAGAAGGGGCGTCAACGCCGATCGTGGCGGTCGATACGGGCGGCACCTTCACGGACCTGGTCCTCCTGCGAGGCGGCCGTATCGAAACACTCAAGGTGCCCTCCACGCCGAACGATCCGTCCGAGGCGGTTCTGGCCGGGATCCGTTCTATGATAGGAGAAGGGACGGACTTCACCCTCCTTCACGGCTCGACCGTGGCTACGAACGCGCTCCTCGAACGCCGGGGCGCCAAGGTCGTCCTGATCACCAATCGCGATTTCGAAGACGTGATCGAGATCGGTCGGCAAAACCGCCCGCAACTCTACGCGCTCGCAGGTCACCGGCCCCCGCCCCTCGTCGCTCGCGAGGATCGTCTGGGTATCGAAGGGCGCCTAGATCACGAAGGGACGGAGATCGAGCCGCTCGATGAGACACACCTCACCGAGATACCCGCCACGATCCTCGCCGCCGGAGGCGAGGCGATCGCGATCTCCCTTTTGCACTCGTACGCGAACCCGGCCCACGAGCAGCGCGTCGCGCACGCTCTCCACGAGTTGAAGCTTCCTATCTCCGTCTCGAGCCGACTCGTCCCGGAGTTTAGGGAGTATGAGCGGACCTCAACGACGGTACTCAACGCCTATGTGGCGCCCATCATGGATCGGTACCTGGGTCGCCTCGCCAACGAGGCTGGGGCACAAAGAGTGTCGATCATGGGCTCGAACGGCGGAGCGCTGCCGATCGAGAGGGCACAGCGGGAGCCGGTGCATACCGTTCTCTCCGGTCCGGCAGGCGGCGTCGTGGGCGCCCTCCATTGGGCGCAACAAGCAGGGCGCACACACATCATCTCCTTCGACATGGGCGGGACGTCGACGGACGTTTCCCTTTGTCCGGGTCGCCCGCTGCGAACGCGCGAGTTCTCTATCGGCGGTCAACCGGCGTCGATCCCGGTGATCGACATTCACACCGTCGGAGCTGGGGGTGGCTCCATCGCCCGAGTCGATGCGGGTGGTGCCCTGCGCGTCGGACCCCGTAGCGCCGGGGCCGCGCCAGGCCCAATCTGCTACGGGCGCGGTGGCACAGAGATCACGGTAACGGACGCACACGTGTGGCTCGGGCGCCTTCCGGCCGACGGCTTCCTCGGAGGGTCGAGCACGCTCGACCGATCCGCGGTAGAGGAACCGCTCGCGGCCCTCGCGGCCGCACTGGGAAGTACGCTCGACCAAGCAGCCGAAGGCGTCATCGCGGTTGCCGACGCGGCGATGGAACGCGCCCTCAGGGTGATCTCCGTCGAACGGGGATACGACCCGGTCGACTTCGCCGTCGTCGCCTTCGGTGGGGCCGGCGGCCTCCACGTGGCTGAGTTGACGGCTCGCCTGGGCGCAACCGAGGCGTTGGTTCCCCCGGACCCCGGACTGTTGTCGGCTCATGGGATGCTCGCCTCCCCCATCATGCGAGAGGCTTCCCGGACGATCCTCGTCGATACGGCCCATCCGGACGTTACTCGGATCGTGGAAAGCGCTTTGGCAGAACTGGAGGCGCAGGCCCGTGCCGAGATGGTAGCGGAGGGTTCGGACCCAGCCCTCCTCTCCGCAGAGCACTGGGTCGACGCTCGCTACCGCGGCCAGAGCTTCGAGCTACCGGTCGAGGCCCAAGCTTGGGAAACGGCCTTTCACCGGGTACACCAGGAACGGTACGGGTACCAGCGATTGGACACCCCAGTAGAGGCCGTCACCACGCGGGTGGTGGTGACCGCGCCTCCCCCCACCTTCAATGGTGAGCCCAGCTCGGAAGGCGTGGGTGAGAACGGAGCGGGGAGTGTCGTCTTCGGCGGGAGTCGGTACGATGTGCCCTGGGTGTGGAGGCACTCGCTGAGGGAAGGGGACGTTCTCGCCGGCCCGGCAGTCGTGTTGGAGTACAGCTCGACGACGTGGGTTCCGCCTGAGTGGGCGTGTACGGTGGGAGCCACAAGATGCCTTCACCTACGGCCTACATAGTATCTTACTCGGTCCGGCAACCTCCGAGGGGTCGGAACCACCTAATCTCTGGACGATGAGCGAGCCCACACGACCCGCAGAAGAAGAGCTCAGGCCACCCTACCTGATCGCGCTCGGTGCCGGCCTTGCTGTGTTCCTCCTCTACGCGGTGACGCTCGCACCGACCACTGCGTTCTGGGACACCAGCGAGTACATCGCTACTGGTGAGATCATGGGGATCCCGCACCCCCCGGGGAATCCGCTCTTCGTCGTCCTGGCTCGCGCCTGGTCGATCATCCTGACGCCGCTTGGGCTCTCGGTGGCGGTCAAGATCAACCTCTTCAGTGCGTTCGTCAGCGCCACGGCTCACGGCCTCTGGTTCTTGGTCGTGCACCACATCCTGCGGTACTTCTCCGACGACCGTTTCTTCCGCCTCGCCGGAGCTGGCGCAGCGGTCATGGTCAGTGCCACAGCGTTCACGGTCTGGAACCAGTCGAACGTCAACGAGAAGGTGTACACGGTCTCACTCCTCACGATCGCGCTTCTGTCGTGGCTCGCGGTGCGCTGGCAGGAGAGGCTCGGCAAGGGCCGAGACGACAACCTTCTGATCTTGATGGTGTTCCTGCTCGCGTTGAGCGTGGGGAATCACCTGATGGCGTTCTTGGCCGCTCCAGCGATCGGCCTCTTCATTCTCTACGTGCGCCCGCAGACACTCCTGAATTGGCGCTTGTACGTAGCGGCGGTCGGGGCAGCGGTGTTGGGCCTTACCATCCACCTCTTCCTTCCGATCCGGGCCGGGCTGGCTCCGGTGATCAACGAAGCCGCACCCACCTGTCCGGACATCGGATCTGCACTCGCGTCCGTTGTGACATACGGGAACGCCGGTTGCGAAGCTCTCGGTGAAGCGCTCAAGCGGGAACAGTACTCGAAGCCTCCGCTCTACGACCGCCAGGCACCGTTCTTCTCCCAGATCGGGAATTACCTCCAGTACTTCAACTGGCAGTGGGCTCGATCCGTAGACTCCGCATCGATCGTGGCCGGCCAGATGCGCCTTCCGTTCACGATGCTCTTCGCAGGCCTGGGCATCTGGGGTGCTTGGGAGCACTACAAGAGGGACAAGGCGAGCTTCATCTACATCGCCACGCTCTTTGGCACGCTCTCGGTAGCCTTGGTGGTGTACCTGAACTTCAAGTACGGGTACTCGATGCCCAATCCGGTGCCGGACCGGGCACTCCACGAAGTTCGCGAGCGCGACTACTTCTTCGTGGTGAGCTTCTCGGTGTGGGGCCTCTGGGCCGGCATGGGGATCGCCACGTTATGGCAGGAGGCTGCCCGCGAGGTCGGCGGGTCGCTCAAGCGAGTCTCTCCTGTACTCGGCCTGGCACTCGTTCCGCTGGTGTTCAACTGGGGATGGGCAACCCGCTCGTACGACTACGCTGCTCGCGATTGGGCATACAACCTCCTCATGAGCGTCGAGCCGTACTCGGTACTCTTCACAAATGGCGACAACGACACCTTCCCGCTCTGGTACCTTCAGGAGGTCGAAGGCATCCGACGGGACGTCACCGTCATCGTGACGTCGTACCTGAACACGGCGTGGTATGCCAAGCAGCTACGGGACCTCACCACGCCGTGCGCGCCGGGAGTCGACCCGTCCGACGATTGGTCTGTGATCCAGTGCCAACGCCCCTACACTGAGGTCGGTGCGTCTGCGCTGTACGTCCAGAGCACGCAGGATTCGGGGGAGCTGACCCCGCTGCTGACCACCGAGATCAAGGTCCCGACCAAGACGATCCTTCCTCTCACCGATCCGCAGATCGACGAAGGCGCCCAAGCGTTCACGCGAGTCGACGAGAGTGTGACGATCGAGATCGGAGACATCCGCGCGCCCATTCCTGGGGGACAATACCTCGCCCCGTGGCAACGCTTTGCGCTGACCATTCTCGTCGAGTCCATCGAAGATCGACCCATCTACTTTGCGTCGAGCGGAAACGCCGCCGCATCTCTAGGCGTCCACCCGCACCTCGTCCGCCAGGGACTCGCTTTCAAACTCTACAACGGCGACCCCGGCACCGCCGGCTTTACGCGACTCGAGCCATCCCCCTACACGGTGGGCACGGGCGACTGGCTCGACGTACCGCGTACCGAGCAGTTGGTCGACGATGTCTTCGTGCACCGAGGAGGCATCCCGGACGGTTGGGGCCACTGGCCCGACATCGCGACCCTCGGAATTCCGAACTACTACTCGTGGGTCTACACCGCGTTGATGCAGGCCGCGACCCAGAGAGGGGATACCGAAGCGGTCGACCGCCTGCGGGAGCGGGCCCAGGTATGGCTTGCTCTCGGGACCCCGGCGGGGGCGACTCCTTAGACGAGCGCAGCCGCAGGGCGTCTAAAGGTCGACGAGTGTGCCGAGGCCTTCTCGCTCCGCTACGGCCAGCACACGCTCGGCCACCACGACGTCTTGCACCGCATTTCCCACCGACTTGAAGAAGGTGATCTCGTCGTCGGAAGTTCGAGGCGGCTTATGGCCGAGGACGATCTCGCCGATCTCCGCATCCATCACACTCTCATCGATGAGCCCCGCCCGCAGAGGAGCGATGATATCGCCCGCCTCCTCGAGCACCGCCTCACGTTGGTCGACTACGACCCGGGCCTTGAGCAGTAGCTCTACGTCCACCTCTCGCATCTCGGGGGTGAAGGAGCCCACGGCGGTCACATGAGTGCCACGCTCGATTCTCGAGCCTTCGAACACCGGAGTCAGCGAATCGGTAGCCGCCACCACCACATCGGCCCCGGCCACTGCTGCCGAGGGATCGTCGACTCTTCGAGCGTCGACCCCCTCGAGTTCGGCGACGAACGCGTCGGCCGAGTCACCGGACCGAGATACGACCCTGACTTCCGTGATGTCGCGGACGCACCGCACTGCCTCGAGCTGGGTCCGGGCTTGAACCCCCGCCCCGAAGACCGCGACGACCTGAGCGTCTTTGCGGGCCAGCAGCTGCGCGGCGAGGCCACCTACCGCGCCCGTGCGCAAGGCGGTGAGCCACGTGCCGTCCATGAGCGCGCGCGCCCGGCCGGTGGCGGCGTCCAGGACGACGACCACCGCATGAATCGTCGGTATCCCTAGCGCTCCATTCCCGGGGTTCACCGACACGATCTTGGCTCCGGTCGCCCCTCCCTCCCTTAGGTGGGCTGGCATAAAGAGCGTCACACCGTCGTCTGTTTCGAGCGGGAGTCGCACCGGGACTTCGGCGGACCCCGCCGACAGCGCCGCAAAGGCATGCGCCATCGCATCGATTGCGGCGTCCATGTCGACCGCGGCGCGGACATCCGCACCGGACAGGATACGCATTTGCATGTCGTGAGGTCACTCCACAATCTGGGCCGTTGTTCGCGTGGACATTCTACCGCCCCAGGGCCGAATCGGAAGCTTGTCAGTCGGGAAGAGTCGGATCGGAATCGTAGGCGCAGGAGCCTTCGGGCTCACAGCTGCCCTCGAGCTGAGTGTCCGTGGGCACGAGGTAGTCGTCGTCGACCCCTCCGCGGTGCCGAATCCGGTCGCTTCGTCGACCGACGTCAGCAAGATGATCCGCATGGACTATGGGTCCGACATCTTCTACCACGAGCTCGGAGAGGAGGCGATCGCTGGGTGGCACCGGTGGAACGTGGAATGGGGGAGCACACTCTACCACGACGAGGGCTTCCTCGTCTTGGCTTCGCGGCCACTCGCCGAGGGAGGCTTCGAGGCGGAGAGCTTTCGAGTCTTGGAGTCGAGAGGGTACACCCCAAAGCGCATCGACGAGAAGGTGCTCGCTCGTGACTTCCCCGCGTGGAACGCGAGCCGGTACCCGGACGGCTACCTGAGTCCTTCGGGAGGCTGGGCAGAGAGCGGCAAGGTGCTCGAGGAGCTCGCGGTTCGCTGCGTCCAGGCCGGAGTCACGTTTGTTACACAACGGGTAGGGAGCGTGGTGACGAAGGGGGGTCGGGTGTCCGCACTCCGGACTCCTTCTCGGGACATCGAGGTAGAAACGGCGGTCGTCGCAGCAGGCGCCTGGTCGATGGGTCTCGTGCCGGAGTTAGCGTTGGTGGCTCGCGCGGTCGCCCAGCCCGTCGTGCATCTCGCACCCACGAATCCGAGTGAGTTTCGATCGCCTGGCTTCCCACCCTTCGCGGCCGATATCGCCGGCACGGGCTGGTACGGCTTCCCGGTGAGTGAGAAGAATGACTTCGTAAAGCTGGGTCACCATGGCGACGGTCTAGAGGTCGACCCCGATGAGAGAGGGGTGGTCGATGAAGATCACCTCGGGGCGGTACGCCTCTTTCTGCAAGCGTCGATTCCAGCCCTGGTGGAAGCCGACGTCGTGCACACCAGGATCTGTCTGTATTGTGACACCTTCGACGGGGACCTGTTGATCGACCGCCACCCGACTCTCGACGGCTTGGTCATTGCGACCGGTGGCAGCGGACACGGCTTCAAGTTCGCCCCTGTGCTGGGAGGCATCATCGCCGACGTAGCGGAAGCTCAGAGCAATCGCTGGCAAGCGCGATTCGCCTGGCGAGCACCGGGGCAGGAGCGCCGCGAGGAAGCTCGCTTGCAACTCTGATCGACGTCCGGACGACACAGTCTCGACGACACAGAATCATTGATCTCAAGGAGACATTCAGAATGAAGATTATCTCGACCTCAGACGGATCCCCTCCGGCAGGTCACTACAGCCAGGCCATCGTCTATGGTGGGGTCGTGTACTGCGCCGGCGTCCTGGGCAAAGACCCCGACCATCCAGATGCGGACCCGGGCGACGCGGCCCAGCAGACTCGCCAGGCCCTCAAGAACGTCGAGAAGGTGTTAGAAGCTGCCGGAAGCAGCTTGAATCACGTGGTCCGAATGATGATCTACGTTTCCGGCATCGAGCACTGGGGCGCAGTGAACGAAGCGTATGCCGACACCATGGGAAGCCACAAACCGGCACGTGCCATCGTCCCCGTGAAGAACTTCGACGGCCCCTACGTGGTGGAGATCGTCGCTACCGCGGCGCTGGGAAGCTGACTCGATCAGACACCCATACGGGGAAGCGTCATGTTGTCCAAAAAGAGTCGATCTCGTGGGGAGAGACAGGTCACGCCATCGGCGTCGACCTGCTGCAGCAGACGTTGCACCTCGTCGGCATTCAGCGGATGAAGTGAGGACAAGTTGATGCCACCCCACCGCTCACGATCTTCTTGGTTGCGGACGCCGGTGGAGGAGTAGTGAGAGTTGGGCGCTTCAACTCTCCGGCGGCTGGCCACACGCCGGCGATTCCAGCTCCGATACCAGAGCCGGATGCCGATTCCGGCGATCGTGGCCGCCGCCAATGCAGGCAACAGATAGCTGAGCATCGCCCCGAACCCCATCCTGAAAACCGCTGGGCGCTCCCGCGCGCCCATTGAGCTCTAATAAGTACTTCCTACAGACGGAATCTGGGGCCGAAAGGTTGCAGAGATCAAATTATGCGACGCGGCACCGGCCCGGTGCTCACCCGCGGAGTGATGCCGTGGGACGCATCGCGGACGACGTGAGAACCACTCTTCCGGGTCCCGCCGGCGCGGGGCGGACTACCGGTCCCGAAGGTGAGCCCTCCCGCACCTCGAGGACGTAATCGAACATCTCGGGGCGAGTCTCGACGACATCGCCTCGGCTGAACAGAACGACTCGCGGTACCTCTCGGGCCAACTCCTTGGCCGCAGCCAACGTCCTGAGACGGGCTTCCGCGTCCAATCGGTCGAACGGCTGCTCGATCGCGAACGAAGACACGACTCTTCCGCGTGCCGCTACCAGAGACGCGACAGCAAGACGGATCGCGATGCGCCCGCAGGCGAGGTCCTCTTCGGACAACGGAGTCAGAGGGCCTAGTGTACCCTGCAGGTGAACGAAGTCGTTCTCCGTCGTGATCGCCAGGATCCGACCTCCGGAGATCCTGGACACGAAGCGAGATGCCCGGTTGAGTAGGAGGTCCGTGACGCGGGTCATGCGCGCCGTACGGACGCGCAGAAGCGCCCCCAACACAGCACCCTCCGGTCCTTCGAGCGCGGGCGCTGCAGTCCGAGTACCCCGCAGCTCCTCGAGCCTCGCACGCAGTAGCTCAACCCGCTCGGATCCTGCCTCGAGCGCCGCATGGAGGGTGAGTGAACGGCGCTCCAACTCCTGTAAGTGTGTGGGCTTGAGTTCGAGTTGCTCCCACCGGCTCTTCCACCAACGTCCGTCCTGGACCACGGCCTCCCACTCGTCTTGCAGCTCTGCCATGACCTCCCGGTAGTGTGTCTCCAGGACCCGGCCGCAGGTGGGACACGGCGCGTCCGGACCAGTGGTTTCCATATGGCGAATACGCCCCCGTAGCTCGCGCGCACGATCTCGGTAGGCAAAGAGGGTGGTCTCGGCGTCTTGTCGCTCACGATGCCAATCCATGGTAGCGACCTCGAGATCACCATCGATCTCCGTCACGTCGGCCCGGCTCGTCATCAGGTCTCGGCGGGCGACGTCGAGTTCGACTTCGACGATTTCCGGGTCGACGCGCACCGCGCCGCGGGCAGGCCGACTACGAGTCGGTGGCTCCTCCGCGGTCGGCGGATCTACGCCCAGCATCTCCATCGCCTCATCTATGACGCCCACGCCTCGACTCTCGGCGACCGCGTCGACCGCGACCCTCAGCGCTCCGGCGAGCGTCTCACCAGCCTCCCCCTCCCACCACCGACGGAGTGCGCCGGGCGACCCGGTCGCCCCGACCCGGCGGTAGAGTTCAGCCACCGCTCGACGCGCTCTTCCGGTCCCCCCGAGCACCCCGGTCAGCCCGGCGGGAATCGATGTACTCACACGCCCCCACCCAGGGAGCTCACCATCGAGGGCATCGATCGCACCGTGGGGTGCGTCCTCACCTCCCGGGGGCAAGTCCGGAAGCACGCGCTCTAGAATAGTCCGTGTCTCCCCGCTCGCTCCGCCCTCTCGTTCGAGTTCGCGAGCCACGGCGTCCCGAACCCTGCGGGGCACATCGAGCGACTGCCACGTCTCGGAGGGTACCCTGAGGTCGGGTCCGGCCTCGATCGCGAGGTGGAGCGCCTCAGCACGTAGGTCTCGGAGCGGCTCGCCCTGGAGCGCTAGCACGTCTTCGGGCGAAGCTCCTTGCAGGCGTAGGCGAACGATCTTGTTGGCGATTCCGCCCGGCACCTCCCGCATCACCTCTTGAACCTTCCCCCGCACGCGCTCCCCGTCCGCCTCACGGACCTTCACCGGAGCCAGGGCAACGACCGGCCTCCCATGGATCGCGTGGAACTCGGTCCGGCCACTCGTCAGATCGACCGAAAGAAACCCCTTCTCGTCGGCGGCCTCGTCCCACGGATCCAACGCCACCCGCTCGAGAGACCCCGGGTAGCGAACTCGCTCCGCGAGCTCACGACGACGATGAGATCCCCCAAGAGCTACGTAGTCCCACTCGTCGGGATCCACAGGAATGCCATCCTCTGAACCAACTGCAGGGGTCGCGTGCAGCACGAGCACGTTCCACTGCATCGTCGGCAAGGGCCCAGGGATGGGCGGAGCGTCCCTTCGTACCGCGCGGTGGGGCACCAAGCACGCGTGGAGACCGAAACGATTGAACCGGAGGGAGCGGGTCAGCGCGGTGGCCGCGTCGACGTTCGAGAAGGTGTCGAGAACCGCGAGGGCACCAGGATCCCCCGGCCTCCGTGGGGTGTCACGCGGGCCAGACACCATGAGCACCGGCGCGTCGGGAAGCGACACCCTGAATGTTTCGAGACCACGCGCGAGAACGACAACCGCGCTCGCGGGAGGATCGGGTCGATCGAATACGTCGCCAGAGATGACGATCGCGTCGGGAGCCAACTTCACGACGTCCGCGACTGCTCGTTCGAAGGCAGCGGCAACGTCCCGCTCGCGCATGTCTGCCCCGCGATCGATGCGCCCGTACGCCCTGAACCCCAGGTGGAGGTCCGAGAGGTGGACCAGCTTCATACCGAGGTGGCCGCGCCCACCAGACGGAAGCCATCGAAGTCCTCTGGCCATTCGATCCCCGGTTGGGGCGATGTAGTCACGAGGATCGATTCGTCTCGGACTCCTTCACGGTCGCTCGCTCGCCGATACTCGGCACGGAGCCAGCCCTCAGCTTCGAACGACGTCTCGGCTTCCGGAAGCTCCGGCCCCAACACGAGGACTCCACTCGGCGCTGCGAGGCGACGAAGTGTCGCCCAACTCGCCTTCGAGAGGCCTCGCACTCCACCGACAGGGTTTAGTGCCCGAGAGTCCACCAAGATTACATCTGCGCCCGTCGTCAGCTCGTCGATCCGGTCGTCCAAGTTTCCAGTCATCACATGCTGTCGATCGTGCTGACCGATGACCAACCCGGTACCGAAATGCTCACGCGCGACCTCCACCAAGACCGGGATCCGCTCGAGCACTGTGACGGTGGCAGACGGGTGCTCCCTGAGGAGAGCTCCCGGTGCCGACGAGGCGCCCATGCCGACCGCCAGGACACGGAACGGCCGTTCGAGGTCTGGAAGGACGGCGCGCAGGAGTGCCACATCCCACGGGGGGGCGGTCCGCTCCTCGACCGGATACCGGCGGCGCTCGGTACTTCCCTCGAATAGAAGCAGGTCGGCTCCTGCTCGATCGGCTTCGCGCCACTCTTCGAGTCGGATCTCACCAGCTGGGCTCGGACGGGTCGTGAGGCGCTTCACCTCGACCCTCGACCGTAACACCACGCCATACACCATGCCGGCCAAAGACAAGACGACCAGGCAGCCGACAAGGAGCGACGCCGGCATGGGCGCCCTAGGTAGCAAGTACCCCGTAGCCACCACCCCAAACGCAGCTCCCGATACCGCGATGCCGGCTGTGCGGCCGCGCCCCTCTGCATGAGCAGCTTCGGTGGCGATTCCCCCGAGAACCGTGCCGACTGTGTACAGGGGAAGGGCCGCCACCAGGGCGAGGCCCGCTCCCTGGGGAAGCCGGCCCTGTCCGATCACGTTCAGGCTCCACAAAGTGCCGTACGTTCCGGCCAACAGGAACGAAGTAAGGCAGGCGACCCACCGGCGACGTAGCCTGTCCACCAGCTTCGGGCCTGGCGCGGGAGCTGTGAGGAGACCCGTCGCCAATGCCACACATTCGACGGTGAGAATGGTCGTGAGACCCCGCACGAAGCCTGGCCCGCCATACAAGAGAAGTGAGACGGACACCTCGGCAACTACTGCTGCGGCCGCACCGACGAGAAAGGGGGGGACCCATCTCACGCGAGACACCCGACGCACGGGTGAAGCGTGCCCGGAAGTCACTCGCCCGACGCTGAGAAGGCACCCCGGTGGAACACCAGAGCCGGGAGTTCCGAAACGGTTGCGTGCTCTACCCGGCCGATCAGTACCGAGTGATCGCCACCCTGGTGGACCGCGTGGACCGAACAATCCAGAACAGCGACAGCTCCGGAGATCGCTGGATTACCCGAGGGTGCTTCGAGCCAATCGACCTCGTTGAACCGGCCTTCGGACGGTTCTCGGGCAAACCTGGCCGCGACTTCGCCCTGATCGGAGGCCAAGATGCTGACCGAGAATCCTTGGCCGGTGACCATGCGATCGTGAGACGTCGAGGAGTGCCCCACGCATACCAAGATCAGCGGTGGGTCGAGAGAGACCGACGTGAACGAGTTCATGGTCAGCCCGAAGGGCGTACCGTCCGGGTCCCTGGATGCGACGATCGTGACCCCGGTCGGGTAGCTGCCCATGACTTCCCGAAGGGAAGCAGACTCCGAAGGATGACCGTCCATACGCGGCTTGCTCGACTGGGCTCGTGGGCTAGCTTCAACGCTCCCGATCGTCCGAATCGATAACCGGTCGCCTAGTTTCCCAAGAGCTTGATGCAAAAGCACTTACTGGCACTCGCGGTGATTGTAACCGCGAGCACAGGATGCGACAACGTGGCGTGGGGCGGCGCATCAATTGAGTTGAGGGGGCCACCCGAGACCCAAACCACGGTAGAGCCGAGCGAGGACGAGACGCCGACCGAGACGGTGTCGAATGTGGATGGACCGCTCCTGCTGGCTGGCGTTCGGGTGGGCGAGCGGGCGGACTTCGTGCTCGTCGGCGAGGTCCTTCCTGACCGCCTAGAACCCTTCCCGAACCCGGACTTCGCAGAAGATCAGGAACGCCTTGGGACCCTTACCCAACCCGGCGCTGAATGGGTTCTTTTCTCCGAAGGTGTACGGGTCGGACGGATGACCGTGGAGGCGTCTAGCCCACAGCCCGGCTATTGCGCGGACCGCATTGGCGTTTCGGGTGTGGTCGAGTTGATCCCTAGCGCCGCCGAAGCTCGCCGCCTTCTCGCCATGCCCGCCGAGAGTACGCTGGATCGCCCGTACGAGCCGTACCGCAGCTTTACCCACGACTACGACCAACGCGTCGCGTCGATCGCGATCGCGACCGAAACCCTCCGTAGTGTGGGAGCGACTTGGCCGGAGGGAGGCGTCCTTTCGGCACGGGATAGCATCACCGTCTATCAGCTGCGAAACGCACCTGGCATGTCGATCGCGGCCACCTTCACGCGGGCTGACGATCCGACGACGTCGGCTCCAGGCGCGGGAGCGTATTCGCTCTTCATGATCGGGGAAGAGAACGGAGACGAATACCTGCCCACCTTCACCTGGTTTCGCTCGGTCGACGACGAGGGCAAGGGAGTGCCGAGCTACGTGGACCACCTCGACTGGAACGGGGACGGCACGGACGAGATCCTCCTCGACGTCTTCGGATCAAATCGGCGCTGGTTCGCGGTGCTGTCTCGCGCCGAAGGAGGATGGGTTCGGTCGTACCAAGACAGCTGTGGGTCGAGCGGGCCCTAGCGTCAGCGGTTCTTCCGCTCTTCGTTCGCCTCGTCCAAGAGGGCCTTGTAGCTCGTGTAGCGAGAGCTCGCGACTCGCCAGCGTCGACCGCCGCGCGCACTTGGCAGTCCGGCTCACTCCGATGCGCACAACCTCTGAAGCGGCACCCGTCAGACCGTTCCGCAATCTCGGGGAAGCACCCCTCGACGAACTCGGGTGCGACCTTCCAAAGCCCGACATCGGCAAATCCTGGAGTGTCGGCAACCATCCCGCCGCACTCCAACTCTAGAAGCCGAGAACCGACTGTGGTGTGCCGACCCGTACCGGTCTTCGCAGACAGTGCTCCGGTCCGGAGGGTGAGCCTAGAATCGATCGCATTGATCAGGGTGGACTTCCCGACTCCCGACGGTCCGACGAGAGCGGAGATCCCTATGCAAAGACTCTCTCGGAAACGGTCGAGCCCGATTCGAGTCTTCGCGCTCACGACGTGGACGTCATACCCGATGCTCGAGTACAGGTCGACCAGCTCTGTCTCGTCGCCGAGGTCGGCCTTGTTGACGACCAAGATGGGGTGAATTCCACTCGCCTCGACGAGGGCAAGGAGTCGATCGATCAGGTGTGGGGTCGCTCGTGGCTTGCCGGCCGCGACGACGACGAACACCGAGTCGAGGTTCGCAGCAAGAACCTTCGGCGTCCGCCCCCCGCGCCCCCGTCGAGCCAAACAGTTCCTCCGGGTCTCGACGCTCTCGACCGTGACCTCGGCTCCCTGCATACGCACTCTGACGCGGTCCCCGATCACCACGCGACTCCCCCCCGCGGCCCCCTTCTTGAGCCGTCCTCGTAGAGTCGCCTCACAGACTGCGCCTGAGTCGAGGGCTATGAAGTAGCAGCCCCCGGCCACTTCACGGACGATCCCCGACTCCTCCTGTGACGAGTCAGCCATGACCACACCGGAGTCGGGCGGCACCCGGGTACGAGCGAGCCCCTTGCCGGCTATTGGCACCGGCAAGGGGCTCGCGTGTCGCACCCACTTGGGCTAAAGGCTCACCGGTTAGGCAGCGAAAGACTCGAGCGCGTTGCCCTTGTCTCCCTCACGGAGCCTGCGCAGCGCCCGGTCCCGAAGCTGCCGGATCCGTTCGCGCGTCACCCCCAGCATGTTCCCGATCTCCTCGAGCGTATGCTCTCGCTCTCCCTCGAGACCGAAGTACAGCCGGAGCACCTTGGCGTCGCGCTCTTCGAGCGTCGACAGCGCCGCAGTGATCGTCTCCGTCAGAAGCCTCCCTTCAACTTCGACTTCCGGCTCTGCTGCTTCTTCCGTAATGAACCGCTCTACGAGCTGCGAATCCTCGGAATCGCCAATCGGCGCATCCAACCGGATTTCAGCTGCATTCAAAGTCTGGAGCGACTCGACTAGCTCTGGCGTGAGGTGTGTCGCCTCAGCCAGCTCATCTGTCGTCGGCTCCCGACCCTTTTCTTGCTTCAGCCGCTCTTTCTCACGGAAGATCCGAGCCAGGTCACTCGCCCTGTTCAAGGGCACACGAACCGCGCGCCCATGATTCGCAAGTGACGCTAGAATCGCCTGGCGGATCCACCAAACGGCGTAGCTAATGAACTTCACACCCTGCTCCGGATCGAACTTCCGGGCAGCAGTGACTAAACCGACGTTTCCCTCTTGGATGAGATCCGTAAGAGACACGCCTCGGTTCTGATATTTTTTTGCAACGCTAATTACGAAGCGGAGGTTCGCTCGAGCGAGCTCCTGAATCGCCTCCTGGTCACCCTTTTGGGCGCGAGCTCCGAGCTCCTTCTCACGCTCAGGCGTGATGAGCTCGTGACGGCTCACATCTCGGAGGTATTGATCGAGAGCACTCTGTTCCTCGACACTCGCGTCGAATCCGGAAAGAAGATTGCCCTTTCCGCGGCGCTTCCGACGCTTTGTGGTCGTGGCAGTGGCCATCGTTTCTCTTGTTCTCCCTAGGGCTCCTGATCCGACTGGAGATCCAACCGAACCGGTGAGCCATGATTCTCAGGACCCGTAAAGTCCCGAGCCGTTTATAGTGTAGACGTGTAACCGTCCCGTCAAGTTGCAAACGGAGTTGAGTCTGCGACGACCGGACGTAGCCCGGGTCCCGTGCGAGTCCTCTGAGCTAGTCCGAGACCCGATCCGGTACACCCCGTGCGTACGTACGGTCTCCGCGCACGCTCTGTAACCCTCATATGGAGTGCAGTTCCTCTGAGCGCCAGCCCCTTCGACTGAGATCTTCTGGTTGCAGCCACCCGACACTCCCGTCAACTTTTCACCACCCTCGATCGTCCATGCGACCCCGTCCCCGAGAGCGCGTACTCTTGCCGCCAAAACTGATCGTCTCAGGATCTTCCGATATTGGGAGAGTGAGGCGACGTAATGAGGACGCGATCGCCCTACTCGAGGAGTTCGGAGTCGCAGTAGTCGCCGACGGTATGGGCGGACACCCCGGTGGGGATGTAGCGAGTCTCGTGGCGTGCGAGTTCGCTGCCGAGTCGCTCCGCGACGCCGTCCCCAACGTGACCACCGCCGTCGACTTCGGAGCAGCCATGCTGCCGCTCATGGAGTCGGCTGTCACCGGAGCTCATGAAGCGATCCGTCACCGAGGCACCGTAGAGCCCCACCTCGACGGTATGGGAACGACGTTGACCGCGCTCGTCGTCGACGCAGACGGTGCACAGTTCGTGGTCGGGCACGTGGGCGACTCCCGAGCCTATCTCTTCCGGGACGGCGTACTCCGCCAGCTGACTCGAGACGACACCTGGGTACAGCAGCAGATCGACAACGAGATCATGGATCCGGCCCAGGCCAAGAACTCCCCGTACGCTCACCTCCTGACCCAGTGCCTCGGACTCCCCGACACGCCGGAACCCCAAGTATTCGGAGGGAGGTGTGAGGTCGGCGATGCCTTCCTCCTTTGCACCGACGGGCTCGTGGGGATGCTCGATGACGACACCGTCAGCGGCATCCTGACGCGTTGCCTCACGGAGTCAGGAAGCGATGACCCGGAACGAGCCGTCGAAGCGCTCCTCGCGTCGGCGAACGAGGCGGGAGGCCACGACAACGTTACGGCCGCCCTCATCCTGGTGCGGTGACGACTAAGTAGCTCCGACGGGCCGAGTAATACGCTCGAGCACCAGGTCGGCCTCCACCTCTCGTCGCTCGAATGTGAACACCCTCAACACTCGGGCCGTCGTGTAGAGTTCACGAGCAACCTTGGGAAGGTCGAGCATCCCCTCGGCCCCTTCCATGCCAAGTCGCTGTACCGCCCCATCTCGGCGCTCCACGAGGACGTCCAGCTGGAACATCGCCGGCTTCACGGGAAAGTCGATCACAACTTCTCCAGGCTCCAAGCCGAGATCGGAAGCCAAGTCGTCTTCTACCGCTCGCTTCCAAGGCGAGTCACCCACGGCCCAATCCTCGACACGTCGGCCGGCCAGGTCGGCCGCGGTGAGCTCCAGAGCCCGCTTCGGCAAGCGACGTTGTCGCAGCGCCGGCAGCCACCGCGCGGCAATGCGCTCCGAGACGGGGCTGTCATCCTCGGCAACCCTGCGCCCAATCTCGTAGAGCAGCTCCTCGTCCGTGGGTCCGACCAACTCCTCAGGGTCCAAGAGACCGCCGCGCACAGCCTCGTCGACAATCCGCTTGTAGAGGGCCGTCGCCGCACGAACCCCATGGTGCCAGTACACGTTTCTGAACATCTGATACTTCGCGAACAGGAGTGACTCCAGCGCCGAGATCGCCTTCTCGTGGACGCCGACCTCGTACTGTCCTGAACTCGGATCCTGCAACAGGACGAGCCCCTGAAGCAGCCTCGACACGTCCACTTCACCGTACGGGACACCGCAGAAGCGAGCATCGCGGCGGAGGTACTCCATCTTGTCGAGGTCGAGACTTCCCGACACGAGCCCACGCAATGGGATCGCGCTCTCGCCTCTAATGAGTTCTGCGATATCGTCCGAAGCGGTGAGGCCGAGCGGAGCCAGAGCGTCTCGGAGGGCCGGAGACGCGAAGAACTGTCGGCTCACGTCTTCATGGTGCGCGGGCACCTGCTCTGTCTCCAGCTCCTCCAAGGCGTGCGAATACGGGTAGTGCCCTATGTCGTGGAGGAGAGCCGCGTACGGTATGAGCTCTTCCCCGCTCCAAGCCTCTGGCGGGACGCCCCCGCGATCCCGGAGCCCGCGCAGCGCGGTGCGAGTGAGATGGTAGACGCCGAGCGCGTGGTCGAAACGGGTGTGTGTCGCACCTGGGTAGACGAGATGCGCCAATCCGAGCTGCTTGATGTATCTCAAACGCTGAAATTCGGCGGTGTCCACGATCCGTACCGCGGTCGGGTCGAGGCGAATGGTCTCCCAAAGCGGATCCCTGATGATCTTGTCGGAGCCTGTCATACTCATGTCTCTACTCTGACCGCGTGCGCCGGGGTGCGGAATGCCGATCCGAGCCGTTTGGCGGCTCGATCGTCCCCTCCTATCTTCCCGAAGAAAGAGCGAAGACGCCAGCCCCACTGTCGGGGGACGGAAGCACAGTGCACGCCAACCCCAGCCTCCGTGAACACGTGCGCGCCACGGTCGAGAATCGACCGGGTGTGTATCGGATGCTGGGACCCGGTGACGAGCTCCTGTACGTCGGCAAGTCCGTGCACGTCCGGACCCGCGTCCTTTCCTACTTCCGAGCGGAGCGAGGCGAGAAAGCGTGGGAGCTGATTCGTGAGACGGCCCGCATCGAGTGGGAGTACATCCCGAACGAGTTCTACTCGCTCGTCCACGAAATGAAGCTCATCCAGCGTTGGCAGCCGCGGTACAACGTCCAACACAAGCGCAAACGCATCTACGCGTTCGTGAAGGTCACGCGCGAACATGCCCCGCGAGTCCTTCCGGTGACACGGATCGTCGACGATGGATCGACGTACTACGGACCATTCCCCCGCGTGAGGTCCGTCGCCCGGGCTGTTCGCGAGTTGGGCCACGTGCTGCGGCTTCGGGACTGTCCGGGACCGACTCCGACCTTCTTCGACGACCAACTCGAGATGTTCAAGGGCGGCCGGATCCCTCGATGCATTCGAGCAGAGTTGCAGACCTGTTTGGCCCCCTGCTGTGGGCGACCCTCGGCTGCGGAGTATCAGAACGCCGTCGATTTGGCTCGGCGCTTCTTAGAGGGCCGCGCCTCGAAGCCCCTGGCAGAGCTGGAGGCGGAGATGGCCGAGGCAGCGTCTCGAACCGACTTCGAGTATGCGGCGCTCTTGAGAGACCGGATCGAACGACTCAAGACCTTCCGTGATCAGCTCGTCGCCTTTCGCGGAGCCGTGGAAGATCTGTCTTTCGTCTATCGCGTGCCGGGGTTCGCTGGCGATGACCGGATCTACCTCGTTCGACGCGGACGAATCCGCTGCGAGATGGCGCATCCCAAGAGTCACTCAGCTCGTGCGACCGTCGCCCGACAGGTCCGTCGAGTGTTCGGCGAGGTCGAACGCGGTCCGGCCGCACTCTCGTCGGACGAAGCCGCCGAGATCCTCTTGGTGGCTCGATGGTTCAAGATGAACCCAGACGAGCGCGGTCGGACCCAACAGCCCGATGAGTGGCTCGAGAGCCGGGCGCCGTAGCTTCCGCTACCGCAATCGGTACCCGACCTGGAAGACGAGCCCGACCACGGTATTCCCGAAACTTGCCGGGTTCGTGAAGACCAGATCCTCGTTCAGCGGAGCCGCATCCAACCACGCCGTGTCCACGGAAGCTGCGATGGACCAACGCTCTTCCACGTACCAGCCGACACCGAAAGCCAAGCCGACGAAGGCGTTCCACTCTTCCGTCCGAGCGTAGCGATGCCCCCCTCCGAGAATGTCCACGTATGGCCACCAATTGTCCGAAGACTCGGCCCGTAGCCGCACACCTACCCCGGTACTGAATCCGTCGAGTTGGCATCCATCGTTCTCGACGGGATTCGCACACCCGATGTCAGCCTCGACCTGACGAGCGACGGCGAGCACCGAGACGCCCCGCCACACGCGGACATCGAGAGTCGCCGTGGGTGCGAGGACTGCGGGTACCATCATGGCTCCACCATGTACGTAGATCGTGCCCGGCTCTTGTCCTTCGAGTGATCCAGCGAGGGTCGCAATGAAAAGGGCGACCAGCCGGACTGGGCCCACTGTTACAGGGCTACGGAGTCTCCTCACCGGGGTCGCAAGTTCAGCCGTTGCGCAGTCGCTGCCTCGATCTTCTCGCGAGAGTAGAACACCGGGTGAAAATCGTCGTTCGCCCAGTACTCGAAGAGGTTTCGGTAGAATGGGGACCGGACGTCACCACTCTGCCCCGGGGTGTTCATTCCGACCGCTCGGTCCCAGTCCTCGGTGTCGACAACGATCCGGAACGAAGCCCCTGACGTCTGGTTGTCACCGTTGCCCGTCTGATTCACAGTCGAGCCGTATCCACCCCTCGGTAGCGGGCCGGCTTCGAAACGATCACGCGTCGCCTCGTCGACGGCATTGCCCAAGGGGTGCCGAAGCCGCGCGTGATGGTAGTCGACCTGCCCGTACTGCCAGTCGGAAAGGTCAGGACCGAGCTTGTCCTCGAGATTACCGACGGCCGACTCGAGTGCCGCGAGCAGGATGGCATTTCGGGCGGCCAGTGGATCGACACCGAGCCCACCTGGCGGCACCACGATCGTCTCGATCACCTTCCGAAGGGACAGGTTCATATCGACGCCGTCCGGGACGAGAGCGTCCCGAACTCGTCGCCTCAACTCAGCCTCGAACGCTACGTAGATCCCGGCCTCGATCGAGTTCTTGTCGAGCACCCAATCCCACTCCAGAAGCATTTGGCGAGCCTCCTCCGCTCGGCCCGTCGACGTAACCGCGTCGAGCATCGGGACGAGCTGGCGCGCTGGGAGCGACAGCTCGTCTGTTTGGAGGCGCATCATGTCCGCCATCGAGAACCGGGTTCCGTTACCGAGCACCTCGACGATGCGAAGCCACCGGTAAGGGTCAGACCATGAGAAACCCACGGCATCCATGTACTCATAGTCCCGAGGGATCAGGTCGTTGTTCGCGGTTGCGAAGTACCCCTCGGGCGGATTCACCACGTGAGGCTTGGCGATGATCGGCAAGTAACCATCCCACTCGTACCGGCCATCGCCCGGGACCGGGACCAGCCCACTCCAATTCCTCCGGACGGGCGCGATTCCGACAGACTGCCAACCGATGGTCCCATCGCGTCCGGCCCAGACCATGTTCTCGCCCGGGATGTTCGAGTAGTTGCACGCCTCTCGGAACTCTTCCCAAGTGGTAGCCTGATCCATACGCAGCGATGCGAGGTATGGCGCTCCGCCGACCTCCATCCATGCGGCGCGCACCGCGTAGGCCAGATTCCGATCCTCGTCCACGAAAACCACGGGCCCGTGCCGTGTGTACTTGAGCTCGACCTGCTCCGCGGAGCGGCCGCGCACCGGGATCTCTTCGGAGATCACGGTCATCGCTTCCCACTCACCTCGATACCGGTACTCGTTGGGGTTGGATGGGTTTGTCTCGTAGACGTAGAGGTCCTCACCGTCCGTCGAGAAAACTGTGAGGCCCCACGCACCGTACTCATTGTGCCCGATAGACACTCCGGGGAGGCTGGGCTCCCCGCCCCCGATCACGTTCCACCCGGGTCCGACCAGGTGCACCCAATAGCGGAGGGACGGCGACCCCTGAGCTCGGTGGGGATCGTTGGCCATCATCGGATATCCGCTCTCGGATCGTGAGCCGTCGACGACCCAGTTGTTCGAACCGATGTCTTGTTCGACATCGTAGGCAACAACCGCGGAGGCGTCGCGCGCTGCTACCTCCAACATCGCAAATGCTTCGTCGTCCGCGCGACGGCTCGCGTCGACAATGTCTTCCGGCTGGAAGCGGACCGGCCTCCGGAACGCATTGTATACGCCGAGAATATCCTCGCTCAGCGCCGAACCATCCACAGCGGGGTCCAGATTGAGGTCCGGGACGCCGGGGCCGAAGGACGAAAGCTCTTGGACCATCTCCGCGCCAAGCATCGCCACGCGCCGACCCGTCGCCAATTCGGCGCCGATATTGCCGAGCAGCCCCTGGTGTCGGGAGATCACGACGTCAGGCGTCCAATACCCGGGGGTGATCCCGAGCAGTTCGAATTCCGGCGTGAGCAGATCGGGGTCCGCTTCGGTCTGTGCTATGTACGCGTTGATACCATCCGTGTACGCCCGGATGATGAGTGAGCCACGGTCGTGGTAGTGGTTGAGCTCTTGCTCGAGGTCCCGGCGGAATTTGAAGAGGCGCGTGCCGATGTCCCGTTCTAGCTCCCGTTCGCCCAGAATTTCGGCGACGGTCCCGGTCGCTTGCCTCCGCCACAGCTCGAGCTGAAAGAGTCGATCGCGAGCGGCGTTCCATCCCTGCGCGAAGAAGAGGTCGTGCTCCGTCTCCGCGTAGATGTGACTGATGCCCCACCGGTCGACGAGGATCTCCACCGGCTGGTCGAGCCCTTCGACATCGAGATTTGTGCTTTCCTGGGCCGCTACGGATTGGAAGTGCGGCGCGATGCACAGTGCGAGCAGTACCGGGAGAAGCGGTCTCTTGGTCATCCCAAACCCTTGATTCGTGGTCGTGCGGGAGGGAGAGCGTAGGGCTCCAGGCGCGCTCCTACAAGTTCAATGAAGTCTTGCACCAACCACACGCTGAGGACCGCTCGTCGATCAAGCCTCGAAGACGGTACGACCGCCCACCACCGTGCGCACCACTTGGATCTCTTTGATTGCGTCGGGCTCCACGTCGTATGGGCTTTGAGCCAGCACGACGAAGTCAGCTAGCTTGCCGGCGGTGATGGTGCCCTTGATGTCTTCCTCGTGGGAGGCGTACGCACCGTGGACCGTACAGATGCGTAGTGCCTGATCTAGGGAGACGCGCTGCGACGGCCCCCACACCCGACCGGAGAAGTCCTTTCTGGTGACCATGGACTGTAGGGCCATGAGCGGTTCATACGGACCAGGGCTGTGGTCCGACGCGGGGGCCACCATGATGTCGTGATCCATGAACGATTTGTGGGCGAACATCCACTCCATCTTCTCGTCGCCGTACTCGATCCATTTCTCTCCGTGGTAGTGCGCATAGGTGTAGAACGGCGCCGGCACGTACCCTCCAGCCGCAATCCGCCGGAGCAGCTCCGGATTCACTAAGGAGCAGTGCTCCAGGCGATGACGAGCATCGGGCCTCGGGTGCTCGGCAGCCATCCGCTCGTATGCCTGTAAGACCATGTCGATCGTCACATCGCCATTCGCATGGATCGCGACCTGCCACCCCGCCCGGTGGGCCTCCTCTACCGCTTCGTGGATCTCATCCTGCGTCATGGTCAAGATCCCGAAGTCGTCGGGCCGGCCCTGGTAGGGGGTACTCATTCTCATGGTTCGTTCAGATGCAGATCCGTCGGCTCCGTACTTGACCGGCCCCAACCGGATCCATTCGTCCCCGAGACCTGTGCGCACCCCCGCGCGTAGGAGGTCCCGGTACGCGCCCCCACTCGCGAAGAGATTCATTCGCAGGGAGAGATTCCCGGCCTCCCGCGCGTCCTGAAATGCCGTGAAGGCGTCGGAACCCGTGCCCGCCTGGTGCACTGATGTGAGTCCCGTCGCGTTCATGTCACGACAGATCACTGCGACACCCTCGGCACGCTCCTCGCGAGTCGACCCGGAGGGGACATCGAAAACTGCCCGGGCCCGCTCGGCAACCTTCCCGGTGAGCTCACCACCTTCTCGATAGAAGTGCCCCCCGAACGGATCGGGAGTCGCCACCGTCACGCCAGCCAGCTCGAAGGCCTTCGAGTTGTACACGCCGGTGTGTCCGCCTCTGTGCCCCACCACGATCGGGTGCTCCGAGCTAACCTCGTCGAGGTCGACACGACTCAGTGGGCGACCCTCTTCTTGCTTCGTGTCGTCGTACATAAAGCCGACGATCCATTCACCTGGGGGAGTCGTCCGGGCCCGCTCGCTCAGGGCGGCTTGAATGTTTGCGATGCTGCCGAGATTCGTGTTGACGTTGCGAAGAGCGTTGAGCCCGGCCCCAGACGGGTGCGAATGGGCGTCAATGAACCCGGGCACAACGGTCGCCCCGGCAACGTCCACGACCTGCGTCCCCTGGCGTGCGAGGTTGTAGATGTCGTCGCTTGTACCCACGGCAAGGAACCGATCTCCGGAGACCGCGAACGCTTCGGCGCGCGGCGCGGCATCGTCTTGAGTCAGCACATTGCCGTTCACCACAACGAGATCCGGGGCCGAGACAGTGGCACCCCGAGATGGCGGAGAGCATCCGACAGCCAACCCTGCGCTGGTCGCGGCTCCGAGACCAAGAAAGTGACGGCGGTTCAACTCACCCATAGTTCGATCCGGTTCGGTTAGAAGACAGGTCCTATTCGAGCGTGTACGTCATCCAGCTCCTGCGCGGCATCTTCGTTCGCCGTGGTGAGCAAGCTCACGACTACGCATACGACGAGTCCCGCAGCAAAGCCGGGGATCATCTCGTAGAGATCGTAGAATTCGGTCTTGAATACCTTGACCCAGATCACCGTCGCGGCGAAGCCAGATATCATCCCGGCGACCGCACCTGCCCGAGTCGTACGCCGCCAAAAGAGGGAGCACAACACGACCGGCGTGAACGCACACGCGATGCCCGACCATGCGAAGAGGACGAAGTCGAAGATGACCCGTACCTCCAAGAGGGCGACTACGAGACCGACCGCACCGATGACCACGGTCACACCCTTCCCCATGAGGGAAAGAGTCCGCTCATCACCCTGGTACCCGAGCGCCTTCTGCACCACATCTCGCACCACCGCCGAAGACGCCAAGATGAGCAAGGAGTCCACCGTCGACATGATCGCGGCCAGGACCACCACCAGGAAGACACCAGTAAAGAGCGCCGGGAATAGAGCCGCGCTCATCTCTGGCAGGATCGTCTCCGGGTCTCCGAGGCCAGGCATCCACGCCCTGCCTGCCATCCCTCCGAACACGGCCCCCACATCGAAGCCAATGACGCAGACGACCGCCAAAAAACCCCCGTCGACGATTTGTCGTTGATCCCTGGCCGCCATGAAGCGAGTGAGAAGCTGCGGAGAACCGAGGAAGGCCAAGCCGATCGCAACCGAACCCGCTGCGCTCAGGACGCCAGGCAGTGTGAGCCCGAACGATCCCATCGGGTCGAGCAACGCAGGATCCTGAGCACGTAGAGAGGCTGTCACCTCACCCCACCCTCCGACGGCGTTCACACCGACGATGGGGAGGGCGACGAGGCACGCGAGCATGAGGACGCCCTGCAGGAAGTCTGAATACGCCACGGCCTTGAAGCCTCCGACCGTGGTGTAAAACAAGACGATGCCGAGGCCGATCCAGACTCCGGCCTCGTACCCCGTGCCCAAGAAAGAGTCGAAGGCCTTCCCGGACGCGGTAAGCTGCGCTGCGGTGTACGCCATGACCATGCTCAGCACGATTCCGGCCGAGAGCCACCGGAAGACGTGAGACGTGTCCCGAAACCGTTCGGTCAGATAGTCCGGCACCGTAATCGCATCGTACCGGTCGGTGTACTCCTTGAACGGACGGGCGACCCAGATCCAGGCGCACGCGACGCCCAGGACCTCGCCCATGATGATCCAAAAGGCATGGACTCCGATCGCGTAGCCCATGCCGGTCAGGCCGAGGAGTAGCCACGCGCTCTCGCCGGTCGCGTTCGAACTGAAGGCGATGACCCACGACGGAAGTCTCTTGCCCGCCACGTAGTACCCCTTCAGGTCGCTCGACTCGCGACCGCCCCAGAAGCCGATCGCCAAGAGCACCACGAGGTACCCAAACACGACAGCGAGAATCACGGGGCTCAAGCGTCGACCTCAGTCGCCTTCTCGGATTGAGCTCGGTCACGAGCGGCTATGCGCGAGGCACGCTGGGCTCGAAAGAATGCGACCTCCAGACAGAGGCCAATGCCCACGGAGGCGGCGAGAAGGACCCACGCGTCCAGGGGCATGACTACCCGACCTTGTCTGCGGCCCTACCCAACTTCTCGATGCCCTCAGCGAGCTCGGCTTCCGTGATCAAAAGGGAAGGCCCGATCCGGATCACTGTCCCGTGTAGTCCGCCTAGGCCAATGAGGACGCCTTCCTCACGCGAGGCTTCCATCAGGCGCTTGGTTCGATCCAGGTCCGGCTCCTTGCTCGCCGGGTCCTTCACGATCTCGATCGCTTGCATCAGGCCCATTCCGCGAATGTCGCCCATCCATGGGTGACGCTCCTGCAGCTCGAGCAGGGCGGTGCGTAGCTGACGCCCGCGTTCTTCCGCGTTGTGGGGAGCATCGTGGTCACGCAGCTCATCCTGGGTCGCGCATAGAGCAGCCATCGAGACCGGATTGCCACCGAAGGTCGATATGGTCTTCCCTTGCCATCCGTGCGCGATCTCGTCGGTGGTGATCGTCGCTCCGACCGGGGCTCCGTTCGCAATTCCCTTCGCCATGACCATGATGTCGGGTTCGACGCCATGATGCTGGATGCCGAACCAATGCGTACCGGTTCGGGCGAACCCGGCTTGAACCTCGTCGATGATCAGAAGTCCGCCGTACGATCGAATAACTTCCGCGGCCTTCTCGAAATACCCCATCGGGGGCACAACGTAGCCCGCGACTCCCATGATCGTTTCGGCAATGAATGCGGCTGGGCGTCCGTTCGTCGTGGTGACGATGACCTCTTCCAAGTCTTCGACCCAACGATCCACGCACGACTCGTCGCACGGCTGTTTGTACGGGCATCGATACGGGTTCGGCGAACGAGCGTGTTTGATCCCAGCTACCGGTGTGGCAAGGGGACGCCAACCCGAGTGCGCCGTGACGCTGGTCGCCATGAACGAACGCCCGTGGTATCCCACACGTAGGGCAATAATCTCCGAGCGACCCGTGGCGAGACACGCCATCATGAGCGCGGTTTCGATCGCCTCTGTGCCCGAGTTGGTGAAGAAGGTCCGCTTGAGTCGACCCGGAGCGATATCGGCCATCTTCCGAGCCGCCTCGACGTGCACCTCGCTGGCATAGAGGGTCGACACGTGGCCCAGCTTCTGCATCTGTGCTGTCGTGGCCGCGACGACCCGCGGGTTACAATGACCCACCGAGGTCGTGAGGATTCCGCTGAACAGGTCCAGATACTCGCGCCCTTCGGGGTCGCGCACGCGGACGCCCTCGCCGCTTTCAAGTACCAAAGGCTCGTCGTAGAGGTGGAGCATCGAAGGGAGGAGATACTCCCTCTGTCCGTGAATCGTCTCGGCGCTGGTGACGCCCTTTGCGAGGCCCTGAGTCATCGAGTCGTCCGTGGTGAGGCGAAGGTGGTAGTTGCTCAGTCGGGTTTCGGCAGGTTGTGCGGATCGGACTGGACCGAGCTCCAACGGGAGATCACGACCCGTTGGTCGGTGTAGAATGAGATCGCATCCTTTCCGCACGCTTTGAGGTCGCCGAAGAAGGACTGCTTCGAGCCCCCGAACGGGAAGAACGCCATCGGGGCGGCGACTCCAATGTTGATCCCGATCATGCTAATGCCCGCTTGGTATCTGAACTCGCGAGCCGCGTGCCCGCTGTTCGTGAAGATCGAGCAAGCGTTCCCATACCTGCTGGCGTGCATCATCTGCACGGCCTCTTCGACGGTGTTCGCCCGGTTCACCATTGCGACCGGGCCGAAGATTTCCTCCGTCCCGATCGACATCTCCGGCGCGACGTCTTCGAAGACTGTGGGACCTACCCAATAGCCGCCCTCAAGTCCATCTACAGAGGCGCCGCGGCCATCGAGCGACAACTTGGCGCCGTCTGCGACGCCCTGATCGATGTAGTTCTTGACCTTGTCTCTGTGAGCGCCGGAGATCACCGGTCCCATATCGGTACCCGGGACCAAACCATCTCCGATCTTGATCGAAGAGGCGTAGTCGAGGAGACGCTCGCGGATCTGGGGATGTGCTTCACCCACGCCTACAACGACGCTACCGGCGAGACACCGTTGACCGGTCGATCCGAAGATCGATCCGGCACAGGCGTCGAGAGTGGCGTCCATATCCGCATCGGGAAGGACGATCAGATGGTTCTTCGCGCCTCCTAGAGTCTGTACACGCTTACCGGTCGCCCCTGCGCGCGTGTACACGATCTTTGCGACATCGCTCGAGCCCACGAAGGACACACCGACGATGTCCGGATGATCACAGATCGCCTCGACTGCCTCCCTCCCGCCGTGGACCACATTCAGGACTCCTTCCGGTAGTCCGGCCTCCGCAGCCAGCTCGACGATGCGCTGGTGAGTGAGGGGATCTTGCTCACTCGGCTTGAGCACGACGGTATTCCCGGTCGCGACGGCATAGGGCCAGAACCAGAGCGGGATCATGACGGGAAAGTTGTACGGCGTGATGATGCCGAAGACGCCGAGCGGCTGGCGCCACGATGCCGAGTCGATCCCGCGAGATATCTCCTCGACGGTGTCGCCCATCATCAGCGTAGGGACGCCACACGCATGCTCTACGTTTTCGATTCCGCGTTGCACCTCACCACGCGTTTCGGCGAGGATCTTCCCGTGCTCTTTCGTGAGCTGGACGGCGAGCTCTTCCTTGTGCTCTTCGAGAAGCGCCTTCAAGCGGAAGAGTACTCGTGCTCGGACTGGGGACGGCGTCGATCGCCATGCGGGGAAGGCGGCTTTGGCGGCCTGCACGGCCGCGTCGATATCGCGACCGGAAGAGAGCGGCACCTCACCGATCGCTTCACCGGACGCCGGATTCTTGATAGTGACCGTCTCGGCTGAAGAGGCAGCTCTCCAGCCACCCCCTACATAATTTTTTACAAGGTTGCTCATAGTCTTCCAGGCAGTTGAGGGCTCTCGGAACTACATCCGAGGGCTGTTGCGCGACGACCGTACGGCGGGTGAACACTCCGGCCAATCGCGAGAGCGACCCAGCTGATCGGTAATCACCGTCCTGCGAGTCCGGTCTACGAACTCCGGGTCGTTCGCGGCTAGATAGGTCAGCGAGGCCGTGAGCACCGCATTGTTACGGAGGTCATCGAAAACGAGCTTGTCGTACGTATCGCGGTGCGTGTGCCACGTGTGGGAGCCGTAATCCCAAGAGAGCGCCCCCAGGGAAAAGCCGGGAGCGCCGTAGCAAACGAACGATGCGTAGTCCGAGCCTCCGCCACCCGGAGTGCCCGGTAGGTCGAGCTCGACCCATCGCCCGACTTCAGCTGGCACCTGCGACATCCAGCGGGCCACCGAGGGAGTCGCTCCGACCAGACCCTGGGCGGAGAGTCGGACGATCCTACCCGTGCCGTTGTCCTGATTCCAAAGAGCCTGAAGTCCCTCCACGACTTCCGGATGGTCTTCGGTGTAGGCACGAGACCCATTGAGCCCCTGCTCTTCTCCGCTCCATAGGCCGATGAGAATCGTCCGCTTGGGATTCGGATACGCTGCCTTGAGAATCCGCATCGTCTCCATCATCAAGACGGATCCCGAGGCGTTGTCGGTGGCCCCCGAGCCACCCTCCCACGAGTCGAAGTGGGCGGAGAGCATCACGTACTGATCAGGCCACTCCGTTCCGGGAATCTCTCCGATCACATTGTAGACCGGGATCTCACCGAGGTTCTCGGCTTCGGCCGTGAGTCGAAGGACGGGATCTTGCCCGTTCACCGCCAAGCGGTGCACGAGGCCGTAGTCCTCGCAGCCCAGCTCGAACGTCGGGGTCTCTCGGTTGTACGCGTTGAAGACGCGCGTTGTCCCGTACGATCCAGGCCACTGCGACGTGATGATGCCGGCCGCCCCGGCTTCCTCCAGCTGACGATGTAGATCGCGACGACGGGGATCCTCGGATCCGGTGGCGGCAAGAGCCGCGTTGAAGGCCCGCTGTTCAGCTTGGCGGGTCTCACTCATCCGCTCGGCAGAGCCTGGCATTCCGTACTCGTTCCACTGCTCCATGGCACGGCAGGTGGGCTGGGCATAGGACATCATGACCCACTTGCCGCGTACTCCGCTGAGAAAAGCCTCCCAATCAGCTGGGCTCTCGACGGATGGGAACACCGCCACGCCGCCCTCGACCGGCCTCCCACCCGTGCCCGGACTCCAGGCAAGGATCCGGCCCTCGAGGGAGCGCACGCGCGGCTCGACGAGATCGATATGGCTCGATCCTCGGTCCCAACCCTCCCAGGTGCCGTACTCTTCCAGGCGTGCATCGACGCCCCACCCCCGAAGACTCTCGACAGCCCAAGCCTGCGCTCGCTCCATCCCGGGGGAGGCCGTAAGACGAGGTCCGATTTCGTCGAGAAGGACCTGCGACAACTCGGCGAAGTGGGAGTTGTTCATCCCCTCTTCCCAGATCCGCTGGAGCACCGGGTCATCGGTGGCGAGTCGTTGCCCCGAGACCGGGACCACAAACAGTCCGGCGGAAAGGGTAACAAGTGCACACCTCATCATGATTCGCATCGGTCCTCTCCTCATAGCCCCGCCATCTTCTTCACGTAGTTGAATTCCGAGCGCTTCACGGATTGCACGGAGAGTCGGCCGTACCGGACCAATTCCATGTCCGCGAGCTTCGGGTCCGCCTTGATCTCATGGAGCCCGAGGGGGACTTCGACGTCCTCGACCTTGGCGACGAACTCGACGTCCACCATGAACCAGCGCGGATTGTCCGGATCAGACTTCGGGTCGTGATACTTGCTCTTCGGGTCGAAGGCATAGTGATCTGGGTACGCTTCCTTGCATACGCGGGCGATCCCTACAACTCCCGGCGGCTTGGCGTTGGAGTGGTAGTAGAGCACTTCGTCGCCGACCTTCATCGCGCGCATGTTGTTCCGCGCTTTGTAATTCCTCACGCCTTCCCAGCAGGTGGAGCCGTCTCGCTCGAGGTCTTCGATCGAGTAGACGTACGGTTCAGACTTCATTAGCCAGTACTGCTTCGCCATCGGAGCTCACCGGTGAGGGTTCACGGGTCGCCCATAATGGGGCGCGATCGACCGGGAAGAAACTCGGGGGGTGGGACGTCTAACCCACGATCCACTGCGTCATCAACAGAGAGATGATCCCTTGCAGAAGATTCTGATTCCATCGCTCGTCGCTTTCGCGCTCTCGACGGCCCCCGTGTCGGCTCAGAGCGGTTACGAGATGAACCGTGACGAGGAAGTCGTTCTCGCAATGAGCGCCGGCCCTCACGCGGTATCTGCCGCAGCAGACGTCTACGTCTTCGGAGCAGATGGCTTCGAGCTCGCCATAGAAGGGTCGAACGGATTCTCGTGTCTCGTCGTGAGGCAGGCCGGGGCGCCCGAGGTGCTCGCCCCGCACTGCCTGAGTCCGGATGCAACGGCGTCCGTACTCCCTGCGAAGCTCGCCGAAGGCCGGTGGATCGCCCGCGGTCTGGATCCGGACGACGTAACGTCACGACTCTCGCGGGGCTTCGATAGCGGGGATCTCCCTCTCCCCTCGGGCCAAGCGTACGCGTACATGCTCTCGAGCGGACAACAGCTAGGAGCCGCGGGGAAGTGGCTTCCCCACTTCATGCTCTACATGCCGTACGCAACGAATGAGGACGTCGGAGGCGTACCGGGTGATCCGCACTTCCCCTTCGTGGGCCCCGAGATCGGGCATCCCCACTCGACGATGGTCGTCGTGATGAGGGACTTCGTACACCCGGACGACGTGATGCCACGGAGGTGACACACGCTGACGACGTCTTGGCCCGGGCGGTGCTCGGAGACGCGGGGGCGTTCGAAGCCCTAGCGACCGAGTATCGCCCGGTAGCCTTTCGTACGGCATTGTCCATTCTCGGTGAGCGAGATCTCGCAGACGACGTGAGTCAGGATGCGTTGATCCGCTTGCGAACCGCACTACCCGGTTTCCGAGGCGACGCCGACCTGTCGACCTGGGTGTACCGCGTCGCTCTGAACCTCTCTTACGACCTCCTCCGCCGCCGGAAGCGGATCCCCTCCGGACCGCCGATCGAAGAGCTTCGTGAGGTGCCGGCGGGAGAGGAGAACGACCCTCACGCCACGATCGACGCCGAGCGGGCCCGCAGGGCGGTCAATGCGGCAATCGACCGACTACCCGAGGCTCTTCGGGACCCGATCCGACTTCGCTTCGTGGTCGGGATGTCGTATCGCGAGACAGCCCTCGCACTGGGGCTCCCCGAAGGAACCGTCGCGTCCCGCATCTATCGGGCCCTGAAGCGACTCGGCTCGGACCTGGAAACCAAGCACTTGGAGATCCTCCGATGACACGCCCGTCCGACGAACAGATTCTCGCGTTCCTGACTGGAGAGGCGGAGCCTGAGACCCGCGAGACCGTGCTCGCAGAGGTCGAGCGGTCCGCCGACTTCGCGGCTGAACTTCGACAGGCGGCTCAGGGGCTCGCGAGCACCCTGGAGACCGAAGCTGCGCAGAGAGTGGCTCCTCCTACACCGAGCCCGACGGAGCGTAGGCCTACCACCTCGCGATCGCGGGCGCTGCAGTTGTCGACCGTCCCACTGTGGTCCCTGCCCCTAGTCGCCGCGGCGGCGGCGATCATCGCCTTCCCTCTAGGTATCGGTATGGCGCCGCCACCATCTGCCGACGCTCTCGGAGCGGGCGTTCCTCAAGACACCGAACCCAGCTTTATGGTCGTGCTCCAGGGGGCATGGCCGGATGCGGGTATGGTCGGGCCCGACGAGGCGTCGCGCCGCGCAGAAGAGTACTGGGGGTGGGCCGACGAACTCGCCGAAGAAGGGCGCTTGGTGGCAGCTGGGGACTTGGCTTGGGAGTCTGGTATCCAGCTCTCGTCCGCATCCGCTCCGGGCGTCGACCCGGGTGGCCAAATCCCCTCCGACCCGGACTTCATGGTCGGAATGTTCACGGTGCGGGCAGCTACCTACGAAGAAGCGCTCGAGATCGCTCGCGACTGCCCGCACCTTCGGTATGGTGGATCGGTCTGGGTTCGTCGAGTACAGATGGGCTTCGTGACGGTACCCGGCATGGACGACTGGAGCTGACCGCGCTCCATCGTAACGTGTCAGGTCGCCGCCGCACCCCCGATGTCGACCTCGATGTCGCGCCACCGCCCTCGTCGGAAGACCATCACGCTCAAGACCGCACGGGTTAGATGACCTAGGACGATCGCCAACCAGATGTCGGCCGGATCGAGCGTCGAGAAGCGTTGGACGGCAAAGCAGATACCGAGCGGAATCACGATCTGGGATATGATCGAGATATACATCGGGCTCTTCGTGTCTCCAGTGCCTTGGAGCCCGCCGGTGTACGCAAGGGCGACCGTGATGAAGAGGCCTGAGATCGCCAGGTAACGAAGAAGCTGGACGGAAAGCTCCACGACCACCGGGTCGTCCATCCCGAATACCGCCAACAGTTGGCGCGGCATGATGAGAAAGGCGACGCCGATCCCTGCCGCGAGCGACACACCGAAGCCGGCGGCCACATTGACGGCGCGCGCTGTCCGGTCCGGCTTCCCCGCTCCCAGATTTTGCCCTGCGACCGCAGCCGTCGCGCCCATGATTCCGACGGATGTCCACGTGATGAACGAGAAAAGCTGCGTATAGCTGACTACGTACGCCGCTTGGGCCTGTGCACTGGCCGCCAATGAGCCAATGAAAGCCAGGAGTAATACTCCGCCTACGTTCATGGCCACGCCTTGGATCCCGGTAGGCAGCCCGAACTTGAAGAGCTGACGGATGATGTCCCAGTCAGGCGCGTAGCTCATGCCCCGCTGGAAGGCGACGACCCATCGCCCCCTGAACAGCTGAACGATCGCGTAGGCACTGATGAGCGCTCCGGATATGACCGTGCCCAAAGCTGCGCCTAGGGTGCCGTATGCAGGGATGGGGCCGAGTCCTCGAATGAAGATCACGTTGAGCGTGATGTTCATCACCGTCAGCACGATACCAAGTCGGAGCGGCGTCTTGGCATCGCCGGCGGAGCGAAGTGCGCCGCCGAGCATGAAGAACATGAGCATCCCGAAGGAGAAGACGAACATCGTCCTCAAGTACGGGAGCGCTTCGGCTTGCACCTCCGGTGTGGCGTTGACCAGGTCGAGCAAGAGGGGGGACAGCACCCAACCGATCGGAGCCAGGACAAAAGCCACCATCATGATCGACGTCAGGAACGCCTGGTACACGGTGCGGTTGACCTTCTCCGGCTCGTTGGCACCGGTGAATCGGGCAACGAGCACGCCCATCCCCGTGAACAACGAGCTGATGAAGACGATGACGACGAGGAAGATCTGCCACGAGACACCGATCGCCGCGTTGCCGGTATAGCCGACGTAATTCCCGACCATTGCGTGGTCGACTAGCCCCTGGAGTCCGCCGATGATGTTCTGCAGCATCGTCGGCCACGCCAACTTCCACACCGCTCCGCGGATGGGACCTTCGACGATGGATCGATCGAAGGCTTTTCCGCCCTTTGGTGCGCTCACCCGCGTCTCCGCGCACAGGCTCGGTGGGTCACGCGGGCCACCATCGTTGGGACTGTTTGATCGGAACGCTACGCGACGGATCTACCAAACGAGATGCAGCCGACTCTGGCGACGAAAGGCCCAATGCCGATCGCCCGACTCATCTAGGTACGCCTCTTCCTCCTGGCGGCATGACGCAGCCTTCCCGCCCCACTCCGGAATCGGCGTAGTCGCTTGAAGCTCGATCGAGTGCCACACGTTGGGCAGCATAATCGCGTCGCCACGTACTGGGACCCCTTCCTGGGCATCCCAACGTCCGATCAGGGGACCCGCACCATGGCCGTGATCCCCGATAGGATGGGTATAGACGGTTCCGTTGATCCCTTCGGCACGCATCTGAGCCAGCGTGTTGGCAAGGACTTCGTTCCCCGTCAGACCCGGCTCCATGTGTTCGAGCAAGATGTCCTGGAGGCGGTTCGAGTTCGCCAGGCACTGTTTCAAGCCGGCCGGCGCGTCGGTCTCGCCATCGCGCAGGACGTAGCCCAGGTGCTGCGTGTCCGTGTGCAAGTTCATCGCCACCACGCCGAAGTCTGTCCAGAGGAGGTCGCCCGGCAAGATGACGGGGTCACCACCGTCGGGGACGTCGCCCGCCCGCTGAACATCTACGGACGTCTGGAACCACGTCGTATATCCCAAGTCGCGGAGCTTCTGCCTCATCCACCAGACCACATCCTGCGTCGTCGTGACGCCCGGCGTGATCACGGAGTTGGAGAATGCCTCGGAGATGAGGGCGTGTACACTCTCTTGGATCTTCCGGTACCTCGGCATCATCTCGGGGAGGCGTAGCGAGATGTAGTTCATCGCGAGTCGGGGCTCGCGCTTGACCCGATTCGCGTATCTGCTACCGAGCGCCTCGAGGAGTTCCTCAGCCTCTCCGGCGTGGAGTCCATCAGAGAACGCCCAAACTCCGTCGATGTTGAGCACGATGTTCTCGGGGTCTCTGTCCTCCACGAGCTCGCGTAGGAGGTTCCACTGTTCGTTCCCGACGAGCTCCCCGGTGGGCTGCGTCGGAGCGGGCCGCGTGGACCGGAAGGCTTGAAAGACGCCACCCTGGCTCGTCCCACCGAGAGCGAGCTTCTCGAGCGTCCCGTCGTCTTGACGGGTAATTACGTAGATCGATCGGCGGCGAGCGGCGAACGTCGTCGGCGCGGTGATCGACCAGAAAACCGGGTCTTCCGCGTACTCACGCATGGACAAGATCCACATCCGCACGTCGTACTCTTCCATGAGGGCCGGGAGGACTCGATCCAGCCGAGCCTCGAGCCACGCCTGCTGCTCGACCGCTTGCTCGCGCAATGTGGGGAGCGGGTGGTACCGGGCAGGCACTTCCGGTCCGATCATCGCCGGAGCCTGAGCGGCACTCTGAGAGGGGAGTCCTAACAGGACCACGAATCCAAGAACGGTGATCGCGGTATCACGAACGAGCTTCTGCATTACGGAACGGCCTCCGGTCGCGCCACTGATGAACGGCCGAAGAAGCTAACTCGTCTCCGCTACGACGCTACCGGTCGAGAGTTGACGCGCGGAACCGCGAAGGGGCCGCCAAGACGTCAACGACCGACCACGATCCAGGCGCTTACAGCGACCCACATCACGAAAATCACACTGAGTAGGATCCATTCGAGCACGTTGGCCTGCTGCTTTCCCTTCTCTCCGTGGAACCAGGCCACGACGGTGGAGGCGGCGACACCGCACGCGGAAAACGGCAGGCTGAGATCGAAGAAGATCTGGTCCAAAGTGCCTCGGTCGACCAAGTCGCTAAGGAAGCTGATGAGACCAACCGCCAGCGCCCCCGTCACGACGACGATTTGGGGCACGCGCCGTTTGATGAGCTGCTCGAGGTCCGCGACCTCATCCACTCCAGATGAGGGAGGACTCGGCACGGGGGCGTGCGCCGGAGCTTCACCCCGAAGAATCCTCGCCGCATCCGCGGCACTCGGGCGGTGGTTCGCCTCGCGGTTGAGGCAGCGACGGAGGAGGTCCGCGGTCGCCGCGTCCACACCGGGGCGCAGTGCCTTGAGGTCGCGCGGCTCACCAGAGAGGTGCGCCGTGATCCACTGTGTGTTCGTCTTGGCGTCGTACGGGCCGTCCCCTGTCAGCAGCTCGTACCCGAGCACCCCGACGGCATACATGTCCGCCAACTCGGTCAGATCGTGATCCATCAACTGCTCAGGGCTCAGATACCGGGGATCACCCACCATCTGGCCAGTCTTGGTCAGACGGGTCGCTTCGTCTCCACCCGTAGCCAGTAGTGCGGCGATCCCAAAGTCGGTGAGGTGCGCCGAGTTGCTCTCCTCATCCCACAAGACGTTGGCGGGACGGACATCCCGATGGACGATCCCTTGCGCGTGGGCAGCGGCGAGCGCCGACGTCACGTCGTGAAGCACCTGTCGCGCCAGATCGGTGGGCAGTTGGCCCTCAGCCTTCAGGCGCTCCTCCATCGTGCGCCCTTTGACGAAGCGCATGACGAGATACGGCGTCTGATCGGGTAGTCGCCCAAAGCGGAAGACCTGGACCACATTCGGGTGAACGAGCGAGGCAGCAGCCTTAGCCTCACGCTCGAATCGTCGACGAGCGGTCTCGTCACGCGCCCGACCGGGCAAGAGCACCTTCACAGCTACAAGCCGACCCAACGTCTTCTCGCGGGCCAGGTATACCGTGGCCATCGAGCCACGGCCGAGCTGTCTCACGATCTCGAAGTCATCGCCTAGCGCAGTACGCAGCTGGTCGAGCGCCTGCCGCTCTGGGCCGGGGGTCTGAGAGGTGTTCATCGCGCGGAGGTTAGGGAGGCCGACTACTAACGACAAGCACACAGCATGAAAGTCTTGCGCCCCATGGTGTACTATTGTATCAGTTGACCGATACACTGATACAGTGCCGGAGCCTCGATGCCACAACGAAGCCGACAGACCGCCGCGGTCACCGCACAGGTCGCTGCCCAAGCACTCACAGCGTGGTCCGCTGTCTTCGCCTTCACGGGGGGTGGAGAGTTCTCGATTTGGTTCTTCGCTCCGTTGTTGGCCGCGTTCGTAGTGCCCCTGCGGCACGACGGCACCGTACGAGATCGAGCTACCGGGAACTTCGGGGCCGCCGTGCTCGTCGCCGGGATCTTCTGGTGGGAGTTGCTCTTCGGTCTCCTCAACCGATTCGGACCCGGCGAGGGAACGATCTGGGATCCGGCAACGATGTTCCTCTTAACGGCTGCGGTCCTCTTCGCACTGGCCGGAGGACTCTTCTGGACAGCTGAGGAGGGAGGGCGGTGAGGCCGCTTCTCGCCTGCATCGTCGTCGCAGTCGCCTTCTCCTGCGCCCCATCCGGGGGAGGGCCGGAGGAGCCGAACGGCGCGGTTCCGGCACTCGTGCTCGGCAACTACGTCGAGATCGGCGCTTTCGACGAGCCCGCCGAGGAGGTCTTCGGCGCGATCGAATCCGTCATTCGACTCGGCTCGGGAGAGATCGCCGTCGCGGACGGCTCTTCCGGGCGGATTTCTCGATTCTCGGCGACCGGTGAGTTCGTGACGAGCTTCGGCGGGAAAGGCGATGGTCCCGGAGAGTTCTCCGATCTCGGCGCGATCTTCCCGCTCGGCGCAGATTCCGTGATTGGCGCCGAGCGCATGCGGCCTCAACTCACCGCATTCAGCTTAGATGGCACGACCGCGTATACCATGGATGCGCGTGAGGTGAGCCAGGACTCACTCTTCTTCTTGGACTCGTGGCTCCACGGGCGATTCTGGGTACACGGCGCCTTCGGTGCGGATGAGAGAGTTCGCGCAAAGGAAGTCCTCGACCGCCTCTCTCCGCCTCGTGCTTACCCAGGGTACCGGATCGCTCGCCTTGGAGCGTCGGGCGCACTTTGGGTGCGTGAGCCCGCGTCGGGAGAGGTGCATCGGTGGACGAAGCTCACATCTTCGGGCGAGCCCGCCGCAGTACTCGACCTCCCCGTCGAGTTTCGGGCGACACACTTCCTCCCAGGGAGGTTCTCGGCGTGTGGCGCGGAGATGTCGACGTCCAGTTCGCTCGAGCGTGGTCGTACACTGAAGGCGACGAGACGACCGCCCCAGAGTGGCTGACCGAGACCTCGAACGACATGGGGTTAGAGGTGCCGGACGACGCGGAGGTCATGGAGTCGATCCGGCAGGCGATCCGAGCGATGGCGAGCGCCCAGGAGATTCACTACTCGCAGAATATGTCGTACACCGATGACATGTCTGCTCTGGAGAACTTCGAAGCGCCCGAGGGGCTAGCGATCGACTTTCCTGTCGCAGATACCCGCGGTTGGGTCGGACTCTTCGTAGGGGATGGGTCAGATCAACTCTGTGCCTTGGGGTACGGGTTCAATATCCCGCCCGGATGGACGCCCGGGATGGTCATGTGCGCTCCCTCGAGGGACGCGGGCGAGGCGAACTGATGTTCGAGAGCATCGATCCTCGGTCCCCAACCCCGCTCTATGAGCAGATCGCGGCCCGCGTTCGGGTGGCGGTCGCAGCGGGAGACCTCGAGCCCGGGGACGCCCTCCCCTCGGTCCGTGCGCTCGCCCGCGACCTGCGGGTGAATCCGGCAACGGTCGTTCAGGCATACCGCGACCTCGCCGCGGACGGCTTCGTCGAGATGCGGCACGGCCAAGGGACGTTCATTCAGGAAGTTGCCGGCTACGTCCGGGACGAAGAGCGGGCGGCTCGGGCACAAGAGATGGTTCAACGGCTCCTCGAGGATGCGGCGCGGCTGGGGATTGGGGTGGAGGAGCTCTCCAAAGCGTTTACAGCAGAGACTGGAGTCCCGATGCACGAGTGGGGTGACTCATGAACAGCGCGATCGAACTCGACGGCGTGGGGTGGAAAGCTGGGAAGTCCTTCGAGCTCCATGACGTGTCGTTGCGTGTGCCCGTGGGGTCGATCTACGGCTTCCTCGGACCCAACGGCTCCGGCAAGACCACGACAATCCGGGTCTTCATGGGCATGCTCAAGCCCGACCACGGAACCGTGCGTGTCTTCGGCCACCACGTACCTCACGACATGAAGCGGATTCTGGCGCGCGTCGGCTATGTCCCAGAGCGCCCCCACGTCTACCCGGCGCTGACGGTAGGCGAGCAGGTCCGCGTGCACGCCTCCTTCTACAAGCTCTGGGACCAGGGTTGGTGCAACGAGCTAATGGGGAGGCTCAACCTGGACCCCGACCGGAAGATTGCTCGCATGTCGAAGGGAGAGACAGGCAAGCTGCTCATGCTGCTGGCTCTCTCTCAAAGGCCAGAACTCCTCGTGCTCGACGAACCCACAGACGGGCTCGACCCCGTCGTTCGTCGAGACGTCCTCAGCGTCGTCCTCGACTACGTCTCTGAGAAGAACGCGACCGTCTTCATCTCGAGTCACCTGGTCCACGAGCTCGAGCGGATCTGCGACTGGGTCGGCGTCATGGACTCCGGCCGCCTCGTCGCCGAGCTCCCCATGCAGCAGTTCAAAAACGGGATCAAGCGACTACGAGTCGCGGACGCCCCGGATCGTGAGGGAGACGTCCCCTTCACGCTGCTGAGTCGGACCCCCGACAACGGATCCGGCTCGGTAGAGACGTGGATCGTACGCGGGTGGGAGCCACCCATGCGGTACTACTTCGACGGTGTAGGCGCGACGGTGCGCGACATCATCGACCTGGATTTGGAGGAGGGGTTCGTGGAGCTCCTTCGCTCTTCGAGACCTCAACACACGAATGGGAGCTGACTGATGTTCCGATCGATGCTCTTTCTTCACTGGAAACAGATACGCTGGGGCTTGGCACCGATGGTGGTGGCCGCGTTCGCGTTGCCGCTCATGACGGTGGGGTCGTTGGGTGCGACTCCCGGCATGGACACCGTGAGCCTAGAAGCGTACCGGATCGTCTCGACAACCCAGATCTGGGTGCTCTACTTCCCGGCATTGGCTGGGGCTATCGGGATGGCACTCGCGCTCTCGTCCTGGAACTGGGATCACCAACACAACCACATCTACGCTCTCAGCCTTCCGACTACACGCTGGGAGTACACGCTTCGGAAGCTGCTGGCGGGCTTCACTCTCGCGACGCTACCCGCGCTCGGCCTATGGCTGGGAGCCCACGTCGCAGCAGCGTCCGTGAGTCTCCCTCCCGGCCTACAGGCGTATCCCAATGAGCTGTCCGTCCGCTTCCTGTTCGCAATCTGTCTGTCGTACGGACTTTTATTCGCGTTGGCTGCCGGGACGAAAAAGACGGCGATCACGCTCGTCTCGGCGGCCCTCGCCTTCGTATTTCTCGGCACGATGGCGAATGACTACCTCGCCGAGTTCTACCCGTACTTCCAGCGCAACAACGTGGTAGCACAGGTCACCGTTTGGTTTGTGAGCCTACCCGGCCCGCTCGAGGTGTTCACCGGCAGCTGGGCGCTGATCGATGTCTAGGGGAGTTGCGCTGATCGTCGTCGGAGCTCTGGTCGGCGTCCTCGCGGCACCCACGCTCCAGGCGCAATCTGCGGTCGCAGATAGACCTGGACCGACCTCTGCTAAGATCGAGTCGGCGGCGACACTCGAAGCCCGACTAGACTCGCTCGTGCCTCTTTTGCGGGAGGCCGAGCGAGCTGAGCACGAGCGCTACCAGCGTGATCTGCTGATCGAGGCCCGCGCTGCCGCCGAGCAGGCACAGGTGGATACGGTGTTCGTGGGCCCGTTCCGGGTCGTTTCCCCCCGGGACCAGATCGACACCGCCCGCGAACTCTTTGAGGAGGTGTGGGAAGAGGAGTTCGCCCACCTCGGTGAGAGTCCGAAACTATCGGACGAGATCTTCGCCTTTCAGTGGTCGAACGTTCGCGTACCGATCCACATCTTCGGGAACGGGCAGCACGTATCGCACGGTGCGTGGAGGAGCCGGGCGAGGGTCCTCGAGTCGATCCGCAACGCGATCGCCGGGCCGATGAACTGGGACCTAGCGGCTGCGCATGCACCCCTGACATCGTGGGCAGAGGGCAACGTTTTGGTGTCGCCTGATCTTCCCGACGTCTACCGCTACATGGCGACGTCTGTCTCCAAGACGACCCGGGCGTGCATGGAGGGCAGTGTTACCGACTGCTCCTTGGCGCTTGGGCTGCCGATGTGGGAAAACGGCGACCCGCGGAGGCGGATCTCGACTGAGGAGCGCCTTCGGTACTTGCGGGCGTGGTACACACCCGACGAAAGGCGCGCTCTGGCAGCGCGATCCGGCGGCGTGTGGAATGAGGACGAGCTCCCGGACCGTCACCTGTGCGTTTACGATGGCGGATTAGAAGCGTGCGATCGACTCTTGGCCCGCCGGGTCCTCTGGGGACTCGATCCACTACCTCCCGAAGTTCGGACCTCGCTTTCGGCATACGCGATCGAGCAGGGAGGGGCAGGCGCCTGGGATCGCCTCAGGGCTGATCCCGAGCGCACTCCGATGCGGGCCCTCGAGGCTGCATCCGGCCTCACGATCGACGAACTCATAGCCCGATGGCGCGCGCACGTCATCGAGCACCGGGTTACGCCGTACCGCGCCATCGTTCCGAGTTCGGCGATGGCGCTTCTTTGGTTGTTCGTTTTCTCTGCCTTCGCGATGAGGAGCACACGATGGCGTCTGGGATGAAGACTTGGATAGGCTCAACGCTCGTCGGATTCGCGCTCGTCGCGATATGGCTTCTCCCTCCGCACCCGTGGTCTGCACCGGATCGGCGCATCAAGAGTGCAGAGCGGCACACCGTCGAGCGGTTGAAAGCCGAGGTCTCACATACAGCAAGGGTGTTGCAACGAACGCGTTGGTTCGACTCACTCTCCGCCCTCGTCCCTCCGGACGGCACATCGTCAGTTCTGATCTACGATCCCCTTCCGACCGTTGAGCCTGACCTATATCAGGCTCTCGGCGAAAGGCTCGAGGAGGCAGTGGAGGCACTCGGATCGGATAGGGCGATGAAGTTCGCATACGCGCTCCAGCCCGAGAACCACGGAGCCTATGAACATCGACACCCTGCCGCAGGGTACACCGAGACTTTTGTGGGGGTCGCTCAGGGCAAACCCTTCTGCATGCGCGTGCTCGCCACCAACCCCGCCGAGCTGCCGGCAACTCTCGAGCGCCGCATGGGAGCGCTCCCGCTCACCTTCGATCTGCTAGGACCATGCACGTGGTACGTCCGCTTCGGTAATCCAGGACCTCAGGTCGAGAGATGGCTGGAGGGTGGAGGCTTCGGGTTCATGGCCGGGTCCACACCTCTACCCACGACGAGGGACTTTAAGTGGGCCAGGCGCTCGTTCTTCGGGTTTCCCTCCATTGGGAGCACCCAGCCGGTCCAGGTTGACCAATGTCTCGCCGGGAAGACAGAAGCGTGCGAGCAGTTGTTTCTCCAACCGACACTCGGGTCAGTCCGGCTGACCTGGCACGCCGACGACGTGCGGTCGTCGCCCTCCGTCGCTACGGAACGCTCGAACGGGGCCACCACGTTCGACTCCAGTGAGAGATACATGTTTGCCGAGCTCGAGGCCGCCTTCGGCGCGGACGCTGTAGCACGCTTCTGGATGTCCGATCTTCCGGTCGACCAAGCATTTTCGAACGCTTTCGGCCTGCGACCGGGCGAATGGGTCGTACGTTGGCTGACCGACCATTCGAGTGTCACCATCGTGCCTCCGGGCCCCGGACTCCCCCGGTCCGCGACGACCGGATCGATGCTGACGTTCGCGCTCTTCCTGGGCATAGCGTGGTCCTTCCGAAGAGGGTCGCGGACGGCTTGAAGACGGCTCGAGAAAACGCGGGGAGGTCAATAGCGCTCCTCTTCGTCGTCACAATGCCCGGCGGATGTGACACCGACGATGCGGGTCCGCCAAGCACGGTCGTTGCCGACCCGGCGGGGATCCGTGCCGCGGTATACTCGGGTCCGGACCGGGCGCTGTCCGCTACCATAAACAAGGCTTTCGAGCTCGGAGGTCTGGACGCCGGTCCCGAGTCGTTCTACCAGCTCCAGCGTGCATATGTGAGCGTAAACACGTACACCGGAGACATCGCTGTCTTGAATCGGCAGCAACACGAGGTGAGCGTCTTCGCTGCCGATGGGGAGCATCTCTTTAGCGTCGGCCGTGAGGGCGAGGGGCCGGGTGAGTTAGCACGGCCGTCAGCCGTCGGCTTGGGCGCCGAGGACCTGGTAACGGTCTTCGACTACGACAAGCGTGCCTTGGTTCGCTTCTCCGGAGCAGACTCGCTGCTCGGCCGCCAGCCGGTGACGATTCCGTACAACGGATACCTTGGGATGGCCCACGTATCTGACGGCATCGTCCTCATGAGCCAGACCGCAACGCGCGGCGACGGAGAGGTCGTGCGTCGACTGCTGTATGTCTCGGATGCGGACACGATCCAGATGGGTCCTAGCACCGAGACCTCATCTGCGACGGTTTTCTACGAGGAGTGCGGAATCCGCCTCGCGTTGCCTCCACTCTTTGCGTCCGAGATCGTCTGGGCGACCAACGGTACGAGAACCGCCGCTACCTTCGGCGCCGGATACGACGTTCGGCTGTTCGACGGCGTCGAGGTGACCGGGTCGCTGCAACGACCGCTCGAACCGGAAGCCGTGGACCTGAACGTGATTGCGCGGGAACTGGGGGATGGCGAACGGTGGACGGCGGGCCCACGGGAGTGCTTGGTCCCTCCCAGTGAGGTGGCCGAGGCTCGTGGCTTCGCACCGAGCCTACCGGTGGTTCAGTCGCTCGCTGTAACGCCCGACGGGGGCGTGTGGGTGAGGAGACGGGCCTCAGGGTCGAACGAGAGCGAAGTCGACATCTTCGATGCTGAGGCCCGGTATCAAGGCACGCTCGGGTCGTTCCCGATTCCCTTCCCGGTCGCCTTCTTACCGGACGGCCGGGTCGTAACGATCGAGCGCGACGACGTCGACATCGAGCGTATCGTCGTGTACGAAGTTACCGTGGGGTAACCTGAACGATGGGAGCGCCCACCGCACGAGGAGAGCCTCGTCCTCTTGTACTTCGAGGTCGACGACGTTCGGAGCGCCCACGGGCGCGCGGTCACCATGAGCGCCGACATCTTCGACGAGCTCCACGAGAACTCGATCACGCACGCGATCGAGTTCAGCCTACGCGACCCCGACGGCTACGCTATCACGGTGTCGCAGAAGACGGAGCAGCGTCAGCTAGGCCCAGCCGCCTTGATCTCGTCGGACACCTGATCGGCGAACTGCTCGAAGTTGCTCCGGAACATGTCGGCCAGCTTCGCGGCGGCCGCATCGTACGCCGCACCGTCTGACCATGTGCCCCGAGGCTGAAGGACGTCGTCGGGCACGCCCTCGATCGAAGTCGGCACCGATACCCCGAAGACCGGATCGGCGGCGAAATCGCCCCCGTCCAAGTCGCCCGCCAGCGCCGCGTTCACCATGGCGCGCGTATAGGAAAGCTTCATCCGAGATCCCACTCCGTGTCCGCCACCGCTCCAGCCCGTGTTCACGAGCCAAACGGTCGCACCCTGCTCGCGCAACTTCTCGCCGAGCATCTCGGCGTAGACGCCCGGATGACGCGGGAGGAACGGTGCGCCGAAGCACGCACTGAAGGTCGCGACCGGTTCGGTGACCCCGCGCTCCGTTCCAGCGACCTTCGCGGTGTAGCCGGACAGGAAGTGGTACATCGCCTGTTCCGGTGTCAGCCGTGAGATGGGAGGGAGTACGCCAAACGCATCCGCCGTCAGGAAGACGACGTTGCTCGGGTGCCCCGCCCTACTCGGGAGGACCGCGTTAGGGATGTAGTGGATCGGGTACGAAGCCCGTGTGTTCTCCGTGATCGACCCGTCATCGAAGTCGATCTCGCGCGTCTCGTCATCGAGGATGACGTTCTCCAAGATCGTTCCGAACATCTGGGTGGAACGATAGATCTCAGGCTCACCCTCAGGCGATAGCCGGATGGTCTTAGCGTAGCACCCCCCCTCGAAGTTGAACACGCCCGTCTCGCTCCATCCGTGCTCGTCGTCACCGATCAGACCACGACTTGCATCGGCGGAGAGAGTCGTCTTACCCGTGCCGGACAGCCCAAAGAAGAGGGCGACGTCACCAGCATCTCCGACGTTTGCCGAGCAATGCATCGGGAAAACGCCGGCTTCCGGGAGCAGGTGATTCAAGACTGAGAAGATCGACTTCTTGATCTCGCCAGCATAGCGAGTGCCCGTCACTAGCACTTCGCGGCGTGTGAAGTTGACCATGATGGCCGTCTCGGATCGGGAACCGTGTCGATCCGGATCAGCCTGGAGATGTGGCGCGTGCAGCACCGTAAAGTCGGGACTGAAGTCCGCCAGCGCCGATTCGTCCAAGCGGAGGAACATGTTGTACGCAAAGAGCGAGTGCCACGCGCTCTCACTGATGACCCTGACGTTGACCCCGTGTACGGGATCTTCGCCTGCACGGGCGTCGCGAACGAAAAGGTCCTTCGCGTTCAGAAAGTCGACCACGTCCGACCTCAGTGCCTCATACTGTTCGGACGTAACGGGGACGTTTACCGGCCCCCAATCCACTACTCCCTCCGTGACGTCATCGCGGACGACAAAGCGATCATTCGGGGAACGACCCGTGTGCGGGGCCGTCACCGTGGAGATCGCCCCCATGTGAGCTAACCGACCGTCTCCACGAGCGAACGACTCTTCGTAGAGGCGGGCGGGAGAGAGGTTCCAGTGTACATCGCCCTTCGGGTCGAGTCCGTGCGCGGCGAGGTCGCGATTGGTGCCGGCCATCGTAGGCTCCATCGTGTCGGTGGTCATTCCCACGTCTCCTGCGTATATCGGCAAACCGTCCGAAGACGCCCGCGTCGTAGCACGGCGCCATCGGACGAGCCATAAGTCCCAATACAATGAAAGAACCCCGCCGCAAAGCGTACGGGGCTTCCCCAAATCTTAGTACTTCTCGCCTGCCAGTCCACCGATAGTGGGTCACTCGACCCGAGCTAGGCCCGGGCGGTATTAACTTGGCCCGTCCAGATTCACCGACCTCCATCGCATGCTCGAGTCGATTCCCGTCGAGCTCCTCATCGTCCTGCCCCTCGGCCTCGCCGCAGGCGTGGACCTCTACCTGACGCTCCTCTTCATCGGCGCCGCACCGACGACGGGACTCTGGACCACCCCACTGCCCGGGGCGCTAGGCGACCTGGACCCGCCTGGGGTCGTCATCGTAATCGGCTGCTTCTATCTGATGGAGTTCGCCGCAGAGCGCTTCCCAATCTCTGGTCTCGTGTGGAACGGCTTCCACGCGGTCATCCGCCCCGTGTCCGGCGCGTTGCTCGCCCTCCTCGCGCTAGATGGCCAGCCCCTGTGGATCGTCCTGCTCGGATGCGTACTGACCGGTTCGCTAACCTCTGTGACCCACGCAGTGCGCACGGGCGCCGCCGTTCTCCGGTGGTGGACACCTGAGCGGAAGCCATCGACGTTGCTTATCTCCGCGGCGGAGGACGCCGTCGTGCTCGGTCTCGCGGGAGCCGCCATCGACGCTCCTGAGATCGCGTTCGGGCTCGGAATGGCTGGCACTTTGGCTCTCATCCCGTCCGGGCGATCTAGAATCCGGGCGTTCATCTGGGCCCTCCGCATGGTCGTGGGTCGAGTCTTCGTCACCTTCGGCCTCCGCCGATGGCAGAGGGCGGATGAGCTCCCGGCATGGGTCCGGGAAACTGCCGAACGAGCATTAGCGGGCGCGGCGGACCATTCGATCCGGGGCACCCGAGTAGGTGCCCGCGGCCTCCCCGGCGCATCGACCTTCCGGACAGGCTGGCTCGTGACAACCGGAGTGGGCCGTATCTTCGCCTTTCATGGTCGTTCGGACCGGGGCAACGTCGACTTGGCGCCGATGCCGGTGCGAGACTTGGTCGAGACCGACCTCTACCGGCGGATCGACCTCGAGACGGGTGACGCAAGCGCGAGCCTCTTGGTCGGACGGGGCGGCCCCAGCCGGGAGAGTCTGCGAGCCGAGTTTGGTAGCTATACGTAAGAGCGCCGCATCCCCTTGCCAATCTTGAATTTGTGAAGGGTCGGAAAAAAAACCTTTGACCCCGGAAACAGGCTTTTATACCTTCGTTTTCACCCTGAAATATCGCCGTCTGGCCCCCCGACCCCCCTCGGAAGCCGCGTGGTTCGCGGATTCACGAGGGGTTCGTCAACTGACCAGCGGACCTCACGACCCCGCAGCTCGAGGATCGGCAGAAACGAATGTTTTCTTCCTCCCGTGGCCTGGATTCGTTCGACCAGTACCTGCAGGACGTCGAGAAGTACCCCCTGATTCAAGATCCCAGGGAGGAGCGAGAGTTGGCCCGCCGTGCTCGGGTGGGCGACAAGGAGGCGGCTGAACGACTTGTAACCGCCAACCTTCGCTTCGTCATCTCGTACGTGAAGAAGTATCAAGGCCGCGGCCTCGGTCTCGCCGAACTCGTATGCATCGGGAACGAGGGTCTGCTCAAGGCCGTCAAGAAGTTCGATCCGGACAAGGGAGTGAAGTTCATCTCCTACGCGGTGTGGTGGATCCGGCAGACCGTACTCCAGGCGTTAGCGGAGCAGACGCGTTCGGTTCGCATCCCTTTGAACCAGAACTCGAACCTGGCGAAGCTGGCGCGAACGAACACTGCACTCACCCAGTCTCTCGGTAGAAGCCCAACCGACCAGGAGATTGCAAACGAGATGCAGGAACCGGTCGAGACGATCCGCGCCCTCCGGCGGGTGGCGGCGTCAGAGCTGAGCCTCGATGCGCCCATCGACCGGGGAGATCGGGACAGTGCCAGCTTCGGCGAGCGTTTCGCAGGTGCTGCCGCCGCCGATATCGAGGAGGACGTCGAGGCGATAGCCCGTCGTGAATTCCTCGAGACGATGTTCGAGAGCTATCTCACCGAGCGCGAGCGGAAGATTCTCTACCTGTACTACGGTCTCGACGACGGCGAAGAGCGCACGCTGGAAGAGATCGGGTCCTTGCTCGGTGTCACGCGTGAGCGGATTCGCCAGATCCGGAACCGTGCATTCGAGAAGCTGCGGGAGTCTCCCCACGGCGAATCTCTGTCCGGGTTCTGGACGGCGAACTGACGAGGGATTCACCCTCCCCCGGCTAGGGCCGTGGGGTCGACAGCCACCCCGGTCGGAACCGTGTGTAGGGGGCCCGCGTACCAACGCTCGTGTATGTCATGAGATTGATACCGGTGATCGTGCTGCTCGCCACGGCGGCCCCTCCGATCCAAGCCCAAACGGAATGGAACGATCGTTCTGTGCTGCGCCTGGTGGAGCGGGCACGTGAGGCTCGAGCTTCGACGGCTACGAACCCGGAGATGGAGTCGTACTCCGGCGAAGCCACCGGCCACGTCTACTTCTATGTAGAACGGCCGGACACCAACGTCTCGGTCCTGGTCCGTGGAGACCAGGTCGCCCTCGAGCTGTACTGGCAAGCGCCAGACCAAACGAGACAGTGGATCGTCGGACGAAGGTTCGAGAAGCGACTGCCTACCGAAGTGCAGTATCACCTCGACCACCTCACGGTGGTCCAAGACGACTACGGAGACTTCATTCGCCTGGGCGACGGGGACGAAGTGAATGAGGTCACGCACCCCATTGGTCCGGGGGGCCAGGCTACCTACGACTACCGTCTCTCGGACTCCCTCACCATTGCCCATTCAGGGGGCGAGGTCCGCGTCTGGGAGATCAGCGTTCGCCCCAAGGATCTCGATCGCCCAGGCGTGATCGGAGCGGTGTTCATCGACCGCGATCGAGCTGCAATCGTCAGGATGAACCTCTCGTTCACGCCGTCGTCCTATGTAGACTCGTTCATTGACTATATCCGGATCTCACTCGACAACTCCCTCTGGTTGGGAGAGCACTGGTTGCCCTGGCGCCAAGAGATCGAGATTCGACGCGAGATGCCGTACCTCGACTTCTCGGCGGGAAGCGTCATTCGGACTTCGTTCCGGATCCGAGGGTACGAATTCAACGTGCCACTTCTCGCTGGCCGGATGGCTGTGCCCTCGGTCGGAATCGAGCGGCTCGAGCGGCGAGAAGCGTACCCGTTCGAGGAGGGCGTCTTCGCCCCACTTGAAGCCCAGGGTGGACTCGGCCCAACGCCGTCTTTAGAGGACGTCAGACATCAGGTGCGTGAGGTAGCCGAGGGTCAGGTGCTAAGCGGACTTTCACCACTCCGTGTCCACGCAGCGAACTTCTCCGACGTGTGGAGGCACAACCGGGCAGAAGGCACGTATGTCGGAGCAGGGGCTACTCTACGCCCCTTCGCCGGGACGAGTGTTCGACTCAAAGGCGGCTACGCATTCGGGCGGAGTCGCGGCTCAGGCAGAGCAGTGATCTCGGGTGAGCGCCCACCGCGGGGCTTTTGGCCGACCCTCGATGTGTACTGGGACCAAGTGACCGACATCGGACCGGCCCTAGGAGCTACAGGGCTCGAGAACTCGCTCTCCTCCAGTCTAGACGGAGTGGACTACTACGATCCGTACTTCCGAAGAGGGGCGACGCTCACCATGCAGACCCGCGGGGCCGGAGGCCTGAAGATCGCCGGGACGTACGAGAAGATCATCGAGGCGATCCACACCAACCCCGAGGGAGACTCAGCGACCTTTAGACCGATCCGGTCGGTCGAGCCCGGCAACGCGATAGGGCTCTCGGCAACCACAGCGCTCTCTTTGCCGGGCGGCGGAACGAGTGCGTTCACACTGGCCGGGACCCACCTGGGCGGGCGCACCTACGGCCGTGCCCTCGCCGACGCCGAGTGGCAGATCGACGACCCCGAGGAGCGTTGGAAGACCACTACGACGCTTCAGCTCGGAGCGGTTACATCGAACGCTCCACCCCAGGCGCTCTTTCTTTTGGGAGGGCGGTACACGATTCCCGGCCACGAGTATCGTCTCTTTACGGGCGACGCCTTCGCGCTGGCCCGAGCGGAGGTGACGATTCCGATCGTGGCGCCGTGGGTCGGAATCCGGGCGTTCGGGGTCGCCGGGGCAACGTTCCTCGAATCGGTCACACCTCCTGACGACTGGTCCGCGCGCACCACCGGTGGCATCCGTGGCTCTGTGGGGCTGGGTCTATCACTCGGCTGGGATGCGTTGCGACTCGACCTCGCTAAGGCGGTCCGGGGATCGGGGTGGGAGTTCATTAGCTCGGTTTCGCCGAGGCTCGGGACCTGGATGTAGACAAGCGGGACCCAGGCTACCCTGGGCCCCGCCAGATCTATGCCGCTTCAGAAAGGGACTCGGAGTTCTTCGAAGACAGAAGAACCACTTCCCGGACAATGACCTCCGCTGTCGGGATCACCACACCATCCCGCTCGTACGAGTCGTACTCCAGTCTACCGTCGATGTAGACACGGTCGCCTGTGCGAATGTAGTCCTCCGCAAACTGCGCTTGGCGGTTCCATAGGGTTAGGCGGTGCCAGTCCGTCCGCTCCTCCTCATCGGCCCCGGTCCGCCGATTCGTCGCGAGCGAGAAGTGCGCCACCTTTGTGCCGTTCTTCGTCTGCTGAATGTCTGGATCACGACCGACATTTCCGATGAGGGTCACCCGATTGACCGATCGACTCATGTGCCTCTCCTGTCTTGAGTGAGGTGGCCGCATTGTGTCGGCCTGGACGCAACACTCGCTAACTACACCGGGCACATCGATGGCTGCGTCGGCCCATTGGCGCGGATATCCTTCAAGGCTTTAGCTTTGACTCGCCTCCTTTGCGCTCCTTAGGGCCCCGAACACCAACCCCGCCTGGATGCAGACTGACAACCGTCCGAACGTCGGCCCCGTCGTCGAGACCCATCTCGGCCTCGAGGCGGTCCGGACCCTGAGATCGGAGTGGGAGGTCCTCGCCCGGCGATCCCTGGATCGGCACCCCTTCTCGGATCCCGGCTGGATGCTCGCTTGGTGGCACTCATTCGCTGAACCGGACGCGGTGCCCTTCGCGGTTTCGGTGAGGCACGATGGCAACCTCATCGGCCTCGGCGTGTTCCGCGTGTGGACCCGCAAGAAAGGGATGTACTCCGGACGCGTCCTCTCATTTTGGGAGAACCCGCACTCGAATCGGTGCGGCATTCTGCTCGATCGGGACACCGCGGCTCTAGGCGCAGAAGCCATCGTGAAGGCGCTCCTTTCCGACTCATGCCCAAGCTGGGACTTGGGGGAATTTGGATCGCTGCCAACGGAAGGATGTGCGACCCGTGCCCTTCTGGAGGAGCTGGAGAAGAACGGCCTCAAACTCGGTCGCGACTCTGCCGAGACTTCACCACTCATGACACTTCCCGCCACTTGGGAAGACGCCCTGGCCGGCCTGAGTAGCTCGTATCGAAAAACGGTGCGCCGCAAGCTCAACCAAGCCGCTCGGCTGGGTCTCTCGATACGCCTCGACGAACACGCCGATGCCCTGGAGAGTGCATGGATCGCCTCAGGCCGTTCGTGGCAGCACGCGAGCGGCACTGGCATAGGCTCGACCGAAGAGCTCCGAGATTTCTATTCAAAAGTGGCCCGCGAGGCGGAGACGAGCGGGTCTTTCCAACTCGTTACGCTCTGGGACGGTGAACGACCGATCGGGTTCGACTACAATCTGGTCGACGCCGACACGACGTATAACCTCAAGGGGGAGTTCGACGCTGATTATCGCCGGATGTCGCCAGGTCTGGTGATCACAGCACATGGTATCCGCGCGTCCATCGAACGAGGGAGCCGCCGGTTCGACTTCCTGGGCGTAGCCGAGCCGCACAAGATGCACTGGACCGCCACCACACAGCCGCACCTGAGAATCCGCGCGGCACGGAAAGGCACTCCTCGCTCCGCTACGCTCCTCCTCCGTTACGGACTGCGTGATCAACTGCAAGCCCGAGCACCCTGGTTACTTCGCGCCAAACGCGCGCTTGCCTCTCGGCTAGCCGGTTAGCTCTTAGCGTCGAACCAGCTACGGCCCACTCCCCACTCGGCAACCACGGGTACGGATAGCTCGAGGGTGCCCTCCATCTTGGCGACAACTACCTCCCGCACGCTGTCGACATCGCGTTCGGGAACCTCGAGGAGCAGTTCGTCGTGAACCTGGAGCAAAACGACGGCTTCGGTATCGAGCTCGTCCAAGCCTTTCTGGACGTCGAGCATCGCCTTCTTCATCATGTCTGCGGCCGTGCCCTGAATCGGGGTGTTCTGGGCGACGCGCTCACCGAACTGCCGCACGTTCCAGTTGCCAGACTTCAATTCCGGGACGAATCGACGTCTTCCCATGAGGGTCTCCACGAATCCTTTCTCCTTGGCCATTGAGACCTGATCGTCCAGAAATTGGCGGACACCTTGGAATCGCTCGAAGTAGGTTTCGATAAAGACCTTGGCCTCGTCACGACTGATCCCCAGCTGCCGCGCTAGGCTAAAGGGGCCCTGGCCGTACAAGGTCGCAAAGTTGACGGTCTTGGCCTGGGCTCTCTGTGTCGAAAGAACGTCTTCCACGGCGACGTCAAAGATCACCGCGGCGGTCTGACGATGTACATCAATGCCTTCGCGAAAGGCCGTAACGAAGGCGTCATCCTCAGAGAAGTGAGCGAGGATGCGGAGTTCGATCTGCGAATAATCGACGCCGAGTAGCACGCAACCTGAGCGAGCCACGAATCCTTTCCGAATCTCCCTACCCAGCGTGGTCCGAATCGGGATGTTCTGAAGGTTCGGGTCACTCGAGGAAAGGCGACCCGTAGCCGCTACCGCTTGGTTGAAGCTGGTGTGAATTCGATCACTTCGCGGGTTCACGAGCTGTGGCAGAGCGTCGAGGTAGGTCGAACGAAGCTTTTCGAGCTCTCGGTATTCCATCATGCGACGGGGCACCTCGTGCCCCATGGCCGCGAGCTCCTCCAAGACGGACGCATCCGTCGATGGACCCGTCTTCGTCCGCTTCAGTACCGGCAGCTCGAGCTTCTCGAAGAGCACTTGCCGGAGCTGCGTGGTCGAGTTGAGGTTGAAGTCCCCTCCAGCCAAGGCGAAGATCTCGTCTTGGATCAAGTCGAGCTCCCCTTTCACTCGAGCCCTCATCGACTTGAAGAAGGCCATGTCGATCGCGACCCCTGCCCGCTCCATGCGGATGAGCACGGGCACCAACGGCATCTCGAGAGTCTCGAATAGTTCGATGAGACTGAGCTCTTCCAGTCTTTCCCGGAGGTGCTCCGCAAGCTGGAGCACCATATCGGTGTGGCCGCAAAGCCACCCGGCACTGTCCTCAACCGATGTCTCCTCGAGTGAAACGCGCGCTCGACCCGTGCCCACGACATCGGCACGGTCGAGCGCACGAACACCGAAGACGTCCATTGCGAGCGCCTTCAACTCGTGGCCTCGCCGGCCCGGATCAAGGACGTAGCTCGCGACCATGGTGTCGAATACGAGTCCGCTCAGCTCAACGCCGTGACACGAAAGAATCAGCGCACTTCGCTTGAGGTCGTGTCCAAACTTTTCGACACTCGAATCTTCGAGCACCGCTCGAAGGGGCGCCATCTCGGGGGCGGTCAAGGAGGGGAGATTCTCCACGGTACCCGAACTCTCGCCTTCGAGCGTCAACTCGAACGGCGCCTGATGCCCGAAGGGGAGATAGAACGAATCTCCCGCACCGATAGACAAGGCGAGCCCGGTTAGCCCTCCGAGGAGGGGGTGGTCCCTCTGCGTTTCCGCGACCACGGCGACCCGACCGGCCTTCCGAATCGCAGCTGCGACCCCTGTCGCGCCACCGGCCGAATCGACCACGGTGAATGATGACTCGGAGTCCAGAGGCTCTCCTTCACCCTTCCCCAGAGCACCACCCTCGGCCTCGGAGACAGCCAGAGAGAAGTGGTCGGCCAGCCTGCGGAACTCCAGTTCGATGAAGATGTCTCGAAGTGCCGCACTATCGGGCTCTTGAACCTTGAGTGTCTCGAGGTCCAGCTCGATATCGAGGTCCGTCATGATTGTGACAAGGCGCTTTGAGAGCCGCACGTCGTCGGCGTTCTCCCGGATCGATTTGGATGCGCGAGGTGGCTTCAAGTTGTCCGCGTGCTCGATCAACGACTCGATGTCCGAGTACGCGGCCAGGAGTGTTACCGCCGTCTTCGGGCCAATCCCAGGAGCGCCCGGGACGTTATCGGACGAATCCCCGACGAGAGCCAAGTAGTCCGCTACCTGGCTTGGCGGGATGCCGAACTTGTCGGTCGCGTTCTCGAGGGTCACCCACTCCGCTGCGACACCGGTAGATCCCCCCCGGCCAGGGTTCAAGAGGTGCACGCCGGGTCCCACGAGCTGGTAGAAGTCCTTGTCCCCTGAGACGATGACTGCGTCGATCCCAGCTTCACCGGCCTTCCGAGCCAACGTCCCGATTACGTCATCCGCTTCGTATCCGTCCAGCTCGACCACCGGGTCGTTGAAGCCGTCGACGATCGCACGAACGCGATCGAGGCTCTGGTAAAGATCGTCCGGCATCTTTTCGCGGGTCGCCTTGTATGCCGGGTAGATCTCGTCACGGAAGGAATCGCCAGCATCGAAGACGATCGCCAGGTAGTCCGGCTCGAACTCTTCCCGGATATCCATCAGAAAGCGTGTAAAGCCGAAGGGCGCAGAGGTGTTCTCTCCCGCGGAGTTGGTTAACGGCCTCCGGATGAACGCGAAGTACGACCGGTAGATGAGCGCGTAGGCGTCGACGAGAAAGATGCGAGGGCGAGTCTTGGGCGGAATCTGCAAGAGCGAGTAGTGGCTGGGGAGTTGGACGGGGAACAACAAGGGGCCCCGCGACGCAGGTCGCGGAGCCCCAAGGGACCATGACCGAAAAGGATCTAGGCCTTCACGACATTCGCCGCGTAAAGCCCCTTATCGGTGTCGCGGATCTCGAATTCGACTTCCTCGCCCTCAGACAGAGTTCGGAAGCCTTCGGCCTCGATCGCGGAGAAGTGCACGAAGACGTCGTCGCCCTCGGGCCTCTCGATGAAACCATAACCCTTCGAGTCGTTGAACCACTTTACGGTCCCCTTCATTACCGTACCTCCGCCTACCGGGTCAGCTTTGGTCCCGAGCCGGGACATACCATCCATCTTGCGACCCCGCCCCGCTTGTTCGCAAGCGCCGCTACTGGTCCTGACCGTAGATTGCGCGATACAAGCCTAGATTGCGTCGCACACTCTTTACGTACCCTCTCGTCTCGGTGAACGGGATCCGCTCGGTAAAGCGTAATGGGTCACCGGCTTCCGGGTATCGCCTCCACCGGGTGGCTCGGGTCGGACCCGCGTTGTAGGCCGAGAGGACGATCGGCAGATCCCCATCGTAACGCCGACTCATGTCTACGAAGAACGCCGCACCGAGGTGAAGATTTACCTCCGGTGTCGTGAGTGACGACCCCGTGAATTCGTCAGGACCATGTCGTCTCGCCAGCTCCGCTCCCGTAGGCGGCATCACTTGCATGAGCCCGATCGCTCCGGCGTGACTGACGATGTCGGCCTCGAAAGCCGACTCTTGTCGGATAATAGCCGCCATCATGAACGGATCGATCCCCCACTCCGCAGCCTCTCGGCGCACCAACTCTCGATAGGGGAAGGGGTAGGTAACGCCCAGGATCTGCTGGTCCCACGACCCCTCGTCTCGAAGGAGCGCCCAGCCAAGGTTGATCCCGGCCATGGTCCGGCCCCTCTCGATTAACGCCTCCGCCAATCGGAGCCGAGGGCCGCGCTGCGTACCGCCCCGCCTCTCGAGTCTCTCGATCTCGGCGTCTGCGCCGCGTTCCAACCCAGCCTCATCAAGGAGATCGAGCCGACGAAGGCCTTCCGAGAGCCACCCCGGCTCGACCGACGCCTCGCCTTCGGCCATATCCACCGCGAAGGGAACACCTAACAAGTCGGCCGCCATCACCGCGTAGTACTCGACAGGCTGTGAAAGGACGCGTTCGAGATGAGCCCGACCGGCGACCGAATCGCCCAGCTCCAAACGGAGGCGCCCCGCCCAGTAGCCCGCTTCCTGCCACCGTCGTCCCGACGGGAAGTCCTCGAGGTAGGCCTCGTACACGGACGCCGCACCGGACAGGTCATTCCGCCGAAGCAGGATCTGCCCCGAACGCATGCGTCCTTGCCCCGCTCGGGTGTGGGTGGGCGCGTGCTCCGAGATCGCTGCATACCCATCGAGAGCGGCCTGTACTGAGCCGTTCCCTTCCGCGGTCGTCGCACGCGACCAGGCAACGGAGATCGCCTGCTCGCTCGAAGGATGCTCTTCGAGCAGCCATCTTCGAAGCGTCGAAACGTCGCCAGTTCTACCTTGGCGTCGACGCATCTGGGTCCAGACTTCTAGGTTCCGAGCAGCGATCCTCCCATCCGGAACACTGTCCCGGACGGCACGGAACTCCTCGAGCGCCTCTTCTTGTCGAGATGCCACCGTCGACATGATCCGGGCCCGCTCCACCCGGCTTGCCATCGGGAAGGGTACCCCCGCCGAATCGGCCTGCAGCCAGGCGCGATCATATGCGATCAGGGCTCGTCTACCGTCTCCCGCCCGGTCAAGTGTCTGAGCGAATCGAAGCGTCGTTTCGTAGTCGAAGCGCCCGAGATCGACCAATGCCGCGGCTGCCCGAGTCCGGGCCGTGCCCGACACCCGATCCACCTCCTCTTCGAGCATCGCTCGACCGGACACGGTGTCTCCGAGAGCAATGCTCAACCGTGCCATCTCGACGGCGGCGACTGAAGCGAGGCGATCACCCATCGAGTTCGTCAATCCGGCAAATACCGTCAGCGCCGCAACCGAGTCCCCCGCTTGAATGAGCACGTCTGCTTCGGCTCGCCACACGTCAGCGGCCGCGTGTGGCTCCACCACGTGCCGAAGTAGGGCACGGACCGCCTCTACGTCGCCACGCTGCACCTCTTCTCGGATGAGTTCCACACCGGTCCAGCTTCTTAGCGATGGGGCCCCGTGTAGTTCGGAGAGAATTCCGAGTGCACCGGTTCGGTCGTCCGCTCGCCAAAGAGCGCGGGCCAGTCTGGCGCGGGCGGGTAGCAGTGATTCGCCTGAGCCACCATTCACGTAAAGAGAATAGGCCTCGGCGGCCTCGTCCCAACGCTCCGCCTCTTCCAGCGCCTGTCCTGTGAGATACGCCACCGACGCTCGACGGGGTTGCGCTACCTCGAGGTCTTCCAGGAGCTCGAGTGCGCCCGACCAATTCCCCCACCCTGCCTCAGCCTCTGCAAGCGCGACGACCTCGTCGGCTCCACCGTTCGCGAATCCCTCCGCCCGCATGATCCTCGCAGCGTGCCAATACCGCCCAACGCTCAGCTCTTCTAGAGCGGAATCTGGCGACAGGTGCGAGGGCGCGACCTCTCGAGGAGTCGTCCATGCCCCATCGCTGGGGCCGTCCAGGAGAGCAAGCCCACAGACGACAACACCTACCGCGAGTGATCGGATCATGCTTGGTCGGGTCGGAGATCAGTTGGACGGCATCCGTCCGTAACCCAGGATACGTTCGGACGTCTTGGGTTCGCCACGACAAAAAAAAGGGGGTCACCCAGTTGGGCGACCCCCTTCTTTATCCTTCTACGAACCCGGGCTAGCTAGCTCCGGCCCGTCTCAATCGCGTGGAGCGTGTCGACCATCTTCTGGGCAGACTCCTCCATGTCGATGACGAGGCTATCGATGCGGGCAACGAAGTAGTTGTGCCCAACCGACACCGGAATGGCGATGACCAACCCAGCCGCGGTCGTCAGTAGCGCGACCTTAATACCACCGGCCACGAGTGTCGCCTCGACCTCACCAGCCTGCTCGATCGACTGGAAGGCGAGGATCATTCCGATGACCGTGCCCAAGAAGCCGAGGAGCGGCGCAATGTTGGTGAGCGTCGCCAAGATGACCAAGCCCTTCTCGAGCTTGCTCATCTCGATGAGACCCTGGTTCTCGATCGCTTTCATGACGCGATCGGTCCCTTCTTCGTGCCTCTCGAGGCCCGCGTACAGGATGTTCGCCGCAGGCGAGTCCGTGTCACGTGTCAGCTCGAGCGCGTCTCGGATTCGACGTTGCGTGAGCAGCTCGTCGACCTCCTTGAGGATGCGCTTGGTCTTGGCCGACTTCGCTGTGAGAGAGATGAACTTGATGATGATGACGATCACCCCAAGAACAAGACAGAAAAGCAGGGGGTACCGCATGAAGCCCATGCCTTCCCAGTTCGTCGAGATCTGCTCCTGCCATGTCAAATCAGGGCTGTCCATGCCCGGGACCTGGAGCAGGGCGGCGTACAGTTGGACCAACGGAACCTCCAGCCGATAGTTCTTCGCTTTTCGTGACAGAGCCCCCCCGCACAACGAAGTGCAGAAGGGCGGGTCTCAAGAGGCTCGCAACATGGTAGGGGGCCTAAAGGGTGTCAAGCCCTCGTTTCCACGTTGTCGAGCGGGTGGTGGCAAGTCACAAATCCACCTTCTGTCGACCCCTCTGTGGTGGGTACTACGCTGCTACAAGAGATGTCTTTCAGCTCGTGATGGCACCGAGGGTGGAACGGACAGCCGGCAGGTGGATCCATGGGGCTAGGCACGTCCCCACGAAGGATGATTCGAGAACGTTCCTCTCGTCGCCTGGGGTCGGGTCGTGGAACCGCCGACAGGAGAGCTTGGGTGTAGGGGTGCCTCGGCGTCGAGTACAGCACCTCGGCCGAAGTCGTCTCCACAATCCGACCGAGGTACATAACCGCAACCCGGTCACAAAAGTGCTCGACGACCGAGAGATCGTGGGCAATGAACAGGTAGGTGAGGTCGAGTTCCTCCTGAAGGTCCGCGAGCAGGTTGATCACCTGCGCCTGGACAGAGACATCCAAGGCGCTGACCGGCTCGTCGAGTACCAAGAAGTCGGGCTCTACCGACAGAGCGCGAGCGATCCCGAGCCTCTGGCGCTGGCCACCACTGAACTCGTGCGGATACCTCGGAAGGTGCTCTTCCCCGAGTCCTACCAGTTCGAGGAGCTCGATTGCTCTGAGCTGCTCCTTCCCCTCTCTGAGGCCGTGCACGCGCAGGGCTTCAACCATCATCGACTCTACGGACATCCGCGGGTTCAACGAACCGAACGGATCTTGGAAGACGATCTGGGCTCGGCGTCGTAGCTCTCTCAGCCCGGAGCGATCGAGTGCACCCACGTTGGCGCCATCGAAGAGAACCTCACCACCCGTCGGCTCCACCAACCTCAAGAGAGCACGGCCGGTCGTCGACTTGCCGCACCCGGACTCGCCAACCAGGCCTAGGGTCTCTCCCCGATGCACCGCAAAGCTCACCCCATCGACCGCCCGCACATGCCCGGAGACACGTCCAAACAACCCTTCCCGAACTGGAAAGTGCACGCGGAGGTCGCGTACGGAGACGAGTGGCTTGCCGTCGCTCATCCTTGGACCATCCAGCATCGCGCGACCCGCTCAGATCCCGGTACCACCAGCAACTCCTGGTCATCAGCACACGCCTCGACGGACCTAGAACACCGAGCCGCGAATCGGCATCCGGTCGGCCACGCATCTGAGGCCGGCACCGAGCCGGGAATCGACTCGAGTCGGCGCCCAGATCGACCGGACATCGGCAGAGAAGCGAGTAGGCCCTGCGTGTACGGGTGAGCCGGCGCCTCGAAGACCTCATAGACCGAGCCTTGCTCGACGATCTGTCCCGCGTACATCACGATCACACGATCACACACCTCGGCCACAACGCCGAGATCGTGAGAAATCAGCAGCATCGCCATACCCCGCGCCTCTCGAATCTGCGCAAGAAGCTCGAGGATTTGTGCCTGAATCGTGACGTCGAGAGCGGTCGTCGGTTCATCCGCAATCAAGAGTCGCGGCTCGCACGCCAAGGCCATCGCGATCATGACCCGCTGGCGCATCCCTCCCGAGAGTTGATGAGGATACTCGTCCGCGCGCCGGTCGGCCTCCGCAATCCCCACTTCTTGGAGGGCACGGACCGCCTCAACCCTCGCTTGCGCGCCAGTCAGCCCCTGATGTAGGCGTAGAACCTCTTCGATCTGTTCACCGACCCGGAACACAGGGTTCAGCGAAGTCATCGGCTCTTGGAAGATCATCGAGATGTCATTGCCGCGGAGCTCTCTGAGCCGATTCGCTCCTGCGTTGGTAAGCTCCTCTCCGTTGAACCGAATCGAGCTTCCGGCCTCGATGCGGGCGCTGTCGCTCGGCATCAGCCCTAGGATCGAGAGGGAGGCGACGGTCTTTCCACATCCTGACTCGCCAACAATGCCTACTGTCTCACCTTCGTCGACATCGAAGGTGACCCCGTCGACCGCCTTCGCGATTCGTCGATCGAAGTGAAACCACGTGCGAAGGCCGCGGACCGACAGAAGGGGCTGGCTCACGTGCGCACACGCGGGTCCAAGGCGTCACGGAGGCCATCGCCGACGAGATTGAAGGCGAGGACCGTGAAGACGATCGCCAGCCCTGGAAAGGTCGCCAACCACCACGCGTCCAATAGGTGATTCCGGCCATCTGCTACCATCGTGCCCCATGACGGCGTCGGAGGTTGAACTCCTAGTCCGAGAAAGGAGAGTCCTGCCTCGAGAACGATCGTGTGACCAATCCCGAGGGTCGCCGCCACAATGACCGGAGCCAGAGCATTGGGAATCAAGTGCCGGAGTAGGATTCGCCACCGCGAGTAGCCGAGAGCCTGAGCAGCGAGGACGAACTCCCGCTCACGAAGCGAGAGCACCTCGCCCCGGACGATCCGTGCGGTCGATGGCCACAGAGTCAGTCCGAGGACCGCAATCACGAGGAAAAGGGAGGGCTCGAAGATCGCGATGATCGTGATGAGGAGGATGAGCCGCGGGAAGGATATGACCATGTCGACGAAGCGCATGATGAGCCCGTCGACCCAGCCTCCGAAGTACCCTGCTATCGCCCCGAGGAGCGTTCCGATCGACACGCTGATCCCCACAGCTACGAAGCCGATCGTAAGCGAGATTCTCGCCCCATACAGGAGCCGGGACAGAACGTCTCGGGCATACTGATCGGTTCCGAGCAAGAAGGTCCCGGACGAGCCGACGAGTCGTTCGCTCACGATGTCGTACTGCTCGACCGGATCGTGCGGAGCGATGAGGGGCGTGACCAATGCCAGCACGTAGAGCGCCGAGAGCACGAGCAGTCCGGCTACTGCAGTCTTGTTCCTCGAAAAGGCGGCCAACGCGAGCTCGGTATGCGTGGAACCCCGGCGCTCGTCCACTCCGTGCGACGATGAGCGGAACGACCAGATCCAGCTCGACAGCATCACTCCAATCAAGGTCACGACCGCCAACTTCTCGTCCCACGCCCCAGTCGGAGCTCCCAGCACCTCCTCGGTCCTGAACGCGAGAAGGGCGAGCATTCCCACCCAGCCCAAGAGAGCCGCCGAGCCTCTTCCCCACTGTCCGCCGATGATCTGCGGAACGCCTGGGAGCACGGCCCCAAGCCACCGGCCGCGTCCCTCAGTCATAGCGGATTCTCGGGTCCACTACAGCGTACAGGATGTCCGCCACGAGATTGGCAGCCACGACGACGACCGCAAAGAAAAAGCTTCCAGCCATCACGACCGGATAGTCACGAGCGAAGACCGCGTCGACGAGCGTCCGACCCATCCCGGGCCATGCGAAGATCAGCTCAATGAATACCGTCCCGCTGAAGAGGACGGGGATATAGAGACCGATCAGCGTCACGATCGGGATGAGGGCGTTGCGAAGCGCGTGCTTGAACACCACCACGCGCTCTGGCAGCCCCTTGGCACGAGCCGTCCGAACGAAGTCCTGCCGGATGACTTCGAGCATGCTCGCTCTCATGTACCGGGCGATCCCGGCCGTCAGCACGAGTGACAGCGAAAGGGTTGGAAGAACGAGGTGCCAGCCCCGATCCAAGACCCGACCGAGAGCCGGAAGGCTGTAGTGGTCGACGCTATACATCCCCGAGGCCGGAAAGAAGATCGGCCAACCCCATGCGTTCCGTGCGAAGAGGCTCAAGCTGAGAATGAGCATCAATGCGAGCCAAAACGACGGCATCGAGTAAAAGAACAAGAGCACGACGCTCAGGATCGAATCCGTCGCAGAGTACTGCCGGACCGCCTGGATCGTCCCGAGCACGATCCCGAAGAGGAACGCCACGAGGAGCGCACACACCGACAGAAGAAGCGTATTCGGCAGGACCTCACCGATCACATCGACTACCGGGCGCGAGTGAGAGAACGAATACCCGAGATCCCCGGTCGCCAGCGCCGCAACCCACTTGCCGTATCGGACCGGCAAAGGATCGTCGAGACCATAGTTCGACCGCATCTGGTCGATGACCTCACGATCAAGGCCGGGGGAGATCATCAAGGAGGCTGGATCTCCCGGCGCGGCGTTCACCAGCAGGAAGATGACCGTCGCGATTCCGAGCACGAGAGGTACGGTTCCGGCAAGCCGGCGTAGTACGTAGCCCGTCATATGGTCAGCCTCGACGACGCCGGCGGTCGCTTATCGGCTAGCCGGGTCGATGTACCAGTCCTTGATGTTCAACCACTCGCCACGCGCGTCCATCTCCACGTTCTGTAGGCGTCGGTTCACGCCATTGAGGCGGTCACGGAAGTAGAAGTATGTGTACGGCTGTTCTTCCACGAGAACGCCCTGGTACTCACTCCACAGCTCCCTCGCCTCATCGCGGTCGGTGACCTTGCTCAACTCGTCGAGCAAGCGATCCATCTCGGGGTTCTCCGTCGCCGACCAGGCGTACGGCTGGTCGATACGATCGCTGTGGAAGAGATCCGTTTCGTCGAGTTTGAACTCGACGACCCACCCCATGACGACCCCGTCGAAGTCGCGGTCGCCCGACTCGTCCACCGTCGTGATTTGCTCGATCAGCGCAGCCCATTCCACGACTTCGGGCGTCACGGCAACCCCGATCTCGCTGAGCTGAGCCTGCATGATCTCGGCGATGTCTTGCCGCTGCTGATTGCCGGAGTTGTACTTGATGCTGATCGCAAGCGGCATCCCCGAAGCGTTCTCTCGAACGCCGTCCCCGTCACGATCCGTCCAGCCGGCCTCGTCGAGCAGTGCGCCGGCCGCTTGTGGGTCGTACCCCATGTCGACGGGAAGAGCGTCGTCGTACGCCCAGTGGAACGGGGGGACCCCGGTGTTTGCTACCGATCCGTACCCGCCCAGGATCGCCTGCACGATGCTTTCTCGATCCGTGCCCATGGTCAGGGCGCGCCGAACCCGGGGATCGGCGAGCTGTGGTCTTTTCGCATTCCACCCGACGAAGACGTAGTCGCGGGAGGTGTACTGCTGGAGGGCGAAGTTCGGGTCTTCGGCGAGCTGATCTGCCTGCTCTGTTCGGGGCTGGATGTAGACGTCGATCCCCTCCGTGAGAAGCTCGGTCATGAGGGTCGTCTGTTCGGGAATGACCCGGAAGACGTAACGATCGACGTACGGGCGTCCGCCCAACGCCTGCGGGAACCCCGGATTGGCTTCGAACACCCATCGGTCCTGGGCGTTGTGTGCGACGAAGGCAAAAGGCCCATTTCCTACCGGGCATTGTGTGCCGTAGGGATGCTGACGCAATTCTTCCCGCGGCACATCGCCCAATAGGTGCTGCGGAAGAATCGCCAACGCCCGGAAGGGGTCCATGAAGTCGGCGTGTGGCCGCATGGCAACCCTCACGGTGAAGTCGTCGATGACCTCGATTCCCTCCGGTCCTGACACGTAGTTGTCCCACCACGCGGCGTTCGGGAAGGCCGTGACGGGATCGGTCACGACTTCGTACGTGAAGGCGACGTCGTGAGCATCCGTCCGTTCCCCGTCGTGCCAATACACGTCTTGACGGAGATGAAACGTGATCGCGGACAGATCCTCTTCGACATCCCACGACTCGGCTAGATAGGGACGCGGCGCGAGCTTGTCGTCGTAGTCGACCAGCGTCATCAGGTTCACGAACTGCTGATGTTGCGTCGCGCTATAGTCGGAGGAGACGGCCGCATTCATTCCGTCGGCGATCTCTCCGATGTTTCCAACGACAACGGTGCCACCGTATCGATCATCGTCGGGGGTCGGGTGAGCAGCCCTGGCTTCGCTCAAGTACGCGTCGACTGCGGGCCACACCGCCTGACAGAACGGGTCGGCGGACCGCGCAAACTCCGGACCCCTCTCACCACCGCACGCGGTGAGTAGCGCGATTCCAAGCAATACCAATGTATGTCTCATGAGAAGTCCAACTCCGTGAGTTCCCTTGGACCGGCTCATCGCCGCAAGGTCCATTCCGTTTTTTCGTATCGACTGAACTGGAGCTCTCGTGCGACCCCAGTCTCTTCCGCGGTGAGGGCGCCGCGCTGCCATGATCCGCCCCACGCCCGCGCTGCGTTGGCGACGACCGCGGAGCGCACTCCGGAGACGCCTAGGCCGGATGGTAGAGCGTCTTCCGCGCTCGGCTGTGCGCTGGCCCGCTCTGGATGCTGCAGAGCGTCCGAAAGGGACACGCGGCTCGGGCCGAGCACGATCGATCCGTGTTGCAGAAGCGCTTTGCCTACCCGGGCTTGGGCGCTCCCCACGATCTTTCTCCCCTCGGACATGATCTCCCCCGCGGCCGGCTTATCGAAACACGGCCCGGCATCAACCGGAACCGCACCATTCGACTTCGCAAGCGACGCTTGGAGTCCCGCTTCGTGAAGGGCCTCGAGGAGCATTCGGTTGATTTCGCCGTATGCCCTCCGAGCTCCCCCGAACGCTCGCTGCGGGACCACAACCGAGTAGGTGACTTCACGGTCGTGTAAGACGGCTCGTCCTCCTGTCGGCCGGCGTACCAAGTCCATCCCACTGGCTCGTGCTCGTTCGGGGCTGTACACGCCAGACACTGGCTCATGTCTACCGAACGAGAGCGTCGGGCGCTCCCACCCGTATAGCCGCAGCACACCCACAGCGCCGCTCAACTCCAGGGCAAGCGCGTGGTCAACCGACATGTTCCACGAGCCCCGACCGTCGCCGTCCAAAATGAGGCGCCAGTCGAGCGCGGTGGCGGACGGCGCAGGGAGGGTCGTAGAGGACACGTGCCTAGAGCTCGTAGGAGTCGCCTGGCCGCATCACAACGACCTCGGCTGAGTCACCGACGGCCTCGACGAACGAGCCGACATCCTGCTCGATCGGAGGCCAGGTGTCGTAGTGGAACGGGATAACCGTGGGCGGGCGGATAAACTCCACCGCACGAAGTGCGTCTTCGGGACCCATCGTGAATCGATCACCGATCGGCAGAGCCGCGATGTCCACCTGCCCCTGGAGTAGCTGCATCTCGACCGAGAGTCCCGTGTCACCGGCGAAGTAGAAGCGCGGCCCTCCGTTCAGCGTGATCAGAAAGCCTGCCGGATTCGTGGTAAAGGATTCAGCGTTGGGAAGCTGCACCATTCCTCCGTGAAGGGCCGGAGTCATCTTGACGTGCCCGAACGGGTAGTGGACACCACCTCCGATATGCTGAGGGCTCGCTTGGAAGCCGTGGTTCTCCATGTAGGACGCGATCTCGTACGACGCGATCACGGTCGCTCCACTCTGCTCAGCTAGCGCTACAAGATCACCCACGTGATCACCGTGGCCATGGCTGACCAAGATCCAGTCGGCCTTCACGTCGGAAAGATCTCCCTCGAATCCGGGATTGTCCGTGAAGAACGGATCAATAACCAGATGAGTCCCCTCGTCGGTCTCGATCGAGAACGTCGCGTGTCCGTGGAATGTCAGCTCAGCCATTGGTGTGCTTAGATCGTGGAGTGGTGTCTCACGGAAGAAAGTAGCGAGGTGCAAGGGTAAGCAAGCGCCTCTTACCCGCCCCTTATCTGGCTCCGTGTTGCAGGATCGACCGACGAGATACCACCATGCGGGATGTCCCCTTCCCAACGTCCTGAAGGCCCCGCCGGTTTTCAAAGCCCCAGGGCGCCCGGCGCTGCTCTCGAGTCGGACCCCTCCGCGCCCTACCGACTGGAGCTACTCGGTAAGTGGGAGCTGACAGGCCCCGATGGTCGACGAATCAACTCCCTGCTCGCTCAGCCGAAGAGGTTGTGCTTGCTCGCCTACCTCGCACTACAAGCAGAACCGGTCTCGAGGTCGCGAGTCGTGGCCCTCTTCTGGCCCGAGAGTGACGAGCTCCAGGCACGCAACGCCCTCAGTCAGTCGCTCCACTACCTTCGCCGGTCTCTTACGAAGGATGCTGTGGAGAGCGTTCCGGGAGACCGCATTTACGTACCCGCCGAGATGGTTTCGTTCGACGCGCGAGAAGTCGTCCAATCAGGCTCCGCCGGGACGGTGGATGTTGCCTCGTTAGACTTTTTTCCGGGGTGGAACGCGGACGATACCCAACCGCTCCAAGAGTGGCTCGACAGCACGAGAAGGCAGATCGAGAGTGTCGCAAACTTGCACGCGGTGCCCGCGTCGGACGAGACAGCAGCGCCGGAAGGCGCGGCAGCTGGTATGGGCGAGGGAAGCCCCGATCAGGAGGGCCCCGACCAGGAGAGCCCCGCCCAGGAGCGCCCCAATGACGAACGCCCCGCCCACGATGCCCTCAGCGGAGCTGGAGCGCTCAAGCGAAGCTGGCTACTCCTTGGCGTTTCCATACTGACGATCGTCGCCATACTCAGCGTCCTCGCGCAGCGAGGCCAAGAAGCGGCTCCAGTCGCGCCGCCTTCGACAGCGCCTAGCACGATCGTGGTGCTCAACCCCGACGTGTGGCCGACCGGGGTGGCACCACAACCGGAGTTGGCTCCGACAATCTTGGCCGAGGTCGTCGCAGCTCTAACACCGCTCCCGGATGTGGTAGTCCACACGGCACCTTTCGCCGACCCACGGGAGTACGCGATTTCGGCCGAGGCCGTTGGTGCGGAGAGGGCCATTCTCAGTCGCGCTGCAGTAGTCGGGATCCACCTACGGCTCACGGACCAGGAAGCGAGAGCGATTCTCACCATGTACCGAGGACCACAACTGTCCGAGGCACGTAGCGCTCCTCCGCAAGACTACCGGTGGGACGACGGGTCCTATGTGGCTTTCGGCTTACCCAACGCCATCGCCGACGACCTTGCGGAGTGGCTGAGGTCTGAGCTCTCCGTTGACCGCTAGAAAATCGTGTAGATGAACGGGGCGAGTGCCGAGCCCTGAGCAAAGACGAGCAGTGCACCGACCCCCAGCATCACGAGAATGATCGGGAGAAGCCACCACTTTTTCCGGACCTTCATGAAGGCCCAGAGCTCTTTCAACAGGCTCATGTCGTTTCCGTAGTGAATTGAGTGTCCGCGCCGACTCAGAACTGGTTCTCGAGGCGACTCGGCTCCGTGCCGTCCGTAGGATGCCAGAATCCCGACTCGCCTACCTGGTGCTCCATCGGCCTTCTGCCGAAGAGTCGCATGAGAAGGGCCGTCGGCGTGAGTACCAAGAAGTACACGATCCCCATAAAGATCGGCGTCGTGACCTTGGAGATCGCCAAAGCCATCCGCATCCACGCCCGATAGACCGGACCGAGCTTGCCCGGGATGAGGAGCCCGAGGACGTACAGCGCGCCACCCAGCGACGCCGTCACACGCCACGCCATCTCCTTGTCCCTCCAAAGGAGAATCCCCGTCAACACGAAGAAGGCGGTGCCAACCGGGAATGCAAACCGGCGACCGTCTCGTGACGTAAACTCAGTCGAGCTCGAATTCATCACGCCAGTCACCCTCCTCGTGCAGTTCAGGTTGATCCCGCTTGTCGAGGAGGTATGGCCCCACGACCAGGTAGTCCATCTCGGTCCGCATGAAGCACACGTAGGCGTCGTCGGGTGTGCACACGATCGGCTCCCCCCGAACGTTGAAGGACGTGTTTACGACCAAGCCACAACCGGTGATCTCGTCAAACTTGGAGATCAGGTCGAAGTAGTCCGGGCTACGCTCTTTGCTAACTGTCTGTACACGCGCGGAGTAGTCGACGTGGGTAATCGCCGGCACGTCGGACCGCGGTACGTTGAGCTTGTCGATCCCGAACAACGCCTCTTGTTCGGTCGTCATCGGCACCCGCCGCTCTTCGCGGACCGGACAGACGAGGAGCATATAGGGGGAGTCCCCGTCGATGTCGAAATAGTCAGCAGCTCGGTGCTCGAGCACGCTCGGCGCGAAGGGTCTGAAGCTCTCACGATACTTGATCTTGAGGTTCATCTTCTTCTGCATCGCCGGGCTCCGCGGATCCCCGATAATGCTTCGACTCCCCAGCGCTCTTGGTCCGAACTCCATGCGTCCGTTAAACCAACCGATCACGTTCTCCTCGGAGAGAAGCCGAGCGGTTTGGTCGATGAGGTCGTCACGCTCGAGAAGTCGATACTTCGCCCCGAAACGATCGAGGCGACTCTTGATCTCTTCCGGAGAGAAGTCCGGCCCGAGGTAAGCGCCCTTCATCCCATCTCGCTTCCCGTTGAGCGAGCGCGGCTTGTCGAGGTGCCGGTGCCAGATCAATTGGGCTACCCCTAGAGCGCCTCCGGCGTCCCCTGCCGCGGGCTGGATCCAGATGTTCTCGAAAGGCCCGTCTCGGAGAAGTTTTCCGTTTGCAACACAGTTGAGCGCAACGCCACCAGCGAGGCAAAGGTTCGATAGCCCGGTCGTCTCGTGTGCGGACTTGGCCATCCGCATGACGATGATCTCACAAGCTTCCTGGACCGAGCGCGCGAGATCCATCTCACGCTGGGAGATCCTCGACTCGGGTTCACGGCGCGGACCGCCGAATAGCTCGTCGAAGTCGGGACTCGTCATCGTGAGCCCGCCCAGATAGTTGAAATACTTCTGGTTGAGCTTGAACGACCCGTCCTCGCGGAGCTCCATGAGGTGCTCGAGGATCAAGTCCAGGTACTTCGGCTCCCCGTACGGGGCGAGGCCCATCACCTTGTACTCGCCGGAGTTGACCTTGAAGCCGGTGTAGTACGTAAAGGCCGAATACACGAGGCCAAGCGAGTCAGGCCAATGAAGCTCTCGCACTAGTTCCAAATCGTGGTCTCGCCCGACCCCTATGGAAGCCGTTGCCCATTCTCCGACCCCATCCATCGTGAGGATCGCCGCTTCCTTGAAGGGCGATGGCAGGAACGCGCTGGCTGCGTGCGATTCGTGGTGCTGGGCGAAGAGAATCTGCCCTTCGTACCCAAGCTGCTCCGCGATGTCGTCCTTCTGAAACAGTTTCTCCTTGATCCAAAGCGGGCCCGCTTTGATGAACGACTTGAAGCCCGTCGGAGCGATCGAGAGATACGTTTCGAGGATTCGTTCAAACTTCAGGAGCGGCTTGTCGTAGAAGCCCACATAGTCGACCTGATCGATCGAGATCCCAGCTCGGTTCAAGCAGAAGTCAACGGCCCGATTCGGGAACGACGCGTCCCCTTTTACCCGTGTGAACCGCTCTTCCTGGCCGGCCGCAATCGGCTCGCCGTCTCGGAGCAGCGCGGCAGCGCTATCGTGGTAGTACGCTGATATGCCGAGGACATACTGGGAACGACTCAAAGGGGCAGTCTCCTGAAAGGTGAGCTCACGAGTCGGCGTACGCCTCGATCGGAGGGCAGGAGCAGACTAGGTTCCGGTCGCCGTACGCGTTGTCGACCCGCCGCACGTGCGGCCAGAACTTCATCTCTCGGCTCCACGGGGCCGGCCAAGCGGCCTGGGACCGGGTGTAGCTGCGAGCCCACACCTCAGCCGTCACCATCGCGGCCGTGTGAGGCGCGTTCTTGAGCGCGTTGTCTTCAGCATCGGATCTACCCTCTTTCACGTCTTCGATCTCCGCTCGGATCGAGAGGAGCGCCTGGACGAGGCGGTCGAGTTCAGCACGACTCTCGGACTCCGTTGGCTCGATCATCAAGGTTCCTACGACCGGAAAGGACACCGTCGGCGCGTGGAAGCCGTAGTCGATAAGGCGCTTCGCCACGTCTTCTTCGGTGATCCCGGTCGCCTTCTTTAGCGGTCGTAGGTCGAGAATGAACTCGTGGGCTACCAACCCATGTGTTCCACGATACAGCACCTCATATCGCTCCTCCAAGGATTTTGCCATGTAGTTGGCGTTGAGGATGGCGATCTCGGAGGCCCGTCGGACGCCCGTCTTGCCGAGCATCGCAATGTAGGCCCATGAAATCACCAGAATGCTCGCGCTTCCCCACGCCGCGCCCGACACTGCACCGATCGCTTTCTCACCACCCGTCCTGTGGATGACGTGACCGGGTAGATACGGAGCAAGCTTCTGGTTGGCGCAGATCGGGCCCATCCCCGGCCCGCCCCCGCCATGCGGGATCGCGAACGTTTTGTGGAGGTTGATGTGGCACACGTCGGCCCCGTAGTCCCCGGGGCGCGCTAGTCCGACCTGCGCGTTGAGGTTCGCTCCGTCTAGATAGACGAGACCACCGTGCTCATGCACGATGTCGCAAGCCTCACGAATACCCTCCTCGAAGACTCCGTGGGTCGACGGATAGGTGACCATAAACGCGGCAAGGTGCTCGCCATGCTGCACTGCTTTCGCCCGGAGATCATCAAGATCGATCGTCCCGTCTTCAAGGCTCTTGACCACGACAACCTTCATCCCCGCCATAACCGCGCTGGCTGGATTGGTCCCATGGGCGGAGGCGGGAATGAGACAAACATTCCGGTCTCCCTCACCGCGGTCCTCGTGGAATGCGCGGATCACGAGAAGCCCAGCATACTCGCCTTGTGCACCGCTATTCGGCTGAAGTGATGTCGCGACCATCCCACTGATCTCGGCGAGCCATTCTTCTAGTTCCTCGAAGAGCTGAGTGTAGCCCGCCGCTTGTTCCGTCGGTGCACACGGGTGGAGTCGCCCGATCTCCGGTGATGTCACGGCCGCCATCTCACTCGTGGCGTTCAGCTTCATGGTGCACGAGCCGAGGGGGATCATGCTCGTGTTGAGGGAGAGATCCCGAGACTCCAACCGATGTAGATACCGAAGCATCTCGGTCTCGGAGTGGTACTGGTTGAAGACCGGGTGCTGCATGTACGCCGATGAACGAGCCGCCCACTCTGGGAGCGCCGGTGCACCACCGTCGCGCGCTTGACTGCGCGAATCGAAGTCGGGCGCCGAGCCCCCATTAAAGACCGCGAATAGATCATCGACATCTTCGGGCCGAGTCACTTCATCAAGCGAGATGCCGAGCGTTCGGTCCCCGAAGTCCCGGAGGTTGATTCCGACGCTGTGAGCGCGCGCGAGAATCGAGCCCGCATCCCCGTCCGGACGTACTCGGATCGTGTCGAAGAATACGTCGGTCATTAGCTCGTGGCCCAACAGGCCCAATCCCCCGGCAAGCACACCGGTTAGGTCACGCACCCGCTGGGCGATTCGACGGATACCCTCAGGTCCGTGGTAGACGGCGTACGCACCCGCCATGATCGCGAGAAGCACCTGCGCTGTGCAGATGTTCGACGTCGCTCGCTCTCTACGAATGTGCTGCTCTCGCGTTTGCAAAGCCATCCGCAGCGCCCGATTCCCGTCGGCGTCGACGGACACCCCGATAATCCGACCGGGCAGCTTCCGCTTGAAGCTCTCGTGCGCGGCCATAAAAGCCGCGTGCGGACCGCCGAAGCCCATCGGTACTCCGAAGCGCTGTGAGTTTCCGACGACGACATCGGCACCCCATTCACCCGGCGGAGTCAGCAAGGCTAGCGACAAGAGGTCAGCTGCGACCGCAACCGTCGCTCCGACCTTCTTCGCTTCACGAACGAATCCAGAGTAGTCGATGACCCGGCCATCGGTCGCGGGGTATTGCAGAAGCACACCGAACACGGAGTCGTCGAGTGTGAACCGTTCGTGGTCTCCAACGACGACATCAATCCCCAAAGGCCACGCGCGCGTCTTGACTACGTCAATCGTCTGGGGATGGCAGAGCTCGGATACGAAGAAGGTGTTGGCTTCGGACTTGGCCTCGCCGTGCGCGAGGTGCATGGCTTCAGCTGCTGCGGTCGCCTCGTCAAGCAACGAGGCATTGGCGATCTCGAGGCCGGTCAAGTCGATGACCATCGTCTGGAAGTTCAGGAGGGCTTCCAAACGGCCCTGGGCGATCTCGGCCTGATACGGAGTGTATTGGGTGTACCAACCCGGGTTCTCCATGATGTTTCTGAGGATCACCCCCGGCGTGTGCGTATCGGAGTACCCCATGCCGAGGTACGATCGAAACACCTGATTCCGCGACCCGATGTCGCGAATCCGCTCCAATAGTTCGGCTTCAGGGATCGCCGCGGGTAGCGCCAGATCTCCGCTGAACCGGATCGACTCCGGTACCACGTCGTTGACCAACGCCGCGGTCGAGTCATACCCCAACTCCTGCAGCATGGACGCTTCATCCGCCGGAGCGGGGCCGAGGTGCCGAGCTTCGAAGTCCGGCGCGTGGTCGATCCGAGTCATAGCATCCATTTAGCGGAGGCGGAGGGTCAGCCCAACCAGTCGGACCCTTCGTTTGGCAGGGAGCGGAGGCGCGACTCAGCCGATGTGGGCCGCGTACCCGTCCGCAGAAAGAAGCGAGGACAGCTCCTCGGGGTTGCTCACCTTCAACTGGATCATCCAACCCGCTCCATAGGGGTCGGAATTGATCACCGATGGATCGTCGTCCAGTGCATCATTCACGGCTACAATCTCACCCTCGAGAGGGCAAAACAGGTCGCTCACAGCCTTCACTGCTTCGATCGTTCCGAACACGTCCATTCGACTGAAGGAAGTCCCACCGTCGGGTAGCTCGACGAACACAATGTCGCCTAACTCGCCCTGCGCGTAGTCGGTGATCCCGACGGCGTACACATCGGGCTCGCCCGTGGCCTTCAGGTACTCGTGTTCCTCGGTGTAGAACAGATCCGCGGGGATGTCGGACATCAACCGTCTCCTGGGTTCACTCTCGGTTCCCGCCGCAGGGTGGCGTGGCTCGACCGGCCGGCACGGCGCGCCTGAGGATGAAAGGGATTCGGGTGGAGGTCAACCCTGATGAAGCCCCCGCGCGCAAACGGGCACCCTGCTGCCAAAAGGGGTACGCAGATATCCTCACTCCAAAGCGCTCCAACACACGTTTAGATTCCATCTAGTCCACCTGCACAATCAATGAGAAGCCCATGTCCACACTCCTCACTGTCGCCCGTCCGGCCCTTACCGAGCTTGCGGAGCAAGAAAGGATGTTTCGCGAAGCCATTCGGGAGTTCGCGCTCTCCGAGGTTGCTCCGCGAGTCGAGAAGATGGATCGCGAAGGAGCGATGGATCCGGCACTCATCGACGAGCTCTTCGGTATGGGGCTCATGGCTGTGGAAATCCCAGAAGAGTTTGGCGGTACGGGGGCCGACTTCTTCACTTCTGTCCTTGTGGTGGAGGAGCTCTCCCGGATCGACCCTTCGGTCGGGGTGATCGTCGACGTTCAGAACACGCTGGTCATCAACGCCTTCGCCCGCTGGGCCACGGAGGACCAAAAGGCCCGCTTCTTCCCTCGCCTGGCATCTGACACAGTAGGCGCGTACGCGCTTTCGGAGGCGGGGAGCGGGTCGGACGCCTTCGCCCTGGCGTGCCGAGCAACCCGCGATGGAGACAGTTGGCTCCTGAATGGTCACAAGCTGTGGATTACGAACGGGAATGAGGCGGGCATCTTCATTGTGTTCGCCACCGTGGACCCTGACGCCGGCTACAAAGGGATCACGGCGTTCGTTGTGGAGAAGGACTCGGACGGCTTCTCGATCGGCAAAAAGGAGGACAAACTGGGGATCCGGGCCTCCTCAACCACCGAGCTGATCTTCGAGAATGTCTCGGTCCCAGCAGAGAACGTCCTCGGAGAAGTGGGAAAGGGCTATAAGACTGCTATCGAGACGCTCAACGAGGGCCGGATCGGAATCGGTGCACAGATGGTCGGGCTCGCCCAAGGCGCCTTGGACCACACCGTAGGCTACGTTCAGGAACGGGAGCAATTCGGGCGTGCAATCGGGCGGTTTCAAGGGGTACAGTTCCAACTTGCCGAAATGGCAACGGAGATTGAGGCGGCCCGTCTATTGGTATACAACGCGGCGCGTCTCAAAGACGCTGGCCAGCCATTCCTGACCCAAGCCGCGATGGCCAAGCTTTTCGCTTCGGAGTCAGCGCAACGGGTGGCGTCAACGTGCATTGACCTGCATGGTGGGTACGGATTTACCAACGAGTATCCTGTGGCGAAGCTCTATCGCGATGCCAAGATCGGCACGATCTACGAAGGCACTTCCAACATGCAAAAGCAGACGATCGCGAAGGCACTGATGCGATGATCGGACCTCTTTCCTCCCTCGCTTTGACGTTCGGAGTCTGGGAAGCCGTTCTGGTTTTCGGCATGCTCATGCTGCTCTTCGGAGCAAAGAAGCTCCCTGAGTTGGCCCGCGGACTCGGTATCGGCATCAGAAACTTCAAGGGTGAGCTCCAGGCGCCGCCCGACGACGACGACGGAGTCTGAGGGCCGCCTATCCGTGACGGCCGCGTCACCCCTATCGCAGGTATCGATCGTCCTGGATCACCCTAAGGACGTTGTGAACATCGCCGGGGTTCTTCGGGTGATGAAGAACTTTGGGCTCCAAGACCTTCGTCTTGTCCGCCCGGACGAGTTCGATCCTCATCGACTCGAGGGCATAGCCCACCGCACCAACGATCTGATCGAACGCTGTGCGATGTTCGACTCTTTGGGGGAAGCAGTCGCCGACGCCACCCTAGTGGTCGGGACAACGGCGCGAGCGCGGACTGCAGGCCTCTCATACGTCCGACCTTCGGAGGTCGCGAAAACGGTCGCAGCTGTTCCTGAGGGCGAGCGAGTTGTTCTCCTGTTCGGTCGAGAAGATCGCGGGCTCACCAACGAGGACCTCGATCGCTGCCACACGGTGTGCATCATTCCTACCACTCCGGACTACTCGAGTCTGAACCTGGCCCAAGCGGCACTGGTCCTGGCGTACGAGATCTTCTTGGCGATCGACGGCGGCCCCGCAGAGATGCCGCGCGGGCGGCGGGCGACCCGACTGCCCACTCAGGCCGAGTTGGAGCAGACGTTCGACGCGATAGCAGACGGCCTTGGGCGGATCGAATTCTACAAGGCCCGTCGACCAGAAGCAGTGATGCGCACAATCCGAAGCCTCATCTCTCGGGCGAAGCCAGATCTTCGAGAGGCGCGCCTCTTAGCTGCGATCGGGTTCGAGATCGGCGCTTATCTAGATAGGCGCAAGATTCGATGAACAATGACTGGTCAAGGATGGCGCGTGACACACGTTCATTGTCCTAGACCGGGCACGCCCTCATTATGGGCCTTGTTCAAGGGTATCCTGCGAATCGCTCGCGACCTCCTCCATGCCCCGAATCGATCGAGATTCCTCCGCTGCGCCGGAGAAGTACCGCTCCTTACTAGAGGCTAGCCGCCGCCTAGGAGGCAAGCTTACTCCTTCGGAGCTGCATGCTGCGGTTCACGAAGAGACAGCTGCGGTTCTCGACGCAGCCGGATTCTTCCTGGCACTGCACGACCAGACCCGCGATCTGGCCCGTGTGGTGTATGTGGCGGACGGTGGCCAGGGCGAGCACGCGGACATCTCGTACCGGGGGTCGGACTCCGAAGTTCTGAGCGCTCAGAAGGCGTACGTCGTACAAGGCGACTTGGAACGATCGTCCTTAATGACGGTCGGAGATGAACGTCAGATCGCACCCAAGTCCGCTATCGTCGCACCTCTACTGCACGAAGGGCGGGTACTTGGTGCGATGAGCGCGCAAAGCCCCCAAGAGGACGCGTACGATGAGCACGATCTAGAGGTCCTCGAGGAACTCGCTTCAGTCGTCGCAGTCGCAATCTACAACTCTCAGCAGTTTCAGGAGTTGGACCGAAGACGGAAGGAGGCGGAACAGCTGGAAGAGATCGGGCGGGCGCTTACGAGTAAGCTCGATCCGGACCAGGTGGTCCGCTTGGTGATTTCAGCGGTGTCCGATGTTCTCGAGGTCGACGGTGTGGCTGTTTGGCTCAAAGATCCGCGCAAGGTCGGTCTTTGTCGGGTCGCGGATTCCGGCGGCGATATCGCACTGCCGGTCGGGTTGGACTGGGACCTGACCGGAGACCTCTTCGAGGCACTCATCGAGCGCCAACAATGGATCACGATCGACGATTTGGCCTCCACGGAACTACCTGCCAACGTCGCCGAGCACGTTACCGGGGGTTCGGCCGTGGGAGTGCCTCTGGTGCTCGGCGACAAGGTGGAAGGGATCGTGACGGCCGGGAGTCGTCAGCCTCGCCGCTTCGGCAGAGAAGAGGTCGCCGTCCTCCAGCGACTCGCTAACCAAGCGTGCGTCGCCCTCGGCAACGCGCGCCTTCACTCCAACTTGCACGCCCTGTCGCTCACAGATCCGCTCACAGGACTCCCAAATCGAAGACGCCTTCAAATCCATATGGACCACGAGGTCGCTGCCGCGCGACGCGGACGAAGCATGTCGATCGCCGTCTTCGACATCGACAAGTTCAAGCAGTACAACGACGCTTTCGGGCATGTAGCGGGCGACCAGATTCTCAAGGCAGTCGGAAACGTTCTGGACAAGGAGAACCGGGCGATGAACATGGTCGCGCGCTACGGGGGCGATGAGTTCGTTTCAGTGTTGTCTGGAACAGGGACTGAGGGAGCGCGCAACTTCGTGGATCGGGTACAGAGATCGATCCGCGAGAACGAGACGCTGTCGGGATTCGGGATTTCGATCTCGATCGGGTGCGCAGAGTTCGACCCGGAGACGATGGCAAGTGTGAACGACATCCTTCGCGCCGCCGATGATGACATGTACCAGGCTAAGGCGCGAAGACATGCGGAAATCCAGGCAGGCGAAGGGTAGCCGGTGGTGGATGGCCAGGATGAGGTCGCCAGCCTCCTCGAGTTAGCGACCGTCCTTGCACAGGAGGCCGGAGCGCTCACGCTCAAGCACTTCGGCGGCGTCGTCTCTCACGACGCCAAGACAGACGGGTCGCCGGTCACGGTCGCCGATCGAGCGGCTGAAGCGCTGATCCGAAAGCGCGTGGAGGCGCTACATCCGGATCATTCCATCCTCGGCGAGGAGTATGGCGAGTCGAACGAGGGGGCGCGGGTTCGGTGGATCCTCGATCCGATCGACGGTACTCGCTCGTTCATGAGAGGCATCCCCTTATACGGAGTGCTCATCGGCATCGAGCGCGACGGTGAGTCCGTTGTTGGAGTCGCCCACTTCCCTCCCCTCAACGAAACCGTCGCGGCCGGCCAAGGACTAGGATGCACCTGGAATGGAGATCCGTGCCGTGTCTCGTCTATCAGTCGAATTGAGGATTCGGTGATCTGTACCACGGACGTCGAGAGACTGCTCTCGGGGCCGCTCGCAACGGGTTGGCGAGAACTGCAGCAACGGGCGTCATTCTCCCGGACCTGGGGTGACTGTTACGGGCACGCTCTCGTCGCGACGGGAAGGATCGAAGCGCAGGTGGACCCGATCATGGCTCCATGGGATGCGGGGCCCTTCTTGACGATCGCGACGGAGGCCGGTGGACGCTTCACCTCGATGGCGGGCCACCAAACGGTTCATGGCGGGTCGGGCTTGAGTTCAAACGGTGGTTTACACGAGGAGCTCTTGTCCACGTTGATCGGATCCGATGACGGGAGCCCTCTCGAATAAGCCGCTGCCCCTTATCGCGAAAGCTGAATGATGATCAGGGTAGCGGAGCCCACCAGCCCCAATATGACTCCGAGGTTGCTCAGGAAGCCGCCGTCTTGGGCCGGTACCGTGAGTTGGTCACCCGCCTGGAGGTTGAGTTGATCGACGGTAAATCCTTGGCGCACGAGTTCTCGAAGCTCCTCGCCGCCAAAGATCAGTTCCGAGCCCCGAGTCAGCTCCATGTCATCGGTATCGGCATCCTGTCCGGGCCCACCGGCCACCATAATGGTTTGTCCAAGGAGCATGTCCGCCGGCACGCGATAAAACCCCGGCTGACCAACTGCGCCTTGCACGGACAATCGCATGAGCCCCGTGGCTCGCAGGCGAGGCTCTCGAATGATGCGACCCAGAACCTCGGTGAGGTGGTCTTGCACCTCCGACCGAAGAACACCGCGGAGAGGGACGTCGGCGAAGCCGGGGACCACAACCGTGGGACCGTCCATTCCTGCCGTCACTTCTAGTGTATCGGGAAGGCCCGGCTCCTGCTCCACGAATAGGAAGATCGCGTCACCGACTCGAAAATCGCCCATCTCTAGGCGTTCGCGTAGTCGAGCGCTCGTGATCCGAGCGCTCGCCTTGAGTTCATCCGAATAGCCGGGCGACTCGAGAATCAGCTCGTACCGATCGAGAAGCTCTTCGAGTGCAGCACGGGTCTGGAGTGAGCCCGTTGGATCCGCGTCAGCAAGAACCTGAGCGTGCGCCCGTCCGGGCTCACAACCCATCGCTGCAACGAGCATTAGGGTAAGGACAGGAAGTAGAGAAGTCTTAAGCATGACTCCAAGGTACCTGCATTGGCGGAGAGCGGGTACACCCCATGTCGTGGCGCAGAAGTTACGAGTCGTGTCACTCGTGCTACAGTTCTCGGGGCAACCAGCCGATAATGACACTAACGTCGAAGACCCGGAATCCTTGCATATTGAAGCACTGCTTGGTAGCGTCGACACGAAACGTCACAGTTTTCGTGCTCCAGCACGCTTTTTGCACGATCCTGGGTCAACCTGGCTCTCCCCGTGAACGCTGAAGCTCGCTCTTGAATGCTAACGAGACCCTGACGCCACTCGTCCTCTTGGTCGATGGCAAGGAGTCGAGTGCTACCTCCGTCGAAGAGATCCTGAAACCGCGGGGGCACGTAGTGCTGCGCGCTCACACGGGTAAGCAAGCCCTCGGCCTCGTCCAGAAGGTGAGTCCTGATGCGGTCCTTATCGAGGCTCAGCTCTCTGATGCAGACGGCATCGATTTGCTGCGGGAACTCAACCGCGTTGGCACCATTTACCCCACGACCCCAAAGTTCATACTCTCCGGCACCGAACTCGGGAAGGCGGAGCGAATTGAGGCGATGAGCGCGGGGGCATGGGACGTTCTCATTCGACCCATAGATCAGGACGAATTGATTCTGCGCCTCGACACGTTCGTCCGCGCGAAGCAGGCGGCGGATCGTGTACGTGAGGAGGGACTAACGGATCCCAACACTGGGTTCTACAACATCCGAGGGATTCTCCGCCGCACTAAAGAGATCCGAGCCGATGCTTTTCGTTACGAACGTCCGCTGACTTGCATGGCGTTCGGGCCCCACCCGTTAGATGCACCGACGCTACCAGATGAGGAGGCTGCTGAGCTCGCGGAGATCATGAGCCAGCCGGTCGCTGAGGCCCTTCGTACTGTGACGCGGATATCGGACACTGTGGGTCGCCTGGGGCCAGGCGAGTTCGTGGTACTGGCGCCCGGCACAGACGAAGCGGGCGCGCTGCGCTTGGCCGACCGCGTGCTCAAGGCCCTCGAAGCTGACTCCGCACGCCAGGCGTTCGGGATCACTCCCGAAGCACTCGCTCAGCTCAGAGCAGGGTTCGTCTCGGTAAACGCGAAGGATGAAACCGCAGCGGAAGACCTTCTTCTGCAAGCCACGATAGCGCTTCGAAAGGCTCAATCCGACTCCGGCGGCTTTCGGGTGCGAGCCTACGACGCTTAGCCACCGCCGAATTTCCACCCCGGCCGACCGCGAATCACCACCTGGCATTGAAACCAATGCAGGCCTACGGGGCTCAGGAGGTCTCCTCTGCTGGTGAGTCCCCGAGGAGAGGCGTCGAAACCACGTCGTCGCCTTCCGGCACGGGTTCGTAGCTCGGGAGATACGAGGCGTAGTACGAGTGATAGCTGTCCGAGGCTGACACGTCATTAAGAATGGCCCCGAGGATTCTGACCGGGAGCCGGCTCAGCTGGTCCAACTTCGCCTGCGCGAGCGCCTTCTCGGTCGACCCCGTCCGAATAACCACGGCCAGGTTCCCCGTCAGGGAACCGAGGATGAGCGGATCACCCCCAGAAGCAAGTGGCGGACAATCCACAATTATTACGTCGTAGGTGCGTTTCAGCGTCCCGATGAAGTAGGCCATCCTGGGCGACGCAAGGAGCTCCGGCGTGGAAACGCCGCGTGATCCAGAACCGATGAAGTCGAGGTTCGGATGATCGGTCGCCTGGATAATATCGGCGCCGTTCCGCTCCCTCAGATAGTCAATGAGCCCTGGTGAGCGATCACAGCCGAGAAGTCTGTGTGCATCGCCACGACGAGTGTCTCCATCGATTAGGAGCGTCCGCCTTCCCACCTCGGAAAAAGCCACCGCTAGGTTCGAAGAACAAAGCGACTTCCCCTCGCCCTCCGAGGGACTCGTAATAGCGAGGGTGATCGGCCCAGCCGATCCGTAGGCAAAACCCACATGGATCCGCAGTTCGCGAAACGCCTCTAAAGCTTGGGCGGCATTGATCACGCCACGTTGGCCTCGCGCCGCCTCGATGCGGGGGATGCTCCCGAGGATGTCCAGACCGATATCTCTGCTCACGTCGGCCGCGTATCGGTACCGCGCGTCGAGTCGGTCCATAAGGATCGCCCCACCCACCGCCAGCCCGAGACACCCGAAGAAGACCGCAGCAGCTAAGGGGAGACGGTTGTCTTGAGACGGGCGCTGAGGCTCAGTCGCCAAATCGAGTGGCCGCACATCGGGAATCGAGCTACGCGCAGCGAGCTGCGCCGCCTCGACTCGTCCTCTTAGATCGTTGTAGAGATTCGTCGTAGAGAGAACACGTCGCTCCAGACGACCTTCCTCAATGGTGCGCGGCGGAATCTCCCTTAGCTCGGCAGCGGCCTCGCTCACGTAGCTATTCATCTCGGCTTCTCGGTTGGAAAGCGCGCCGAGGAGTCCGTTCACAACATTCGGGATGTGCTCTCCCTCGATCGAGGCGATCTGCGCCATCTTGTCCTGGATCGGGCCATAGTCATCGGTATAGCGGTTCTGGAGCGCCCGCAGGTCCGACCGTGCGTCCACCAGCTCCCCGAGAATCTGGCGGAGCTCCGTAGACTCGGCCGCCGTGGGTATCATCTCGAGTGCTTCAATTCGGACCTCGCCGCTCCCAAAACGCGACGCCACGGCTTCCAACCGTAAACGATCCCGACGCACCCCTTCCACCTGAACCCTCATGTCGAAGTAATTACCGAACACCGGATCGCGGGTGATGTCGAGTCCTGGAGCAATCGGCATCGTCTGGTCCGTCGGCTGACTGATCGTCGCAATCCGGAACGACTCGAGATCGTTCTCGGCCTGAACCAATGAGTCACTCACGATCTGAAGCTGCTCTCGGAGTATCGTCAGCGTCTCACGTAGTCGAATCGTCTTGAGGTCGTGGGCAACCTCGATATGCCGAGCCATCACAGCGTTCACGATCGCCGCAACACGAGCGGGGTCTGGACCGGTCATCGTGACGGTAAGGAAGGTCCCGGCCAAGTCCATGGAGGTGCCCAACTGAGAATCGATCCTAATCGCTGCGTCTCTCGGCGTGAGCACTGAGAAGGGCACCACCGTTCCAGCTTCGAATGTGCCTCTCGACGGGTTCCAAACGAACCCCACGTTCTCCCCGATCGGCACCCCAAAGCTTCCCTGCTGCACCAGCTGGCCCTCGGAAGTGGTGAGCACGTAGTCGTCGCCAGACTCCCCAACGGCCAGCTCGAAATCGCCAGATCGGTATCCGGCCGAATCGACTTCAAACAGTTCAAACGCAGGATCGAACTCCGCCGGCGCCTCGATGAAGAGGCGCTCGCGCATGGCGACGCTATCCAACACCTGATACGAACGGATCAACTCGATCCACTGGTTGGACTCGAGAAGGCTGCTAGCTCGGATGGGACTGACATCCCCAGTGGTGCTCCGACGGGTGTCTTGTTCGACAATCAGGGTGCCTTCGGCCCTATAGAGTACGGTAGTCTTCGTCCAGACCAGATATGCACCCCCAAGCCCGACGAGACTGGCCGCGACCAAGAGCCACTTGTACCGGAGCAATGCGGTGAAGTAGCGGCGGATGTCGACACCCGGCTCGTCGCCCTCCATCGGGGGGTAGTACGCCTCGTAGGGCCGTTCGGCGTAGCCGCCCGAATTGGGGTACTCCAGCTCGGAAGTACCACGCCGCGCCGGCGACTCCGACGGCTGTTCGGCCGCTTGCACCTCCCCACCGCTCACGGCAGGAGGATTGATCAATTTGTCTTCCGGCATCTGCCTACAAGGTTGCGCGTGTCCAACACCACGTCAGGTCAGCAAACTTCGCACCAAACCTCAAGGTACGCACTGCCGGGCCCCAACGGAATGATCACGTCCAAATGTGTTGCACAGAGGTAACACTGCAGAGCCCCACCGTTGCTCAGTTGAAACAATAGGGTTGTTGTGTTGGGCCTACACCTGCACATTCCGAATGTAGCGCAGGCGAGACTGACCAAGTCAATCGCCTTGTCTTACCTAGAGATCAAGCGGATGCCGCACGCACGCCACAGCACTCCTTCGGCCAGGGATCGGTGAGCAAGCCAGTGTCACGGCTGGTGCCGGAAACCAGGCAGGCTGTCTCCGTCCTCGTGGTCGACGAGGAGCGGTCCCTACTCGAGAGTTGTGGGTCGCTCCTACGCAATCACGGTTATGAGGTTACAGTCGCCTCCCGTGGAGACGACGCACAACGTCTCCTCCGTAGCAAGTCATTCGACATTCTGGTCGTGAACCAGCATCTCCCTCGCGTTTCGGGACTGGATGTTCTGCAAAGTGGACTAGAATCACGACCGGAGATGATCGCCATCGTGATGACGGCGAATCCATCGGTCGAGTCGAGCGTAAGCGTGTTGAAGGCGGGTGCCTGGGATTATCTACCCAAGCCGTTCTCCGCTACTCACTTCGAGGTGCTCGTTGGACGAGCAGCGCACGCGGTCCTTGGCTCGCGCGTGTCGAGCGCCTCGCAACCCCAATCCTTCGGGGACTTCTCCGCAGCACCTGGAGTCCCGCTCTACGGCGCTAGCGACGCGTTGCGAACCGTCATTTCGTTGGCCGAGAGGGTCGCCCGGACCGACGCCTCGGTCTTCATTACGGGAGAGAGTGGGACCGGTAAGGAGGTCGTTGCGCAATTCATTCACCACAACAGTCGCAGGTCCGACAAACCGTTGGTCCCGGTGAATTGCGCCGCTATACCGGAGAGCCTTCTCGAGTCCGAAATGTTCGGGTACGTCGAGGGAGCGTTCACGGGCGCATCACGTTCGAAAGAGGGACTACTCGAGGCAGCGAACGGAGGCACGCTGTTTCTCGATGAAATAACGGAGATGCCCCTCACAACCCAAGCAAAGTTGCTACGCGTAGTCCAGGACGGTGTGCTTCGTCGAGTCGGCTCGACTACGACGGATGCCGTCGTCGATGTCCGTTTCATCGCCGCGACCAACCGAAACCCTCTTGAAGCGATTCAGGACGCCAAGCTTCGGAAAGATCTTCACTACCGGTTACGCGTTGTCCCCATCGAGATCCCGCCATTGCGAGAGCGGCCCATGGACGTCCCAGTACTCGCCCGCGAGTTCCTCGCTGAGTTTTGGAGCAAACACCGCGACCCCGCATCGGAACTTCCGTCCTTCTCCGAGGAGTGTCTCGCTGCCATGAAGCGCGCATCATGGCCCGGGAACGTCCGCGAGTTGCGCAATGTAGTCGAGCACGCGGTCGTGTTCGCGGAGCCTGGCCAGAGCATTGATCCGGAGGCTCTTCAGTTCCTGGACGAAGTGCCCGCGTCTAGCGCACCCTCAGGCAGTGGCGTCCGCGACGAGGTAATGTCGCTCGACTATCATTCCGCCAGGGATCTCGTGCTGTCTTCGTTCGAGGTCGAATACCTTGCTCGGTTGATCAAGTCAGCGGAAGGGAACGTTTCAGATGCCGCCAGAATGGCAGGAGTAGATCGCACGACCCTGTACCGACTCATGGAGAAGCATGGGATCCGTAAGAAGACCCGAAACGCCTGAAGCCTCAATAGTTGTAATGTCCCATATCGACAGGTGTGGGGCGATCGCCCACACTCCGTTGCATTCTTCCATCATCACAAGCGCGAACAATTAGCTAGTGCGCCAAGGTCTACGGCCGCAAATGCTTTTCCTACAACGTGATAGCCACATTCCGCTCCGGTGAACTCAATTCGAGAACGGACCTTGCAGTAAACGGGCTCGCGTCCCCACCCCCCGGACGGTCCACTAAAATATGACTCCGACAACTTCTTCCCCTCCCCGGCAGCACTGGAGTGTGCGGCCGCGTGGCCCCATGGCCAAGGCCGGGGTGCTGGGACAGAGCAGTTCACCGCTGTCTTTGCGGTATCGTGCTCGAAACATGGTCGCCGAGAAGCCTCAACGGCGCCGCAGCGACCGTTACGTGCGCGTCCTCAATGTGCTGGTCGCATCCATAGGCCTGGTCCTCACGGCCCCCCTCATGTTGGCGATCGCCATCGCGGTGAAGCTCACGTCGCGTGGGCCAGTAATTTATCGTCAGAAAAGAGTGGGACTGGATCGTAGGCGAGCGACCGCGCCGGATCACCTCAACGCGCGCCGGAAAAGCGACACCGGTGGGCGCATCTTCACGATGTACAAGTTCCGCACGATGCGGCCGGATGTCCCAACCGCAAAGCAGGTGTGGGCCTCGAAGGATGACCCTAGAATCACCCTGATCGGGAAAGTCCTCCGCGCCACTCGTTTGGATGAGCTTCCCCAGTTCGTCAATGTCCTCAAGGGGGACATGAATATCGTCGGTCCTCGTCCTGAGCAGCCTGAGATCTTCGCCGAACTTGGTCAGGAACTCGGACGGCCTTACCGTCACCGGCAGCGCGTGTTACCGGGCATCACCGGACTGGCCCAAGTCCGACAGGGGTACGACACTGACCTTGAGGGCGTGAAGCGCAAGGTTGAACTCGACCTCGAGTACATCAAGCGGCGGTCCCCGTCACATGATCTCCAAATCATGGCGAAGACCGTGCCTGTCATGGTCTTTAGAAAGGTGTGGATGTAGGGGGCTCGCGCCGAACAATTGGTACGCCTTATCGTGGAGTGAACTGCGGACCTCAACCGCTGTGACGATTGGCTCCCAACACCGGCTCCGACGGCTACTCTAACGACGTGAGTAGGTCGAGCCTCAAGACGCTGTCCACGGCCGCCTCAGTCGTCCTGGGCCTCGGCGGTGTAGTCTGTCTAGGCATCGTCGGATTGGCATTGACGCGGGTTCACGCAGCCGTGACCCTCGATCAGGTCATCACATTCTACGTGATGCCCACATTAATGTCGGTCGCTTTGTTCTCGGCCACACGCTTTCGAGCAGAGCGCAAGCTGTCGATCCTTCTGACGCTAGCGGCACTCGTATTCGGCGCGATCGCCGCAGAAGTTGTTCTTTCCACCGTCGCGGCAGGTGCGGCCCCCAGCCGACCAGGTGACGGCCCCTCGATCGCTGAAGCGGTCACCGCCGCCCGAACAGCCGGTCAAGACCTTTATCCGACCATTCCTGGGAATATCCTCGTCAACGAGAACGCCAGCCTCTCCACCGAGGGGGGGGGCATTCATCCTCTCGCTCCGGCACCAGGGAATAGCCAGGCTGCGCTCTGCGACGAACTCGATGAGCCTCTGGTCTACCAGAGTGATCGATACGGCTTCAATAATCACGACGAAGCATGGAGCGACGTCGAAGTCGTACTAGTCGGAGACTCGTACACACACGGCGTTTGCGTGCCACCGGCAGAGCAGCTCGCTCGGGTGATTGGCCGTAGTCGTCGGGTCTTGAACCTCGGCGCACGGGGTGCAGGCCCTCTGCAAGAATTGGGGATCGTAAGGGAGTTTGCGTCCCCTTTGGAGCCCGAACACGTGGTGTGGATCTACTACGAGGGGAACGACCGATACGATCTAGCCCGTGAGCAAGAGCGCCAGTGGCTTACCGACTACCTTGATCGTGCACACTTCCAGCATCTGATGGAAGAGCCCGACCTAGTTGCGACCCTGTACTCGGCCTGGATCGATGACCTCCTCGAACGCGGCCCTCTGGGAGGCCGCGCCACTCCTTCGAGGTGGTCACACCTAAGAAACACCCCTCGCTTCGCGGCGTTGAGATCGGCACTCGGTTTCGGTGTCCTGGTCCCGAGCCGTCAATCCCCGATCGGGATTCTCCCGGATGTACTGCAGCGCGCTGTCGATGACGTCCGCGGGTGGGGCGGTCAATTGACTCTCGTCTACATGCCTTCCTATGCCAGATATACGTCCGTGATCGGAGAGGGTGTTCCCGGGAAAAGACACGTCCTAGACGCAGCGAACGAACTCGGAATCGTCGTGATCGACATGGATGAAGCGTTCCGTGCCGAGGGCAGCCCTAGGTCGTTTTGGGCCCATCCCCGGGGGCACCTAACGGCAGACGGCTACCGACTGACCGCAATGGAAATCTTGGAAACGATCTCCGATCCTGTCGTCCCTTAACGCTACTCCCCCGCAGGACCGCTTTCTCCTATCTGCGCGGCCGCCTCGCTGAGCGTACAGAACCGATACCCACAGTTGACGAAGTGGTCGAGGACTGCTCCGAGTCCATGAAGGAATCGGTGCTTATCGTCGTCACTGCTCACGAACGGTGTCGCGCCAGGGAGGGCGACGCCAGAATGGAAAGTCGCTTGAAGTAATCGGCGACCTCCAGCCACCGCGTCATCCGCCAGCCGAATCATATCGGAAACAGTGGTCTGCTCCGGAGACAGCCACCGGCGAGTCAACAATCCCGCCCGGTCGAGAATCCCGATCATCTTGAGCCGCCGCGCCGCAGACATCGACTCAAGCCTCCGTCGCCACCTGTTTCTCGCTCGATCGTTGCCGCCAAAGAATCCAACGGTAGGCGGCACCTCGATCAGCGACCCGTGTCGGGTGGGCTCCGTGGGCTCCGTCGGATGGAAGCGATACGGATTTAGCGGCGCGTCGCTAAAGTCGGGGCCTCCGTAAACGCCCCAGTCGACGAGAGGCGAGACCGAGCAATCCGTGTCTAGACCATGGTCGCGAAAGACGCTCGTGACCGACGGACCCACCCCCCATCTCCCGGCTCGGAAAGACCGGGGAGTGATCCCCAACTCTCTTTCGATCGCTTCCACTACCGATCCCAACTTGGCCGAGTTCTGCTCCGCAGGAGCATCGCACATAAAAAGACTGGGCTCATCGACATCGGTGAATGGCGGTGTGCACCAAGGGTGGAGGTGCGCACCAATCTCAATGTCCGGACGTTCCGCGAAGGAACCCAGAAGTTCGACGGAGCGTGCATCCTCAAGCGGGGCATAATTGACCAGGTAAGTCGGGCGCGCACCTGTTCTGTCGAAGACCTCCTGCACCGCCGCCAACGCCGGGACGTTTTCGACCGTCTTCCCCCCCGAATCGTATGAACTCCACTGGTCCTCTTCAGTGTCGATGGTCACGACAACTGAGACGGCCGAGCCTCCAGACATCGAATCACCCTGTTGGTCTAGGATCCTTGGGATCACGCACCACTCTGACACCGACCTGAGGGACGGGACCGGAGAATGGAATGATGGGAAGGAGTTTACCTCCTAACCAACGATGGTGCCTATATTTCAGAGTACTTGGACCCGGGTCTGGTACTCATGATGAGTCCGCGCCCCCCCTACGAGTCGAACTCGAAAAAGACCTATGTACCACGAGCAAATTCGCGATATCCTCAAGAGCCATGGCCGCTTAGCCACGCCAGTTGAGGACCTCGCCGATAACAGCGACCTCTATCAGGCGGGCCTAACCTCGCTCGTCACGGTCAATCTCCTTCTCGCTATCGAAGATCACTTCGACGTCGAGTTTCCGGACGAGCTGCTGAGCAGACGAACATTTCATAGCATCGACGCCCTCGCAAAGGCGGTCCAAGCGCTCGTCGCTTGATCCCCAACCGGACCCGTGAACCATGAAGAGTGACCCCCCGCTCCAAGACCATCGTGAGACTCTACTGTCGGAGGTGAAAGCGCTGTGCGAGGACGTGGTCGGGCCGCAGGCTTCCGAAGTTGATGCTCAGGCGGCTTTCCCGAGCGCTGGGATGGAGGCGCTCAAGAATCGCAAGCTACTGAGCGCCTACGTACCGCAAGAGTTCGGTGGTCTCGGGTTGTCCGTGTCTGAGGTCTCACGGATTTGCGAGGAGCTCGGTCGCTATTGCCCTTCGACCGCGATGATCTACGCGATGCACCAGATCCAGGTAGCGTGCGTAGTCCACCACGGCCAAGGATCCGAGTTCTTCCGTCACTTCCTGAAGCGCCTTGTCGACGATCAACTTCTCCTCGCCTCCGCGACTACGGAAATCGGAGTCGGAGGGGATCTGACACGGAGTCGATGTCATATCGACCGAGACGGCAACGGCAGGTTCACCGTCGAGAAGCGCGCTCCCGTCGTTTCGTACGGCGCCCACTCTGACGCAATTCTAGTAACGGCCCGCAGAGATCAGGCGGCCGAGCCCAACGACCAAGTTCTCGCACTGGTTGAGGTCGATGAGATGAGCCTAACCCCCACGTCGGGGTGGGACGCACTCGGCTTCCGTGGTACGTGTAGCCTGGGGTTCGAGTTGAGCGCGTCCGGAGACGTAGAGCAGGTCCTACCCGATCCATTTGCAGTGATACTCAACAAGAGCATGCACCCGTTCGCGCATCTCACGTGGGGATCTGTCTGGTTCGGCCTCGCGACCGACGCGGTCGCCATTGCTCGGTCGGTGGTAAGGAAGAAGATGCTTCAGACTCCCGATGGTGTGCCGATACCCGCTATCCGCCTATCCGAGGTCGATGAACTCCTGTATGCGATGAAGGGCGCTCTCTCTTCGACGATGGCGGAGTATCAAACGATGCTCGACGCCAACGCCACGGTGGACGCTTACTCGACCTTCGGATTCAACATTCGTGTGAACAACTTGAAGGTCACCTCTTCAGAGCGACTCATCGACATCGTCAGTCGCTCGCTGCAGATCGTAGGGATATCGGGATACATGAACGACTCTTCAACCTCGCTTAGCCGGCACCTGCGCGACGCCCACGGGGCGGCGCTCATGGTCAATAATGATCGAATACGGGGCCACAACGCCGCCCTTCAGGCCGTGAATAGACCGAGCTGAATGACTGATCAAACCACCTTACGTGCGCGAGCGGAGCTTCTCAGGCGACTGATCGATTACGGACACTACGTGCCCCTGGGAACAAAGGGTGTCTACGGCCGATCCGGGGCCTTCGAGTCCGTCGTGGAGCACTTCGAACAGTTGCTGACGAGAGCTGGCGCGGACCAAGAAGCCACGGTAATTCGGTTCCCGCCGATCTTCCCGCGAGGAACCTACGAGGCGACCGACCACGTTGAATCGATGCCTCAGCTCCTTGGATCTGTCCATTCGTTCGAGGGAGACGGATCGGAACACGGGGAGCTCGTGCACGCGGTTCGGACAGGTGAGGATTGGGGCCAGCACCTCGATCAGACTGACGTCATGATGGTACCCGCGGCGTGCTATCCCCTGTATCCGACCATGTCAGGGGAGTTGCCGACCGACGGGCGAGTCGTCGACCTGCGTAGCTACGTCTTTCGCCGTGAGCCCTCCTCGGATCCCGCACGGATGCAGATCTTCCGGCAGCGGGAGTATGTGCGGTTGGGTACACCCACCGAAGCGGTGAGCCACCGTGACGAGTGGATCCGCCGCGGGTTGGAGATCCACAGGAGTCTGGGCCTGAGTGTAGAGAAGGCCGTCGCAAACGACCCATTCTTCGGCCGCGGCGGAAGGGTAATGAAGGCCACTCAACGGGAGCAGCACCTAAAGTTTGAACTCCTGGTACCAATAACCTCTCAGGAGCACCCGACCGCGATTACCTCCAGCAACTACCACTTGGACCACTTCGGGAAGGCCTTCGGCATCACAACCGCCTCGGGAGAGACCGCTCACACGTCGTGCGTAGGATTCGGCTTAGAAAGAGTCGCACTCGCGTTGTTCGCGAAGCATGGCATGGACCCGGAGGCATGGCCTGGGGAGATCAGGGGCGTCCTCAAGCTATGAGCGGTCCGATACGCGCCCTCGACCCATCCACGTATACTCGTCATTCCATCCACGGAAGTGACCGTCGGTGGGCTGAGACAAATTGTTATGTCGACGTTGCGGTGGAGCTCCTCCACGGTCTCGGGTTCGAGCCCATAGCAGCTCTGCCCTTCACCCTTACGATCGACTTCGAGGGGGATCAGTGGACGTTCTTCAAGTTCCCCCACGCGGATCTGTATGACCTGTTCGGACTAGAGATTCAGGAGCTGAATCCGTGGCGGAATCTCGTAGAGCACGTCGACGTGCAAGTTGGGATGGGGCGACCTGTCTTGATTGAGCTGGACTCATTCTTTCTTCCAGACACGCAAGGAACCGCGTATCGAAAGGAGCACGTGAAGTCGACCGTAGCCGTGAACGAGATCAACATCCGAGACCGACATATGGGCTACTTCCATGGTCAAGGCTACTACCACCTAGGCGGCGACGATTTCGAGCAGGTCTTCCAGCTAGACGGGTTGGTTCATGAGCGCATGCTCCCCCCGTACATCGAGTACGTAAAGCTCCGCGAGACCGAGATCCCCACTTCCCAGAGAGCGCTGACGCAAGCGTCGCTCGGATTGCTCGCGGAGCATCTCAAGATGCTGCCGACTAGCAATCCCTATGTTTCGTTTCGCTCTAAGTTCGAGCAGGACCTCGGATGGCTGATGTCCGAACCGATCGACTCGTTCCATCGCTACTCGTTCGCGACGCTGCGACAGTCGGGAGCCTGTTTCGAATTGGTCGAGACGTATCTCCAGTGGCTGGACGCTAGCATACCTGAAGACCTAGCAGTTGCGATCGCGTCCTTCGGCGAGATCTCCGACATCGCTAAGTCGTACCAGTTCCAGCTCGCTCGAGCAGTAAGTCGTCAGAAAGCGATCCCACTGGATCCGATCGATCGCATGGCGGAGCTGTGGCAAACCGGGACAGACGCTCTCCGGGAACGATTCGCACAATGACCCTTTCGGGTCCTACCCACGGGCTGGCCGGAGACGCCGTCTCAACGATCACCAGCACCGCGTTGGACCAAGCTTGGACCCTGTCGCGGTCTGATCCGGGGAGGTGGCCCACCCCACCCGACCCCTCAGATTGTGAGTGGACGCCCGCCTGTGTCCCGGGTACCGTGGCAAAGACCGTTGGTGAAGACAATCACCTGGACGCACACGACGCGTACGATGAGTACGATTGGTGGTACCGTTCGTCCTTCAGTGACCCTCGCGGGGGCTCCCGCTCTGACTCAAGAGTTCGACTCCGTTTCGACGGACTCGCCACCATCTGCGAGGTCTGGCTGAACGGGACTCGAGTGATGACATCTGCGAACATGTTCATCACGCATGTTCTCGACGTCACCGATCTAGTTCGGGCCGAGAACGACCTAGTGATCGTCTTCCGGAGCCTTGCAGCTGCATTCGCATCCCGAAAGCCTAGGCCTCGATGGAAAACGCAGCTAGTACGCCACCAGAAACTCCGGTGGTTCCGCACCACCCTCCTTGGGCGAATCCCAACCTGGACACCCCAGATCCAGACGGTTGGGCCGTGGCGAGGCATCTCGCTGGAGCGGCTCGATGGACCCGATGTGATCGCGTATCGAGTGGTTCCAACGTGGACTGCTGAGGGTGGGCGTCTCAAGGTCGATGTCGAGATCGATGCAGAGATCACGTCGGCCTCTGTGACGGTGGGCGACGAGACTTATGAACTAACGCCGATAGGGACGCGCGCTTGCGGCGAGGTGGCCGTTCGAAACGTGGAACCGTGGTGGCCTCACACTCATGGACCCCAACCCCTCTATGCTTGCCGCATCCGATTGCGTACGAGCACGACCGAAATCGATCTCGATGGAGGGCACCTCGGCTTCCGTGAGGTCGCTTTCGAGGAGACCGCAGAAGGGATGCGCTTCCTAGTGAACGGCGTCCCCGTGTTTTGCCGTGGTGCGTGCTGGACACCGACGGACTTGGTGAATCTCGAGGGCGACCCCGCAGAGGTGCGAGCGACACTCGAGACAGCCGTTCGCGCGAACGCAAACATGGTTCGAGTTGGCGGCACGATGGTGTACGAGTCCGACTGGTTCTACCGGACCTGTAGTGAACTCGGCCTAATGGTCTGGCAAGACTACATGTTCGCGAACATGGACTACCCGACACCAGACCCAGACTTCGCGGAGTCGGTTGATCTTGAAACCGCACAGAACGCCTCTCGAATCTCGAAATTCCCTTGCGTTGTGGCCTTCTGCGGTGGAAGCGAGGTGTCCCAGCAAGCGGCGATGATGGGCACTGATCAGGCGAACTGGACCAGCGACTTCTTCGAGGACCACCTTAGGGAAACTACGAGCACGTATGCGCCAGGGTCGACCTACTGGCCTTCAACTCCGACCGGCGGCGCGTTGCCATTTCATCCGGCCGGTGGTCTGACTCATTACTACGGAGTGGGGGCGTACAAGAGGCCAATCGAAGACTGTCGCCTAGCGCAGGTTCTCTTCTCTCCGGAGTGCCTCGGGTTTTCCAACGTCCCCGAGCCTTTGAATGTGCGTAAGCTTCAGTTGGGGCAGACCCCGCCAACGACGGATCCTCAGTGGAAGATTGGAATCCCAAGGGACGTTGGCGCTGGATGGGACTTCGAGGACGTCCGAGATTTCTATTTGGGCCGGCTGTACGGCGAAGATCCGACGGCACTAAGAAGCCACAACCCTCGACGGTACCACGAGCTGTCTCGGACGATCACGGGCCGGGTCATGGCCACGGTCTTCGACGAGTGGCGTTCCCATGGTCATCCGTGTGTCGGCGCTCTAGTCTGGTTCCTACGGGATATCAGGCCGGGCGCGGGCTGGGGGATTCTGGACAGCGACGGGCGGCCCAAAGCCGTGTTCCACTACCTACGACGCGCTTGGGCGCCCGTTCGGGTCGCGTTGCTCGATCGCGGTCTCGACGGCCTGGTCGTCGAGGTACACAACGAGTCCAGCGAGATACTGGATGGTCAACTGACGATAGAAGTTTTTAGCCCGAGCTCCGCCCGCACCGCCAGTGTCAGCGTCGACGTTTCCGTCGCCCCCCGAACTTCGTGGCAAACGAACTGCGAGGAAGCGTTCGGTCGCTTCCTGGACCTCACCTACGCGTATCGCTTCGGACCACCCGAGGTGGGGGCCGTTGTGGCCACGCTCGAGGAGAGCGATGGGACGGAAGCGGTTCGAGCGATGTATTGGCCCAGTCTCTCGGCCCCTCTCGCACCCGCATCGTTGGAGGCACATTTACGTCCCGGCGGGCGGCTCGAGATCACCTCGTCTACACTCGCTAGAGGCGTGCGGATCGACGGAGCGGAGGGGCAAGCACCCGACAACTACTTGGATCTCCCGCCAGGGACCACTGCCCGAATTCACGTGCCGGGGTGTGCCGACCTCTTTGTGGAGGCTGAGAACCAGTCCCATGGAGTGGCAGCTTCAATCCCGCAAGATTAGTGGAATCCCACCACCCCACGTTGCGCGCCCCCTTCACGCTATCAGGGAGTGGAATCACCCGACGCCCGTTCTGGCTCGACGTATCCGGTCTTGAGTCGGCAGCCTGGCTCCACCTCCCGACGGACCGACGGGTCTCTCCTCACGGTGTGGTATACTGTCCACCGTTGGGGTTCGAGTACGGCCACGGGCATAGAATGTCGCTCCACTTGGCCGATGCTCTGGCACGTGAGGGATTCGCCGTCATCCGGGTGGACTACCCTGGAACCGGGAACTCGCACGGGGACGCGGGAACGCCTGACCTGACGCGACGCTGGATTGACTGCGTGGTCGGTGCTGCGATGGCGGCTCGTACCCTGACCGGAGAGGACCCCGTCTTAATCGGGCTACGCGCGGGAGCCGGAATCGCCACAGCCGCAGCTGCCGAATCGAATACCCACGGGCTCGTACTCTGGGCGCCGGTTCCGAACGGTCGTCACTTGGTCCGCGAGCTGACGACCCTGCATCGCGTAGCTCACGGTCCCGATCAGGCTGAAGCCGGATTCATAGAAGCTGGTGGGTACCAGTATTCCGAAGCGACAATCGCAGCTCTTGAGCAGCTGGATCTCACCGGCCTAGACATTAGGACGACCTCGACTCTTCTCATCGAGGCTCAGCCGGGACACGATCTGGCGCCGCTGTGCGCCCACCTCCGCAAGTCTGGAGAGGTACACGAGGTCGCACAAGTCGACTTCGACAGCATGCTCGCAGAACCGCAAGACACCCGCATCCCATGGGCCACGATCAACGAGATCGTGGACTGGTTTAACAACAACGACACAGGGTTACGGGTCAATGTCGGCACGACCGATCATCTCCGGACTCGAAGCCGAGTCGAGTCTGGTGCCACCGATGAGTTCGTCCTGATATCACGCGACGAGGAGTCGCCCTTGGTCGGGGTTCTCACTACGCCTAACGGCGGCAGTGCGATTTCGGCGGTGATTCTCAACGCGGGATCGGTGCACCACGTCGGGCCGAACCGTCTTCACGTCGAGTTGGCACGCGACCTGGCCCATCGCGGCGTCGCAAGTCTGAGGTTCGACCTCAGCAACTTGGGAGAGAGCCGGATCGGCGAGCACCCGAGCGAAAATCACCCCTACCCCGACACGGCTCAGTCGGACACAGCTACCGCGTGCCGGTGGCTTGTCGAGGAGCGTGGATTCGAGCTAACCCCCTTGGTCGGCCTCTGCTCTGGAGCACATGCGGTGTTCCACGCAACCTGTGATCTCGAAGGCGCCCACATCCCGTGTGGCGTGTCGGTGAACCCCCTCACGTTCCGTTATCGAGAAGGTCTGTCCCTAGACCAACCCTCGGCCGATGAGCGGATGGCGAGGGACACTTCCTACTATAAGCGCGCGGCGAGAAGCCGGGCCCGTTGGCTGCGTCTTGTGAAAGGTCAATCGGACCTGAGGAACGTCTCGGGATTCCTCTACCGTGCTGCGACAGAAAAACTGTCCCTACCCAAGCGATCCTCTGAGCCTAGGGCCTTCGGTGGCGCCACAGTTGAGTGCGTTGCGCGACCGGGGACGAGAATCTCCACTTCGTCTTCTCGAGTTCCGATCCCGGGCCTGAACTATTGGCTCGCGCGGGGGGAAAAAGCGTCCGTGACCTTCTGAAGGAGCATCGCGTTACCACCATAGAGATCGACGGCGCTGACCACACCTTCTCTCGGCGCGAACACCGACGCCGCGCTATCGAGATCATCGGCCGAAGGTGCGCCTCGCCTCACCCATTAGCCTCGGTAACTCGGGAAGAGCTGGGATCCGGGCCAGAGATGTGGGCGAAGCTCGGCCCCATCTGGCAAGATCTACTCACCGACTCGAAGGAGTTCTCGGCATTCTTGAGCTACCCATGGATCGACGCGTGCTTCAAGGCTGCCCACGGTGCCACCACTGCGACCGGATACGTGTGGCGAGCCCAGTCCGGTGCGCCAGTGGGGTGCGTTATGCTCTGGCGTGCTTCATCGCGACTCGGACCCTTCCCCGTCACATCGACCCTTCTCAACTCTCCCGGCATTGTCGGTCTCGCTCCCGAGCACAACGACATCATCGCCGTGAACGAGTATCGTGCGGCGGTTACAGCTGACCTGCGAAAGCTCCTCTGGTCTCAGCAGTTTGATCAGCTGGACCTACAAGGAGTCAGAGCCCGACTGTTCCATGAGCTACAAGCGAGTTGGCCGCGAGAATATTGGAACGGTTTCGCGAGTTCGTCACCGTTCGTCGATCTGAACGCGACCCGGGCCGCTGATGGTGACTACCTGAGTCGCTTATCTGGAAACACCCGATCGCGCATTCGAAAAAGCTTCCGGATCCTCACCAAGCACCACGGTGAACCCCAGATCTCGGTTGCCAGAGATCCGTCTATCGCACTCTCGTGGTTCGATGAATTGCTCGACCTACACGACCGACGTTGGGAGAGCCTCGAGACGCCCAGCGGGTTCACTGAGTCAGCCAGAACAGTACATCGTGCGATGATCCGTTCCTCGTGCGCAGGAGATCCGCTAGACGGAGTCCGCGCCGACATCGTCCGCGTCACGGCAGGCGATAAGGTCATCGGGCTACTCTACCACCTCATCCGTGGCGGTCATGTGCACTTCGTGCAGTCAGGCATCAACTACGACGTCGAACGGCAGGTAAAGCCTGGCCTAGTGTGCCACGCGCTCTCGGTCCAATCTTGCATCGACGAGGGCTTCTCGATCTACGACTTCCTGGGGGGGGAATCCGAGCCGCCTCAGTACAAACGGTCCCTTAGCACTGACTCAGCCGCGCTCTACTGGAGTCAGCTACCCGCAGCGACGGTTCGGATGGACCTCATGCATGGCCTCAGAGTGGGGCGACGGTCGATACGGGACGCTCTCTCCAAGCTCAGATGATCGCAATCGCTCGGGATGCTCGGGCTTCGCAGTATTCCGCGGACCTTCTACCTTTGCGTGAGGCGATCCCCTATCAACTCGGCCACCAGACTCCCTAATGCCGCGCCCTCCGACACGCTTCGGCTTGATCATCGGAGCGATGAAGTCCGGCACTACCAGCCTCTTCGAGCTGTTGGCTCAACATCCGCAGATCTCGGCCAGCGCAGAGAAGGAGCCTAGCTTCTTCAACCGAGACTCCGACGACGACGAGTGGCGGCGGTACACGGACCTTTGGCGTTGGGATCCTTCGAGGCACCTCATCGCCCTGGAGGCGTCAACGAGCTACTCGAAGTCGCCCTTGGATTCAGAACGTGCCGGAACGAATCGCAGACCGTGGGATCGACGTGCGATTCATATACATGGTACGTGAGCCCTTTGGCCGGATCGCATCCCAGGTACGACACGGGCTGTACGAAGGATGGGGGAAGTCGTTGGATGACGAGCTCACCGATGACCTCATCGACTTCACACGGTACGCGTACCAACTCGACCGGTATGCCGAGGTCTTTCCTCGGGACTCAATGCTGGTCATTGCGATGGAAGAACTCCGATCGCACCCAGCCGAGGTGCTTCAGAGAGCTTGCCGACACCTCGGACTCGATCCCCACCATCGGTTCGAAGGCGAAACGATGGTCAGGAACAAGGGCGACTTCTTCCAGGCGCCCAAGGTCGTCGCGAGTCTGGCTAGGTGGGGGCCTACTCGCAGCATAGTCGACGCGCTCCCCAGTGGAATCAAGCGTTCCTTGAGGGAGGGGATCGGGGAAGCTCGGAGCTCGGCGAGATGACAGCATCGGCCGCTGGAAATTAACCGGCGCGGAGAAGCACGAGGTCCTCCGTGAGCTCGCTCCGGACCTCCGGCGGTTACGGGATCACTACGGGATCGATATCGAGCACTTTTGGGGGATCGACAGCGAGGCGCTCGCCGTTGACTGACCTTCGCTTCCCCGACGGAGCGTCCTTCGCTTTCACCGTGCTTGATGACACGGACGACGCGACGGTCGAGAATACGGCCCCCATCTACGAGCTCCTTCACCAGCTGGGCGTCCGCACCACCAAGACCGTATGGCCGCTGGACACCCCACGGGAGGAGCAGGGTCCCTATCACGCTGGCGAGACCCTCCAGAACGCAGCGTACCGATCGTGGATCGAGTCGCTCATCGACCGGGGCTTCGAAATTGCCTTCCACAACGCATCAATGGCTTCCTCGAGGCGAGAGAAGACGCTGCGTGGCTTGCAATTCCTCGACGACGAGATGGATCAACGTCCCACACTCCACTGCAACCATGGTCAGAACCGCGAGAACCTCTATTGGGGTCCGCACCGCTACGCGTCTGCTGGGTATCGGGGCGTGTACTCGGCCGTCGATTCGTTACGCGGCGCCGCACCGATGGACGGACACGCGAAAGAGAGCAACTTCTTTTGGGGCGACATCGCCCTTGAACGCTTCCGTTACGTCCGGGCATTTGCGTTCAATCAGCTGAATAGTGCTCGGCTGCCACCAGGTCGCCCGTTCCATGACCCCAAGAAGCCCTTCGTGCAAATGTGGTTTAATACGGCCGACGCACCGGATGTCAGTGCCTTCAAGCGGCTCGTAACGCGCGAGGCCGTCGACCGTCTCGCAAACCAAGGGGGATGGTGTATCGTTTCGACCCACTTGGCGAAGGGTTTCTGTCGCGACGGAAAAGTCGATCCGGATGTTGTCGATACGCTTACCTACCTTGCCTCGATGCCGGGCTGGTTCGTCCCGTGCAGCACGCTTCTGGATCACATATCGAGCGTCCGCGGCCCGTACGTCATCGATTGGGGTACCAGAGCCCGGATGGAAACTCACCACGTGATCGATCGACTAAGAGGACGGCTATTGTCGTGAGCAGCTCTAAAAAGCCGAAGCTTCTCTTCGTTTGCCAAAATCTTCCCTTCCCGCCGGACGGCGGGGCACTAATCCGTAGCTACCACACGCTGAGACTCCTGACGCAGTGGTTCGACGTCACTGCGCTGCACTTCTACCAACTCGTTACCAAGTCGGGTCCGGAGGCTGTCACCCAAGCGACAGCCCACCTGGCTCAGATGTGTGACATCGAAGCGTTTCGAATCCCGCAAGATGGTAGCCGCGTTCGGTACATCTGGGACCACGTACGTAGTGTCGCGACTCGACGAGCATACACCCGCTGGATGTTCGACTCGACGGAAGCGTACGCCGCGCTGGAAAGCGCCTTCGCGCATCACTCGTTTGACCTGGTCCACCTCGACAGCCTCGATCTGGTTGGCTTTCTCGAGCGACTCCCGACGCCGAAGCCACCGACTGTGGTCGCGCACCACAACGTCGAATCTCAACTGCTCCGCAGGCGGGCCGATTCTGAGAGCGGGTGGCGCCGAACGTACATGACTCACCAGGCTCAGCTGACGGAACGTGAGGAAGCCACCTGGTGCCCGAAAGTGGACTTGAACTTGGTCGTTTCTCCGGAGGACGGAGCGACTCTACGCCGGATCGCCCCCGGTGCTCGCACGGTTGTCGTGCCGAACGGAGTCGATACCCAGAGGCTACAACCAGCCCCCGAGGGAGAGAAGGCCGGGGTCGTTTTCGTGGGCGGCTATTCGTGGTTTCCCAATGCCGACGGCATGCATTTTTTCGCGGACGAGATCCTGCCGCGGATTCACCTAGAGCGCCCTGATGTGTCGGTGACGTGGGTTGGCCGGGCGCCGGACGCGATCCGGGCAGAGTTCAAGGCAAAAGGTATCGAGATGACCGGCTACGTGGAGAGCATCAACCAGCCTGTCGACCCTGCGGCCTGCTTCGTGGTACCCCTCCGAGTTGGCGGGGGCACCCGTCTCAAGATCTTGGACGCATGGTCACTGGGAAAGGCTGTTGTGTCGACTTCACCGGGTTGTGAGGGTCTCGCCGTTGCAGACGGAGAGAACATGCTGGTAGCCGACGACCCAGCCGCTTTCGCTGAGGCGACGCTCCGCGTGTTGGATGAACCGGAGCTACGAGGAAGACTCGAGATAGGAGGGCGTGCGACCGTCGAGCGGTACTACGATTGGGAGGTCATTGGAGAAATCATGCATGACGAGTACTTGGGACTGCTGTGAACTCGCCTCGCTCGAGCGCTGTAATGACTCGTGCCATCCCACGACTATTGGCTGAGAACAGAGTCCAAGACGGTCTTGAACCGCAATGCGGTCGCCTCCGCGGAGAACTCCTCGGGTGGCTCCGGCACCTCGTCTTGATCCTGCACACGTGCCAACAGTCGTCCTACCGCATTCGCGATCTCCTCAGGATCGGACGCGCCCACAACCTCGCCTAGGTCATGCTCCGAGATGAGTCGCCTGGTGGGCCCCTCGCCAGCGATCGCAAGCATGTATTTTCGCCGCTCCATGTACTCGTAGAGCTTCCCCGGTACAGCAACCGCCGAGCCGAGCCCATCTGATTGAAAGAGCACGAGAGCGGCCGCACTCCGCTGGAGCGCGATCGCCTCATCTCGCTCGAGCCACTCGTGACCGACGAGATGTCGCGAAAGCCCTTCCCTCTCGGCCACCGATACCACGCGATCCGTGAGGGGTCCTGCCAACACCAGGCGGACGATCGGGCCCCCACGCTCAGCCAAAAGACCCAGAGCCCTCGTCAGAGCGATCGCCTGATCCACTCTCCCGTACGCGAGGGTTCCCGTGTGGACGAGTGTGTTCGGAGCCGTGACCTCGCTGAGCGCATCGACCGACTCGAAAGCGTTGGGGATGTCGACCAGACCCTTCTCTCTCAATGCCGGCACACGAGCCGCCATGAGCTCCCCCATCTCGGGTGTGTTGCAAACCACCCGGGCGGCGGACGCAAGAACCTGGTCCCTGAGGCGGAGTTGCCATCGATGGCGCCGCACCCGAGGCCGTAAAAACCAGCCCGCCGGCCACTCCTCGTCGACAACGGCCCAGATATCACGCAAGTCAACGACCACGGGAATGTCACGAGCCCGCGCGAACCTCACGAAAGGCGCCAGGGCGGGATGCGGGGGGCCAGACACGAGCATGGCGTCGTATTTCGAGTCCGCCAGCGCCATCTGGTTCTCTCGCAGGCTTTCACGAGCCCACGCCCACGACCACTCCGTCGTCCAGAAGAGCCACTCAACGTAGGCCCGGGCCTTCCACCAACCACGGGAGATTCCACGACCGGGTTGCGACGTCGGATCGCGCCCGAATACGTGAGGAGTCTCTGTGCGAAAGACCCTGACTCCTGTAGAGGGGTCGGAGGTCGGGCCGGACCCCGGCCGACCCGCACATACGACGTCCACCCGGTATCCGTGCTGGGGGAGCAGCCGTGCTAGGCGCTCAGCCCGACGAGCACCAATCGCCCTAGAGGGCGGAAAATGGTACGAGACGAGGAGGATCTTTGGCACACTTCGCTTCAATGAGCCGCCTCGCGAGAGCACGTGTCCGTCGAATAAGTATCGCCACACGACGCCGCAGTCGGAATCCCTCGCAGGGAATGCCCACCTGCGTCTCGAGCGTTACCTTGCCGAGTCAGTGAGAACGTAACCCCACCAGACTTGTCCGCTTCTCCTGCACCTCCCGAGTCATTTCCACATCGTGCTCTAAGGTGGGGAATGCTAGCCGCAAGGGCCGGGGCATGGGCCATCGCGATTCTACTCAGCGTCGCGTTTATAAATCGAGACGCTCTCAAGTACCTCGAGTGGACTCCTGACGTCTACTCTCGGTTTTGGCCAACTCGTACGTCACTCGCACTCCACGTCGCGTTCGCTGGAGTCGCGTTGCTAGCCGCTCCTTTGCAGTTCTCGAAGTCCGTCCGCAAGAGAGTCCCAAGACTTCACCGGCAGCTCGGCTGGATCTACGTCGTATGCGTGCTGATTTCGATCCCCGCCGCGTTCAGACTCTCGTTCGAGAGTTGTCCGGGGTGTAGGCCGCCCTTCATTCTCTGGTCAACGATCACGATCGTCGTGACGACGCTGGCAATCTGGAACGCGAAGCGCCGGAAATTCTCGGTACATCGAGATTTCATGTTTAGAAGCTATGTGCTTATGCTGGGATTCGTCTTCGTGCGTTTGGATCATCACCTGATCGGAACACCGCTCGAGGTGCCGCTCCCGGTTGACGTTCCCGGGGGGCGAGCGCCGATGCTCCTGTGGGTTGCCTGGGTTGTGCCACTGTTTCTGACAGAGCTCTGGCTCGTATGGCTTCCGGCTTCATTCCGCTCGAACCGACCACGGAGACGCAGTTTTCCCCAACCGTAGTAGGGAGCCAAATGGGACTAAGGCATCAAGTGAGGTACTTCTTGAGAGCCAGGTGCTCACTGTCCATCTCATCATGAAGCGAGCGGTCATAGTAGAACGGCTCAGGGCTGTTCGATCGAACCAGTAGGTCGCCGGTCCACGGGAGGCCAGCCTCTTGGGCATAGTCCCGAATCGCCGCGTTCAGAACGGCTGTCGATCTCAGGCAGGAGATGTTCTCGACGGCCCAGGCACGGGGTGTGAAACTGTCCTCGGCTTCAAGCAGATCCGATATCGCCGACGCCAAGCGATGCTCGGGAACAATCCGGCCAGTCTCCTGCACCACATTCTTCCTAATCCCACCAACGTGCTCGTCGATCAGAAGTACGGGCACATCACAGAACATAGCCTCGGCCAGAGCCCGATTGCTCCCCTCCTTGAGACTGAGGAGGATCGCCATCCTCGCTTGGCACGTCAGCTCCATCACCCTGTCGAACGGGAGTCCCTCCACAATATGGAGCTGGTCGTACACTCCGTAATGCCGCGCGAGTTCTTCGGCGTCCAATCTCGTGCCACCAGCCCAATCCGCTCCAATAAGGAGCGCCCTAAGGTCCGGAAGCTCCCGCAAGGCACGGAATAGCACATAGTGTCGCTTATGAGCTCCCCAGTTCGAGTTCATCACGATGTCGAAACGCTTGCTCTGACCCAGGTGTGGCTCGGCCACGCGGGGATCCACCCAATCACATGGCCCCAAGGGCACCGGATGAAGGTTTGACCCGAGATGGCGAAGCAATTCGTAGTCGTTCTCTTCTGCACTCAGGACAAAGATCGGCTCGTCGAAGCGCGCGTAATACAAGAGGTCTTGTCGAAAGTACCCGGACCAGGAAGGCTCGATCACCAGGTAGTAGTCCTTCAGAAGGCGCCCGACGTCCACTTCATTCGCCAAGCGACGAAGGAGCTCCGAAAACTTCATCAGGAGCACCCCCTTCTCGCCATCCCGCGCAGCCTTCAAGACCATCACTCTCTTCCCGAAGTTGGTCTCGATCGATCGCGTCCCCGTTGCGGGAGGTGGACGCTCAATACTCGACAGCAGCCGCGGAAGCACTCGCGCACAACGTGCCCGCAGCGCCCCATTCCGAGATGTGCGATGCGCTTGGCCGATCCAACGGAGGGCTCTTGCCTGATCGCCTATGGCGAGAAAGAACCGACCGGCCAGATACATCAGGGCCGTGATTTGATTCGTAATGAAGAAGTTCTCCGAGAGCTGCTGCCGGAAGATCTTCAGGCCCGTTTTCATAGGCGCGCCTTCGGGGGGTGAGGGGCGTCCATCCGTGCCAATGTGCGCAGCCTCAAGGGGTTCGGCGATATCAGTTCCTGACCGTGTATGCCCCGGCCAAAACCGGGCGTTTCGACCCGTGCATCACCCGCGGCCGGGCCGGCACCGTTGCTTTGGCTCGCCGATGGTTTCGGACCGCGATCTCTAGACCCGCTGCTAGTGCTATGTGAAACACAAGCATGGACGAGTATGCCTGGGAAAGAAGGAAGCCACCGAGGCAATAGCCGATGATCGAAGCGATGCAGAGTGTCGCGAAACTCCCGAAGCGACGCTCCACCGGGTCCCGGCTCTTCGCGAACTTCTGCCGAATCCGATACATCCGATATGCGCAGGAGAGGAGCATTCCGAGAAAAAGTGCCAAGCCGGGAATCCCAGTGTCGGTCGCCACTTGGATGAAGCTGTTGTGGGGGGCCTTTCCGCGCCACCACGGCTGTGCCGCCTCAGGAGGGAGAGTCGCATCGGCGTAGCCGAAGTTCTGCGCTCCAACCCCGAAGACCGGATAGGCTTGAATGTACGTAAGGCCCCTCGTCCAGATCGCCTTCCGACCCGTGCTCGTTTCCATGTTGTAGTCTTCGTCGAGCGCTGTCAGGGTCACCAGCTCGTTCTTTACTTCTTGTGGGGCGAAAATCAGACCCAATCCAAACATTGCCGGTATCGCAACCCTTGTCCTTAGGCGGATACCGTTGTGCTGAAGAAAAATGAAGAGGGCCACGCCAGCGATCGCGAGGAAGCCACCCCGCGACTGGGTCAAAAGGCATACCAGGGCGACGTATCCCGTGAATAGTCCTAATAGACGACGCTTTTTGGCCGTATGCGCCTCAAGCGCCAAATAGCCCATCAGAGGAGCTGTCATGGCGAGAAGCGTCGCCAAGTCGTTGGGATCGTACATCGGGACCGGTGTCCAATCGCCTGGGAAGCCCTGCTTGGTGTAGAAGAACACCATCGCCGCACACCCTACCAGGTGGGCCATCACGACGAAACGGACTTCCTTCATCGTGGAGAAGAATCCCAGTGTAAAGAGCAGTGCAGTGAGCGCCTGTAGCTGCCCCCCGATAATGTGATCCCAAGCGAGCTGAGAATTGAGCGCGACGAAGCCACCCATAGTCATCCACACGGACCACAGTACGAACAACAGGACGTAGGGTATCCGTAGCCCTTGAGCGATCCGGCCGGATCGTGACTGAAAGATCAGGAAGCCCCACGACGCGAGCGTGGCGAGTGTCGCCACTCGGAACGGCGCCAACACGGGCGCAAACGTATGAAAGCGCCACACGTACGTAACCACCAAAGCACCAACCACGACCGCTCGGAAATCGAGCCGCGGCAAACTCTCCGGCTGCCCTGGAGAGGCCGCGGGCGCCCTCTTCCGACGAGGTCGTCTCCTCACCGCGCGTCTACCACGACCACTACCGCAGCCGAGGGATCCAACTCCCCACTGCAGCGTTGCGGGCGATCAATGCCAAGTAGTACCAAACGATTCCTACCGTGCGGCCCACATCGGGCGGACTCAACCGCGACCGGAGCAGGACCGACTACGACCTCATGACTGGGTTGTGCCGACCTTGAAAGTTACCGGGCGTCCTTACGGGCGAACAGAGTATTGTCGAGATGTGTCCTTGGAATACACCGGAATGGAGCTCGGTGGGAGGCGGACGCACCGCTTCTCCGCGCTCCCTTCCAACGGAAGCCGCCTCTCGGCACGAGGGACGAACAAAACGTGAGTAGCACCCCCAGACCTCGAGGGTGCCCCTTGAAGAGGCAGCCACTCCCCCGCCAGCTTCAATGGTCACTCTACAATTCGTGAAGAGGACGTAATGGCTGTACTGGTGACTGGAGCTGCCGGTTTCATCGGTTCTCACCTTACGGATCGACTGCTGAGTCTTGGTGATGAAGTCGTGGGGTTCGACTGCTTCGACGACTTCTACGACCCGGGGATCAAGAGAAGAAATCTCGCAGCCGCGCAGGCACACGCCGGCTTCGAGCTCGTCGAAGGCGACATTCGAGTACGTGCCGACCTCGACTCACTACCGCGCTCGATTGATCGAGTCGTCCATCTGGCTGCACGGGCGGGGGTTCGGCCTTCGATCGAGGACCCGGAGCTGTACACGGACGTCAATCTCACCGGCACCTCTCGGATCTTGGAATGGACCCGTCGAAGAGGCATTCAGACGTTGGTGTTCGCCTCTTCGTCGTCCGTGTACGGCAACAACAAGCACGTACCGTTCTCGGAACAAGATCCAGTGGACCACCCGATTTCACCTTACGCGGCCACAAAGAAGTCAGGTGAGCTTCTTTGCCATGCAGCCTCGCATCTCAACGGTATCTCGATCGCTTGCCTCCGATTCTTCACGGTCTTCGGCCCCCGGCAGCGACCCGACTTAGCAATCCACAAATTCGCCCGCATCATGGCCGACGGGGGCGAGATTCCGATGTTCGGGGATGGCAGTACGTCTCGGGATTACACGTACGTCGATGACACGGTGAGCGGGGTCGTGGCAGCTCTGAAGTGGGCGGAGTCCTCTCCGGAGGCCTTTGGCGTCTTCAATCTTGGTAACCGGCGCACCGTCACCCTCTCTTCAATGATCGAGACCATCGGGGAGGAGATGGGTGTAGAGCCACGAATCCAACGCCTCCCCATGCAACCCGGCGACGTGACTCGAACGTACGCCGACATCGAGCACGCCCGGACTACGTTCGGCTATCAACCCACTACGGAGTTTAGAGAGGGAATCCGTCTTTTCTTGGAGTGGTTCGATCGCGTGGAGCGTTAGCTCCGTCGAGAGGGATGTCTTCCCAAAATTCATCCCCGGGAAGCTTCGACCCGGCAGCAAGCCACGAAGCTTGCGCCCCTCCCACCCAAAGCCGAACTAGTAGGGCAGTTTCCCATCCCCCCGGTCTGCTCCTGAGATCTTGATGTCACTGTCGGACGTACGCCTTTACGGCTTGATCGCCCTATGTCTCGTGGCGGGGGAAGGTCTCCTTGAGCTTCGAGCCGAGCGGCGCGGCTTTGGCACCTTGGTGGGTGATGCGATGAGGTCCGGCCAGGTCGTGGAGACCACCGTGCGGGAGATCGGACCCACGGAAGGCTTCCCCTTCCGGAATCGGGTGATCGCACCGGACGCGGCTACAAGACCGGTGATCTGGATCGGATCGGCATCGTACGCAGAAGACGATCGGTACGACGTCGACGAGGTGTTTCCCGCTCAGGCCCAACAGTTCTTGGCCGATTCCTTCGGGATTGAAGCCACGATCCTCAACGCTTCTCGCGGAGGCAATACGGCCGCCACTGCAGAGAGGGATCTGAGACAGTTTGGGTCCGATTGGTCCCCTGACTATGCCGTGCTTTACCACATGACAAACGACCTGCACGGTCTGGCGCGCACGACAAGTTTCGATCCCATCCCGGAGGGTCCCGCCAGCCAAGGATGGGATCTCCTGGGCCGCCTCTACGAACGAACCACGCTGTACAACCAATTGCGTGCCAATTTCACTCCTGAGATCTCTCGACATCGACTACTGCCGGACACGCTCCACCCGGCCGCCGACAGTGCGTTCCTGTCGCGGGTAAGAGCCTTTACCGCGACAGCAGCCGAGGTCGGAGCTCAACCCGTACTGGTCACCTTTGCGGTCAGGCACGGAGAAGGGGAGCCTCCCTCCCCCGAAACCACTCGATGGATGCTGCGTTGGAACCCGGCGTTATCCCCTCGCGGGTACCTGGCAACGTTATACGAGTGGAACGAGCTGATGCGCCACGAGGGCGCGAAGCCCGAGAACGAGATTATCGAAGTCTCGGACCATGTGAGTGGTCGCGCCGAGCTGTTCCGTGACCCCGTCCACTTTCTACCGGACGGGCATGCCGCAGTCGGGTTTCAACTGGCGGAAGGACTGGCTCGTATCATCCGGGCGGACGTCTCACGATGAGTTTCAACTCGATCGAGTTCCTCATCTTCTTTCCGACGGTTGTCCTCCTATACCGTCTTTTCTCCCGGAGTGAGACAGCCCGGGACTTGCTCCTCCTATGTGCCAGCTACGCCTTCTACATGGCGTGGAATTGGCGCTACGCAGGCCTAATTCTTTTTCGACCGGGGTAGACTTTCTAATCGGGCGCTATATGGGGCGCTCCACTTCGGAAGCCGTCCGGAAAGCACTCGTCACGATCAGCGTCACCCTGAATTTGGGCTTATTGGCCTTCTTCAAGTATCACAACTTCTTCGTCGATACCACGGGTGTATTGCTCGAGGCCACCGGCATCCCGTTGGACCCGGCCCCCCTACGACATTCCTTCCTCCTCCCTGTTGGGATCTCGTTCTACACGTTCCAGTCGCTTAGCTACACCATTGACCTATACCGAGGGAGCTTAGGCGTAGAGCGGAAGTTCACCAAATTCGCGCTATACGTGGCCTTCTTCCCACAACTCGTGGCGGGGCCGATCGTCCGAGCTGCGGACTTTCTTCCCCAGTTGAACCGTGAGCCGCAGGGCTCCCGGTCCGACCTGCTACAAGGGACGGCTCTCATCTTTCGGGGCCTAATCAAGAAGGTCTTTCTAGCAGACCTTCTCGCATCGCTGGGTGTCGATACCGTCTTCGCGGATCCGTCCGCTTACTCTTCCATCACTCTGATGCTGGCCCTCTACGGGTACTCCTTTCAGATCTACAACGACTTCTCTGGGTATAGCGATATCGCGATCGGAGCGGCCCGAGTTCTCGGCTTCCAACTACCCGAGAACTTCAATCGTCCCTACCTGGCCCAGAATGTCCGCGAGTTTTGGACGCGATGGCATATCTCGCTCTCGAGCTGGCTTCGGGACTATCTGTACATCCCGCTCGGTGGCAACCGGGGCACCACCTGGCAAGTCAGGCGGAACCTCATGGTAACCATGATTTTGGGTGGCCTGTGGCACGGGGCCGCCTTGAACTTCGTGCTATGGGGTCTATGGCATGGCGCGCTACTCGTGCTCGCCCGCGGCATCCCGAAGCACTATGAAAACACCTCACCGCTTCGTGTTTTCTTCCGACGCTTTCTATGCTTTCACCTGATCGTGGTCAGTTGGCTGCTGTTCCGCGTCGGGAGCTATCAACAGCTACATGACTACTTGGCCGGCATGGGTCGGCTGACCGGCGAGCTGCAACTGTCTGGCATGTTCCTCGGGGTACTTGCGACAGCCGCCTGCGCTCACTTCTTCCCAAAGAAGTATCTGGATGACGCCCAGGTGGCGTTCACTCGACTCGCCATGCCGATCCAAGCTGTCTGCTACACGGTCCTCATCGTACTTCTGGCAGGTGCCAGCCTCGATGCGCCCTCATTCATCTACTTCCAGTTCTGACGCAGCGAAGAGCAGGAGTTGGCGGCAGTCCGTCTGACCCGGCCCAATCAAGTCTCGCCCCGCCTCCTACGGAATAGCTCGGCGGCCCGCGTCACCTGAGTGTAGTCGCGGAGACCTACTAGCTGCATAGCCGCCACCGCGGAGAGTCTCGATCGCGAAAGGGGTCGGATCGAATGGGGTGAGGCCGCGGCCGCAGCACTCCTCAGGCCCAGACGAAAACGATTTCCGAAGCTATCAAAGTAGCTCTTGCTCTTCGGAGCCCACTGATACGCGAGAGTCTCTTCGACCGGCAAGGGACAGGGCTCATGACCTGGGTACGTCTGCCATGGGGAGGCCCGAACGGCATCTGGGAATGCGTCGAACCAGTCCGTATAGAAGCGATGGGCCATCCGATAGTCCAACGGAAGCGAGAACACGAACTCGAGCAGCTTCCCATCGAAAAACGGCAACTGATACTCAAGGCCGTGCGAGTCCAACTCCTCGTAAAAGTCGTTGAGATGTCTCCGCTGGTCGTTCGCCATCAGGAACAGAAAGAGAGCAGATGCCGGATCCCCAGTCTCGTGCCTCTCGAGCTCCGATCGGATCGACGCTTCGATCAAAGCGCCGTACTTCGAGCGTGCCGACGAGTGAAAAACTCCGAGCGGCAACTCCAGCGAATTCGGAGCTGTGAAAAGGTCGATCGCCCGGCCAATGTCGTCCGACCTCATGGCTGCGGCCATCTGATCATCCAAATAGACGTTACCCAAACTGACGCTCCCCCCGTCGCCCGACCACACTGCCCGCGGGCGAGTAGCGGTCAAACTCTCGGAGTCAATCAGTTCGCCCATGGTCTTGGCCAGCGCAACGCGAAACCCTCCGGGAGGCGATTCGGGCCTGGGAACCGTCTCGAGGTCACACCCGATAGCCTGAGCAAATCGATCAGCAAACTCCTGATCCTGGGACCCTAATGGCGCGAAATTCACCGCCTGGACTCGAACTCCTCCATCGCACAAGGCTCCGACGATCGCCCGTGAATCCATACCACCGCTCAGATACGCCAGTGCGTCGGGGTTGTCGCGTTGTCGAATCTCGATGGCCTCGCGAAACAAGCGATACGTCTCCCGAACCGCCTCGGACCGCTCAACATTGATCTCCGGAATGTCCGACCAACGCCAGTACGAATGATCCTTCCGTCCACCGGCAAAGAAGGTGACCACCTGCGCTTCGCGGAGCAGGTGTACACCTTCGTATCGAGTCCGATCGGCCAGCGGGAACCCGATTCCGATGTCCTCCGCGATCCCCGTCAGGTCACGCCGTCGACGAACCCATGGCAAAGCCTCCAGTATTCTGAGAGCAGACGCAAACGTCACTACGCCGCCGTCCTCAACGAAGTACAGCGGACGGACGCCCAGTCGATCGTTGAAGAGCACCAACTCACCGCCCTCATTGCGGACGCGATACAGCGCGCCCGCGAAAACCCCCCTGGACTCTGCCAGTGCGTCCGGCCGGTCGTCCATCAGCGCACGGACCACCTCCCGATGGTCGGATGACGGGGCACCGGGCCCAAACAGTGGCTCTCCCGCGAGCACGCAGGCATAACGATCCTCCTCGATGTCCACGCCGTCGTAGTCGGAGAGTGCGCCGGTAGCCGCACGCAGGAGGATCGCTTGCGGAGAAACAAATGCCCGGGTACGAGACCCGTCCGATCGAGAAATCGCCTTCCTTAGCTCGGACTCTGCGCCGCTCGGCAGACCGAGGTCGCTCTTCCGCACGAACACGCCGGCGATCACAGGGGCGACCTCACATCGAACACGTTCTGGGGTCCAAGACGTTCCACCGAATTCCTCCGCATTGCAGTCAGGTCAGCAAGAACACCTTACGGTCGCCAGGCGTCCCCGCCCTTCGACCAATCTACCCGACGCTGGGTCGATACTCGTCATGCCATGCCTGCCACTGAACGATCGCCCAAAGCCCCAGAGCGAGGTCCGTCCTCCCGTTCTGCAAGCCACGCCATTGACGCTGAACAGCCTTCGAGTCGAAGAGACCACTCGACTTGAGGCCATCGGATCCGATCAAATCGCCGGCCCAGTCACGCAGTCCGCCCGTGAGCCAGGAGGCAATCGGCGGAGTGAAGCCAACCTTGGGTCGATCGACAATCGCACGGGGCACGTGACGGTACAAAAGCTCTCGCAGGATCCACTTCGAAGTACCGTCCCGGACTTTCATCTCTGTCGGCAAGCGCCAAGACAGCTCGATCACCCGATGGTCTAGCAGTGGCACTCTGACTTCGAGGCTGACCGCCATACTCGTTCGATCAACCTTCGCGAGAAGATCGTCGGGAAGGTAGAACGACTGATCTGCGAACATCATCCGCTCCATGAGGCCCGCCCCATCGAGAGTGCGGAATCCACTCTCGAGAAGATCCGGGTGCTCCACTCGCGACAACTCGTCAGGCGTGACTCGATCGGTCGATTCCCACCCGGCCGCCAGGAGGGTGCGGTACATCTGCCACTCACCCGGAGATCGCATCATTCCGGCCAGCTTCTGTATTTTCTCCCCGACTAGCCTTGGGACGCGGTCTCCTAGGGCGGGAGACGCGAGGCTTAGCAATTGATCCCAGCGCTTTGCCGGCACAGCGGACAACGCGGCGGCGGCGGGAGACCTCATGCCACGCGGAACCGACCCTAGCCGATGGATCCAATCCCGGCCGGCTGAATACCGATTGTAACCCCCGAAAAGCTCGTCCCCCCCGTCCCCGCCGAGCGCTACCGTGACGGCTTCCCTGGCGAGTTTGGAAACTAGGAAGGTCGGCACTTGAGACGGGTCTGCTAGAGGCTCATCGAAGATCGATGCGATCTGCGGGACGGTCGCCAGCACGTCGTCACCGCTAACCGCCAACTCTGTGTGCTCAGTGCCCAGGTGATCCGAAACAGCCCGCGCGTGATGACTCTCATCGTGCTCCGCCACATCAAAGCCGATAGAGAAGGTCCGTAGCGGCCGATCCAGTTGCTTCTGAGCGAGGGCGGCGACAAGCGAGGAATCGATCCCTCCCGATAGTAAGAGCCCCAGGGGCACATCGGAGCGGAGTCTTATCCCGACGGCCTCCGACAACGTTCCCTCGAGCAACGCGATGGTGTCCGCGTCCGACAGAGTCAGGCGCGATCGCAGGCCCTCGGAAGCGGCGGCTTCGAGAGACCAGTAGGGCTCTGGATCGGGCAGCGCACGACTATCGTGAACCTTCAAGAAGTGACCTGGCGGTAGCTTCCGAACGTGCTTGTATACGCTGCGCGGCGCCGGTATGAACAAGTACCGCAAATAGTCAGAGAAGGCTGCCGGATCTATCTGGGAGTCGAACGCCGGATCGCGACAGAGGGCTTTCAACTCCGAGGCGAACAAGAGCACTCCGTCACGGTGGAAGAAGTACAACGGCTTGATACCCACCCGATCTCGCGCCAGCGTCAACGCTCGCTCCTGGGCATCCCAAACCGCAATCGCGAACATTCCGATGAATCGAGCCAAGGACCGCTCGATTCCCCAGGCCTCGAAGCAGGCGAGGATGATCTCCGTATCCGAGCCACCGCGCGGCGTGATATTCTGACTTCTAAGCTCCTCGCGGAGCTCGACGAAGTTGTACACCTCGCCGTTGAAAAGGAGGGTATAGCGGCGGGTCGCTGAAGCCATCGGTTGGGCACCGAGAGGAGAGAGCTCAAGAATGGCCAGCCGCCGAAAGCCCAGTCCGATACCGCATTCAGGATCGAGCCAGTGCCCTTCGTCATCGGGGCCGCGATGCACGATCGAGTCCGTCATGGCTTGGAGGCGAGACCGCGCTTCGTCCGCTTTCACACCACCCGATTGGAGGAGGCCTGCCAGGCCGCACATATGTCTAGGCCCGGACCGGTGTGCCGACTGCCGTCACTCGACCATCCTCCACTTCGAACACTTGATCGGCTGCCTCCCGAAGAGCGGGCTGGTGGGAGACGGACACGATGGTGACCTCACCAGCAAGCTTCCGCAGAGTCGCACAGATCTCCCTCTCTGTGTTCGGATCGAGGGCTGTGGTCGCCTCGTCAAGAACCAGCAGCCGAGGACTCCCGACAAGCGCTCTGGCGATCGCGATGCGTTGGCGTTGGCCTCCCGAGAGCATTGTACCACCTTCGCCGACTGTTCGATCGAGGCCGTCGGGATGCGAGGAAACAAAGGCCCAAGCATCGGCTTGGCGCAGGGCCCTCTCAGCATCCGATCGAGTCACTTTCTCGTTCCCAAGCGACACGTTCTCGAAGATGGATCCGCGGAACAGCAGCATCTCTTGGGGCACATACCCGATGTGCGTCCGCCAAGACTCGAGGTCTAGGGTACTCAACGGAGCGCCGTCGATAAGGATCGCCCCTGATACTGGCTGATGAAGGCCGACCATAAGGTCTACGATCGTAGTCTTCCCCGACCCCGACGGGCCGACAAACGCGGTGAACGTGCCGGAGGGAACGTCGAACGATACGTCCCGGAGCACGGAGCGATCTCCGTAACTGAAGCTGACACCCTCGAAGCGGATTCCTTCCACCAAGTCCGGCGCTGGCAGCCCGCCCCGCCGCTCCTCTCGATTCGCCTCGGCGTTCTCGATGTGCTGAAGAATGGACTCGAAAGCGCTCTCGCCAACGGTCATGATCTGATACCGCTTCTGCGCCTCGTTCACCGCTCCGACTAACCGATAGAAGAGAAGCGATAGCACGAGTACCGTTGGGAAGGGCTGGTTGCCAAAGGTGACAACGAAATACAGACCCAGAGCTACGGTCGCCACCAGAATTGGCTCCTGGAAACTCCGCACAGTTTCCCCAGCAAGCACTTGGTGTCGCTGAGCCTCGTTCAATCCCTCGGCCTCGCGTTCGAAAATTGGCAAGAAGTGCTGCTCCCTCGCCATCGCTTTCACCGGTTTGATGCCGGGAAGAGCTTCTGCGAGCCTTGCGATGAGCGACTTCATCACCGCCACCTGATCCGCGCCGGCCTTGCGACTCATGCGGATGAACCGCTTGAGGAGAACTAGCACGGCGACGGCTGCAACGATCGCCGAGACAGCAACCTGCCAGGAGATCGTGACTGCCACAGTGAAATAGACCAACGCACGTACGAAAGCGGCAAATACTCGGCATGCCTCACTGTAGGCACTCGATGCCTTATGGGCCTCGTGACTGATCGCGGCGGCGAAGTGACCCGTCGGATGACTAGTAAAGTGGCTCCACGACGCCGACATCAAGGCCTGGATCAGTCGAATCCGGAGGTCAGTGGCAACCTGAGCGACGGCGTAGCCCACTTCACGCATCGCGAGCCACAGGAAACCGGCTTTCACGACCATCGCCAGTGTGACGAAAATCACCATGCTCAAGAGCGTAGGCGTAAGCCCCACGAGTGCGAAGATCCGTGCGACCATCTGCGAAAGCCCAGATTGCTCGCCCTCACCGGCAGCCAGTTCCAGCATGGGCACCAATGAGAAGAATCCCACGCCCTCGGCTAGCCCGGACACCACCAGTAGCCCGGTCAGCATCGCGGTCCGGCGTGGCTGAGCGCGAAGGAAGTGACTTACAAAGGCAACTGGGCCTGTCTTTGCCAAGGCGAGAATCCGCGTCAGGGGGTAACAGGGAGAGCACCGCCCTCCCAACTGGGTGCGCACCGCTCAAGGAGAAGATACAACTACGTGCGGCCCCCAACCCACTACAATCGTGTCCCCGCCGCACGCATCGGTCCCTATCCGGGCGCCAGACGCCGCTAGGGTCACCCAGGCGAGGCGGTCAATACTTCCTCATACACCTCCCGATACCTCTCAACCCAAGGCTCTACGGCGAACTCACGATCAAGACGGTGTCGGGCCGCGACCGCACGGACACGAGCTGCATCCGGGTCCAGCAAGACCCCGTCTAGAGCACTAGCAATGGTGTCGACGTCTCCGGGGGGACAGAGCACGGCCTCCCTTGGCGAAACAACGTCGGGGACCCCGCCCACCGAAGTGACGACTAGTGGCACGCCTGCCCACATGGCCTCGAGCACTGTCATCGGAGTCCCTTCGGTCCAGGACGTTAGAGCGAGCAGATCGAACGCTCTCAGCAGGCTTCCGGCCTTCGGGATCGCCCCCATCCAACGAACCCGCGAGTCGACTCCGAGCTCCGTGACCAGGGCCCGGCACCGATCTTCGAGAGGACCGGCACCGATCACGACGAGCGTAGCACTTTGGTCCATAAGAGCGAACGATCGGATAAGCACGTCTGGGCCCTTCTCTTCACTCAGGCGCCCAACAAAGCCAATCACGGGCTCGTCACTGAGCCCCAGCTGCGCCCTCGCCTCAGTTCGACCGACCTGCTCACCCTCCCCCTTCCAAGCGTTGCGGATCATCTTCACCCTGTTGGTCCCCAGCCCTTGCTGAATGAGCTGCGCTTGGAGCGCGTCGGACACGGCGACTACCGCGGCACAGCGATGATAAGCCCTGACCTGGAGCCGCTCGTAGATTCGGTTCCGCCAACTACCACCGACAAAACCATGCACGGTCGAAATTGCAACCGCTCCTGCCTGTCTCGCTAAAGGGCCGTCGACAACGTCGGCGCGGTATCCATGAGTGTGAAGGACCTTCGCCCCGTGCTCCGCTAACAACCTCCTAATTTGCGCTCGCTCACTCAAATACCCGCGGCCCCCTACCCGCACTTCTTGCAGGGGCACCCCCGACGCTCGCATCGCCTCCAGGAACGGGTGCGACATCGGAGCAGAAGGTGTCAGAATTGGTACAACCAACGGGCGATCGCCAGCTGCCATCTGACCAGCTGACAGGGTCTCCACCACGGTCTCTAAGCCCCCGTAGGGGGCTGGAGCCAGGACATGCACAATCGATAGAGGACGCGAGATCATCGGCAAGTCTTGGATCGCCCCCGGCTCAGCACGAGCTTAGCATCTGGAAATGTTCGCCCTCGATGGTACACTCTAGGCATTGGTTAGTCCTCTACTCTGAGTTGCCAGAGTCCATAGGCGTCCACGTTCTTCTTACGCCCCATACCACACTCCCCCAAGGGGCACTTCACTGAATGGCAAAGGGATGGAAACGGGCTGTCGAGCTCGTCCTAGGACGTTCGGGGCTGACGAAGCTACGGACGTGGGCCAACGGGCCATCGGCGGCCGTACTCGCCTATCATAACGTCGTCCCAGACAGCGAACGAGCGGTCGGAGACCTCAGCCTGCACCTAAGCCAGTCCGATTTCGCACGCCAATTGGACTTCTTGTTGGAAGTCGGAATTCCGGTCTCATTGGAAGATCTTCTGGAGTCGCCTCACGAACCTGAGCGCGGGGATCGCCGCCTCCGCTTCGCCATTACCTTCGATGACGCATACCGCGGCACGATGACCGCTGGGGTCGAGGAAATTCAGCGGCGTTCGATCCCGGCGACAGTCTTCGTTCCCACAGCTCTGCTAGGCGGGCACGGCTTCTGGTGGGACCTTGTCGCCCCAGACGACCCGGCCATTGCCGACGAGGTCAGAAAGACGGCACTCCTAGAACACGGAGGACAAATCGCGCGTGTCCTTTCGTGGGCGACCAGTCAGGGAATCAAGGTGCGCTCACTCCCAGAGCATGCAATGCCCGTTACGGAGTCCGAGCTACTCCGGCCCGATGTGTTCGACGGAGTCATGTTCGGCTGCCATACGCGGTCACATCCCAACCTCACTACGCTTTCTGAGGAGGAGATCCGCCAAGAGTTGGGTGATTCAAGGGCGTGGCTCCTACACAAGACGCCCCGTTACGTGGACTGGCTCACGTATCCATACGGACTCTACAACCCCTCAGTAGAACAAGTGGCACAAGAAGTGTTCGTCGGGGCTCTTCGCGTCGACGGAGGACCCGCTGTCGTCGGAGGGCAGCTACGTTCGACTCCGGCGGCGGTTCGCAGGATCAACGTGCCGCGGGGGCTCACGCTCGAGGGGCTCGCTCTCCGACTAGCCGGCTTAGTGGGCTGAGCATCGCTTCGGCGCACGAAAGCGGCCGTCACGCTTCACGGGACCAACTCGAAGTCGATGGGCACTGTGATGCGAGTATTCTCCCAATCGAGGAACAAGACCGACCCGCCCGTGGCCACTTCGAATGAAGCGGTGAACTGTTCAACGTAGTCGATCCGGTCACTTGAGATCACCACACGCCCGACCTCCTCAGCCGCAATCTCAGCAGTGTAGGCGTTCCTCGATACGTTCCCACCGGGGAGTTCCACGTCGCGGGTCTGACCCCACTGACTCGTCGAGGCGTTTACGACCAGCATCCAATCCCCCTCTGAGGGGACCGAGTAGAGTGAGTACCTACCCGCACCAACCGAGAGCCCCGCGATCTCAGCCGGAGCGCTCAGGATCAGCGTCGTCGCCTCGTTGGCCCCGGTCCTCCAAAGTTGATCCCACGGCACGAGCTCTCCGAACACGACGCGACCCTTTGCATATGGTCTAGAGTAGCAGAGCTTCGCGGTAGCCCCACCTGTAGAGGTCTGGACGGAGTCGAAAGGACTCGCACGTTCCGCCAGCTCTTCAGGGCTCGCATACGGGGTACAGGCAAGCGATACCTCGCGTGGCCCACAGGCGCCCAGAAGGGCGGCCGCAACAGCGATTGTCAGGACTCGTGTCATCACGAGACAGCAACGGAGTCCACCGTTATCTCGTACACCAGCACCGCCCCACCCGGCACGATCTGATTGCCCGACATGTCGATCAGCCCCTGGCCCGCGAACCCCCGGTTCGGGGGAACGATGATTCGCCGGGTACCCCCAGTGAGTTGATTCAGAATCCCGTCTTCGATACCGGAAATGACCTCCTTATTGCCCATAAGGAAGTTCTCGGAGCCCGTCTGGAACTGAGTCCCGTCCGCCAGCCACCCCGTAAATGTGATAGTCGGTCGCGTTCCGTGAACGACCTCTTCGCCCGTACCGACGATCACGTCCTTCCAATAGACACCCGTGCTACGCCGCTCGAACGTCCCCAGATCAATCGCGAGGCTGGCGGCGAACTCGACCTCTTCGATGACCTCGAAGTCAGGCCCGACCGGATCCTCACCGCACGCCATAGCAACCAGGGCCACCGTCACGGCGGCGACCGCTCTCGCTGATTTCACGAGCACGCTACTGACTTCCTGTCAGAATCGAATCCATGGTGACGTCGAAGATGAGCACGGAGCCAGCCGGAATACCGTTCTGCTCGGAATCCGCGTAAGCGAGATCCGGCGGAATCACGATCTTGCGCTCGCCGCCTTGCTGCATCCCGATCACGCCAATCGAATACCCCGCGATCGACCGTCCGGCTCCAACGACGAAGTCAAACTCTCCGGAACCGAAAAGCGTGCCGTCCGCCAGGTAACCCGCGTAAGAAGTCTCGATGTCAGACCCCTGTGCAACCACCGCGGCGCCAGAGCCGGGAACCAGATCCTGGATGTAGACACCGGATGGGAGCAGCTCCATCTGGGCGAGGTCTACCGACAAGCTGGGGTCGAACTCCAGCTCTTCGATAACCTGGAAGGGATCGTCACATGCCATGACCGCCACGGCACAAATGGCGGCAATGAGAGGTCGGTAGCGAGGTCGAGAAAGGTTCATGATTTTACTCAGGATGCACGGGCAAGGTGGTAGCAATCGCGACCAGCGCCGGAATTGACCAGCACCAGAGCACATAAAATGGAGCCCCCCCACCTTCTCGTGGAAGGGCTCCGTATGTACGACGATTGAACGGCGAACTTTCGCACACCGGTCGGAAGGGGGTGGCGCCTAGTCGCCCGCCACCGGATGGGGCAGCTCAGCCTCCAACGACTCCGGATCGACCATTGGCTGCCATACCTGAAGAACTGGGAAGTTCGAAAAGAACCAACGCACTGAGCCCAGGTAAAGACCGAGGAACATCAAGCCGATCAACGGCTGCCAGATCGTGAAGATCGGGTCGCCTTCGTGATGCAAGCTGGGTGCGACCATCCCATATCGCTCGAGCCACAACCCGAGCATGATCACCGACGCGAAGAAGCCGTAGATCGGAGGCTTCATCTTCGGCTTCCGCCCTATAAGACCGATGAACGGAACGACGAAGCACAGCACGATCGTGAGCGTCGAGAAGCCTCCCCACACCATCCCCGATCTGCGCACGATCCACGCCTGCTCCCAGGGAAGCTTGCCGTACCAGATCACGATGTACTGCGAGAAGAAGAGGTAGCCCCAGAACACCGTGAAGGCGAAGGTGAGCTTCCCGAGATCGTGTCGCTGTTGGAGTCCGATGAGGTTCGCGATGTCCTTGTGCTTCGTCCGCAGATAGATGCTCCAAAGCCCAGTGACAGCGACCCCGCCCCAGAACGCACCCATGAAGTACCACGGTCCAAACATGGTGCTGAACCAATGCGGCTCGAGCGACATGGCCCAGTCGTACGATACGATCGTCATGACGAACGCATAGAGCAGGACAAGCCCGGGGCCCATCGTCGTCATGCGTTGGTAGCTACGGACCTCTTCCTGCTCTTGTCCGGCCCAACCCTCGGAGATCTTCGCACGCCAGCTGGCCCGACCAGCGTCGTCCTCATCCGACGATTCAGTAAGGCCCATGTCAGGCCGCACAGCGAGGTAAACGAAGTAGCACCCAGCCCCGAAGAGAAGGGCGAGACCCAGAAGATTCCGGGTAATCAGGAACGGCCGGTTGAGATAGGCTTGCTTGTTCTGCACCACTGGATCGTTCGCCATCATCTCGATCCAGGGGAAGTAGTCCGCTCCCCTCGTCAGCATCGGAAGCATCATGACGAAGGCGACCGGCAGAAAGGCCGCACTGGCCTGACTGACCCGGCGCACGGACCAGTTCCACTTTGCCTTCACGATCCAGGTAGCGACCGCGAACATCACCGAACCCATCGCGATGCTAGAGAAGAACATCCAGTTGGTGATGTAGCTGATCCACGCCGACTCGGAGTTCTGCGACAGACGCACGACGAAGGCGAGCAGACCGACCACGAACAGCCCGCCTGCCACGGCGTTCATCGTCTTGTCACGAGGTAGGTAGCGGACCGGAACGTCGGAGGGGATGTGGTGGTGATGCATGTCAGTTCCCCGCCTGCCGCTGAAGCTGGCGCACATAGTTCACGATGTGCCACCGATCGAAGTGTGTGATTCGACTCCCGTACTCGGGCATCACACCCCGGCCAACACGGATCATCGCATAGATGTACGCGTCCGAATAGCCGGCTACCTGGGCACCCGAAAGGTTGTAGAGAGGCAGCATCGGGTGCTTGTCGGCGATATTCGCGTTGGCGCCAACGCCGTCGGAACCGTGGCACACGATGCAGAACCGGTTGTAGAGCTCTTCACCCCGTTCCAGCGAAGCCGCCGAAGTCGGATCGGTCGGGTTGGTCATCCCTTGGATCACCGGTCCGCCAACCCCGGGGAGCCCGAGGTCGAACTGGGTGAAGTAGGGGATGACGACGCCCTCGGGCTGCCCGAGGTTCACATCACCGTCGGCGGCAGGGTAGTTCCCGGCCGCGAAGGCAACGGATCCCTCGGGTGCGGGACGCGTGTTCTCGTACGGATCCGCCACACGCTGATCTCTCATAGATCGACCGAAGAAAGCGGCCATTCCATCATCGAGAGGCTTGCACCCTGCGAGGGTGCCGAGAGCCAGCGCCATGACGAGTACCCGGCCGGATCGATTACGCATCGGCCGCACCCTCCCGGAGCTCGATCGGCTCCTCGTCGTTCAAGATCTTTCGAGCTTCCTCAAGCCGATCACCGGACGCCTCGATATACACGCCGTAGCGCCCAGCGGTGAACTCCGGATCGTATACGACCGACGGCTTGACGTTGGGCAACCGGCTCAGAATGAAGAGCCCGATCACTGTGGACAAAGCACCGAAGAGCACGGTCATCTCAAAGGCGATGGGGACGAAGGCCGGGATCGAAATGATCGGTTTTCCTCCAACCACCAACGGCCAATCCACCGAGGTCCAACTCGTGAAGGCGAAGCCCGTCGCGGTACCGGTCAAGCCGCCGACAAGCGTGAACACCCGCACAGGGCTCTGATCGTAGCCGAGCGCATGCTCGATATGATGTTCGGGATAGGGAGCGTACGCCTTGATGTCCTTGAATCCCGCTTTCTTCAGCTTCTCGATCGCGTCGACGGTGGAGTCGAGATACTCGTACGAAGCGAGGATACCTTGCGCGCTCATGCGTGCACCTCCTCAGCGGCAGCTTTCTTCTTTCGCATGGGTGGCGGCAGGACCTCTTTGAGCTCCTGGATCGCGATCGGCGGCAGAAGCCGCGTAAAGAGCATGAACCAGAAGCCGAACCATGCGAAGCTCCCGGTCATGATCATCATTTCGACGACGGACGGCCGATAGATGCCCCAAGCGAATGGTTCATACTCGTGGTGGAGTGACGTCACAACGATGACGAACCGTTCGAACCACATCCCGATGTTCACGAAGATCGAGATGACGAAGAGTGCCGGGATCGAGTGACGAACCCGTTTGAACCAGAGCATGACCGGAACAAAGCCGTTACACACGAGCATCGTCCACGTCGCCCACCAATACGTCCCGAAGAGACGGTTCCAGAACGCTGTACGCTCGATCTCTTCACCCGAGTACCAAGCGAGGAAGAACTCCGACAGGTAGGCGTAGAAAACGATCATCGACGTGAACAAGCAGAGCTTGGCCATCGCGTCGAAGTGCTTCACCGTGAGGTAGGCCTCGAGCCCGAAGATCTTTCGGAGCGGCACGGTGAGCGTGATCACCATCGCGACGCCTGAGAAGATGGCGCCGGCCACGAAGTAGGGAGCGAAGATCGTCGCGTGCCAGCCGGGGACGATCGACATCGCGAAGTCCCACGAAACGACGGAGTGGACGGAGAGCACCAGCGGCGTAGCCAGGGCGGCGAGGAAGATGTACGCCTTGCCAAAGTGGTGCCACTGACGGTCGGTACCCTGCCATCCCAGGGCGATCACACTGTACAGCTTCCGGCGCAGCCCGGTCGCCCGGTCACGGGCCGCCGCGACATCAGGAATCGTCCCGAGATAGAAAAACACGGCCGAAACAGTGAAGTACGTCGTAACGGCAAAGACGTCCCAAACCAGGGGCGACTTGAAGTTCGGCCAGAGAAAGCGCGAGTTGGGGTAGGGAACGAGCCAGTATGCGTGCCACACCCGACCCACGTGAATGAGCGGGAACAGCCCCGCCGTCATGACCGCGAAGACGGTCATCGCCTCAGCCGCCCGGTAAATCGACTGTCGCCACGGGGCCCGGAACAAGAACAAGATCGCGGAGATCAGTGTCCCTGAGTGGGCAATACCGACCCAGAAAACAAACGTCGTGATATACACGCCCCAACCCACCGGAGACATGAGACCACTAACGCCGATCCCCTTGTAGATCTGCCAGAACCATGCCCCGAGGAACATGCCGACACCCGCGACACACAGTCCGAAGAGTGCCCACCAACCCTTGCCGGGAGTGGACATCATCTTGAGAACGTCGCGGTTGACGTCGTCGAGTCTGGTTACGTCCGGGTGCGTTAGTGCACCCCGCTCTCTAGATCCCAGAGCACTCATTATTCGTGCCCTCCCGACACCTCGTGGAAGGTGACCTTCTTGAGGTAGTTCACGGCCGGCTGGGTGTTGATGAGCTCGTCCAGAACTCTATATGTCCGCTCATTGTCGACCACCTGTGCGACCCTAGAGTTCGGATCCCTGAGATCGCCGAATACGATCGCCTCGGCCGGGCAGCTCTGCTGACACGCCGTGACGATCTCGCCATCACGAACCGCGCGCCCTTCCTCTAGAGCCGCCCTATTTTCCGCGTCGCGAATCCGCTGCATGCAGAATGAGCACTTCTCCATGATGCCGTTCGTGCGGACCGTGACATCTGGATTCCACTGCCACGTCATCGGCTCGGGCACGTTCTCATCCGTGTACCGATACCAGTTGTAGACACGCACCTTGTACGGGCAGTTATTCGCGCAGTAGCGCGTTCCTACACACCGATTGTAGATCTGGGCGTTCACCCCTTCTGGGGTGTGATACGTCGCATACACCGGGCACACCGGCTCGCACGGCGCATTTCCACAGTGCTGGCAAAGCATGGGGAGGAAGCGGACGTCCAAGTCGCTCGCATGCGTCGCGTCGACGTGCTCGTAGTACCGCTCGATGCGCATCCACGTCATGTCGCGACCCATCGTCACCTGGTCTTCACCGACCCATGGGACGTTGTTCTCGGAGTGACAGGCGACCACGCAAGCACTACACCCTGTGCACTTCTCGAGATCGATCGCCATCCCATAGCGCGGACCCTCGTGGGCCGTCGCATACGGTCCATGATCCGCCCCGGGAAGCGGGAAGGCGGTAGCGGCACCCTCTTCGGCGGGTACCGGCTGAACGCCTCCGTACCCCTGGAGCTCCATGAGCTCGTCGTGATGCACTCCATCTTCTGCATGGTCGCCGTCTTCGCCGTGCCAGAGCTCTGCAAAAGCGACGGCCGGAGCGATCGGGCGATCGAACTGTTCATTCGACCCCTCGATCGAAGACATCCGACGACGTTCACCCGTCGACTCGACCGAAACCGTCGTAGCCCAAGTAACCAGGGCTCCAGAGGGCTGCTCAGCCGTCGCGGGCAAGAGGTCGAGCGCGTTCACGCCCTGGCCCGTCGCCCAGCGACCCATGTCCGTATGTCCCTGACCCATCGCTAGAGCGACTGCGTCTTCGCGGATCCCGGGATAGGGCCAAACGGGTACGTCGACCGACCCGTGAGGCGACGAAACGGTGACGATATCACCCTCGCGGAGACCACGGGCTTCGGCCGTCGCCGGATTCATCTCGAGCCAAGAGTGCCACGTGATCTTCGAGACGGGGTCCGGAAGTTCCTGCATCCATGGTGAGTTGGAGAACTCCCCGCCGCCGAACCGCGGTGAAGGGTGGACCAACAGTGTGAGTTCCTCCGAACCATCGAAGGTAGGCACGTCGAAGGTCAGCGCAGTGTCCGGAGCTCGGAGAGGTGGGGTCACCTGACTCGCGCCCCGATCGTGCATGATGGCGGTACGTAAGTGCCCCCTCCACATCTGCTCGAAGCCACTCGGGTCATCTGCGTGCATTCCCGCATGAGGAGCACGCAAATACTCGTAGAACGTCGAGGCTCCCAGATCGTTGCCGAGGTGGGAGGAGACCGCCAAGAGCGCGTCCCCAGCTTGCTTGGAGTCGAAGTGGGGCACGGCCTGCATGACGGGCTGCTGGAGCGTCATCAATCCCGATCGCGGTGACACATCACCCCACGACTCCAGGAAGTGACGGTCTGGCATGACTAGGTCCGACATGGCTGCCGTTTCGTCCTGGGCTAGGGCGAAAGACACCTTATATGGAACCTGGTCAAACGCGGCCTGGAAGCCCGAGGCGACGGGAAGCGAGTACGCAGGGTTTACTCCATGCACCATCGCAACGGCAAAGTCACCTGCGGCCATCCGGTTTATGGCAGACTCGATGTCGGTGAACGCAGCCGACGACGACGCCGAGCCACCCCCGATCGAGACGGTCCGTCCTACCGCACCGGCTACGGAGTTCAGGATCAAGACCGCGAGGTTCGCGGCCGTTGCATTTCGATGGTGAGAGCCGGCGCCCGGTCCCATCGCAAGCGGAGCACTCGCCGCGGCAAAGCGGTCGGCAAGCTCTCGAATGGCTTCCTCTTCTATTCCCGAAGCGGCTGCTGCGTCCGCGACTCCGTAGGTACGAAGAAGATTTGCGTACGGACCGGAGGGCGACGCACCCGCAATGTGCGACGCCATTCCGAGAGCGACCATCGCTTCCGAGCCAGGCTGGATCGGGAACCACTCGTCCGCGTTCAACCCCGTGGTGGAGAGACGTGGACCGAGGTAGATGAACGCCCCTTTGCTATGTGCGGCGTCGTCGGCCGCACTCATCTGGGCCAGCCCACGGCCGCCCGCGACGGAACCGTCGTCGACGAAGTCGTTGCCGAACGAGAGGAGGAGGTCAGAGGCCGCGATGTCATACGTGGGGAGCTGATTCAGCCCGTAAGCGATTCTTACGGCCTCACGGAGCGGCGCGTTCGCGACCGCGTCGTATGCGACCCGTGTGCCACCCACGGAGGAGAGAAAGCTGTCGACGAGCCTACGCATCGTGGGTCCGAGATGCCCATGGATGAAGAGCACGCCGCCCGAACCACGGTTCCGGATCCTCGAGGCGAGAAGTCGCTCAGCCTCATCCCAGCTCCCTTGCCGGAGAACCGACCCCTCACGAACCATCGGGCCGGCGTAACGATCCGGGTTGTAGAGGTGCTGTAGGGTTGCATGCCCCTTCGAGCACACACCCCCGCGAGAGATGGGGTGATCGGGGTTCCCCTCGATCTTGACCGCTCGCCCTTCACGGGTCCGCACCCACATGCCGCAGCCCTCTGCACAACCACCGCACGTCGTCGCGTACCACGTCGCCACGCCGGGGGTGATCTCTTCAGGAGCCACTACGTAGGGGAGGAGTTTCTCGACCTCGCCCCCACAACCTGCCACAGTGGCTCCGGCCCCGGAAACGCCGAGGACCTTCAGAAAGTCCCGCCGCTTGATGCCGTCAGTCATTATCTGGTTTCTCGATCTAGTAGTGACAGACGGAGCAGTCTGTAGACGCCTGCTGCAAGCCGGTTTCGGGATCCGGCTGTCTATGGCAATCCACGCACCATCCCATGTTGTCTCCACCCCACGCGGGGTCGGGCTCCGAGAGCACTCCCATCTCTTGCACCTCTCCGTGACACGTCTGGCAACTCAAGCCCGCGTTCACGTGACGCATGTGCGGGAAGTGCGCGTGATCGGAGATCTTGTATATGCGGTTCCAGGGGATGGGATCACCGTGGTCCATAAACTCACCGATCTTCGCGATCTCAGCCTGCTGCTCGGGCGTAGTCCCTTGGACGACCTGGTGACAACCCCAGCAGGCGGAAACCGGAGGAATGCCGGCATCGACGGACCGTTCAGCCGAGAAGTGGCAGAACTGGCAGTCCATATTGTTTTGGCCAGGCTCACTGCCGGCATGCTGGTCGTGCGGGAACGCGATCGGCTGTCCGACGTCGGCCGACTCAGCCTCTCCGTCCGCGCCGCCCTGGACGAACGCAAGCCCTCCGAGCGCGAAGACGCCGGCGAGCCCGCCGATCAGCCAGTTATTTCTCATTTCGAAGCCGCTGCTCCGTGGCGAGGCAACCCGCCCCAACGCATCGGGGGCAAGGCAGGGTTTCCCCTTGTCACACAACGCTTGTGACAAAAGGAACATGACCCTGGAAACGGCCTGAAGCTACCTGCACGGAGCCCGTAAGGTCAAGGCAGAAAGGCCGTTCGCGCGCGAACATTTTGGGAGGCCTCGGTGTTATACTTTGCTGCCTCGGACTCACTGGTCCGCGACCCGTCGGGAGCCCGCGCTTGTCAGACTCCACAGCCACGGTTCAGACGACCGAAGTACCTCCTGAGCTGAAGCTCCTAAATCAGCTGATTCAGGAGGTCGAAACCGTCTTCCATGGGAAGCGTGAGGTAGTCCGCCTCGCCGTCGCCGCGCTGTTGGCCCGGGGCCACGTCCTCTTCGAAGATGTGCCCGGCGTCGGCAAGACGACGCTCTCTCACGCCTTGGCCCGGGGTCTCGGGTTGGGTTTCCGTCGAATCCAGTTTACGGCCGACCTCCTCCCCTCAGACGTTCTTGGCGTTTCGATCTTCAACCCCCAGACCTCGGCGTTCGAGGTCCGGAAGGGGCCCATCTTCACCAACGTCGTGGTAGCCGACGAGATCAACCGAGCGCCCCCACGGACGCAGAGCGGCCTCTTGGAGGCGATGCAGGACGGCCGTGTCACGATCGACGATCGATCGTTCCCGCTGCCCGAGCCCTTTTTGGTGATGGCGACTCAAAATCCCCTCGAGCACCACGGGACGTATCCACTGCCCGAGAGCCAGCTCGACCGCTTTCTGATGCGGGTCGCAATCGGATATCCGGACGACGAGGCCGAGCGGCGGATTCTGCTGGAGTCGGAGGGTCCGGGATCGCTCGCGGACCGGGTCCGTCCGGTGCTAGATTCGGACCAGGTGCGGCGCCTACAAGACGGAATCGGCGCAGTGAGGGTAGATCCGGCCATCCTCGACTACCTCATGGCCATCGTACAACGAACCCGCACGACACCGAAGCTCAAGACCGGCGTAAGTCCTCGGGGAAACATTGCCCTCTTTCGAGCGGCGCGGGCCTACGCACTAACCCGGGGCCGGGGCTACCTCGTACCCGACGACGTACGAGACTTGGTCGTGCCGTGTCTCGCGCACCGGGTCCTCCCAGGTGGGACCTCTTCCCACGGGCATGACGCGCATGAGGAGGCGGCGGCGGTCCTGCGCGACATACTGGGAGAGGTAGAGGCGCCTCTTTGACGCCGGTTGTGCGGACCGCCTGGAGGAAGTTGCTCGATGTTTGGGCGCGCCTTCGTGCCTGGCGACGCATCCGGCCAACCTCCGGAGGGCTCGCCTTCTCAGCGGGGACCCTCGCCGTCGGCTTCGCCGCGATGAATACCGGGAACAACCTGCTATATCTGCTTCTTGGCTCGATGATGGGATTCATCGCGGTCAGCAGCTGGCTATCCGAGCAGGCCATACGGGGCCTCCGGGTAGAAAGGCGGTCACCGCGCGCGGTGACCGTTGGCCGTGACCTCCGAATTCGCTACGAAGTGACGAACGTCAAGACGAGGTTGCCGTCACTCGCCGTCGAGATCTCCGAAGCAGGGCTGCCGGAGCCGGCGTTCCTCGCCCACGTTCCGGCCAATGACCACACCGCTGTGGTCTCGGTGAACTCCTTCGTTCGCCGAGGCATCTATCCGCTGGGCACCGTGACCCTTTCGACCGGCTTCCCGTTCGGGCTATTCCGGAAGGAGCGCGACTTCGAGGCACCCGGGGAAGTGATCGTTTGGCCGCGAACAGATCGCGCAGTCCGCGAACCCTCCCCAGGAGGGGGGCAGATACCGAGGGTTGGCGTTGCAGCACGGGGCGCTCGAGGCTCCCGGGGTGAGTACCGGAGTCTACGAGAGTACCGTAGTGGGGACGACGTCAGAGACGTCCATTGGAGGTCCACAGCTAGGCGCGGATCACCGGTGGTTCGCGAGTACGAGCAGGACGGCGCCGAGACCCGATGGATATGTTTGGACACCAAGGGGGAGCCTGGGGACGCGGCAGAGGTAGCCGTGGAGAGTGCGGCGGCCCTCGCTGCTCGCGCCGCTCGCCGCCAGACTCCGTTCGCACTGGTAGCCGACCGACACATTCTCGAACCAGGACAAGGGCCGGGTCACTTGGAACGCGTCCTCGACGCGCTAGCTCGGGTGGACTTCCGTCCTGACGCCCCCCTACCCAACCCCCCTGTTCCTACGGGAACGTGCGTGCTCGTCTCGATCGGAGGTCGGCCAGGATTTGGCGATGTAATTCGAATCGGGCGCGACGCGAAGCTACACCCACCGCGACCGGTCGCCGCCGTCTCGGAGGCCGAGTGAAGACTCGACGTCTCCACCGACGCCTCACTGTTCTGATGGGCGTCGCAGGGCTGGTCGCGTTCGCTGGCGGGGCCGGCTTCGAACCAGGGTCCGCTGTGCTCGCCGGGATCGCCCTTTTGGTCGCCTTCTTTTGGCAACCCGACGACGCCGTCTCCGAACGGATGGAGCGACTCTGGCTTCCACTAGCGGCGCTCCTCGTACTTCGAGCCTTGTATCACGTCATCATCGTGCGTGACGATGTGGTGATCCCGGTTGTCGATCTCCTCCTCCTCCTGCTCTCGGCAGAGTCCCTCCGGTCGTTGAGAGCGCCGAACGACCTGAGGCTATACGCACTCTCCTTCGCCCTGATCTTAGCCTCGACCGCCTACCGGCCGGGCATCCTCTTCCTGATTGCTTTCGTCGTGTACATCGTCTTGGCGACGGTTGCGCTGATGATCGGTCATTTGCAGCGGCGATCTCGACTCCACTCGGCGGCGGATCCTCCGCTCGATCTAGGAATGGTCCTCACGACCACCGCTCTCTCCGGAGTAATCCTGGCGACCGCTCTCGCCGTCTTCGTAGCGTTCCCTCGAGGCTCTCAGGGATGGGCGGGTCGCGGTGAGACGATGGCATCTTCCATCGCGGGATTCTCGGATCAGGTGTCGATCGGTGAGCACGGCTCGACGATCTTGGGGAATCCGGAGATCGTCTTGCGCGTCGAGTTCCCGGACGCCCCCCCCGCCAACATCGGCGGGCTGCACTGGCGTGGCCGGTCGTACGATCGATTCGACGGGGTTCGATGGACCCGCTCACAGAACCTCCCTCCCTCGGCGGGCCCCACTTCTTGGTATCGGAGCCGATGGGGGGGCGACCTGATCGAACAGAGAATCTTCGGGTCCGCCCTCGAGTCGCGCGTCCTCTTTGCACTGCACCCTGCGCTCGACATTGAAGCGAGCAACGGGGTCCAGCCCATCTTCGACAACGCCGGAGATTTCGTGTATTGGGGCCGCGGCGCACCTGCTTACACGGCGTACTCTCCAGCAGAACCGCCCTCTTCGTCCGATCTGCGCCAACCAGAAAGAGGTTATCGCCCCTCATCGGAGCACTACCTCCAGCTACCTCGATCGCTCGATCCCCGGATTAGAGAGCTTGCTGACTCGTTGGTCAGAGGAACCGAGAACCGGTACGACCAGGCCGTGGCACTCCGGGACTGGCTGCAGACGTTCGAGTACACCCGGCAGCTGCCGGCCACGGCCCGAGAAGCCACTCTGGCTCACTTCTTGTTCGAGCGGCGGGCAGGCCACTGTGAATACTTCAGCACCGCCATGGTCGTGATGCTCCGATCCCTCGGGATCGAGGCACGCAACGTGAACGGATTCCTTGGAGGGCAATGGAGTACGTTCGGCGACTACCTCGTGGTGACGCAGAACGAGGCACACTCGTGGGTCGAAGCATGGTTCCCCGGATTCGGATGGGTGACTTTCGACCCCACGCCTGCGGGGGTCGCCGGCACGCAAGTCACGAGCACGTGGTTCTGGCCGGGGCGTATTCTGTTCGACGGGATACAGCACCGATGGAGCAAGTGGGTCCTCGACTACAGCATCGAGGAGCAAAGCGGGATCTTGGCCGGACTGGTGGGTGAGCGATCGGTCGGAGGAGCGTCCGACACCCTAGAGAACGCGGACGTGGAACGGCGACGACCGTTTTGGGCTGTCGCGTTGTTGGTGGCGATCGGACTCGGGTGGCTCTGGGCAAGAAGGCCAGGACCATCGTTCGATCCGGCGACGCGGATGTACTTGCAACTACGGAGAGTCTCGCAGCGAGCCGGTCTCCCCGTGGGCGCATCCGCCACCCCAGAGGTACTCCTGCGTCGAATCGAGGACCACCAAGCGTCGGCCGCGACGCCCGCAGCCCTCCTCGTCGACCGCTATCAGCGTGCTCGATTCGGGAACGAGGCGCTTGCCACATCAGAGTTGAACGAGATGCAGGACGCTCTCGACTCTGTGAGAAGTGCCCTTCGCCACCGCCGGACACAAGACGCGTGACGACCACCCTCCGACTCGGTATCGTGGTGTCATGAATGTAGACCGCATCCCCCATCCTGAGCTGCCGTCCGAGCATGTAGCTACGATCGCGTACGACGGACTCCTCTGGGACGTCTACATGGACTTTGTGGACGATCTGAAGGACCCTGACACCGTACGAGCCTGCTTCCGCTTCGCTCCACCGCCTGGAGATCCCCGAGCGATCCACCCGACTACGACGGTGATAATCATCGAAGAGTCACTGGAGGCGGCTCGAGCCAGAGCGAGGCGCCTCGACGATCTCCAGCTGCAAAGCATGCTGAGATCCGCAACTTCCTGAGCTCCGCCACCTCAACCCAGGCACGATGCTGACTTCGGTTGCGATCGCCACGCTGGCTGCGTGCGTCGGCCTCTTTCTGTACACCTATTTCGGGTATCCTGCCCTTCTATGGATACTCGGCAGATTCACCTCAAAACCCTTGCCGACGGAAGATCCCTCCGAAGGGTGGCCGTCGATCTCCCTCTCGGTCCCCGCATACAACGAGGAAGATCAGGTCGAGGAGCTGATCAAGAGTCTCCTATCCTTAGAGTATCCGAGAGACAGGATGCAGATCTTGCTGATCTCGGATGCCTCAACGGATCGCACCGATGAGATCATTCGATCCTATGAAGACCAAGGGGTCGAGCTCCTCCGTTTAGAGAGCCGAGGAGGGAAAACCAAGGCTGAGAACGCCGCGGCCTCCCATCTTCGGGGCGATATCATCATCAACACAGACGCCTCAATTCGGATCGCGCCCGACGCGATCAAGCCTTTGATCCGAGTGTTCCAGGACGAACGAATTGGCTGTGCGTCTGGAAGAGACGTGAGCGTGGCGTCTGATCAAGACACGGCGAACGCTGGCGAGTCTGGCTACGTTGGATATGAGATGGGCATCAGAGCGTTAGAGACTCGGGTCTCTGGCATCGTCGGGGCGTCCGGCTGTTTTTACGCCATTCGAGCCCACCTGCACCGACTCCCACTTCCCGAATCGCTATCCCGTGACTTCGCGGCAGCTCTCCACACCCGTGAACACGGCTTCCGGCCCGTGTCTGTCTCCGAAGCGGTGTGCTATGTGCCCCGCACCCCGTCGCTGAAGAAGGAGTACCGCCGGAAGGTGCGGACGATCACCAGGGGCATGCGCACGCTTTGGCACAAACGAAGGCTCCTGAATCCGTTCGGCTTCGGATGGTTCTCTTGGATGCTGGTGAGCCACAAGATTTGCAGGTGGGCGCTCCCGTGGGGTGCTGCCCTCGCTGGACTCTCGATCGCGACGCTCGCGATCTCCTCCCCGCTAGCACGAATCGCGCTCGTCGCCGGTATCCTCGTACTGGGTCTCGCGGCGATCGGTTGGTCTCGCTCCGAAGAAAGCTCAGTGTCCCGCCTGTTCTCCGTGCCTGCCTACCTCATCGCGGGCAACGTCGCTGCGGCTCACGCTTTCCTGAGAGCACTCGGCGGTGCGAACGATGCGCTTTGGGAACCGACTCGACGCGAGGTCGTGAAGGCGGGCTGACTGCTCAGCTCCCGCCTCGAGTCGCCTTCTCTAGTCCTTCCCATAGCTCCGGAGCCCCATACGCGATGGGAAAGATGGCGACGCCTCGAAGCCCGGCCTCGCGAACCCATGCGTACCGTGCTGACAAGCTCTCCGCATCGTCGAACCATCCCTGGCGCCATTGGCTTCCATCTCGGAACGAGTACCATAGGGATCCGCTCGCTGCGTCACGTCGAGCCTCGTGCTCTCTAGTGCGGCCGAGCGCTGAGACGGCCGAGCTGTCGGCGGCTAACGCATACGGAAGGGTCGTACCCAACCCAGTCGTCGCCGACCCGAGCTCACCACCAGTGACCTCCCACTCATACCCGAAGAAGGGCACGCTCATCACCATTCGGTCGCGATCCAACCCGAAGGCCTCAAACCGACGTACAACCTCACCCCAATTGAGCCGACCCCAACCTGTCATCGGCGCCGTCGGTCCCGCCGTCGCACTCCCCGGGCTGTGGTAGTCGTATCCCTGGAGAACCACATAGTCGACGAGCGGGATAAGGGCCTCTTCATCGAAGACATCGTCTACGTCGAACGCCAGTGAGAACAACGAGAGACCCTTCTCCGGATACCGCGCGTCGATCGCGCCCCGGAGTCCTGACACGAACGCGGTGAATCCGTCGCGCGATGCCGGGCTCACCGTTTGAAACACCTCGAAATCGAGATGGACGCCCGCGATGTCGGGCATGTCATCGATCAGTCCCGTGACTGAAGCGATGAGTGACTCGATCCTCTCGTCGCTTTCGAAGAGCTGTTGGAAGCCGTCCGGGTCGTGCATCGAGACTGTGGGAGTGACAGCGGCGCCGGCGGACTCCGCTGCGACTACTAGAGCAGTCCACTCGCTCGGCCACCCGTGTGGGTCGAGTCCACCATCCGCCGTTGCCTCCAGTTCGAAGAAGTACACCTCGTCGAACAGGGACAGCGGCACATTATGCCACGCGTCACCGGTCCAGTACGCATGATACCCGCCCACAAAGAAGCGCTCGTCTTGACCCAACTCGGGCAGATGACGAGCACCGACAGACGCACAGGCGAGGGAGAGTCCGAGTAGGACCAGTGCTAACGCTCGCCGATCAAGACTGGGCATCCGTCCCGCTCCGGGGCACCACGAAGACGATTCTGCGCTCCTGCTCCGGAGATAATACGCCGACCCGGACGCTCACGCCCCAACTTTCGTCTACAAACGCTACCGGCTCACCATCGAGGACGGGAACGGCCCCTTCGGAGAGGGCTGGTGCGACCACGTCAATCCAGACATCGTCGATCGCGGCCTCTCCGTCCTTGGAGACGACAAGCGCTGGCATCCCAGCCACTGGGGTGCCGAGTACCATCTCAGCTTCAGTCATGGGCTGCCAATCCATGCGAACGGTCGATCGGGCGAACCACCAATCGGCAACTTCATCCGTCCGACTGACCCACCAACCGTCTTGGCTCGACACGGTCTCAGCAACCGACCGGAACGCGTCGAGACGGGCTCCAGGGTCAATGATCTGGGTATGCCCCGCGACCACCCCGATACCGCCAATCGCCCTCATCTTCTCGAGACCCGCGAGATAGGCCTCGGCGAGCGGCGCGGAGCGCAAGGTGACGTCGCGCACGATCACCGTGTAATCATCCTTCACCAGCCGCGGGATCAAAACTACGGGGCCGGACTCCGTGTCATGGAGCTCAGGAGCGGCAGACCTCCCCTGGTTCCCGGCCAGGACATAGCTGCCACCGAGAGACGCCCAACTCAGCAAGGTCAGCGAGTCGTACATCTCTTCCGGCGGTCGAAGGCCCGCCGGAGCCTGTCCAGACCACCTCTCGATCTCGGCCACACTCCGCCTCAGCCGCATCGCTTGGTCCTGACGAGTCAACCCACCCAAGGGTGTGTGATCCACTGTCTGTGATCCAACCGCACCGACGGCGGCCAATCGCTCGCCGAGCTCGGTGTCATCTCGAACGAGCTGAGATACGGCGTAGAACGATATGGGAGCTAGTCCGTCGAACGCCGTCGCTACGTCGGCAGCGTTCGCATAGGCTTCTAGCCCCTCCACATCCATCGTGAACACAACGGCTGCCTCGGCCCGCCCAGGCCAAGTACTCACGGACGCTTGAGGGACACCGGCTGCCCAACGGATTCCGTTGCTGAGTAGCCGATCCAAACGGGTGCTGTCGGCGGGAGAGGCGCCCTGTAGAGATCGGAAGGCGAACCACGATACCCGACCACCATCGGAACGCCGGGTGGTGGACAGGGCGACATCGGCCCCAACGTCACCGTCGGGCTCCGGATTCAGCGCCCAGTCCGACCAGTAGACTCGTTCGCCGGCCATTCTGAGTGCGAGCGATGGATCGGGGCGCAGCTCGACCCGAGCCCCTGCCGGTAGGCCCGGGGATACGGGCAGACCGGCGGGCACCGTCATGAACAAACCCTCGCGGGGAGCCAACTCCCGCGCGTCCAGCGCCCCTGTAACGTCCATGAGGGCTTCCCATCCGATCCACTCGCACGCTTCGTTTCGGGATGCGAACGCCCAGTTGATCACGAGGCTCCCACCTGCATCCACATGCTCTTGGACGCCCCGGACCGCTTCAGGAGAAACGCATGGCGCCTCTGGCACTACGAGCACTTCGGAAGGCAAGACCGTCTCCAGACCCTCCCCGTCCACGATCTCCCTGATCTGAGCCCCGGTGGCCGACAGGAGTTCGCGCCAACGCTCTAGTTCGGAAGCGTAATAAGTCGCCTCCGGGAACCAGGCTTCGCTGGCCGACGACCGGTACAACACCGCGTTGAAACCAGACGAGGGGACGGCAGCTCGTGCCGTCATCCGCGGCGTCGGCGCAGTAATAGGAGCATCGGCCAACGCTGGAGCCAGTTGGCGAATGTCGATGTTCTCCCAGAGCGCGATGCCCGCAGCAACCACACCACCACCTAGGATCCCCAGGGTGAGGATCCCACCCAACCACCACCACGCCTCGCGAGCGCGTGGTACCGGATTACGCTCCGGGCGCATGACCCTCCGCACTCACCTGCCCCTCGGCCAAGCGATCAGCCGAAGTCGACGGTGGGTCGTGGCGCACGAAGTAGCGCAGCGCATCGGGGTCCTCATCACGGCGAGCAGGCTCTCGCGACAGGCGCAGCTTGTACGCTACGTACGTCACAACCGCGAGAATGATCGTGACCAGAATCGTGACGACCACGATTGAAATGAGGATGTCGACGACATTCATAGACGGTCCACTGAAGAGGAGGGGGAAATCACTACGCGGTACTCTCCAAACGTTCCAGCTTGCCCCAACCCATATCGAGCCGGAACAGCTCCTCCAACGTCGCGAACGTCTTCACGACGTCCAAGAAGAGGATGAAGACGAAACGATAGATCAGGGCCATTGGTACGAGGGAAAGCGACTCTTCCTCCATCGACACGCTGACCAACGCCGCCACAAGGTCGAGTAGGGTGAGAAGAATCATCCAGTAGAGGATGAGTTCACCGGCGCCGAACAGGATCGCGACGATCGCGAAGAATAGATGTGCCAGCACGTTCATCACCGGCCACACAAGCGCCTCAAAAGCCAGCTGAATCGTCGAGACCCACAGCGGAAAGTCCGGGAAGGGCCGCAGGAACAGACCCTTTCGTTTCCGGAGCGCCTGAAGGATCCCTCTCGTCCATCGGTACCTCTGTTGGGTAAGGTCGCGCCAGGACTCGGGCGCCTCACTCCACGCGATCGCCTGATCTTCGTACTCGATGCGCCAGCCGGCCGCCATCATCTTGAGTGTGAGGTCCGCATCTTCGGCGAAGGTGTCGGTGTCATATCCACCGACCTCTTCGAGCGCTTCCCGACGGAATAGGCCTACAGGACCCGGTACGATATTCACCGCCGCCACGAAGCCCTGCGCCCTGCGCGGCATGTTGAGTCCCTCGATGTACTCCAATGCCTGGAGCCGGGTCACGATCCGTCCCCGGTTCTCGACTTTCACATTCCCCGCGACAGCTCCCACAGCTGGATTCGCGAAGTGATGCGCAGCCTTGAGAAGTGTACGTGGATCGAGATAAGAATCCGCGTCCATGCAAAGGATGAGCGGGTGAAGCGAGTGGGCGATCCCAGCATTCAGCGCGGTAGCCTTCCCCCCATTGGGCTTGGTGATCACACGGAAGAGTGCAGGGCCACGTTGCCCCTCCCACCGGGAGGCCAGCTCGAGCGTATCGTCGGTCGACCCATCGTCGATGACGAGGACCTCGTACTCCGGGTACTCGAGCTGCATCAGGCTCGTGAGTGCTCGCTCCATGACCCGACCCTCGTTGTAGGCCGGCACGAGAATCGAGATCGCCGGGAGCTCTTTGATCTCCCGAACCCCCAACACATTTCTCTCGGCATGACCTAGGTACGAGAACCAGAGAAGCGAGAAGTACCGAAGGAAGAGGAGCGTCAGGAAGATGATGAGTGTGACGACAACCACACGTACGAGCACGCGCTGTACTTGTGGACCGGCCAGGAGTGCCCAGATCACAAACGCGACGGTGAGGCCCACCGCGACGAAGACGACGATCAGTGAACGCCAGACAGAGTGCCGCCCCTGACTCATCGTGGCACCTGAAAGCCGCCGACTCGGCTCAGCGAAAGGTTCAAGCCGAAAGAGCGATACCCTGAGAAGCGGCCTTGTCCGAACAGGAGCTCGATCGTGGAATCGTACGTTCCTCCCCGGCGCCGCAGCCCCAGGGAAGCCGATATGTCGGGAGCGTATTCACGCCCAGCTACCCGTCGCTCCTCAATGAGAGAGATGCCCGGACTAAGCCGCGCTGTGGCTTCCCACCGATCGCTTAGACTGCGGCCAAACTGAGCGTAAGGTCCGAACGCGATACTGTACTCGGGGTCCCAGTACAAAGGCACGCCTGTGCCCGCCGCGTCTGAGTAGTGCAAGAGACGGCCGGAGACACCCAGGGTGAGCGAGCGAGCCACACCTCGGCCTATTGAGGCGCCACCCCCTACTCGCAAATTCGTGTCGCCTCCGACGTTCCGGTGCTCGAGGCGGGCAACATCTCCGGTCGCCGCAAAGCTCCAACCGGAGCCGAAGGGAGTTGCGAAGTCGAGCCCGATCCGTTGTTGAACGACGGCAGCTTCGAGGGACTGGAGCGTGCGTGACGTCATGTGTGCCGGAGCTCGCTCGAGCACAACATCCGTACGCCTACCTAACTCACCGAGAAAGGAAACCGCGAAACCAACGGCCAGATCTGTGGCCCCGGGACGAGTAGTCTCGACTCCTAGCTGTGTCGCCGTGCGGACCCTTCCTAGCTGCCACCATCGAGCGAGTTCGAGCTCCGCATACGCTCCCTGCCGATCTCCTAGGGCACCCGTCAGGCCGAACCCCTCGATTCGACGTCCCCCGGCCTGCCCGCCCCAGGCCCAAGTGTCGTGCGTATCTACGTACTCGCCACCCACGTCCAACCGTAGGTACTCGTCCGTGTCCCCGAGCGCCCTACTGAGGCCGCCGACACGGGGACGCTCCACCTCGTCCACGCGGGCTCGAACGTTGTCGCGGATGATATTCAGCCCCTCGATCGCGCGGCCATGGTCAGGTTGGGCCCGCAATGCCGCCTCATATCTCTGCTTGGCAGTGGCGTAAGACCCACTCCACCGATCCAGATCACCTAGTAGGGCAAGTACCTCAGCCCGATTCGGCTGCTCCGGGCCAGCCGTGGCAAGTTCGTCAGACGCCAAGAGCGACTCCAAACGGCTCTCGGCGGCGTCAGTATCATTCGTCCAGACCTCGAGCTGGGCCATTCTGAACTGAAGACCCGGCGGACCGCCTCCTGCTAGCCGCTCGACCTCCTCGAGCGCCTCCAGGGCGCCGGCAAAATCTTCCTGTTCGAACTGGAGGAAGTTGGCATACGCCTCCCACGCTCGGGCATCGCCGGGGGTTTCCGCCAAGGCCCGCCGGAACAGTTCGGCCGCCACTTCCTCATTACCCTCTTCTCGAGCCGCAATCGCGAGGTCAAGTGTCGACGGCGGTTCAGCGACAGGCTCATCGGGATCGGGCTCAGGCTCAGCCAGCTCCGACTCCAACGCGGTGAGGAGATCACCAGCACCGGCAGCTTCGACCTGCTCTCTACGGAGGGTCTTGAGCATGTCATCCGCGGCGATGAGATCGCCGCTCAGGTAGAGATAGCGGGCCAACTCGACGGTGAGCGGAATCGAATCCGGATGTGATCTCAGCCCGTTCTCGAGGACGAGGATCGCTTCGTCGTAGTCTTCCCCCCAGGCGAGAGCCCTCGCCCACTCCAGCACGAGCGACGCGTCGTCCGGCCGGACGCTTACGAGATGTTGGTACTGGTCTCCTGCCTCACGAACGAGTCCCTGATCCCGCAGCGTCCGTGCGAACATCAAGATGAGATCGAAGTCGGCCCCACCCGAGACGAGGCGCCGAAACTCCGGTATGGCTAGGTCGTTTCGGCCTGCCTTGGTCAGGGTAATCGCGTACTCTCTCCTCACACCCGTGTCCCCGGGGTACTGGCGCAGGTAACTCACGAACATTGGGAGCGACTCCGCCCACCGGCCCGCGTTCAAGAGTGGAAGAACCTGGTTCCAGAACGCTTCTGATGGGCCCTCCGCGATGACCGTCGGTTCTGCGGGCGGTGGCAAGGGTCGGGGCGCAACCACAGGCGCGTCGAAGGGCTCGAAGGGCGTGGTGGGGTTCGGCAAGCCGACCCCGCCTTCGCGGAACCCTGAACTCAGCACATAGCGTTGGGGAAGTACGTACAGCACGAGGATCAGGGTTCCCGACACCAGGAGAGTGGCGGTGCCGAGAAAGCCGAGGAAGTAGTTGCCTCCGCCTCCCCGCTTTCTATCCTGCTGGGGCACGAACTGCCTCCAAGAGACCCCGGATCGCACCCTTCTCCGCGGGATGGCTGAGAACGTCGGCGGCTAACTCTCTCGCACCACCCGCATCCTTCTCGACGGCCCGCTCGAGTCGCGCCATAAAGGCACCGACTTGAGCCTCACGAGCTCCCTGCAGTAGCAACACACATAGGTCGTCCACTACGGTAACGAGGTCTCCCTCCTCAGCCCTCATCTGCGCCGCGGCCAATGATTCGAGTCCTGTCGGCTCGACGGCCTTGGCTCTGAGCGTGACCACACAAAAGAAAGCGTGATCGGGCTGTTCCGCCCTATCCGAGACCTGCTGCAGGAAAATCTCCGGAGAAACCCGTCCGTCGGGGTGCCCCGATACCGTGAGCTGGGTCTCCTCCTCGGGCGACGAACGCGAGTCACTCTGCGGCCTTGCCCCAGTCGAGATCGACTGTCGGATCCGCAGACCCAACTCACGGAAGTCGATGCCTCCGCTCAAGCAGTCATCCGCGCCAGCCTCGAGAATGCTGATCCGGTCCGTCGACCGAATCTGATCATCGGACGCAAAGACGATGGCCGCTCGCGACAAGGGCCGGATAGCCAAGCACGCCTGGATCGCTTGTCGCACCGCTTGGCGAGGAGAATGGATGAGGATCCCCCCGTACTTGGTTCCGGATTGGACGGCGGCGACGGCCTCGAACGGTTCTGAAACGACATCGGCGTCAAAAGCGCTCGCGGCCCACGCCCCCAAGTCCGAGGAATGGCCGTCGCCCAAGGAAACCAAGAGGAGCCGTCCCTCGTCGATTCCACCTCGATCGATCCCCCGACGTGCCGGATAGCTCTCGGGTTCAACCAGCCCTTCCCCGGGCTTCAGTTCGAGCGAAATCGACTCGTCGCGGCCACCTGGTCGGGGGACGGCGCGAGCCAGCTTGACCTGGCACAGGCCGTCGTTTCGTCTTTCGAGGAGCAACCGCCCAGTGGTGGCTTGCGTAAGCCAGTCGGCGGAAGAGGGGAGTGAGATGGCTCCGCCGTCCACGGTAAACGTGACAAGAACAGTCGCTGGGTTCCTGCGGGCCCACGACAAGAACGTCGTGCCCAAGAGAGTCCGGGCGCCGCCGCTCAGGAACATGGCGCCAGGGTCGATCGCAATCCGCCGTAGGTTGGGATTCGCTATCGAGGCAAGCTCTTCGACCACTTCCTCTGGTGCGATCGAACGGATCGCACGGAGCTCGAAGTCATCCTTGAAGCCGACAATCTGAAGCAGACCGGACTCCCACGCGTCCCACAGGTCGAAGCCCCACGCTCCTGCCACACTCAAGATGCTGTCGATCTCGGCATTCGTGACCAGGAGAGATCCCTCGCCACGCGCGACTCCTTCGTGCACGAACTGCAGGGCGGCAACCATCTTTTCCGGCCCTGGAGCCCCCACAACGAGATACGCGCCGCCCTCGTCGAGGCCACCGATACGCTCATCAAACGGAGCGATTCCGGAAGAGATCAAGTCAGAAGCCGCCGGGCGCCTAATCTCCACGTCGCGTGCAGAAGTGCCGTGCTGCGGGGGGGGCGTTGTGCTCACGGTATTTCTCGATCAGGTACGAGACAGGACATCTATCGATCTTCGTCGCCTCCATCCACTCAATCGAGGCGTTGTCTATATACGTGGCGGAGCCACTAACCACGCATGAATCGGGCCAATTACTTCAGTTCTTAAAAGCCCCACCAAAGTCGTATCGACGTTAGATCGTCCCCCGGATCCAACGGCCCTGCGTCCCACGTCGACGCGTACCCCGCCATCACTCCAGCGTTTCTCGCGATCCGATATCCGATACCACCCTCGAGTCGCTGGACATCCCAATCCCAGTCACCCAGGCCCGAAAGCTCCCTGAAGTCGATGCGTCCAAAGCGCACCGCGGCCGACCAGCGCGCGGAAAGATCCATCTGGGCTTCGGCATTGAAGCCGATGTCTACAGCCTCTTCGTCGACGTTTGGAACTACCCACGAGTCGTGCACCATCTCGGCTCTCAACATGACCGGCCCGCGGGCAAAAGCTATGTCCGCGGCCCACATCTCTTGATCGTAGGTGAAGCCGGGGGGCACGTTGGCCGGACTATTCGGGATCTCGTTTCGCGCGTAGGGGCCCTTGTTGTAGGACGCACCCACCGAAACCTCAGGTGAAACCCTGACCTCGACCCCACCGATCCAAGACAGCGCTTGGACGACATCGAATTCATACCAATCCGCCGGCTCGGAGGAAGGAGCACTGTTCATCGCCGCCAAGCGCACCTTGACGCGACCGGAGCCCAGCTTCGTCATGGCGCCCCACTGGTATGGTACATCCCAAATTGGGGGCGCTCCGTCTCGGCGCCATTCTGCCGGATTGTCCTTCCAGCGGGAGAACCAGTCGGCGTTTTGCGGAGACCAGCGGCGGGAGATGACCGTCCGATAGTCGTACATCAACGGAGGTCGGATGAAAGGATCGATCACGGACAAGTGACGGTCGCTATACGACCCGAACGGACTCGCGAAGATGCCCCCCTGGAGGGAGAACGACCCAGAAACGTTCCCGACGCGCAGATACGCTTGTTCGAGTCGGGCTTCCCAGAAGTCCGCAGTAGGCGCCTCACCACGATCTCCGCGCCACTCGACGAGAGCGTAGACGTGGTCGCCGTAGAACGTGTCGAGAAAGAGGCGCGCTCGGGGCGCGAAAAGATATCCCGAACCGAACGCCAGTCCCGACAGCGCATTCTCGTCCGACTGGAACCAGAACGACTCAAGATCCAACTGTCCGGACAGATCGACTTGGAATGTCCCTTCTTCGGACAGATACCCGACCCCGGCATCCGCGAGCGTCGGCCACTGACCCGCGGCATCACATGGCTGGGCCACGAGCGCCCCTACCCCCAGGCTGAGAGCCAGGACAGCGGGTGCCGGTCTACGCGGCAAGGCGGGTAAGCGAGCGGTGCTTGCGGACCGTGTTAGAGAGCGGTCCACGCCATCGACTGAGTACACCTCCACCTCCGATGAAAAGCCCTTTAACGCCCGTGTCCCCGCTAAGGTGGCGAGGCACGCCTTACCTGCTAGCCGCCGCGTCTCACCAGACACTAAAATCTCACCTGCCCCAGCGGCGCCAGTGAGGCGCGCCGCGAGGTTCACGATGCTCCCGAGAACCGTGTAGTTGAGTCGATCGGGAGAGCCCATGTTCCCAGCCACCGCCGTTCCGCTGGCGACACCGATCCCGACCCCCACGAGACCCTCCCCCCGCCGCTCCCTCACTTTGTTCATTTGGAGCAGGCTCTCCTGCATTCGCACCGCTGCCGATACCGCTCGCAAGGCATGATCGCGGCGAGCCACCGGAGCACCGAACACCGCCATGACCTCGTCTCCGACGAACTTGTCGACAATCCCGTCTTCGAGTTCGACTGCCTGTGCGAGGTGGCCCATACACTCATTGAGTAGCCGGATCACCTCTTGGGGCTCCATGCCTTCAGTGAGAGGCGTGAAGCCTCGAATATCTGCGAAGAGAACCGAGATCTCTCTGTTCTCGCCACCGAGCTCCAACGCCCCGCTCATCATTTCCTCAGCCACGTCCTCCGAGACGACTTTGCTCAGGACCGACCGGTACTGTTCACGGCGTTCGAGCCCCGCGGTCATTTCGTTGAAGGCGCCAGCCAGCATGCCGAGCTCGTCCACGGACTCGATCTCGACACGGGACTCGTAGTCACCGGACCCCACGCGTCGCGCTGCCTCTACCAGTGATCGGACCGGTCGTGTAAGGCTCCGGCTCAGAGCCCCCCCAAGTAGTACGGCCAAGAGCATGGCCCCGACGCCCGCCCCGAGTAGCGCCCAGGTGATTCGTCGAAACGGTGCCCGAACTTCGCTCACCGAAAGAGCGGTCACGCGGTGTCCCTCAGACGGCTCCCCTGGGACGAGTTCAGCGACGCTGATCGCCCACTCCTCGCCACCCACCGAAACACTGTTCTTCTCCCCATCGTCGACGACCGAGACCATGACCGTAGCAAGGTCGTCACTCACGTGGGGCGTGCGGAGACGGCATTCTCCCGCGACTACGTAACACCCCTGGAAGCCTTCGTCTTGACCCGCCTCGATAGGAATTCCCAACACTGCGGCACCCACTGTTCGGTACTGCCACTCGAGGTACACGGCGCGGACGTCGTACACCGTATCTCCAACGACCCGGTAGCCCCGATCCTGAAAGAGAGAGTCTCCCAGGATGAGCTGCTCGGACATCGCCTGTACCGATGCCGGATCTCCGCCAAAGTCGACCGCTCCATTGATTATGGAGACAACGGGGACGCCGGAAGCGTCCGTGATGACGGCGAGCGCGGACTGCTCCTGCTCGAGCTCTAGGCCGTAGCGAAGCTCTCCTTCGATTAGCTCGAAGTCGCCGCTACTGAGCGCTGAGCGCAGGAGGTTGATCGAGCGGGGGTTGAGCACCAGGCGGTCGGCGAGGTCGGCGACATCTTGCCGGCGACGTTCATTCCACTGATCGAAGCTGCGTTCGGCCCGGGACACGGCTTCAAGCGATACCCGCTCGACCTGCCGCTCCGTCACTCCGCGCACCACGAGCGTGACAGTCAGCAAGAGCAGCGCGAGAGTGCCTAGGAGCGCCGAGAGCAGCTTGGCCGCGAAGCTCTCCCGGATCGAGATCACCTCTTGAGCTCCACCTCGACCCGAGTGTCCGCCCCGTCCGTCACGGTAATCGTCCGTTCATCTTCTCGGTGGGACGGGTGCCACGATACCATCGTGTACTCACCGGGCGGCACGCCCTCGATTACAAAGGTGCCGTCGTCGGCGACCACGGCGTGGAAGGGGTTCTCAGTCACGAGAATGATACCCGCCATGTGCTTGTGGACTTCGCACGCGACTTCGACGACGCCAACCCGATCGAAGGTAACGTCACGGGACTCACCTTGTGGGAAGCGTCCGAGATCGAACGCCTTCGAGGACGAGTACGACAGGACGTTGTGGTGAATCGGATCTTCGTTCGGGAAAGAAACTGTCCCGCCGACCATGAGCGCGATCGTGGACGGCACGAACATCGAATCTTGCTGCACCATCGTAGCATGTCGTTCATACCCGGCCGGAGGGGCTCCCTGATACGACCCACGTAGATACACGACGGCGGATAGCGGTTGCACCTCCCTCGCAGGACCCCCTGCGTACCGATCAGCCCTACGTCGCAAAGGCGGCGGCGGCTCGAGCGTGACGGTACCGGTAACTCGACCCGTGCGAGGTGCAGCTTCGGCAGGCCCAAAACCCGTCGACTCCACATCTGACTGGCGACTCCCGCTCCACAAGCCGACGAAGGCTAGGGTCACGAGAGTGAATGCGATCTTCAAACCGGTCCTCCAGGGCTAGCTACGCTGCAACACGTTCCTTACAAAATCGACCGCAGAGCGCTCCACCGAGTTGCCCGTCACGGTATCCACTCCGATCCGTACCTCCTTGGCCGGATGAGTGTCGAACTCATCGACCCAGATCCGAACAGCGATCATCGCTGGATCGTCCACACAAAATACCCACTCGAGGACGGATCCGCCGCCCCGCGACTCGTCGAACGGACCGAGGCGAGGGCGAAGTCTGAAGCGAAGTCCCGCGGGCACGTGGAGAGATCGGTCGTCGATGGCCGTACTATGACCGGCGCCTTCCAGTTTGCCCGCCACGTCGTGTAGAACCTCGGCGACAATTGTGAGCACAGGCCCGGCTAGCCCCTCTTGATCACCGGGGTGCGATATCGGTACCGGGTCGTCGTCGGGCCCTTTCCCCACTGTGTCGGCCGTGACCGGGGTTTGGGGCCGGTCAGCCCACCAGATCGGAGGACTCGGCGCTCGTGCCGTCTTCCGAGGTCGAGGCGAACGCTCCGACGGGGGTGCATTTTCCTCTGGGTGCTGTAGGGCGTCTACTGACGCCCAGGGATCGAAGATCGGGTCTTCCATGACGTCGCCGAGTCGCTACTCGAGGTCGAGTGCTTCTCTCACGAAGGAAAGGAGCGTCTCCCGCACCCAAAGCTCGTCGATGTCGATATCGGGTACGGATCCCAACTCCTTCACAGCACCCAGCCCTTTCGCTGATGACCACGACCGTGCGAAGAGACGATCGGGCTGTGGATCACCCCAAAGCAGCTCAACGGTCCACCGAAGCTCCTCGCCGGAATCGTACTCCATCGGTCCGCCCTTCGGGTACAAGTGAAGGCGTACGTTCGGCGGATAGGCATCCAGGAACTCTTGGTAGACAACCCTGTGTCCAGCCTGCTGCAACTTCTCGGCAACTTCACGCGAATGCGGAAGAACGAACTGTCGGAGGTGTTCGGCGCCCTTCTTCCTGGCGTTCTCCAACTTGAAGGCCCGCTGCACCATTCTACGGGTCTCGTCTTGCTTCCGACGCTCGTAGTTGGAGAGTAGAGCCTCTAGCTGATCCGGTGGTTGATTCACTTCACAACATCGTAGGGGGTGACCGCGTGCCTACTTCAAGGTGTCACCCGCGAAGGGTGACGTGCCAGTGCAACGGCACGATGGACGCTATCCGATCGTTAAGAACGCGGTGGCGGCATCATCAGCACCGGACGAATCCACCTCCCGCAGGAGACCGAGAAAGTCGGCTCGGTTCTGGACGACACCGGCACTTCCGTCGGTGACCTCGAAGCGGAGCGTCAACGTGTCGGCGGTCGCGGCATCGACCTGCCCGACGGTCCAGGTCGCGCTTCCGACATCATAGCTCCCGCGAGTCGCGTTTGAAGAGAGGAAAGTCAACTGCGCCGGAACGCTATCGACGACCGCAACACCGGTAGCCGCTTGCGGCCCACCGTTAGCGAGAACCACGGAGACCTCTACGGTATCTCCAAGCGAGGCCGCCGTCGTATCGAACGCAGCTTCTACGGAAACGTCGGCGACCTTGGTCTCGATGAGCAGTTCGTCTCGTGCCCGGACAAGAAGCTGCCACCGTACATCACCTGCCGTCTCCACAGGGGAGAGAAGTCCGACAGCTTCGCTCACTCGCACAATGGTATCTGGACGAACCAAGGACGGGTTCGGACTGAGGAATGCCCGCAGCACAACCTCAATCGAGTCACCGCCCGCGCTCGCCCAGAAGGAGAAGTCGCCGTCCCCGTTCGTAAGCGTGTCCGAGATCTCGGCGTTCCGGATTCTGACGAGTCCTGCGTCGAGTCGACCCCCGTCGGCTAATGCTGCTACGCCGACACTAGCCTCCATAGGGACTGGGATGGCCGCCTGGTTCACCAGAATGAACGGAGTGACGTCGACAAGGGCTCGCCTGCCGTTCTCCATGACCAGGCGGCCGAGGACCCGTACCGAGTCACCGATTCCGATGGCGGCCCGTTCCACATTCAATGCTCGCAAATACAGCGAGTCTCCCGCGAGGTGCACCCGCCCAGTAGGATCAAAGTTGGCTCTTGGGTTCTGCGTGATGCCGGCCGTGAAGATGCGGGTCCCTGGAGACACGGAGCCAACTTCCTCAACCGTTCGGAAGGGATACGCGACACCGACACCGACCTGACTCGTGTCACCAACCAAGACCTGAACAGGGTCCTCCCCTCCGAGCACCTCCAGAGAGTCGGCCAAAACACCGGATGTGGCGGCGATACGGTAAGAACCGGCCGGAACCTCGTCGAAGAGAAAGATCCCCGCCGAGTCGGTGGTGGCGGTCTGAGTCACCTCTCCCGTGGACGCTACCTCTAGTCCGACCTCAGCGTCCGACAGAGGTGCATCTCCCGCCGTGAAGGTCCCTGTGCCATCTGCATCGAGAAACGCCACGCCCACCACTGCCCCGGATCCGGATATCTCGAGTAGGTCGACATCCGACGCCAACTGACATGCGCTTGGCAGGAGTACAAGCCAACCCAAGACGCCGAGCTTTTTCCTGAAATCACCCGAGTTGAGAAGTGTCATCCGCGCACCCTCACGCCTATGCGGATCATTCGCCCTCTGGAGGTAGGATAGTGAATCGCGCCAAAGTTCGGATTCGGCTGAAGCGGGATCGTCACCGTCGAACCGTCCGGAGACGTTGTGATCGCCCCGTCCGGGTCGACTAGTACCAGAGCATCGTCTACGACCCCGACGCTCGACTCTACGACGTTGAAGCCCTCAATCGACACCTCGGCCCCTCTCAAGGCTGCCCCGAGTGAGATGGTCAATCCAATGTCCAACGACTGAACCGCCGGACCCCGACACATATTCCGACCCGCGAAGCCGTCCGTCGCCGATTCGCAGGACCCTGCGGCGACCGCCGACAAAGCGCTTGCGTCCGTCACATAGGGGATATCGTTCGAGTAGGATCCGTCCCCATTCGCATCGACACCCGGGCGGTAACGAGGCGTGAAGGGGTAGCCCGAGCGGAAGTGATACCGTGCCGCCAGCTCTGCTCCAGAAAAGTTGAAGGTGGCCCCCGCCGCCAACCGATGCGGCACGTCGAAATCTGACTTGCCTTCCTCCCAATCCGCGCCGTCCACCGAAGTGAAGAGTGGAGCGAGACCTTGGTGTCGAACTCCGCGAGCCGCCCCCACCCAGTTGTCCGTGGTCTCTGAGAAGGTGTACGACGTGTACCACTGGGCTTGGTTGGTGGCATACTCGAACCCCGCGGTCACTCCCACGTACTTAGACCATCCGTCGGGATCGAGAGCCCATGCCGACCCGAAGGACGCAAACCGACGCCCGTCGTCGCCCGTCGTCGTAATGATCGCTCCTTCCTGTGCCAGGGTTCCGAACACCCCCTCACCGTACGCGTCCGAGGCACCCGGTGCGGCAGCGATATTCAGATCGCGTCGACGTATCAGGAAGTCCGTCCGTCGCGCAGCACCTTCCACGAAGAGCGCTGCACCTTGACCCACCTCCTGCACGAATCCGATGCTCGCAGTGGTCGTGCGGGGGGCTCGGATGTCGGGGCCAAACATAGAGACCGACGAAAGGGTCGTGGCTCCAGATGGTATGCCCACGCCGGGCCATTCCACCCCGGACCCTACGTACTGCGTTACTGTCCCGTCCGCATCGTTGGCGACCACTTCGTGGACGTATCGTGGGTCGAGATCCCCTTCACGAACGGCCGCACCCAAGCGTACAGTGAGACCACCTCCGATCGTCGGAACCCATGATAGGCCACCATGCGCCCCGAACTGGACAAAGCCGAGGTCTGTCTCCGTGTTAGCTAGGCCCGACAGTGCCCCCCACTCCTCCGCCAGGGCCATCTCGTCCGTCCCGAAACGCTCGAAGTCGACCCTCCCGCCTACCGTGTACGCGAGGCCACTTCCGTTTCGTGATGAGTAGCGCGTGAAGAGACCTATTTCACGAGAGCTGAAAGAGGCTTCGGTCAGGTCTTCGCTTCGCACCAGACCGGAGCGGGCGGCCACGGTAGAGGCGCTAGAGAAAAGCGTCTCATGGTGAGTCACGTGCGACGAGTGTGATGAGGCTCGAATGGCCGCGCCCGCCTCGATCGTAGCATCCCCGGTACGGTACGTGATCACTGGCGAGAGGGTCGCATCTGTTCGACCCGAGTTGCCCGCAAAGAGAGATGGTGCTCCCAAGACAGTGTTCTCGAGTAGGCTGACTGCGGTTGGGCTCCGCCCATCGACCTCACCGAAGTCCCGATAGCTTCCCGAGACGCCGGCCAAGATCTCGAATGAAGTCGAGGTCGACTGTTCGATCGATAGTCCACCCGCAATCGAAAACTCGACGGTCTCTTCGTCAGGCGAGGCAACGCGCCCTGAGAGCCCGTCCGTGCCATCAAGCGCACGGCGCGACAATCCCCCCGCTCCCCTGAGAAAGACGGTCGGCGAAGTCCTGTCGCCCCGCCGATCGAAGCGAACCAAGCCAGTGTATCGCTCGTAGGTCTCGACGCGAGGTTCGGAAAGCGCCCCCACGAGGTCGGCGTCCAACCCGGAAAGGCCGGCATCGAACCGCTCGTCGATCCGAGGCGAAAACGGCGTCTGATCACGGAGCACATCCGCCACCACTGTCACGGTGGCATCTGGCGACAGAGCCTGCACGGTACGAGCAGCTGCGTCTATCGACAGTAGGGCCGGCTTCTCAAACGTGGCTTCGGAAGAGGACCACAACGGATCGCCGCTGTACGCCACCTCGACCATCGACCCAGTTCCTTGGCCAGCCTGCGTCGACATCAGGACGCTCCCGCCCGATCCACCTTGCCATGCTGCGCCTGACTCGCCCAGGGTCGCCCGAGCCGACGTAACGAACAGATTCGAAAATAGACCTGAGGAGGTCTGCTCGGATCGATAGAGCGGATGGCCAGAGGGAAAGAAGGGAACGCCGTCAACAAAGAGTCGGGTCGACTCGCCCGGAAGTCCCATTTGCCCCAGGGCTTGGTCAAAGGAGGTCGAGAGACTCAACATAGAGCCCACCCCGCCGCTTCGACTTGGTAGCGACTCGATCGCAAAGCGTCCGAAGTCGCGCCCCGCAGCCCTCTGGCTCCTGCCTGCTCCTGCGGCGATCGCTACGGTATCGACGGCGCTGACGGGCGGCGGATCGATGGTGAGCACGAACTCAAGGGCTCGCTCCTCGCCGGAGGCCAGTTCGAGAGTCCGAGCTATCAGCGGTCGGTAGCCGAGCGCCTCCACCCTAAGTTCATACGAACCCGGTGTGACCCGACTGAGAGTAAAAGCACCGGTAACCCCGCTCGTACTCGTCGCGGCCACCGATCCGTCTGTGGTGATCAACGAAACGAGAGCCCCCGAAACTGCTCCCCCGGCAGCATCACGAACCGTCCCCGTCACCGTGCCGGCGGCGCTCAACTGTGCCGACACACCCGGCGCCAGTGCGGCGGAAAGGACAGTCAGGCTGAATAGGATCCGAAGCGCAGAAACATGCGGACAATACGAACGGATGCGCACAGGCAACGGTTCCCTCGATGAGATCTTGGTGGCCGCAGGTCGAACCACCGGAGTCAGCACTAAGATACCCCACCGGAGGGGGACGATGGTAGCAAGAAGTTGTTCCGCCGGATGAGGGTCTATCACTAACCTTGTGGAGTCCGTCAGCCGCTCGACCACAACGCATTGGCCTCTACACATCACTTCTCTGTCGACGTCGAAGAGTACTTTCACCCGACAGCGATGGCCCCGTACTTCCCAATGGATAAGTGGAATGACCTCGAGCGGCGGGCTGCCCGGGTCATCGATCGACTACTTCCGTTCCTAGCGGATCGTGGTGTTTCCGGAACCTTCTTCGTACTCGGCTGGCTTGCAGAACGAGAACCGGACATGGTCAGGGCGATCGCGGACGCCGGTCACGAGATCGCCTCCCACGGGTACGAGCACGACTTGGTATCCAACCTCGGACCCGAAGGCTTCGCCGACTCGGTCCGCCGAAGCCGTGGGATCCTCCAAGACCTGACCGGAGAAGCGGTCCTCGGATACCGGGCCCCGAGCTTTTCGATCGTGCCAGGTCTCGAGTGGGCTTTCGACGCACTACTGGATGCAGGGTACGCATATGATGCCTCGCTCTTTCCGATCACCCAGCACCCCACCTACGGATACCCAGACGCCGAAGCCGACCCATACTGGATCGACCGACCCGGAGGGCGCATCCTGGAAGTTCCCTCCACCACGGCCCGCCTCCTAGGTCAAACCCTTCCGGCGTCCGGCGGAGCCTACTTCCGACTGCTCCCGCCAGCGCTCGTGTGGGCCGGCCTTCGGCAGGCGGCTCGCAGATCGGCACCGGGAATGTTCTATATCCATCCGTGGGAGCTCGACGACTGGGTCCCGGACGTTAAGGCTCCGAGAATGCAGATGATCCGAACGTTCGCCGGCCGGCGAGGTACCTGGGGTCGGTTGGATCGACTCCTGAGGGACTTCGACTTCAAGCGTGTGGACGACACTCTCTCCGAGATGAACTCGTGACCGATCTCATGTCAGTCGCCCCGTTCGACGGCAGCGACGATGAATGGAACGGCATCGTCTCGGGGCTCCCGGACAGTACTTTCTGCCATCTAGCAGGGTGGAGAGCGGTTTTCGCCGACGTCTTCGGCCATGAATCGATATATCTGGTAGCCGAGAACGAGAAGAGTGATGTGGAAGGGGCGCTGCCTCTAGTCCGCGTGAAGAGTCGGATTTTCGGAGACTACCTCCTTTCCATGCCCTTCCTGAGCTATGGGGGGCCGCTCGGATCGGAGACCGCAAAGCACTGTCTAGTCGACCGTGCAGTCGAAGAAGCCCGACGCCTCGGTGTCGATCTACTCGAACTTCGAGCTCGCGGTCCCCTCCCAGGTGGGCTGTCCGTTTCGGACCGTAAGCTGACCGTCCTGAAGACCCTCCCGGGAACGAGTGACGAACTGTGGGAGAAGGGGTTGCGCGCAAAGGTTCGAAGCCAAGTGCGGCGCCCTATGAAGGAGGGCCTCGAGGGACGCATCGGGCGAGACCGGTTAGATGATTTCTATCTGGTCTTCAGCACGACCATGAGGGACTTGGGTACACCCGTCCTCCCTAAGGCCTTTTTCGAATCTGTGCTCACGCACATGGGGGACCACGTCATCCTGGTGACGGTCGAGCGAGACGGCGCACCGGTTGCCGCAGGTTTCGGGTTCGTCTGGGAGCAAGAAGTAGAGATCACATGGGCCGGTGCCCTACGGGAGCATAGTCGTGTGGCTCCTAACATGCTCCTCTATTGGGAATTCATGAAAGCCGCCATCGAGAGGGGCGCCGAACTTTTCAACTTCGGTCGATGCTCGCCCGACTCCGGAACTCACAAGTTCAAGAAGCAGTGGGGGAGCGAGGACCACGCTCTACCTTGGGCACAGTGGTCGGCAAGTGGAGTGGCAGCGACACCGAATCCGACTGGACGAAAGTACGAGCTCGCGACCGGAGCCTGGCAACGTCTCCCCCTCCCCGTGGCGAACACGATCGGACCTTGGATCGCTCGGTCGCTCCCGTGATCCAACGGGAGTTACCCGCCTACTCACCGCTGGCCGCATCAGGGATCATGCGCGCTGGTCTGTCCGCACTGTTCAGGGTGAACTCAGCAGAGACCTTGGCGGCCGAGCTACGAAGGCAGTTCGAAGCCACCCACGTCCTACCGCTGGCGAGTGGTACCCAGGCACTCCAGCTCGCCATTCAAGCGGCCACCGAATCCGGAGACGGTCCGGTAGCTCTGCCTGCATTCTCGTGCTTCGATTTGGTGAGCGCGACCGTGGGCGCCGGAGCGAAGTGTGTCTTCTACGACGTCGACCCACGAACACTCAGCCCAGACCTCGACGATTTGCGGGACACAGCGCAGGGATGCCGGGCGATTGTAGCGGGCAACCTGTTCGGGTATCCGGTTGACTGGCCGGGCCTCCGGTCGGTCGCGACGGAGGCGGGAGCAACGCTCATCGAAGACGCGGCACAGGGCCTCGGCGCGGGACCGGACAGGGACGGCTGGGGTCGGGCCGGAGACTTCACGGTCCTGAGTTTTGGGCGCGGCAAGGGGTGGACGGGGGGAGGCGGTGGAGCGCTTCTCGCTCGTGGTGACGGGCTGAGCAAGCTCACGAATGCAAAGCCGGAGTGGGGATTGAGACCTCTGGTGACGTCGAGTGCTGCGCTATTGCTCGGACACCCGTTGACCTTCGGACTTCTCGCGAGGGTGCCCGGACTGGGGCTAGGGGAGACCCACTACAAGGAGCCGACTTCACCAGCCCCGATCCCCAAGTTCGTAGCCGGCTGCGTGCTGCAGAGCGAGGCAGCCTCTCGGTCCGCGATCCAAAGCCGGCGCATCACTGCGGAGCGTTACCACCACCGAGCCGAAGACCGCCAAGGACCGGAACCAGTAGAGCCCCTGGGCGGCGGCGAGGCATGCGGATACCTGCGGTTCGCAGTCTTGGCCACGACCTCCGACGTCGCAGAGCGACTCACGAATGAGGGGCCGCGCCTCGGCATCGTGCAAACATACCCGATCCCGCTGCCCCAGCTGCCTCAGGCGCAGACCCTCATCGTCCGGCATCGGGAGGCTCCAGGCGCAATCGAATTGGTCGAGCAACTTTTTACCCTACCGACCCACCCGCGTCTTGGACGCAAGCAGGCCGAGGCAATCGCCCGACTCGTTTGGTCGGACAAGAGCGTGTAGCCTCAAGCCTCTCGCACCCACCGCAGCAGCTCCGGCAACGTCGGACGCTTCCCTGCCATCAAGATGCCGACCTTGTAGATCCGTCCTGCGATCCATGCGATCGCGACAACAGCGAGCGCCATCAGCACGAAGGAGAGCCCGATCTGCCAAGCGGGCACCCCGCCACCGGCCACCCGACCCCACATCAGGATCGGGCTGAAGACCGGTATTAGAGACATGACCACCGCCAACGGCGCTCCTGGATCTTCGATCACGCCCATCACGAAGATGATCGGCACCACGAGGAGCATCAGCACCGGCAGCTGAGCTTGTTGGGCCTCTTCGTCAGTGCTGCACATCGCTCCGACGGCCGCGTAGAGCCCGGAGTACATGAAGAACCCGAAGACGAAGTACCCCACGAAGAGGATCAGCAGGCCGACACCGGGAAGCACCTCTCGAATCGACCCGAGTTCTGCCATTCCGGGGTTCATCGCCACCAACATCGGAATTCCGCTGGCGAAGATGAGAATGCCCGCGACTACCCAAATCGCCATCTGGGTCATCCCGACAGCCCCTACGCCGAGAATCTTGCCGAGCATGAGATGCCATGGCTTCATCGAAGAGATGATCACTTCGACGATACGGCTCGTCTTCTCCTCCAGCGTGGCTCGCATCACCGAGACCGCGTAGAGCAGAATGACCATGTACAAGAAGAACGCTCCGATGTACGCGACCATGAAGGCGGGCTCACCACTCTCCGCACCTTCCTCGGAAAGAAGCTCGATCTGGAGCTCCCCCCCGCCCAACAGCGCATCGGCGTCCACCTCCGCCAGCTCGAGCTGGTGTTCGAGCGCGGAACGGGCGATCGACCCCCGCATCGTCACCTGACGCAGTGTGCTCGGTCGATCCGTCGCGTAAAAAACGGCTTCTCCGGTCTCTAGCGTGAGATCGTCGAGCATCAAGAAACCACCGAGGTCGCCTTCGTCGGCGGCCGCTCGAAGCTCGGTGACTACGTCCGCCCGCCACCTCTCTTCGCGCACGGTCCACCCGGCGTCTAAGAGCTTAGGCGCAAGGCGCTCGTAGAGCCGTCCGGTCCCATCGACGATCGCGATGTCTCGTTCCGCGTCTCGATCGTTCGACGCCATCATCGCCGGCACGATCATGATTCCTGCCATGAAAATCGGAGCGCCGATCGTGGCGAGGATGAACCAGGCCGACCTCACACGTTGGAGGTACTCACGCCGAATGACTGCCCAAACGTTGTGCATCAGAGGCCTCCCACGCCCTGGGGCATTCCTGCATCGCCTACCGCGTCCGCGCCAGCGTGGCGAACGAAGATCTCGTGGAGTCTCGGTTGTACGAGATCGAACTTCAGTATCGTCGCACCCGACTGGACAGCGCGGCGCAAGATGGCTTGGTGGTCTGCGTCATCCGCGAGCAAGAGCTGCACTCCGTCGTCTACCCTTTCGGCGCCGAGCACCTCGGGCCCCACTATCCAATCGTCGGGACCCTCGAACTCCACCTCAACGACGCCCTTCCTCTCCGCTGCCCTCAACTCACGGAGGTCCCCATCCAGCACCTTCTTCGAGCTGGAGATGAGGCAAACTCTTTCACACAGCCTCTCGGCTTGATCCATCAAATGCGTGGAGAACAGAATCGTCGTGCCCTTCGCATGAAAGTCCCGGACGATCTCCTCTAGAACGTCCTGATTGATCGGATCGAGCCCCGAGAAGGGCTCATCGAGAATCAAGAGCTCAGGTTCGTGAATGACCGTCCCCACGAACTGGATCTTCTGCTGCATGCCCTTGGACAGATCTTCGACCTTCTTCTCGGCCCACTCGTGCAGACCCAACCGTTCCAACCACGCCAGACCTCTACGACGCCCCTCCTTTCGGCTCATTCCGCGGATCTCCGCAAGGAAGGTGATGAGCTCGATGCACTTCATCTTCTTGTAGACCCCACGCTCTTCGGGCAGGTAGCCGACCTTGGTCCGGCGTGTCACGTCGGGATCCGACCCAAAGAGGCTCACACTCCCCTCATCCGGATGAAGAATCCCCATGATCATCCGAATGCTCGTGGTCTTTCCCGACCCATTTGGCCCTAGGAGTCCACAGATGGAGCCCTTCGGGACGTCAAAGTCGAAGTGGTCCACGGCGGTGTGCTTGCCAAAGCGCTTCGTGACGCCTCGGAGACGAATCGCGTAGTCGTTGTCAGTCATATGGGTTGGATTGAGGAGCTCCGGGGCACTCGCAGCTTCCCCCAGTACGCAGGGCCCCTCTTTGTTCTTCACCCTCGCTGTAGAGCCTTTCAAAGGGGCCGCGAGGGACCGCGTACCGAAAACACCTGGGTGCGTTTAGATTGTATGGCTGAGGGTAATGCGACAGGAGTCTAGATGGCCATTTATCGTACGCTCTATTACACGGACGTGAGCGTAGGCGTCGGCGGACGTGTGACGATCCCACAAGACATGCGCGAAGACCTCGGCATCGACGAGGGCGACTCGCTCACGGTCCGAGTGGAAGAGAATCCCAAAGGCGGACGCCAGATGGTGATATGGCGTGCCGAACCACCTTCGGAAGACGAGTAGACGAGCCAGGCCCTAGAGTTCTCGCAACTCTGCCCATCGAACAAGTTCGCGCAGTGGGCCCTGTCCGTCATGCAACCACGCGGCGGGTGGGAAGGACATCTCGCGCACCGGCACGATCCGAGACGCTCCTAACCGACCGAGCTGACGGGCGCGGGTAGCGGTATCCGGACCTTCTCCGGCCATCCCAATCGTTTGTAGATGCGGGCCTAACGGGGACAACACCTCCATCAGCTCGCCCCACTTGGCGAAGGTATGTACGCGCACCGCTCTCCGGAGGGTCGAGGGCACTTCACGAGCAGCGGGTTCGAAGATGACGGTCCATGGCGATTCGGCCCCGCCGTGACGAACCCACCCGTCTCCCGTCGCCTCCCGCATCTCGGCAACGCCTCTGAGCTGGTGGACGTGGGGAGCCTGGCGGAGGGAGAGCGGAGCGGGGGGAAGCTCGACGTCGAGTGCCGCCATCGCATCCGCTAGCATCGCTGTCCAATCGCTCGGACTCACCTCCCCGCCCTCCTCAACGTAGACTCGATGAGGGCACACACATCCCCTCTGCTCGAACATGGCCGCGGCGCGGGCGGTATCTCGCGCGAGAGCAGCCGCATGGGATTCATCCGATAGTGCCCCGGCCCCGATGACCACGATTGCTTCTCGATGGTGATACCCGATCACGCGGGCGGTCGGAGACGCCGCATCCCTCACGGCCCGTACCGTCGAATCCCCTCCGTACACCACGACCACGTCTGCTCTTCCCACTGCACCTTGCATCGCTCGAAGGTCCGATCCGGGCCAATACGTCACCGCGCAGCAGGTCGCCAGCTCCTCATCGGCTTCGGCGATCCCTCGGTGGAAGAGCGCTGGAAGTAGACGGTCGCCCGCGCCGGGCTTCAACAACGTCGGGCTCTTCACCAAAAGCGACCGCACTAGAGCGTTCACGGAGACACCAGGGACGCTACCGGCAACGACCTGCACGGTGAGCTCACCGCCGAACGCCGTCACGTAGCGACCACCTTCCAACGTCCACTCGTCGAGGCACGAGGGATCGGTAAACTCGGACTCCAACAGCTCGCTCAGCCGATCCGGCAACCAGTCGCGGGCCATGCCATCGAGAACAGCCTCGGCCATGCGCCTGCTCAGCTCAGCTTCGGCCGGTAACCCTTGTAGGGCTGCACGTCGTAGGGGATCCCCGGAGGTCAAGAAGCGCTCGCCCACCCCTCCGAGAACCTCCGCGATTCGCTCCACCGAGCGAGCGCGCAGAAGCTCGCTCCGACCTCGAAGACGAGTAGCAATCGTCTCGGGTGCGCCGTCCTTAGGCACGATCCCTCGCTACGGTCATGAGTTCGTCCATGGCACGCGAGCACCCGCGAGGCTCGGCCCCCACCTCTCGCCCGCGGAGCTTCACACGTCCTCCCCGCACCGAGCCAATGTCCTGGGTGATGATGTGAGACACAGACCCGAGGTTCGCGAGGTCGAAGAAACTCAGTACTCCGTCTTCTCCCTCCGGCAGTGGATCGAGAGTGACGGGATCGAGCGCCCGCACTCGAAGCCACGGCGGTCCCACGAAGACACCCTCTCCTTCTGATCCTTCGGTGAGGACTGGTTCCCATAGCTGGCTCAAGAGCTCAGTCATGCCGTACTCACCTACGATCCGCTCGGGAGGTACGCCGGTGACGCGATGGAGCTCGGCTTTCAGGTCGGCTCGCGACAAGGTTCGATCGAGTCCCTTGGAGCCACCCGTGTCCATAATTCGGCTTCTCTCGGGGAGGCCAGCAATCGCGTCGACTTCGCCCTCCAGTGCGTGAGCCAACGACAGAGTCGTCCCCAGCACTAGCAGCGATCGGCCACGCTCTATCAGCTCGCGCGCGCACCGTAGGCCGGTCTCATCCCAGCTCCCGTCCCCTCGTACCAACCAAGCCGTGGTCCGTGCCTCACTAGCCACGACCTCCCCGACCATGAAGCTCAGGGACGATGTGGGCGCCACCTCAGGGCGAGGCACGAGCGCGATGGCGTCGAGGCTCCGTGAATCGGGCATGAGCGCCAGGCGCGCAGGCTGTATGAGCGATGCCCGATAAAGGTCCAACCGAGGCACCGGATGTCGTCCTCGGGATCCCAGGCCGGATGTAGTTCCACTCGTATAGAACACGGCTTCTGGGTTACCAACTACCGAAGCCAAGTCGAAGTGCTTGAACGCAGTCGCGGGGACAGCCGGTATGTCACCCCACTCGGAAACCGAGCTCGGGTCTACCCCGCGCAGATCACACAAGCGTCGGTACGCCGTTGGCGCCCCGTGTTGATGTTCGAACACCCGAAGGGCGAAGTCGTCGAAGTCAGCGTATGACCATGGACGTTCGGGCCAGGCCCGGAAGCGAGTCGACAACTCCGCCACCAATCCCCCGAAGGAAGCCATTCTGGCTTCGTCTCGACTCGAACTCCTCGGTGTCATCGACATCCCGTATGCTAGCCACCCACCGGCGCAGAGACGATCCTTCGGGCCAATACGAGCGCTCAACAAACGTGAGTGTGGGGCGCTTATCACGCCGGACATCTAACATCAGCGCCTTCCCAGGTGTCTTGCTGTATGGTCAACCACCCGCTCGGAGTTCCACGCATGACCCGCTCGTTCGCCGCTGGGGTCCTCTCATTTTTTCTCTTGGCCCCATTCGCGCTTAGTGCGCAGCAAGCCGGCTCCGAGCCTTCCAACGCTCGACCGGGTGAAACGGCGCTGACGCTCGAAGCGCATCGGGTGGCGACGGACCTCCAGATCGATCTGGACGGACGAGTGGAGGAAGCGATCTGGAGCTCCGCCACTCCGATCACTGACTTCACCCAGCAAGAGCCGGTCGAGGGGGGCGAACCCTCCGAACGCACCGAGATCCGGGTCGTCTACGACGAGAACAATCTCTACATCGGTGTCGTGATCTACGATGACCCGGCAGGCATTCTCGCCTTTCAGCGCGAAAGGGACGCCCCGCTGAGCACCGATGACCGCTTCATGTGGATTCTCGACACCTTCCTCGACGGCCGCACCGGCTACTTCTTCGAGATCAACGCCGCCGGTCTCATGGGCGACGGTGTGATCACAGGAGGTGGGGGAGGGCGCGGCGGTGGCGGCTTCGGTGGCGGAGGAGCCAACAAGGCGTGGGACGGGATCTGGGAGGCTCGCACATACATCCGACCCGACGGATGGTCGGCCGAGATTCAGATCCCCTTCCGGACGTTGAACTTCAATCCGGATCAAACGGAGTGGGGCATCAACTTCCAGCGCACGATCCGTCGCAGGAACGAGGAGATCCTTTGGCGGGGTTGGCGCCGTAGCGAAGGCCTCCGCAATCCGGTCTTCGCGGGTCGCATGTCGGGCTTGACCGGCATGTCCCAGGGGCTGGGGCTGGAGGCCGTCCCTTCGGCCATCGCGAACTACCGAAATGTCCCCTCCAACACAGACCCCACGACGTACCCCAGCGACCTTAGCCTGGACATCAACTACAGCGTGACGTCCAGTCTACGCGCATCGGCGAGCATCAATACCGACTTCGCGGAGGTCGAAAGCGATCAACGGCGGGTCAACCTCACCAGGTTCCCGCTCCGGTTCCCGGAACGAAGAGACTTCTTCCTCGAGGGGTCGGGAGTGTTCTCCTTCGCGCCCCGAAGTGGTCCGTCTCCGTTCTACTCACGCAACATCGGCCTCAACGGAGGAGAACAAGTTCCGATCACGTACGGGACACGGCTGACGGGGCAGGCCGGGGCTTTCGAGTTGGGCTTCTATCAGATCGGGACTGCGAATCACGACTACTTCAGCGAGTTCGCCCAGGCAGATCTGAATGTCCCGCGCGAGAGCTTCACGGTAGCCCGCATCAAACGAAAGCTGTGGGAGCAGTCTGCCATCGGCGCCATCTATACGCGCCGGGGTACCGCCTCAGATCCTTCCGGCTTTGCCCCGATCGACCAGCACACTGCTGGCATGGATCTCGACTTCAAGACGAGGAATTTCCTGGGCTCGAAGAACCTCGAGATGGAAGCGTTCCTCGTCTGGAACTCGAACCCTCTTGGCTCGGACGAGACGGAGTACCAGGAGCTCGCCTTCTCCGAGCTTTCTTCGCACGGGATCCGTTTCAACTATCCGAACGACATCTGGACCGCGCACATCTCCTATAGACAGTTCGGGGACTGGTATCGCCCTGCCGTCGGTTTCGTCACGCGAAACGACTTTCGTCGGATCGAACCCCGTATCGGTTGGGCCCCACGAATGAACGACATCTCGTGGCTGCGACGTCTCGACTTCTCGGTGCAGTTCCGCGAACAGATCAGCCTGGATGAAGCGTTCCCGGGGCTGGATGCCAAGATACTTCCGGGTGGAGGCGGCACGGAGGAACGGCAGTGGCAGTTCAACGTCCTCGGCGTCGACTTCGAGAGCGGGGACGGCTTCGACTTCAACGTGACGAACACATACGAGTATCTCGACCGAGAGTTCTCACCCAGCGAAGGCGTCACGATCACCCCCGGCGACTACACGATCAACGAGTACCGTCTCTCTGGGCGGACGGCCGGGCGTCGGCGCATCTCGCTATTCGGAGGTGCCACGGTCGGCGGATTCTGGAATGGCGACCGCATTCAGTGGGGAGGACGGGTTTCTTTCCGCCCCAACCCCGGTGTCACGCTCTCGACGAACTTCCAACGGAACGACGTCGACATGCCCGACGACGCTGCATGTGGGACGTGCGAATTCACTGCGTCTCTTTACGAGGTCGAGACGGACTGGAATCCGTCGCCGTGGGTCGCGCTCACCGGACAACTCCAGTACGACGACGTCTCGGAGATCGTCGGTCTGTTCACCCGACTGCGGTGGATCGTAAAGCCCGGGAATGACGTGTACCTCGTCTTCTCCCAGAACTGGCGTCGGGAGCTCATCGACCCGTTGGATCCAGACAACTACCTGTACAACACCTTGTCCCGCGGCGCGTCCGTCAAGGTGAACTACACGTACAGGTTCTAGTCACACACCCGCACTAAGGCGCCACGCCTCCCGCGCCCTTCACGCCCCGACCGCCGAGGCTCCCGGTGTGTTCGCCGTCGCGGAGTGTATGAACCCCATTCACGAACACGTGCTCGATGCCAACCGGGTATTGGTGGGGATCGTCGAAAGACGCCCGATCAGAAATCGTATCGGGGTCGAACAAGACGAGGTCGGCGTAGGCGCCCACCTCGACCGTCCCACGGCCCTCGAGTTGCAGCTTCGCGGCAGGCATCGCAGTGACCTTGTGGACCGCCTGCTCCAAAGAGAGCGCTCCCACGTCACGCACATAGTGGCCTAAGAGCCGAGGGAAAGATCCGTAGCCTCTGGGGTGAGGGGCTCCCGTTGAGAGCGGTCCGTACGGCGCGTACGCTCCCCCGTCGGAACAGAGCATACCGAGGGGATGGGCTAGGATCTTCGCCGTGTTCTCTTCACCCATCCCGTGTCCGATCATACCGACGCTGCCGCCGTTCGCCTCGAGTAGTTGAAGCGTCAACTCGTACGGCTCCACCCCGCGTTCCGCGGCGAGGTCACCGAGGCGTCTCCCCCTCGCCCACGCAGTACCCTCGTTGGTGCTCGAGATCTGAACAGAATTCCAATCTCCCAAGAGGGCGACCTTGTCGCGGCAAGCCTTCTCGAGTCGACCTGAGGTCTCTGCGGCTCTCAAGCGGTCGAGGAACGCGCCACTCCCCCCCGCACGAAGTTCGGCCGGGAACAAATTCGACAGGCCGGTAGCATACGCCGTGTACGGATACCGATCGAAGTGTACCCGCAGTCCCTCCTCGGAAGCCTGCTCGATAAGGCGAAGCGCCGCTTCAGCCTTCCAGTAGTTCCGCTGTCCTTGGGCCTTCAGATGGGAGACCTGTACCGGCACTCCCGCCAGCCGTCCGACATGGAGCGCCTCTTCGATCGCGGCGAGAAGTCGGTCATCTTCGTTCCGCATGTGGGAGGCATAGGGATACCCCGTGCCCCGGAGAACGCTGGCCAGTTCGACCAACTCCTCGGCGTTTGCAAAGCCGCTTGGCGTATACTCCAGCCCTGAGGAGAGTCCGATACAGCCTCGCCCAATCAGCTCCGCTAGAATCGTCTTCATCTGATCGAGCTCGGCCTCTGTCGCCGGCCGGTCCACGTTGCCAACGACGTACCCGCGAAGAGCTCCATTCCCGACCATGGAGGCGACGCTGACCGCAGGGCGCTCCCGGCTGATCCGCTCTACGAAGCCGGCCGGATCTCGGTAGTCGACCTCCACTCCCCGAGCACGGAAGCGATCGCGGGTCGCTTCGAACGCCTCATCGGACCACGGACCGATCGATCCACCATCCTGCCCCACGACTTCCAGTGTAACGCCCTGACGGATTCTGCTCTCCGCCCGATTCTCGATTAGGAGGTTCGTGTCCGCGTGGCTATGGATGTCGATGAAGCCAGGGGCCAGGGCCAATCCGTTCGCCTCGATCTCTTCGGTGCCCGTGGGAAGACCGAGACCGACTCCGGTTATCCGGTCACCAGTTATCGCCACATCCGCGAGAAGAGGCTCCCGGCCGCTCCCGTCGTACAAGGTGGCCCTACGGATGACGAGATCCGCTCGGGCCGAAGCGTGAGCATCGAGAGTGCGAAGCAGCCGCGGAGTCACCAATCCGGCCGACCCGACCGCAACCGTCGCCAAGAATCCCCGTCGTTTCATCGCATCCCCACTAGTCGCTTGCCGTTCAACCCCGTCGAACCCTGCCAGGCTCCAGACCGCCAGAGTGGAGCACTTTGTCAGCGAGGCGAGCTCCCTCCTCTTCCGTAAAGTCTGTCACTTGTTGGAGAAGGACTCTGACTTCTTCATACTCGGCCGTGGGAAAATCGTCCCCTTCGGCGGTGGAGAGGGCTCCTTCGAGCGTGTCGAGCTCACGGAGTGACTTCTCGGCGGCCCGCTTCAGGCGCACCAAGGCCTTCCGCGCTTCTGATTCAGCTGAGATCATCCAGGCATTCTCGCCGCCCTAGCCCCGCCGCGGAAGTGGTTCCTCCGATTCGGGGTCGGGTCATCCACCGAGTCGGAGCCGTACGAGCTACATGAGCCAAGATTGGGATCTACTCATCGTCGGGGCCGGTCCGTGCGGGATCGCGGCTGGGGTCGCCGCGCAGAACGAAGGACTTTCGTGCGTCCTCTTCGACAAGGGGTGCATCACCAGCTCCATCATCGACTATCCGTACTACATGACCTTCTTCAGTACAGCGGTGATGCTCGAGGTTGGGGGGATCCCGTTCACGATTCCCGACTCGAAGCCAAGTCGTCGTGAAGCGTTGGCGTACTACCGCCGCGTCGTATCTACGACGGGCCTGGACGTGCGGCAGTACCAAGAGGTGGTGGATATCGAAAAGGCCGATGATGGATGGCGGGTCACGGTCGTTCGTCCGGACGGCGGGCGTGTCTCCCACTCCGCCTCTGCGGTCGTGATGGCAACGGGCGGGTTCCAAGGCCCGAACCTGCTCGAAGTCCCCGGAGAGGAACTCCAAAAGGTTCGTCACTACTACCAGGAGCCGTACCCCTACTTCGACCAAGATGTCCTCGTGGTCGGCGCTGGAAACTCCGCGGTCGAGGCGGCGTTGGAGATGTACCGCAACGGAGTCCGAGTAAGCCTTGTCCACTTCCTCGACAAGATCGATCGCGGCGTCAAACCGTGGGTCGTGCCCGACATCACCAACCGACTCGAGCGCGGCGAGATACCCGTCTATTGGAACCATCGCGTCGCATCCGTCGAGGCCGGGTCGGTCGACCTGAGGTCCGAAGTCGATGGCGCCATCACAACCATCAAGAACGACTTCGTAGTCGCGATGACAGGGTGGCGCTCGGATCACCGCATGTTGCGCACCTTGGGCGTCGAGATCGACGCCGAGTCGGGTATACCCTCACACGACCCCACCACCATGGAGACGAACGTGGCGGGACTCTACATTGCGGGTGTCATCGCCGCGGGGCACAACGCGAACAAGATCTTCATCGAGAACGGCCGAGATCACGGTGGTCTGATCGTTCGCAACCATCGCTCCCGGGCCGGTCGCTAACCGAATCTGCTCACAGCCTGTCGGTGGGCGACGATCGTCGGTACCCTGGCGACGGAATGAACGGGTAGTACGGAGGAGAACGCCGTCATGAAGCGACGCAACGTCGTGCTCGTGGTGGGGATGATGATGTGGGGAGGGTGCACAGCTCCGGAGGAAACGATGGAGCAAGCCGCCGAAATCGCAGCAGAACCAACGCTAGGCCCTGTGGATGGCCACGAACTGTCCCCCACAGACCTCGATCGAGTCCAGGTCGGAGAGCTGGCTCCGGACTTCACCCTGACCGCGCTAAACGGTCCTGCGGTGTCGTTGTCGGACTATCGGGGCGAGAAGAACGTCGTCCTGGTGTTCTACCGAGGGCATTGGTGACCATACTGTGCCGAGCAGCTCGGTGAGCTGCACGACCTACTTCCGACCGAACTCGCCTCAGCGACCGAGATCGTCGCGCTGGCCTCCGATGACGTCGCTGACCTGCAGATGATGGTCGATCGGGTAGCTGACGAGAACGAGGGTCTCCAGTTGGACTACACCTTCCTCTCTGATCCCGGCGCCGCGGTCATCAATCGGTACGGGCTCTTCAATCAGGACGACCCCCGTGGACGGGCGATCCCCCACCCCACCACCTACGTCATCGACACCCTAGGCGTGGTTCGCTGGAAGATGACCGAGGTCAACTATCGGATCCGGCCCGAGAACGCCGACATCGTCGCCGCGTTGGAGGCGTTGGAATAGCCTCGCGGCCGATTCTTAGCGTAGAGGTTTAATGTCGCGCTCCTGGCGGTGCGCACGGATGAGCGTGCCGCCAGGCCCCTGGAAGATCAGCTCGACCCGTCGGTTGAGCGCGTGGTCGATCTCCGTTTGGGGTTCCTCATGGAACGCTTCCGACTCCCCGAGCGTGATTGCACTGAACCTCGACCGATCCACTCCACGCGCGACAAGGTACGCGACCACGTTCTCCGCTCGCCGCATGGCGAGGTCCTCGTTGTAGACGGCCGGGCCTCGACGATCTGTGTGACCTTGGATCTCGACCTCGACGTCTTCGATGGCTAACAGAGCGACCGCTACGGAGTCTAGGACCGCGATCGAGAGGCCAGTTACCTCGTCCACGTCGAACGCGAAGTGCACGACGTTGGGCACCGCAACGGTGTCGGGCGCGGTAACGGGCGACTCGACACTGTCTACGGGCTCAGTGACCACCTCGGTGGTGTCGGGCTGAGCCGGCACGACCACTGTGGTGTCGGGCTGAGCCGGCTCCGGAACGAGTCGGTCCCGTTGCGCCTCTAGACTCCGGGCGAGCGCTTCAGCCCGATCCAGGTGTGGCCTGGGATCGTCGATCGAACACGTTCGTTCCTCGTTCCCGGCCCAGATGAGCGCCGCTTCGAGCTCCGCAACTTCGGCGGCAAGCACATCGAATGCGCCGGGATCAAGCCGGATGGACCGAGCGAGCTCCCACCCTTCGGGACCCACCGGCGCGCTCCCTTCGAGAGTCGGCTGATCGGCAAGATCGACAGCATTCGACTCGACCGAGACTACCAGCCTCTCGACCTCGGCGACCAGCGCTTCAGCGAAGCCCGTTCCGTCGTTCTCCTCGTACTCGGTACGAGCCATGGTGAGAAGGGCCGTCGCCCGGGCTTTCGCGTAGCGGCGATCCGCGCTCTGGGTCGAGAGTGCCTCCACCCTCGCACTCCAGGCCGCCATCACGGCCCGATCGTCCGCTATGGCTTCGTCCGAGAGGCGATCGGAAAGAGGCAAGAGGTGCGTACGCTCAGGTGCCCTGGGTGCGGTCGTCACGCGCTGCCAGCCCTGTTCCACAGCGGCAGAGTTGCTGCGGGCCTCCGGAGCACGACGCTCCCTCGCTCCGAAGAGGCCCTCATCGAACTTCAGTCCGATCTGGACATAGAAGCCTTGATCGGTGTGATGGCCGATCGACAACTCCTGATCTCGGAAGCCGAAGGCGTTGTAGCCGGCCGAGAGGCGCAGGTTGTCCGCCACGAGGTATCCGAGCTCGGCACCAGCTCCCCACTGGGCAGCGTCGAAGCCGCCCGAGAAGAGCGTGCGCCCGATCAAGCCCACATCGAACCGCCCTGTCACGTCACGACGCACCCTGAGGAAGGCTAGGTGCGCATCGTCGGAGCTCGAGATTCCTTCGAGGTCCTCGGACGCCCACTTGCTCGCCCACTGAGCCGACACCGTCGTCGGCCTGTTCGGCTGGAGATTCAGGTGCCCGGACAAGATGTGCGCTGTACGGCGACTCTCGGGGCCGGTCGGAGAATCCGTGCGGTCGTACCGATGTTCGTACCGGGCCAGCGCGCTGACACGATTCCGATCGACGTCGCGATACGCCAGGCCGAGCCGCGATCTCTCAAACGCTTCATCTCGGTCGTTCTGTAGACTGAAGGTCGAGTTACCCAGGAGGCTCCACCCGCGGCTGAGACGACGCGCGTACCCCAACGAACCGAAGAGGTTGTCCCTGTCTCCGGCGGCCCGGTACTCACCGCGGATCGAGCCCTTCCACAACGGGTTCGCTGTGTACTCCAGACCCGCGCCGAGCGCCGTCGACTTCACACCGGACCCCGCAACAGGTGCAGTCCGTTCCAAGGTCGTATGGAGTCGGACTCCCTCCGAGAGGTTCCACAGATTGCGCAGGCCCATCGCAGCCTGGGCCTCGCGCCCGGAGACTGCATCCCGGATCCTGTACTCGCTGAAGACAGACTGACCCGTGAGATAATCAGAGGAGAGTCCGACCACCGTGTTGTTCTGCTCCTGACCCGGATTCAAAGCGTACGGACCAGCCAGCGAGGTTAGGAACTCGTGGCGGGCATACAGCCTCGTCTTGTCGAAGATCCGGTAGTCGGCCCCCACACCCGCCCGACGTTGGGATGCGGTAGCGACGTCCTGCTCATACTCGGCGAACACCGAGGCCCGATCAGACCCTGGAAGCGCCGCAGTCAGCTTCGTCCGTAGACTCCGTACCTCGATCGGCGTCTGCCCGGCCGTAGTCGATGTCGCAGGGGCTACCGACTCCTCGGCAACACGGGCTCCGAGCTCGACCTTCAACCAGTCGCGGAACGCGTGATCGATTCCGACCTGAGCGCCCTGTCGTCGACCACCGGCCACTAGGTCCTCGGTACGAAGTACTTCTCCGAAGAGGCTCGTCCGAGTCCCCACTCGGGTCCGCAGATCAACCCCAACCTCTCGCCTGCCGCGCAGGAACTGAGCCGATGGGTTGGCAAAGGTCGCGTCAGTGTTGGTGAGGAAGGCTCTCGCGCTCAACCACTCGGATCCGTGCCGCAACTCAATCCGATACGCATCGCCCTCTGTCGTTCCCGCACTGTCAGCTCGCGCAAACTCACCTGAGACGCTCGTTCCGGCGCCCAATCCGACCGAAGCGTTCACACTCGTCAGGTCGAAGGGAGACATCGCGTTCTCATCACGCACGTGTCCACCGCCGATCTCGACGTTCTCCACCGGACGAACGCGGCCGTTGAAGCCGTACACCCAGTAGTCTTCTCCGGTCGACACCACTTCGTACGAGACGCGGATCGTGACCGGGTTGAGGGCTTCATCGACACTCGGCACCGGGCGGGTAAAGAGAATCCGGCCCGTAAACGGCTCGATGCGGTAGTCGTGGAAGCGCTCCATCGGTTGGACGCTGAGCACGACCCCCGGCCGATTTCGATCGCGGGTCACGAGCTCCACTCGCTCACTGTTCACGAGCCCATCCGTGCGACTCAGTGTGTACGGTCCCGAGACCCCTTGACCTGCAATCTCGTCGACAACCTGGCGGTACTCGTCGAGGCTCCCGAAGACGTCGAGGGCAACCTTATCGGTTTCGAGGTGCGTGGTGAGCCCGTTGAGTGTGCGGTTGTAGCGGCCAAGCTCGGTGGTGCTCAGAGACCGCCCCGCCCGAGGCGATGTCGTGAAGTCGCCGAACTGTATGAAGGAGCGACCGCGATCCATGCGGGCGAAGAGACGACCCTTGGACTGAGCATTGAAGAACGGAGACGAAGCATCCCCGAAGATCGGATACGATTCGTCGGGTCGGATATCACGGAAGAAGCGGGCGCGTTCGTCCTCCTCCGACTCCAGCCGCAGCGTGAGTAGGGTATTCTCGCCGATCGCTCCTTCGGCAAACGCCGCAGCCCGTACGCCTGCGGACGTACGATCTCCGTCTTGGCTAAATGACTCCAACTCGCGCTCGAACGCATCGCGTCCGCCGAGAGCCAGCTCCCCATCGAGGAGTGAGCGAACGTCGATGCGCGCTTCGAGAAGACCCGTGAGGAGGAGCGGAGTGATCGACGGAACCCATGCGATACTGTCTTCTGTGGACTCCATCCCCGAGGCCGACACGCGAACCACCCCAGAACCGGGTCCTCTTGGAGCTTGCAGCTCAACGGTGGCAGCCCCATCGCGAACCGTCGTTTGCACGCCCGGCTGGACCGGATCCTCATCGAGAACTAGCCAGCGCCCCCGCGACGCTTCCAGCGTCACGACTACGGAATCGCTCGGGTCGCTGGTCGAGAGCACGACCGGAACGATCAGGTTTCCGTCAGCTCGCAACGTGTCGCTCGGGATGTTGAGCGCGAACCCGGATCCGCCCGAAGACGATCGATCGACCCGCGGTGCTCCGAGGCCGTCAGCATGCGCCTCGGCTACGGTGGAAAGCGGATCGAGCATTGCAGTCGTGCCGTCGGCATGGATCCGTCGCTCGATCACACGCTCGAGAACCTCCGAGCTCCGACTCGCATCCGCGAAGTCTGCCCGGTGCAGCTCCCCCTTCTTCAGGTCGACGAATACGCTCGATCCGTCGCCAGCATGTCGATTCGACAGCGGGGCAAGGACAGACCCGGCGGGCAGTGTGAGCTCATCGACACGCACCACCCAGAGACGAGGCAGGAGGCCCGTGAAGTGGTATTGACCCTCCGAGTCCGTAACCGCCGACGTACCGTCTTGCAGCAGAACTCGAACACCTGGGACACCAACCTCCTCAGAGCCCTGCTGGAGATCGCCGGAGCAGTCGCAATCCACGTAGACCTTTCCGACGATCATCCCTTCGTCCGTGAAGACGCCGCGGCGCACTTCAACTCCAGCGGTGGCTTCAGTGGACTGCAACCCAGCCGCCGTCCTGGCAACGGCCCGGTTCACTCCGTCTCCCACGAGCGCACCTACTCCAACCCGAGTGCGGTACGTCAGTGTCCGAGACTCACCCGGTGCTAGTGACCCGATGTTGAAATCGAGCGTCGGACCGGGCGCTCCGGTTGGCTCTGCGATCGCGGCGCCGTCTAGTCGAGCACTACCGGACACGTAGGTGAAGCCTGCCGGGAGTCGATCCTCGATCGATACGTCCGTGGCGATAGCCAGCCCTTCGTTCTCAACTGTCACCACGTAGTCGAGCGCGTCGGCCACGGCAACCTCGGTGCGTGTGGCAGACTTACGGATCACCACGTTCGGCTGTCCGGGTTGGAAGCCAATCGTCTGCGTGGAGATCGTGCCTCCCGGCGGGACGTCGATCGTCTGTGTGGCGTTGCCTGTGGTCAGTGTCGAGCCGTTCGGGCCGTTCGTCACGATGGTAGTTGGGCCCGCCGGAACCGTGACGGACCAATCGCCATTCGCATCCGTCGTCACCGTGATGGTCTCACCCTGACTATCCGTGATCGTCAGAGTCACTCCCGTGAGCGGAGCCTCGCCAGGGTCTTGAACCCCATTCCCGTTCGCATCTTCGAACAGGTGCCCCGTGACCACGCCGACCTGCTGCGCCGGCGGCTCGTACCCGACCGGGGAAGTGGGCACCGACCCACCCGGCGTTACCGTGACCGTTTGCGGGTCATTAGACGTAGAGAGCGTTACACCAGGTGGCAGTGTCGTATCGTCGACATCGATGTCGGTGTCACCTGCCGGCAGCCCCGTCGCAGACCAGTCGCCGTTCGCGTCCGTCGTGACTGTCGTCGTTCCGCCGTTCGCGTCAGTGATCACCACGTCGACACCGGCAAGATCCGGCTCGCCTGCGTCCTGCACTCCGTTGCCGTTCGTGTCCTCGAACAGGTGGCCCGTCAGTCCGCCCTGGATCTGGTAGCCGACATCGGTTGCCGTGCCTGAGCCGGACGCGGGTACCGTCGCCGTCTGAGGGTTGTTCGCCGTCGTCAACGTCGAGCCAGCCGGCAGCGTCGTGTCATCGACTGAGATGTTCGCGTCACCTGCCGGCAGCCCCGTCGCAGACCAGTCGCCGTTTGCATCCGTCGTGACTGTCGTCGTTCCGCCGTTCACGTCGGTGATCACGACGTCGACACCGGTAAGATCAGGCTCGCCTGCGTCCTGGACTCCGTTGCCGTTCGTGTCCTCGAACAAGTGGCCGGTCAGCCCGCCCTGGACCTGGTAGCCCACGTCCGCCGACGCTGTCGAGCCACTCGCAGGCACGGCTACGGTCTGAGGATCGTTCGCCGTCGTCAGGGTCGAACCAGCCGGTAGCGTCGTGTCATCGACTGAGATGTTCGCGTCACCTGCCGGCAGCCCCGTCGCAGACCAGTCGCCGTTCGCGTCCGTAGTGACCGTCGTCGTTCCGCCATTCGCGTCTGTGATCACCACGTCGACACCGGCAAGATCAGGCTCGCCTGCGTCCTGGACACCGTTGCCGTTCGTGTCCTCGAACAGATGGCCCGTCAGCCCGCCCTGGATCTGGTATCCGACGTCGGTTGCCGTGCCTGAGCCGGACGCGGGTACCGTCGCCGTCTGAGGGTTGTTCGCCGTCGTCAACGTCGAGCCAGCCGGCAGCGTCGTGTCATCGACTGAGATGTTCGCGTCACCTGCCGGCAGCCCCGTCGCAGACCAGTCGCCGTTTGCATCCGTCGTGACTGTCGTCGTTCCGCCGTTCACGTCGGTGATCACGACGTCGACACCGGCAAGATCAGGCTCGCCTGCGTCCTGGACTCCGTTGCCGTTCGTGTCCTCGAACAGGTGACCCGTCAGTCCGCCCTGGATCTGATAGCCGACGTCGGTCGATGCAGTCGAGCCGGAAGCAGGTACCGCGACCGTCTGCGGATCGTTCGCCGTCGTCAGCGTCGAGCCAGCAGGTAGCGTCGTGTCATCGACATCGACGTTCGCGTTACCAGCAGGTAGCCCGGTCGCCGACCAGTCTCCGTTCGCATCCGTCGTGACCGTGGTGGTTCCGCCGTTGATGTCGGTGATCACGACATCCACACCCGCGAGATCCGGCTCCGCTCCGTCTTGGACACCGTTGCCGTTCGTGTCCTCGAACAGATGACCCGTCAGGCCGCCCTGGATCTGGTAACCGACATCCCCCGACGCCGTCGAGCCGCTCGCAGGCACGGCCACCGTCTGCGGGTCATTACTCGTGGTGAGCGTGGCACCAGCAGGTAGCGTCGTGTCATCGACATCGACGTTCGCGTTACCAGCAGGTAGCCCGGTCGCCGACCAGTCTCCGTTCGCGTCCGTCGTGACCGTGGTGGTGCCGCCGTTGATGTCGGTGATGACTACGTCGACACCGGCGAGATCTGCTTCCGCTCCGTCTTGGACGCCGTCGCCGTTCGTGTCCTCGAACAGGTGACCGGTCAGTCCTCCCTGGATCTGGTAACCCACATCCGCCGACACCGTCGAGCCGGAAGCAGGCACGGCCACGGTCTGCGGATCGTTCGCCGTCGTAAGAGTCGAACCAGCTGGCAGCGTCGTGTCGTCGACATCCACGTTCGCGTTGCCAGCAGGTAGCCCGGTCGCAGACCAGTCACCGTTCGCATCCGTCGTGACCGTGGTGGTTCCGCTGTTGATGTCGGTGATGACCACATCGATACCGGCGAGATCTGCTTCCGCTCCGTCTTGGACGCCGTTGCCGTTCGTGTCCTCGAACAGGTGACCCGTCAGCCCGCCCTGGATCTGGTAGCCGACATCCGCCGAGGCCGTCGAACCAGAAGCAGGTACCGCCACCGTCTGAGGATCGTTCGCCGTCGTCAGCGTCGAGCCAGCCGGCAGCGTCGTGTCATCGACATCCACGTTCGCGTTGCCAGCAGGTAGGCCCGTCGCCGACCAGTCTCCGTTCGCATCCGTCGTGACCGTAGTGGTGCCGCCATTGATGTCGGTGATGACGACGTCGACACCGGCGAGATCCGGCTCCGCTCCGTCCTGAACTCCGTTGCCGTTCGTGTCCTCAAACAGGTGACCGGTCAGTCCGCCCTGGATCTGGTAGCCGACATCTGCGGAAGCCGTCGAGCCAGAAGCAGGCACCGCCACGGTCTGAGGATCATTACTAGTGGTGAGCGTGGCACCGGCCGGCAGCGTCGTGTCATCCACATCGACGCTCGCGTTACCCGACGGTAGCCCCGTCGCCGACCAGTCTCCGTTCGCGTCCGTCGTGACCGTGGTGGTGCCGCCGTTGATGTCGGTGATGACTACGTCGACACCGGCGAGATCTGCTTCCGCTCCGTCCTGGACGCCGTTGCCGTTGGTGTCCTCGAACAGATGACCCGTCAGCCCGCCCTGGATCTGGTAGCCGACATCCGCCGATGCAGTCGAGCCGGAAGCAGGCACGGCCACCGTCTGAGGATCGTTCGCCGTCGTCAGCGTCGAGCCCGCAGGCAGCGTCGTGTCATCGACATCGACGTTCGCGTTACCAGCAGGTAGCCCGGTCGCCGACCAGTCCCCGTTCGCGTCCGTCGTGACCGTCGTCGTTCCACCGTTCACGTCCGTGATGACGACGTCGACACCGGCGAGATCCGGCTCCGCTCCGTCCTGAACGCCGTTCCCGTTCGTGTCCTCGAACAGGTGGCCCGTCAGTCCGCCCTGGATCTGGTAGCCCACGTCCGCCGAGGCCGTCGAGCCATTCGCAGGCACCGCGACCGTCTGAGGATCGTTCGCCGTCGTCAGCGTCGACCCGGTCGGTAGCGTGGTGTCGTCCACATCGACGTTCGCGTTACCCGACGGTCGCCCCGTTGCTGACCAGTCGCCGTTCGCGTCTGTCGTGACCGTGGTCGTCCCGCCGTTGATGTCGGTGATGACCACGTCAACACCGGCAAGATCCGGCTCGGCCCCGTCCTGAACGCCGTTGCCGTTGTCGTCTTGGAAGACGTGACCCGTCAGTCCGCCTTGGATCTGGTAGCCCACATCCGCCGACGCCGTCGAGCCGCTCGCAGGAACCGCGACCGTCTGAGGATCGTTCGCCGTCGTCAGCGTCGCTCCGGCCGGCAGCGTCGTGTCGTCCACATCGACGCTCGCGTTACCCGCCGGTAGACCCGTCGCAGACCAGTCGCCGTTCGCGTCCGTCGTGACCGTCGTCGTTCCGCCGTTCGCGTCCGTGATCACCACGTCGACACCGGCGAGATCGGACTCGGCCCCGTCCTGAACGCCGTTGCCGTTCGTGTCCTCGAACAGGTGGCCCGTCAGGCCGCCCTGGATCTGGTAACCGACATCCCCCGACGCCGTCGAACCACTCGCAGGAACCGCGACCGTCTGAGGATCGTTCGCCGTCGTCAGTGTCGAGCCCGCAGGCAGCGTCGTGTCATCGACATCGACGTTCGCGTTACCAGCAGGTAGCCCTGTTGCTGACCAGTCGCCGTTCGCGTCTGTCGTGACCGTCGTCGTTCCACCGTTGATATCGGTGATCACGACATCCACGCCCGCGAGATCCGGTTCGGCGCCATCCTGAACGCCATTGCCGTTGTCGTCTTGGAAGACGTGGCCCGTCAGTCCACCCTGGATCTGGTAGCCCACGTCCGCCGACGCCGTCGAACCACTCGCAGGCACCGCCACCGTCTGAGGATCATTACTCGTGGTGAGCGTGGCACCGGCCGGCAGCGTCGTGTCGTCGACATCGACGTTCGCGTTGCCAGCGGGTAGCCCGGTCGCCGACCAGTCCCCATTCGCATCCGTCGTGACCGTGGTGGTTCCGCCGTTGATGTCGGTGATGACGACGTCGACACCGGCAAGATCAGGCTCGGCCCCGTCCTGGACTCCGTTGCCGTTCGTGTCCTCGAACAGGTGACCCGTCAGTCCACCTTGGATCTGGTAGCCGACATCCGCGGATGCTGTCGAGCCGGAAGCAGGCACGGCGACCGTCTGAGGATCATTACTAGTGGTGAGCGTGGCACCGGCCGGCAGCGTCGTGTCATCCACATCGACGTTCGCGTTGCCGGCAGGTAGCCCCGTTGCTGACCAGTCTCCGTTCGCGTCGGTCGTGACCGTGGTGGTGCCACCATTGATGTCCGTGATGACGACGTCGACACCCGCGAAATCCGGCTCGGCCCCGTCCTGAACGCCGTTGCCGTTGTCGTCTTGGAAGACGTGGCCCGTCAGTCCGCCCTGGATCTGGTAGCCGACATCCGCCGACGCCGTTGAG